>JBDHKN010000005.1:0-162069 GCA_039586365.1 Gemmatimonadota bacterium | reverse complement strand
TCGGTCCACACCCGGTGCCGCCGGCTTCAGACGCGACAACCCAACCGTCGTCAACACTATCGCCAGTGCCGCTATCCCAGCCGGTAAATACTTCTTCCTCTTCGGAGGTGGCTCCCGGGCGATGTCCAAAGGAGGGTCTCCTGGTTACGTAAGCCCGCTACTACACCTTATTCGGACGTAGGAACCACAGCATTGGTTTCAGGCCGCTACGTCCTTAGGGTAGTGGGTTCTTTGGGGCGGACAATGGATTGTAGCAGGTCGGTTGGGAGGATATGTCGAATTTCTCCCATAACTTATTGAAGTACCAAGACTTACAGCACAGCCCCGGAGAGATGTCGGATGCTAGGGTCTGGGTGCCTCTGCAGCTTCGAGCCTGGCAGCAGCATCCTCGCCGATGCGAGCCTGGCGTCCGGCTGCGAAGTATAGCGTTAGCAAAACAACGCTACCGGTGCTCACACCTAGCTTCAAAGGTGGGGGTGCGTCGCTCGCCGACAGGAATCCCTCAATGAGCCCAGCCATCAAGAGAAGCACAGTGGCAGCACCCACGAGCTTTATGGCAAGACGACCGTGAACGACGAGGGCATCTCGCCTCGTCAAGTCCCCGGGCGCAACGATTGCGCGGCCAAGCAACAGTCCTCCGGCCCCGGCGATGAAGATCGCCGTTAGTTCCAGGAAGCCATGGCCGGCGACAAACGTCAAAATCCATCCCAGCAGACCGTAGTTGCTGAACAGACCGAGTACCGACCCGAAGAAGTAACCATTGAACGCGAGCAGCATGACGGTGCCGACCCCGGCCAAGATCCCGAAAGCAAAGGCTCCAAAGGCAACCTGAACATTGTTGGCTACGATATTCGACGCCACGATGGGTAGATAGGGAGAGAGTGTCTCCGCGTACCCGCGGCCCTGCACGATCATCCGATGTCCGGCCTCGGCTCGTGCCACCATGGTTGGCGGCATGATGTCCTCGGCCAAACCAGGTTGCTCGCGCAAGAGCACGAATCCCACCAATCCTGGGACGGCGAATACGAGGAAGGCGGCCAACACATACGCGCGGGCCTGAATCACTGCAGCCGGGAAACGGTTCAAGACCAACGATTTCAGTGAGACCGCCGGGGTGCCGCGCATCCCATAAAGCACGTTGTGGCCCAGGGCGACTACGCGTTCCAGGTGTTCTACCACTCGTGTGTCCACTCCGTACGTCCGGGCCCGCGCGAGATCGGCGGCGACTTCTCGATATTGGAGTGCGAAACTCCTAACCTCAGCACCCGTCAGACGTCTGAGTCCGGCCTTCTGAAGGTTAGTACCGCGTGAACGAAAAGCATCCCAAGTGCTCCTTCGGAGGGCCACGAAACGGCGCGCCAGACCAGTGGTTTTCCTTTCCTGCGACGCGGTCCTCGTTGCCGGAAGGCTGCGCCTCCTTGTGTTCTCCAAGTGGTGGAGTGAGATCAAGGAATCCTCGGCTCGGGGACCCGCCGCAGGGATTCGGTTGTGGAACCGCTTATGAAGGTCGACTGCGAACCGGAGCCGGATAGACGCAGGCAACGAATCCATTCGATCTAGGAACTGCTCCAACAGCCGGAACTCGTCATCCGTTAGGACGGGTTGTCCGACATCGAGTACCGGGCCTGTGTCGTTTTCCTGGCCGACGCGCGCGATCTCGTCATCGGCATCGCGGACTACCACCGTTCCGGCTGCGAGGTCTCCCAGGCGTTTGTTTTGCGGATGCAAGAATACGAAGGACATGCCAAGCAAGGATGATCCGGCGGGCTGGATGTCCACTACTCGTATTACGTTGCGGATCGCTGCAGCGTAGAATGTTATGGGATGGCCAGTGTCCATGATGACGCGGATGCCGAGCCGTCGTTTACCCGGAGTGCGACCCCCTCCAAGCCCTTCGAAGAGAGCGAAGTATCCCCAGACTATGGCGAAGAGCGACGCAATCAAGAATGCGGCGAGCCAAGCACCGGTTGCATCTGGGAGAAAATGGGTGGTGCTAAAACCCACCGATGCCAAGACCGAGAGGCCAAGTACTATGACCAAGTCGTAGATCGCTGCCGCGGCACGGGATCCTAGGCCTGCAAGTTCGAATTCGAGCAGGATGTGCTCTGGGGTCTCGACCGCGATCCGGCGTGAGAACCGGGAGATATCGGGGGGTCGCGTCGGGGCCATCCTGACTGCATCTTATCGCCGCAGGGGGACTATGGCTACCTACGAGCTGCGCGTGCTGAAGTTCGGCGAGATTCTCGACGGTGCGTTCGCTGTCTACCGGCGTCACTTCGGGGTTCTCGTCGGCGTTGCAGCTGCCTGCACCGGCATACCGACTGTAATCAATGTTTACATGTCGATGGTCGGAATGGAGTCAGTCCATCCGGGCACACTGTTGTTGTGGGTTTTCCTCTACGGCGTTGGCGGCCTGATAGCTGCCGGCGCGACAATTCGGGTAGTCTCTGAGGCATATCTCGGACTCGACCCGGAGCTGGGTGAGTCGATTCGTTTCGCCTTGGGCAAGATGGGTAAGATCTTTTTCTCGGGGCTCGCGAAGTATCTCATGATTGGGCTGCCGTGGCTGGGGGCGGCGATTGTGATGGGAATACTGGGTGCTGTGGTCCAGGACCTCGTGCTGGTCACATTGGTGGGTGCTGCAGTTGTTGTCGGGACCATGATCGCCATGTTGGTGCTGGTCGCGGGTTATTCAGTGGTAACCCAGGCGGTCGTCCTAGAAGACGATACGTCAGCCACCGAGGGACTTGGCCGCTCGTGGGAGTTAACGAAGGGATTTCGGACAAAGGCGTTCTTTCTGGGTGTGGTTCTCTGGGTTCTCCTGTCACTTCCGATAATTGCATCCAGCGGGTTGACGATCTTGTCTCCAGGTCTTGAGGCGCCAATTGCCGGTTTCGCTGGACTGCTCCAGCTCATCATATATCCGGTGTACGCTTGTGCGTTCACTCTCCTCTACTACGACCTTCGCGTGCGGAAGGAAGCCTTCGATATCGAATACCTCGGTCGCCAGCTCGGGATCGGGACAGTCCCCGCATGAGTTCGCCAGCACAGGAGTCCCTGCGAGACTCGATACGCACTGTTCTGCAGCAAGTCTTTGCCGCTCCCGAATATCAGTGGGATGAAAGGCGAAGTGTTATCGATACCCTGAGAGGTTGGTGGTACGGCTTATTGGGTGTTCTGGAGGGTCTTCGTGATGCACATCCTGCGGTCTACTATGTTGTAGTGGGCGTAGTGGTTGGCCTGCTCATTGCCATAATCACTCATGTCGGCCACATCATCTGGCAAGTTGTAAGACCCCCACGCGCCGCCCGACTCGGTGAAGGCCCCCCCACTATAAAGCCTCACGACGCCGACTGGTATCTGAATGAGGCCAAGCGCCTGAGGCGGGACGGGCCGTTTGTCGCAGCCGTTGCTTACCGCTTCAAGGCGCTCCTTCTCAGACTGGATGCTCGGGGAGACCTGACATTCCACCCCTCCAAAACCCCAGCCGAGTACCTATCGGAGCTGTCCCAGGGACACGCGGGCTACGGTACCCTATCGCAACTCGTGAGCATTCTGTATCGGCATCTGTTTGGTGGGGTCGAGTGTACTGAACCAGATGTACGGCATTTTGAGGTGCTGGCGGGGGCTTTGGAGGCGTATCTTGCGTCCGAGTGAACGCTGGCTCATCGCAGGCGTGGCGTTCGCGGCTGTGGTCGCGGCTGTCGTTGGGCAGCACGCAGCACCGCGGGCTAGCCTGCGGGATACGCGGCCCTCGACGCTCCTCGACGGTCCGCTGGGGGCCAAAGGTCTGGCAGATGCACTGCGCAAACTGGGCGTGGTCGTGAAAGTGCGCCAACGTCCCTGGTTCGATTGGGGTAACCAGAGGTCCGGAGCTGACTCCTCGGTGCTGTTGGCTCTACTTGATGTCGCAGTTTCGCTCACAGAGGTTGAGGAGAGGGTCATTCGCAACCATGTGGCTCGCGGTAACGCGCTACTGCTAGCGGGACAGAACGGCATCGAACGGTGTTTTGGATACCGGGTGTCTCCCTTTCGAGGGTGGGTAGGCGACACCTCCAGGCCAGTCGTGTTGCCCCTTGGGATTGACGTTCTTCCCGAAGCCAAGGCATTCATAGAAGAGATCCCCTTCGACTCCCTTGTCCGTTCTGGCCGGTTCACCGGCGAGGAGTGTCCGGTATTACTTCCCGGTAGGGTGGACACCTTGCTCCGGACGGAAGGGGATCACCCGGCCGCTGTGCGGCTGTCCTTTCGTAGTGGTGGACTGGTCACGTTGGTCGCTGATTCACGGCTACTCTCTAACCAAGCGCTGAGAGAGACAGACGCAGGATTACTGGTGATCGCTTGGACTTTATTCAGCGACCCCGATCTGATGGTTGTAGATGAGTTGCATCACGGTTTTCAGGAAAGACGGTCTATCCTCGGTGTTACTTGGAGCTGGGCACGGACATCGCCGCTGGGTTGGACCATACTTCAGCTAGTGGCTGTAGCCATCATTGCGTTGGGGTTCATGTCGGTGCGTTTTGGTCCTGCTCTCAGACTAGTGGAGCGCCGGCGACGTTCGGCACTAGAGCATCTGGAAGCGCTTGCAGCTGGTCTGGAGCGCGCAGATGGCGATGACGAGGCTGTCAACCTCTTCATGGCCGGCCTGGCGAGACGTCTAGGTCGACGATCTGCACTCACGGCCGGGCAGACAGAGTGGAACAGTTGGCTGAGCGCTATGGAATTGTCTGTGCTGGCTCCAGATGAACGTGGCAGGATCAGGCGGCTCGCGTCATTGATTCGTGGACATGGCGGTGGAGAGCGAGTGCTCGACACTGCCCTAGCAGTGGAGGAACTTTGGGAAGCGATGGGGCAACAGAAGAAGCTCAGACTATCCTGAGTACTGTGCGCAACGTCGTTCTGGGTCAACAGACAGCCACGCGCGACTGCCTACTCGCACTCATTTCGCGTGGACATGTTCTGTTAGAGGGTGTGCCTGGGACGGCAAAGACGTTATTGGTTCGGACACTGGCCCAGGCACTTGATGTCACCTTTGCACGCATCCAGTTCACTCCGGACCTGATGCCATCGGACATCACCGGTACTTCGGTATTCTCGAGTGCTCAGGAGTTCGTATTCCGCCCTGGACCGTTGTTCCACGACTGCGTGCTTGCCGATGAGATAAATAGGGCACCAGCCAAGACTCAGGCGGCTCTCCTGGAGGCAATGCAGGAGCGCACGGTGACTGTGGATGGGAAGAGTCACGACTTGTCCGACACCTTCGCGGTGTTCGCGACACAGAACCCAGTCGAATTCGAGGGAACGTATCCTCTGCCTGAGGCTGAGCTAGATCGGTTCATGCTCAAGGTTACGTTGGATTACCCATCGAATGAAGTTGAACAACGGATTCTCACCAGATACACAGAGGGCTTCGAGGCCGATCTACCAGATACATATGGAGTTCATTCAGTCATCGATGCTAGAGGTCTGGAGAGGCTCCGGGAAGCGGCCCGGGCGATTCACGTGGAAGCGAAGATCACCACTTACATCGCGGCGATCGTCCGCGCAACACGCAGAGCTGCGTCTCTCACATTGGGTGCTAGCCCTCGCGGTGGAATAGCGCTACTCAAAACCGCCAGAGCACTGGCCTTGTTGGAAGGCCGGGAGTTCGTGATACCTGATGATGTCAAAACGCTGACGCCAGCAGTCCTGCGGCATCGGATCACGATAGCTCCTGAACTCGAGCTTGAGGGTGTCACGGCTGATCAGGTGCTCGAGTCGATTGTGGAGCAGATAGAGGTACCAGCGACGTGATTCTTCCGACTCCACGTGCGCTCACTCTCTTTGCTCTCATTTCCGTTGTGGGTTTGGCTGGTTTTCTCACACCTCTTGCACTCGATTTCATGTTGCTGCTGGACGCCATCCTATTCGTGGCGGTCGGGATTGACTGTGCGCTAGCGGTACATCCTCGCGTGATCGAAGTGATGCGGAACGCACCGGGCGTCTTCTCGGTCGGTCGGACGACTGAGTTCACATATTCTTGGAGGAATGGTGCTAGGCGACCAGCGCGACTTTGGGTGAGAGAGACGCGCCCCCGTCTCCTCGGTGGAGTGTTGATGCCCAGAGAACTGTGCATAGAGAGTGGGGCGGTGCTGGTTGAGAGTGCTGCGGCGATGCCAAATCGGAGGGGGAAGGAGGCGGAAGGTTGGTTCGCTGTGAGGAGTAGGGGGCCGTTGGGGCTGGGGCAACGCCAGGGCCGTCTGCTGTTACCGTGGACAGTGACCGTGTATCCGAGTCTCCCGGTAACCCGTCTCAAGGCATCCATAGCGGAGGCCGCACGTCGCCCTGAGGGCGGTATCAGGCCCACTCGGCAGCTCGGTGAAGGCAGCCAGTTTGAGAGCCTGCGGGAGTGGGTGCCAGGTGAAGACACGCGCCAGATCGACTGGAAGGCTACTGCACGGCGTAACAAGATCATTGCTCGGCAATTCGAAGAGGAACGTCGGCAGCAGGTGTTGCTGGTGTTGGATGCGGGTCGTTTGATCACAGCTGATGTGGCTGGTGAAGCCCGCATGGAGCATGTAGTCCGTGCTGCACTTTGGCTAGCGCTGGCTGCGTTCCATCACGACGACAACGTCGGGGTCATGGTAATCGCCGACCGGATCCTTCACTATGTGCCACCACAACCAGGTAAGCGAGGCCTCAGACAGGTGCTGGATGTACTAGCGGTTGTTGAACCCATATTGGTGGAACCGGACTACCCTGCCGCTTTCAGGCATCTAGCTGTGAGGAGTCGAAAACGAGCGTTGACGGTGTTCTTCACTGATGTGATCGATCGGTTTGCTTCCGAGACATTGCTATTGCATGTTGGATCGCTCAGAACTCGGCACTTGCCATTGGTCGTCACCATCCGAAATCCGGAATTGGACCGACTCGCACACGCCAAGCCCGGGACGGTTCGGGACGCATATCGCAAGGCTGCCGCTGAGGCATTACTGTCAGCACGTCACGAAGCTCTGGGGGAAATGCGTCGTTCTGGTGCCGTGGTACTTGACGTCAGTGCCGATCGTGCCAGTTCAGCCGTGGTTGAGAAATACATGGAGCTAAAGCGCAGAGGCCGGCTCTAGGGCAGACTCATGGTTCGCAACTTAGCCGGCTGCTGGTGACTGTGGGGTGTGCCAGCGCCTTGATCGCTCTCGCACGGCCTAGGTTCCAGCTCCGCCAGTCGTTCTTGCTATATATCCACCGCCGCCGCTCGATCTGCTCCCAGATGACACATCGGTCCTGCGCGTCGAGGTCTCGCAAGCCTGCGAGCAACGCAGGCACCGCGTCGGCGCTCAGCGAGGCCAGGTAGGAAACGTCCCGAGATTGCCCGAGATCAACACGAGCGAGGTTCCTTCGGGCGATAAGTGCATCGGGATTGAGAACGTTGAGACCAGCTAGGAGGGCGAATCCACTCGTCACCATGCCGAAGCCAAAGTGTCTGCCGTCGCGAAATAGCGCAGTGATGCTGAACCAGAGTAGCACAGAGCCTATCCAAACCATGAATGCGGTGGCATAGAATCGGTCGACCGTGAGACCATAGGCATCCACATATAGGCGCATGCGCTGGCCTGCCGAGACCATCATGAGGAAGACAAGCACCAGCAGCACGGTAGCTATGACCCTGTAGCTTTGCTGGCCCCGGTGATCCCTCCGGTCCAGGATCCAGTCAGCAGTGAGAAGTACCGGTACTACCAGTGCGGTGGCCGCTACGAGTTCGAAGAATCCGCGCCTGGCATACTCGGAGTAGGTGAGTCCGGTGACGACCTGTATTGTTTGCTCACCGCCGAATAGATATCTGGCTTGCACAACCAAGAAAGCCAGGAAGACAAGAACCAGCGCCACAAGCGGGATGCCTACTTCTAGGATACCGAGTTTAGGGTGATTGCCGTCCGCCGAGATTTCGAGCTTCGGGCGGTCGCCAAATGCGAGGCCCCACAAGTAGCCCAGTGTGACCCATGCGACGAAGCCTGCAAGGGTCAAGTGCGATGCGATTGTCTCGAATTTCCAGTCGATTACCGAACGCGCCAGGGCGTCGAACACAGGGTCGGCGGATGTGAGCAACGAGCCAAAGACCAACACGAGTGGTATTGAAAGCAAGACACCCACGATCGCAGCAGTTATGCGCTGGGTTGTTGTGTGAGAGCTGATCTCGTTCCATCTGAGGTCTTTGAGCAGGAATATCAGCGCTCCCACTGTCATGCTGACGCCTGTGACCAGGGCTCCTGCCAGAAAATCCAAGAGAGAGGCCACTCTCAGCCGCACACCATGCACCTGCACCATGGCAATTGCCAGAGCAGCCAGCACGGCGAGAGTATCCCAGATGCGGAGGAAGGGGGCATCTCGCCAGGCGATGAATAGTGCAAAGAGAGAAGGGAGGAACATGAACTTGGGGATGGCAGACCAGCGAACCCACGCTACCAGGGTGAGACCGACGCTCAGGGCCACGGTCCAGAGGTAGAAGTTCAATCCCCAAGGCGTGCCGCGAAGCAGGGCATCGCCGACGACGCCGAGTACTACAGCGGTGGCCAGGGTGGTGGAAGCAAGTCGGGTATCAGCGCACACAGGACTACCTCCTCAGTTTTTACTAAAGGATAAAGTACTTTATAATACAAAGTCAATACCCCAGAAGATGGCAGGGCTATGTTGCGAGCCCTGCCATTAGGTTCAGCTAGTTGCTGGGCGCAATTGCCAGGAGTTCCTCTTGGGTGCTTGCCCGTTGTAGGAGGTCAATGGCGTGCGCTACCTGGGTATCGTGGCGGAGGCGACGCTGCAATTCTGCTGGGCGGCCGAAGGCATAGCGTGAAATCTCGAAGCCCAGCTGTTCAGCCAGGAAACCGCGTGCGCCGAACCAGGTGGAATCGGGCATTGTGGCACCTTTCTGGCGGAGTATCGTGAGCAGCTCATGGAGCATGGTGTCGGTCACAACGAAGTCCTCGTCGCTGATCGTATTGCGCGCTTTGATATCCAGGGAATACCGAGCGAGCGCGTCGCGGTATTTCGGCACGTCAGCACCAAGAGCTTGAGCGAACTCTTGCTCCGGTGCAGTCAGAGTGTCGAGGACCTCCACATCCGGTTGAATTCCGCCACCACCTTTGAGCATGCGGCCGGAGTCAGAGCGGTATGCGATTGTGGTATCCAGAGCAAGGCTGTCCTGAGCCAGCAGCGCGCTGGCAACATTCTGATCCGGAAGGTGACGAAAGCGTCGGCGGTCGATAGAACGGCCGCTGGGTGTGTACCACCGCGAGGTAGTGACGGTCAAAGCCTCGGTCTCCGTGAGCCTCAGCAGACTATAGGCCGTACCCTTCCCGAAAGTGCGGGTCCCGAGAATGAGTGCTCGATCGTGGTCCTGCAATGCACCGGCGATAATCTCCGCAGCGCTGGCCGTGCCAGGTCCAACCAGAAGTATCATGGGCATGTCCGGCCACAGCTGGGGCCGCGTATCGGTGAAGATCTGTGAAGCGCGCTCGGCGCGCCCTTTCATCTCAACCACCTTATCTCCCCGATCCAAAAACAAGTCCGCGATGGCCACGCCTTGGTCGAGTACACCACCTGGGTTGGTGCGTAGATCGAGAATCAACTCCCGGGCGCCCTGGCTACGGAGCTCGTTGATGGCCTCCCTGAGCTCGCCAGGGGCGGTCTGGCTCACCGATGTCAAGTTCAGATAACCGATCCCCGGGGCCACTAAGGTCTGTCCTTCCACGTAGTTAACGTGAATCAGAGCCCGCGTGATCGTGAAATGCAGAGGTTGATCCAGGCCGGCCCGCACAACGGTGAGCTGTACGTCGGTACCCGGTTCGCCCCTCATGAGAGCAGCAGCCTGATCGGTGGTCCATCCCTCCGTTGACTTCCCTTCTATCGCCGTGATCTGGTCGCCAGATGTCAGGCCGGCCCTTTCTCCCGGTGTGTCGGCCAACGGTCCCACTATAGTAACCCATCCGTCCCTCGACTCGATCCGGATGCCAACTCCTCCATAGTTGCCAGTCGTGGAGAGACTGAGTTCCTGGTACTCGCGTGGACGGAGGAAGTTGGTGTAGGGGTCGTTCAACCGATCGAGCATGCCCTCGATCGCGAACTCATAGAGATCCGAAATGTCGACGGAGTCAACGTATAAGTCAGCGACATACCCAAGCACCTGTTCGAAGAGTCGCTGCGAGTCGCGCGTGCCGGCGTTTCTCTGGACTGGTCGCTGCATGAGCCAGCCACCTGATACGAACGCCAAAAAAGTGATCAGCGATACTAGGAAGACTCGTCGATCCTTCATTCACTTCCTCCAACTGTTGCAGTGTACCCACGACCGTTGAACCCCAATGTCCAGCAGCTGGTTCCCTTGTTAGGTCATCCGAGGCAACAAGTGAGGCCGCCTGAAAACCTCCGGGCCAGGGCAAATCCAAACCTGTAAGCTTACCCGACAGAGGCCTCATGGCGCAAACGCTGAGACATTGAAGAGCAGCAAAATCCGCGCCTAGACCCGTGGCGTGGTCAGTATTTCTGTCCCCCGACTCGTCACCGCTTGGCGTAGACTTATGTTCTGAGCGTGAGTATGTTGAGCCCCACAGATGCCCACGCCCGGCCAAATCCCGAAGAGCGTCTTCCTCAATCGCCTGGTGGATCCTCGCCCTCTGATCGGGGTCGAGTTGCGACCGCCGCGAAGTGGCCTGTCCTACTCCGAAAGCATGGATACTTGGATCGATATGTACCACTCGGTGCGAAAGTTGACGCGCCGAGACACTGTCGTGTTTCTCACGGACAACGCGGTGGGTCAATCAGAAGAGGAGAACCTCCAACACATTACAGCCAATCTTGCCCACGAAGTTGATCCAGCGAGAGTCGTTCCATTCTTGACCTGCAAACACTCGTTGGACTACTGCCTCATGTATGCCGCTAGGGCCGCATCTCAAGGAGTGGCAGCTCTTACCGTGCTCGGCGGGGACAAATCGGTGGGGCCTCCGCGCTGTGTCTCGCATGCGTTCGAACTGAGGCAGACTATCCGTCATCGAATGGGTACTCTGCAATTGGGTGGCTGGGCAAATCCACACGGAGACGCCGAGGAACAGGTCGATTTCATGTCGCGGGAGGATTTCACCGGCGAATTCTTCCTGACACAAATCGTTTCGCACCACGACATGAGAGCGGTGGAGCAATTCGTGGGAGAGTTGGAGAAACGGAGGCTCTCCCTGCCAGGTGTGTTCGGCGTGTTTCTTTATCGCAGCGCCAACCCCAAGACTCTCAGGCAATTGGGACAGTTCTTCCCTGTCCCCGCAGAGGCAATCACTCGGGAATTCGATTCGGGCATGTCTCCAGAAGCGATCTGCGCCAGGACAATTAGTGCACTGCGTGAAGTCGGGGGCAACAACGTGTATGTGAGTAACCTGGGCTTCCGTAGTGCGGAGGACAGGTACCGTCGGATACTTGCAATTCTCAACGAGACCTAACTGATCCTATTCCTCAAGCACTTCCAATGCGTTCTCCACGCGCCCAGAGGCTCCGCTGACCTGAACACCTTGCACCCAACTCCTGATTTCCCCAAGCACCTCGCGCGCGATTCGGATGCCCTCAGTGGTAGCGAAGTCGTCCCCCTTCTTCTGCGCCCGAGCCATTCTGGCAATGACGGAGGGCGGCACCACTATTTCGGGAACCTCATTGGCTAGGAATTCAGCATCCCGCAACGATCTCAGCGGCCAGATGCCTGCGATGACAGGGATGTTGAACTGCTCAATGCTCTTCAAAAAGTGCTCAAGTTGCCCGGTATCAAAGACCGGCTGTGTCACCGCAAATTCAGCACCCGCATCGACCTTCCAATAGAAACGCCGCAGTTCACGGTCGGCGTCGACAGCGCTTTGATTCACGGCTACACCGGTGACGAACTGCGTCGGTGCCCCTATGGCGTCTCCGCCGGGATCGAGTCCGTGATTGAGACGGAAGACTACATTGGTGAGTCCGATACTGTCGATATCGAACACGCCAGTGAAGTCGTAAGTCCCCATGCTCGGCGGATCGCCGGTGACAATCAGGAGATTACGCAAGCCGGCTGCTGCAGCGCCGAGCAGGTCGCTCAGCATTCCCAGCATGTTGCGGTCGCGACAGGTGTAGTGCACCACTGGTTCGATCCCCAACTCACTCTGGATGATGATACCCGATGGCAGTGCACCCATTCTACTTCGGGAGCGGGGGCTATCCAGAACGTTCACAGCATCCAAACCGGCTGCTTCGAGAATTCGGCACTTGTCCAGCATCCCTTTGGGTTCCCAGCCTCTTGGCGGTAGAATCTCAACGCTGCGCACGAACTCACCCAGGGCAATCTTCTGACCCAAACGGGAGCGGGCGGCAAGCGGCAGGGGTTCGGCCCCCTTGGGTGCGGCAACGTCCTGTCGGGAGACGTAGCGGGAAGCTATCCTTGGCCGTGCACCAGCCACGAACTCCGTGATCTTCTCAATGTGAGCAGGAGTAGTGCCACAACATCCGCCTACGAACTTGGCACCGGCTTCGATCATTCGACGGGCGTACCGCGCCATATATTCGGGAGCTGCGAGGTAGATCTTGCGGTTGCCCACGTCCCTCGGCAGGCCCGCGTTCGGCAGAGCCGAGATGGGACGGCTGGTCACCTGGACCATTCTCTCAATCGCATCCAGCATTGCCGCTGGCCCGACCGAACAGTTGAGGCCGATCACGTCTGCCCCCCATTCGGTGAGAGCCTGAGCTGCGGTTTCCACGCTGGTGCCGTATGCAGTAGTCCCGTCCTCTCCGAATGACATCTGAGCAATGACGGGGAGGTCGGAGATATCGCGTACCGCGCGAAGCGCCGCATGCAGTTCCTCTGGGTCAGCGAATGTCTCGAGAATGAAGCCGCCTACACCTCCGTCAACGAGTCCACTGACCTGTCGCCGGAAAAACTCGACTGCCTCCTCGCGCGCAGTCGGACCCCAGGGCTCTATCCTTATTCCCAAGGGTCCAATGGCTCCAACCACACACGCCCTGCTCTTGGCGGCAGCAGTGGCCACAATAGCGGCGGCCTTATTGATCTCCTCCGTGCGGGCGTCGAGCGAAAAGGCGGACAGTTTGACGGGATTGGCTCCAAACGTGTTGGTCTCGATTATTTCGGCGCCAGCACGCACGTATTCCTCATGGACGGATTGGACGAGCCTTGGGTCCTTGATGTTCAGCTCATCGTAGCACACGTTGACGAATACACCCTTGCTATAGATCATCGTTCCCATGGCTCCATCTATCACGTGCACCTGGCCATCGGCGATGAGTTCGCTAAGCAGCTTGTTCATTGGATCGGGTTTCCACTTGGATCATACGTAAGACTGGGAGCTAGCCAGCGCTCCACCTCAGCGAGACTAAGCCCCTTTCGCTGCGCATAGTCTTCTACCTGATCGCGCTTGATCTTGCCAAGGCCGAAGTACATCGAACGGGGATGGGAGAAGTACCAGCCGCATACTGACGCGGCCGGCCACATGGCGTAGCTGTCCGTGAGCACAATGCTGGTGTTTCCGGTCACATTGAGCAACTCGAATAGCGTACGCTTCTCGGTATGATCTGGACACGCTGGATAGCCTGGAGCTGGCCTGATGCCGAAGTAGCTCTCCCTGATTAGCTCCTCATTAGTGAACTCCTCATGTGTAGCGTAGGCCCAGGTCTCCTTGCGCACACGCTCGTGCAGCTGCTCAGCGAAAGCCTCAGCCAACCGATCGGCGAGAGCCTTGCTCATTATGCTATTGTAGTCGTCATGGTCTCTCTCAAAGGTCTCGCAGAGATTCTGAACACCAATGCCCGCGGTAACTGCAAAGGCGCCGAGGTAATCAGGGATACCCGTGGCCTTGGGTGCGACAAAATCTGAGAGGCAAAGGTTGAACCGTCCGAGTGGTTTGGCAGTCTGCTGCCGTAGGTTGCGAACCGTCCGGAGAGTCGTATCGCGGGTCTCGTCCAGGTACAGTTCTATGTCGTCACCCACCGCATTGGCTGGAAAGAGCCCAATCACACCACGGGCGGTAAGAAGTTTCTGCTCACCGATCGAGCGCAGTAGAGTCTGGGCATCATCGAACAATCTGCGAGCCTCAGGGCCCACGACGGGATCGTCGAGTATCTCGGGATGATGTCCTTTGAGTTCCCAGGCCCTGAAGAAGGGAGACCAATCGATGTAGCGCTCGAATGAATCGATTGGCACGTCACTGAATACCTGCAGCCCCAGCTGTCTGGGTCGCGGTGGGTCATAATGGTCCCAGTCGAAGTCGAACTTGCGGCGCCGAGCCTCTTCCAGCGTTATCAAGCGCCTTTCGCTTGCCCGATCCCTGTGAGATTCACGAAGAGCAGTGTATTGATTGCGGATCTCATCGACGTATCTGTCTCTCTCAACGGACCGCAACAGCTTGCTGACAACGCCGACACTGCGAGATGCGTCGGATACGTGAATCGTGGGGGCGCTGTAATGCGGTGCTATCTTCACAGCGGTATGCAGGCGGGAGGTGGTGGCTCCGCCAATGAGGAGCGGAATCTCCAGTTCTTGTCGCTCCAGCTCTTTGGCGACGTGCACCATCTCGTCCAGTGACGGCGTTATGAGACCGCTCAATCCGATGGCGTCCGCCTGCTCCCGCTTGGCCGCATCGAGGATGCGGCTCGCTGGCACCATTACACCAAGGTCGATGATCTCGTAACCATTACAGCCGAGCACCACGCTGACGATATTCTTGCCAATGTCATGCACATCACCCTTGACCGTAGCTAGGATCAACCTCCCGGCCGGCGCGTCCTGTAACCCGGCATTCGATTGGCCCTGTTCGATGAAGGGAATGAGGTAGGCAACAGCCTTCTTCATTACACGGGCGCTCTTGACCACCTGGGGGAGAAACATCTTCCCGCTACCGAACAGGTCCCCCACCGCATTCATCCCGTCCATGAGCGGTCCTTCGATGACCTGAATTGGTCGCTCACATTGCTTCCGGGCTTCCTCTATGTCCTGTTCGATGAAGTCGACTATTCCGTCGACGAGGGCATGCACCAAGCGTTTCTCTACAGACTCTGCCCGCCATTGCAGCTCCGGCTGCTGCTTGGTTACGGTGCCGCTAACGGTAGTAGCTAGATGTGTGAGGTGCTCCGTGGCGTCGGGTCGGCGATCGAAGAGAACATCTTCGACTGCGACCAGCAGGTCCTGCGGAATATCGTCATAAACGGTCAACTGCCCTGCGTTGACGATTCCCATGTCCATGCCCGCATTCACCGCATGATAGAGGAAGGCGGAATGCATTGCTTCCCTCACAATGCTGTTCCCACGGAATGCGAAGGAAAGGTTGCTGAGGCCACCACTGACATGCGCGTAGGGCAGCGTCTCCTTGATGGTCCGAACGGCGTCTAGGTAAGCCATTGCGTACTGGTTGTGTTCCTCGATTCCAGTGGCAACTGCGAAGATGTTGGGGTCGAGTATTATGTCCTGCGGTGGGAACCCTAGTTGGTCGGTGAGGATCCGATAAGCACGACTGCAGATCTCGACCTTTCGCTCGACAGTGTCAGCCTGGCCCTCCTCATCGAATGCCATGACGATGACAGCCGCCCCGTATTGTCTGACCTGTCGTGCTTTTTCGATGAATGCTGCCTCACCCTCCTTCAGGCTTATGGAGTTGACGACACCTTTACCCTGAATGCATTTGAGTCCAGCCTCGATGACCTCCCACACGGAGGAGTCGATTACGATGGGGACTCTACTGATGTCGGGTTCCGTCGCAACGAGATTTAGGAATCGAACCATCGCCGCTGTTGAGTCAAGCAGGCCCTCATCCATGTTCACATCGATCATCTGCGCGCCGTTCATTACCTGTTGTCGGGCGACCTCGAGTCCGGCTTCGTAGTCTTCACGTTGGATCAGCTCTGCGAACCGTCTTGAACCTGTCACATTGGTTCGCTCGCCTATGTTCACGAACAGCGTATCAGGTCGAATCACGAGTGGCTCTAAACCGCTCAGACGGAGGCGTGGCTCGATGGCGGGGACAACACGTGGTGATACTCCAGCCACGGCAGCGGCTACCGCCATGGTGTGGTCCGGTGTGGTTCCGCAACAGCCACCCACCAAGTTCAGGAACCCACTCCTAGCGAACTCGCCGAGGATCTCCGCCATCTCATCGGGTGATTGTTCGTACTCACCAAACTCATTCGGAAGACCGGCGTTGGGATGGCAACTGACGTATGCGTCAGCTAGCGCAGCCAGTTCTTCGATATGGGGTCGGAGTTCGGCGGCGCCCAGCGCGCAGTTGAGTCCGACTGCAAGTGGCTCCGTGTGGCAGATGGAGTACCAAAAAGCTTCAGTGGTCTGGCCCGATAGAGTACGACCACTTGCGTCAGTGATGGTGCCGGAGATGACAATGGGGATGTCCACTGCACGGTCACGCAGCACGTTGCGAATCGCATATATGGCGGCTTTCGCGTTGAGAGTGTCGAAGATTGTCTCAACCAGGAGGATGTCGACTCCACCCTCGACGAGGGCATGTGCCTGCTCGTAGTAGGCGTCCGCCAGTTGATCGAAAGTGATGTTGCGAGATGCAGGATTATTCACGTCCGGAGATATCGAAGCAGTCCTGTTTGTCGGGCCGATACTCCCCGCAACAAAGACAGCTCCCTGGCCGTCCGTAACGGTGGAGTCGTCCACTACTCGCCGTGCCAGCCTCGCTGCGGCGACATTCATTTCACGTATCACCGACTCCATGCCATAGTCGGCTTGGGATACACCATTCGCGTTGAATGTGTTGGTCTCAATGATGTCCGCACCTGCTGCCACGTATGCACGATGGATGGCTTCGATCACATCTGGTTTGGTGAGTGACAGTAGGTCGTTATTTCCCTTGAGGGGGGTGGTGTGATCCGCGTACTGCTCACCACGGAAGTCGTCTTCCCTTAGGTCGTACTGTTGGATCATGGTGCCCATCGCACCGTCCAGGACGAGAATACGCTCCTCGAGCAGCATTCGTAGCATGTCAACCCGCTTAGCCGCAGACGTGGGCATGGAGACCTCTCCACGAGTCGTGACTCATGAGTCTGAGGGGTGAGGTTTGAGGAGCCTTCTCGCTGGCTCACTCACTGGCTCACCTACTATTCACCGGACGACAAAACCCCGGTCGCTAGCTGCGCCAGGGCAGGCTTTTTAGCGACTTGTTTAGCGTGGCCGCAATATGCCGCAAATCACCACGTACCTTCACTTGTCCACAACCAATTTAGAGCCCAGAATGAGAAATGGAAGTGCGCCCTATTTGACACTGATCCCCAGTGATACGAGGAGCTGCTCGGTGCTCAAACCGTCAACGCTGATTCGTTTGCGGCGCCCCGTGGTGCCGCTGACGACGCGTACCGCCGACCTGGCTACTCCCGCCTCTTGAGCGACAAACCGCGCCAGCTCGTCATTTGCGGCTCCGTCGACTGGCGGGGCTTTCACTCTGACTTTGAGGGCGTCCCCGTGCCAGCCGACGATTTCGGTCCTGCTGGACCGCGGCTGAACGTGGACCGTGAGGATCGCCACCTTCACAACAGCCTAAGCAGCATAGGTATCACCAATATCTGGAGCAGCAACCAAGCCACGAGCGGCGTGATGTCGATCATGCCTATGGGTGGGATGACTCTACGCAGCGGATTGACGATCCAGTCTGTGAGTAGATAGGCAGGGCGCATCCAGCGATTGAACCGATTGACATGGAACCATGAGCCGATCACCCTAACGATCAGCGCAATGATCACCAGCTGACCAGCATAGTAGACGAGGAGCCGCAGTATGCTACGGGGCCCCGACGCTCCAGCGGCATTGAGTCGCATCACTTGGACTACGAGCCACTCGGACAATGAGACTACCACTATTCCGCCGACCACGCTGAGCCCGAGAAGCCACCAACCCGCGTTCTGGGGATTGCTACCTCTCCGCTGGAGCCACTGCTCTATTGGCCTCAGCACGGGATCGGTGGTCCGGCGAATGAACTGGCCTGTTGAACTAAACGGATTGATACGTCGTGTCCGGATGGCCCAAGACCCGACAGCAACCAGGCTGCCAAGAAGGAACAGTCCAAACACAAGAACCCGTACGGCTTCCAGTATTGGCATCTGAGTTTGATGACCTCCATCTTACAGCTCTACAGATCCTGAGCAATGCGAATGTCAATTGGCCCTACAGCTCCAGTACATCAATACGGAACGGGGACAACGAAGGTGCTCGTGAGCTATCCCCAGCAGGTTCCGGCATCTGAGCATGAATGAATCTTAAGCTAAACATGGGACCGTCATTTGACATACCTTCATTACAATGGTACCCGATGGCACGAGCAAGTACAGCGCCTGGCCATACGACTGGAGGTGTACGGTGACTAGTAGAACCAAGCTGATACTCGTGGGCGGGCTCTTCTCAGGACTCATAGGGTATGGAACAGTCATTGTCGTCGTGAGTCTGCTGAACTTGCTTAGCGGCCGTTCTCCGTTCTACACGGCTGCACTGTTCGGGTCAGCCCTATTCTACGGACTCGAGGATCCCGCCGCTCTTCAAGTTGAACCCGGGCCGGTCCTGGCGTACAACATGGTGCACGTACTCGCATTCCTAGCCATCGGCACGGTCGTGTCATGGCTCGTGGCACTCGCCGAAAAGTACCCGGCAGCCCAGTATTTCATCCTCGTCGCTCTCATCTTCGTAGCATTTCACATATTCGGGGCGCTGTTGCTCTTTGCTGAACCGCTGCTTGGTGGTGGAGCGTGGGTGATAGTCAGTATAGCTGGTATCGCCGCTGCTGTTACGATGGGCTGGTATCTGCTCAGGACACATCCGCTGCTGCGGAGGGAGCTGAGAGAGATACCGATGGGTGATGTGCCTCCTGAGTAGTCCCAGCCGATCGATAGCAGGACGAACAGCCCTTCTATGAGGGATCTCCTGAGTAGGTTCCACGAATCGATCCGACGCTCTCTGAGCAGGTTTCTTCATTCGTTGCACGGGCGCCGTGTGCACTTCGTGTATCACGGCGGCTACGAATACACCATCGGAGGTATCGCATCGGATCCACTTCGGGCGCAGCGAACCCTAGCCTATCTGCTGGACCAGGGGCTCATCGGCGAGCGCGACTTGTCTACTCCCATACCGGCTTCTCTGGAGAATATCTCCCGTGTCCACACACCGGCGTACTTGGATCGACTGGATCATACAGAGACCATGGTGTCCGTTCTGGGATTCTCCATCACGGATGAAGGGTGGCAGGGACTGATCGATGTGCAGCGCCTCATGACTGGCGGCACGATCCAAGCGACGCGGCTCGCACTCCGAACTGGCTGTGATGCGGTCAACCTCGGTGGCGGCTTCCATCACGCTAATCCGGAGCGAGGTGCTGGCTTCTGCATCATCAACGATGTTGCAGTGGCCATCAAGCGCCTGCGAGCCAAGGGCTATCAACACCGCATTCTGGTCGTGGATCTGGACATTCATGACGGCAACGGGACGCGAGTGGCCTTCCGGAACGATCCCACGGTATACACCCTGTCAATCCACAATGAGACTTGGGATGACCGCCCGGCAGTGGCTGACTCGACAATCGCGCTCGGTCCCGATGTCGACGATGACCGGTACCTTGAGGTGATCCGAAGGGAGTTACCACCGGTTGTCGCTAACCACAAACCCGGTCTTGTGCTGTATGTAGCCGGCGTGGATCCTGCAGCTGATGACCAGATCGGTAATTGGCACATATCCGACAAGGGCCTGCTGACTAGGGATAGGATTGTGTTCGAGCAGGTGAAGTGCGATGGGAGAAGAGTGCCACTGGTTGTCGTACTGGGTGGTGGCTATGGGGGCAAGGCCTGGCGATACTCGGCTCGCTTCTATGCCTGGATGCTAGCGGGCGAGGAGCATGACCCACAGGAGGATATCGATGCGATTGTCAGGCGGTTCCGCCGAATCGAGAATGAGGCTGCTGCGGGAACCCGGCCACGAGACTCCGCTTGGCGGTTGAGCGATGAGGACCTACTGCCGGGGCTTGCTGGCGCAGCCGATTCCCGGATCCTTGGCCAGTACACCAAGGTCGGATTCGAACTGCAGCTGGAGCGGCTCGGAATCCTCAATCAAATTCGGGCCAAAGGGTTCGCAGCACCCACGGTCACTCTGGACACGTCGGAACTAGGCCACACGATCCGACTCTTCGGAAACACAGACCGAGCCGAACTCCTCATGGAGTTGCGGCTACGTCGAGACCGCATTGCCGTGCCGGGGATGGAGATGCTCTACGTTGAGTGGTTGTTGCTCCAGAATCCCCGGGCGCATTTCACTGCCGACCGATCACGCCTGCCGGGGCAAGAGAAGCCAGGGCTTGGATTGCTGCGTGAGATCGTCGCCCTGTTGGTGCTGATCTGCGAGCAAATCGAATTGGACGGAATAATGTTCGTTCCAGCTCACTACTACATGGCGGCGCTGGGACACCGCCACCTGAGGTTCGTACACGCCGCTGATGCTGCAGCATTTGACGCGATGCAGGAGGCTGTTAATGAGCAAGGACTGGCCGATGCCACCCGCCTGATTGAGCAGGGAGCGGTGGTGGACAAGGCCACCAACGTGCCAATCAAGTGGCATGCACCGCCTATGGTTCTTCCAGTCGGCAGGCGTCTGCGGCAGAGCCTGCAAGGGGCTGGATTCGAGGAAGAGTATTCCAGGCTCCGGTCCCAAGTGTGTTACGAGCTCAGGCACCTTTCTTGACACGTGCGGCCGGCCCCAGGACCTTGGCAACGAGTCGGGCTTGTTCCTCCCGGTGCTTGATCAGGTATCCCTCTGCAGGACTGGACCGTTCGGGGCGGGCGACGTGACTCGTCGTCGTCCACTCAGGCACAAGCTCTGCCAACTGCGGCATGACCCACTTACGGGCCCCCATGTTTGCAGGTTCTTCCTGCAGCCACACGATTTCACGCACCTTTGGGTATAGGGCAATCAGCGCGCTGATTGCATCTTCGGGGAAGGGGTAAAGTAGCTCGATCCTCGCTATGGCGACGTTGTTCGCCTCGGCACGGAGTGGCGATCCTATGGTGTCGTAGTAGACCTTGCCGGAGCACAAGACGATGCGGTCGACGTCCCCTCTCAACGCTGGTAGCGTCGGATCATCCAACACGTGCTGGAACCGTCCTTCTGCGAGATCCCCGAGCCGTGAGACCGCAGATGGATGACGCAGCAGACTCTTCGGCGTCATCAATACCAGCGGCCGCAGCTGCAAATGCTTGGCTTGGCGCCGTAACAGGTGGAAATACTGCGCGGGTGTTGAGCAGTTCGCGACCCGAATGTTGCATTCGGTGCCCAGTGCAAGGTAGCGCTCCAACCTCGCGCTGGAGTGCTCCGGTCCCTGTCCCTCATAGCCGTGGGGGAGGAGGAGTACCAGTCTCGACGTCTGAGCCCATTTGGCGAGCCCGGCAATGATGAACTGATCGATTATGACTTCGGCAGTGTTGGCGAAGTCGCCGAATTGCGCTTCCCACATCACCAGAGTCTCTGGCGCTGCAACGCTGTATCCGTACTCGAATCCCAGTGCGCCGTACTCGGATAGCGGAGTGTTATGCAGTTCGAGTGGAGCCGTAGCATTGCGCAGGTTTTGAATCGGCGTATAGCGGTCACCGGTGTCGGCGTCGTGCAGGGTCAGGTGTCGTTGGCTGAACGTGCCCCTAGCGGTGTCCTGCCCAACCAATCGAACAGGAATGCCCTCGGCAAGTAATGAACCTATGGCGAGGATCTCAGCGTGTGCCCAATCGATGGCACCATCGGTGTCAAAGACCTTCTCCCGGCGGTCGAGTTGGCGCCGCAGCTTGCTGTTAACCGTGAAACTGTCAGGTTGCCGCAGGAGTTGGCCGTTGAGATCGCGGAGTAGTTCCCGGTCTACCTTCGTATCGGGTTCGGGGGTGGCGCATTCGTCTCCGTTCACGCTGATGGGCTGCATCCCTACGGGCCGGCCCGCCTCGTTCTTGATGCGAGCATGAGCCTGCGCCAGCTCGTGGTACACGAGATCTCTTTCTTGCGCAATCTCGTCTGCGGTCACCACACCCTGCTCTGTGAGGGATCTTGCGTACGATTCCGCAACCGGGAGTTGCGAGTCGATCCTGGCGTACATCAGGGGTTGGGTGTAGCGTGGCTCATCGCTCTCGTTGTGTCCGTAACGCCGGTATCCCACCAAGTTTATGACGCAATCATCGTGGAACATCTTTCTGTACATCATGGCGAGCCGGACAGCAGCAATGCACGCTTCGGCATCGTCCGCATTTACGTGAACGATAGGTATGTCAAACCCCTTGGCGAGATCGCTGGCGAAGTCAGTGGACCGAGCTTCAGCGGACGTCGTAGTGAATCCGATTTGGTTGTTGGTGATGATGTGCAATGTGCCACCGGTATCGTACCCTTCGAGGCAAGCCAGATTCAACGTTTCGGCAACGACACCCTGACCCGCAAATGCCGCGTCACCGTGCATAAGAATCGGGATCACACGCCGAGGGTGGTGCCTAATGCTGCGCCCTGAGCGATCTGTCTGACTTGCCCGTACGTGACCCTCGACAACGGGATTGACGGCCTCGAGGTGACTCGGGTTGGGCATCAGGATTACGTCCAACTTGGCACCCAGGGCTGTCTCAAATACGCCGCTGGCACCATAGTGGTACTTCACATCACCGGTGCCGGTCCCAGTGGCGAGAGTGTCGTGGATGTCTCTACCGCCTTCGAACTCGGACAAGATCGTCTCGTAGCGGACGCCCAGGATGTGGGTGAGAACGTTCAGTCGGCCTCTGTGAGCCATGCCCATGACCACCTCCCGCGCTCCCACGTCTCCGGCCATTTCGATCGCAGCCTCGAGCATGGGGATCAGAGCTTCTAGACCCTCGATTCCGAATCGCTTCTGTCCGAGGTAGGTCCGATGGAGGAACTCTTCGAATGTCGCTGCTCGTATCAAACTGAGTAGGGTTCTTCGCTTTTCCTCACTGGACAACGAATGCCTGTGCTGACCCGATTCGATTAGCTGCCTAAGCCAGTCTCGTTCTTCGTGACTGGCAATGTGCTCTATCTCGTACGCAATGGTCCCGCAATAGGTCCTCTGAAGCTTGGGGAGTACATCTGCCAAAGTGTTACCTTGTGCGAATACGCCTAGCACATCGGCCGGTATTTGTGCCATGATTTCAGGTGTTAGGCCAGTGGACTTCGGTTGTAGAGCCGGGTCTCCAATCGGTTCCGTGCCCAACGGGTCCAGCTGGGCAGCCAGGTAGCCGTGCGTGCGGTAGGCGCCCACGAGGGACATCGCAGCGGCCACCTGGGGGACTAGCTCGTCTAGGAGCCCCGTGTGGGCCTTTGCTGCTGGAATGGCCCGGGGTGATTGACCGAACTCCTCTCCAGGTTCAACAAAGGAGTCCGGAATGACAATCTGCATTGCTGCTGCTACGTCCGAGTAGAATCCGTCATCTCCCTGTAGGAGGAGATCGACCGTGCGCAGGAACATCCCGGACTCCGCGCCTTGGATGATTCGATGGTCGTAGGTGCACGAGATCGTCATCAGCTTCAGATCAGCGAGCCTCCTAATAGCTCCAGTCGCGATTATGGAACCTTGCCCTCTCATTAGGCGGGGCACCGACGCTACTGTCCCTATAGTGCCGGGATTAGTCAGGGTGATGGTTCCCCCCATATACGCGTCCGGCATGAGACTGCCGTCACGAGCGCCAGCCACCAGGCGTTCGTACTCTTCGTAGAACTCACGAAAGCCCATGTGGTCGGCCCCCTTTATCACTGGTACCATGAGCTTCCGCCTCCCATCTCGCCCTTCCGTGTCGACGGCTAGGCCGAGGTTTATTGTGGCCGACTCTACTCGGTGAGGTGATCCGTCGTGCTCGACGACCGTATGGCCCAACGTCGGCAAAGCCTGGCTTGCCCGGACAACCGCCCAGCCAACCAAATGAGTGAAAGAGAGCTTGATCCCCTGCGCTTTGAGGGCGTCGTTATACTTGGCCCGCATCTCCCACAACAACGCAACGTCAACATCTCTGAAAGAAGTCGCGGTTGGGATGGCGAGGCTGTCCTCCATGTTTTGTAGCAGGCGCAGTGCGGGCCCCTGGATGGGAACTGAAGTCGTGACGGTTTGTATCGGATGAGCAGCAACAGGAGCATCGTCGTGCTCAGGGCCGCCACCCACGGTTGCTGGAGGTTCTCCCCTCAGGCCGCTCGCGAACAGCTTTCTCCATTCCTCTGGCACTGCTGCCGGGTCGCGCAGGTATTCCTCATATAGAGCCTGAGCAAAGCCCGAATTGACCGTTTCGAAGATGTTGTCAAACACGACTGGATCGCGCTCCGGTTCGGATCATCGGTTTGAATGAATGAAGCTACGCCCTCGAGCGCAAGTCGAGTTGGGGTGGCGGCCGTGAGTGGTTGCGATGTAGAGGCCGCTTGATAGTCGGGTTATTGTATTCGCCGGGTCTTTCGGTTCATGAAGTCCATCAGTATGTACTGCCCGAGGGTCAAAGCGCTGGTGAAGTAGGCCTTCCCGCGCGAGATTTCACAGACCTGCTTGACGAATTCCACCAGCGCGCGTTCCCGGGCCAGCATGAATGTGTTAATCATGATACCTGCTCGAGCGCAGGCCGAGACTTCCCGATATGTTTCCTTGACGATCATGGGATCAAGGCCCATCGAATTGACGTATATGCGACCGTCAGGCATGGTGAGTGCCGATGGTTTGCCATCTGTGATCATGATGATCTGGCGCATGTCCTTTTTCTGCGCGATCAGGGTCCGCCTGGCGAGTTTCAATCCCTCCGCTGTGTTGGTGTGATAAGGTCCCACTTGAGCATGGGCTAGCTTGGCCAACGGGATTTCCTCAGCGGTATCGTGAAACAGCACTATTCGGATGGAGTCACCGGGAAACTGAGTACGGATCAAGTGAGTGAGAGCCAGGGCTACCTTCTTCGCGGGCGTGAATCGGTCCTCTCCGTAGAGTATCATGGAATGGGAGCAGTCCAGCATCAAAACTGTTGCAGCACTGGAGCGGTACTCGGACTGGTGCACCATCAGATCCGGGTAGTCGATCTCGATGGGCACCCGCAGACCGTTCCGGGCAATTGCGTTACGTAGGGTGCCGGAGACGTCAAGGTTGAGTGTGTCACCGAACTCATACTGTTTCGGCACTGACTCTGCCTCGATTCCGGTGGAGAGGTAGGGTGTCTCGTGGCTTCCGAAGCTCGATTTCCCGATACTTCCAAGTAGGTGCTTCAAGGCCCGGTAACCGAGGAAGTCGATCCCCTTCGCTGTCAAGCTGAACTTCACGTCCTGAGCTGCCGAGTAAGCCTGCCCACCGGGGCCGACCATACGATGGTGCGCATCTGGGATCTGAGGGACCGGTTGAAGGTTCAGGTACCCTTCGGCGATGAGCCTCTGCACAATCTGGTCGAGGAGATCGGCCAACTGCTGTCGTATCTCGCTGTCTCTAACCTCGTCGCCAGAAGACTCGCCCCGCAGAACCTGAAGCATCTCGGCAGTCAGCTTGCCCGATTCAATCAATCTGTGAATGATCGCCTGTTTCAGGGCTTCAACGGACCTGTCCGGTTCCTCACCTCCGAAATCGCCCCAAAAAGGGTCATACCGCGACCCCCCAGCGAAACCCGAGTGCAACAGAAAGTCGCTCAACTCCTCGAGCAGGTCTTCGAGGTTCAGGGCGTCAATGAGTTCGGGGATGTACTTCGAATATGTGGTGAACCTCATTTGGATTACCGCCTCTTAGGCAAACAACTCGGGCCCACCTTTTCCGAAAGAGCGGGGCCGCTCGGACCGTGATCGGGTATAGCCAAGGTCCTCGTTGCGTGAGATTTGATTCTGTGCAACCAGTCCTTCGAGAACTAGCTCGCAACCAGCAACCATGGCGGCCGGGTCCTTGATCGGTGCCAACCCGAGGTTGCACACGAGATCCAGCAGACCGGTGACGCTCGAAAACCCCTTCAAGCAGAGTTCGGCTCGCTCATTCAGCGAGATCTTCAGCGCGCCACCATCCTCAAACCACTCAACGATCTGATCGCAGTCGGCACCACCCGCTCGGGACTCGAACGTACCACCTGCGGCGCGAACAACCAGGTCGTGAGCCACTTTTTCCGCTCCCTGCAACTCTCCTTCGTACTCGAGTTCGATCTTGCCGGTGATCGCCGAAAGCGCGGAGAATACGTCGGATACTCGAGCAACGACACGCTTCTCCTTCGTCAGAATTGCCCTTTGCTCAGCATTTGAGACGACCTGTTCCGTAACGCTTATGGGCAACCGCTGACTTACACCAGACCGCCGGTCGACGCGCTTGTCTTGCCGCGCCTCGAAGGCGATGCGCTCGATCAATTCGTGGATGAAGTCCGGGACATACAGAGAGTGTCTGTTTCGGTCGGTCCACGCCTCTTGCTGAGTGATGGCGATGCCGTGTTCCAGGGTGATCGGGTAGTGCGTCGTAATCTCACTTCCGATGCGGTCCTTGAGAGGAGTGATGATCTTGCCGCGGGCGGTGTAGTCCTCAGGGTTAGCCGAGAATACGAGAAGCACATCGAGCAGAAGCCGTACAGGATATCCTTTGATCTGCACGTCACCCTCCTGCATGATGTTGAACAACGCCACCTGAATCTTGCCTGCCAGGTCGGGCAGCTCGTTGATGGCGAATATTCCCCGATTGCTTCTGGGTAAGAGTCCGAAATGGATGGTCAGCTCGTCAGACAAGATATGCCCGCCCCGGGCGGCCTTGATGGGATCTACGTCGCCAACGATGTCGGCAACCGTGACGTCCGGAGTGGCTAGCTTCTCGACATACCTGGCATCACGCTGCACCCACTCAATAGGCGCTTTGTCGCCATGTTCCTCCAGCAGCTGACGGCCGTACTTGGATAGCGGGCGGAACGGATTGTCGTTAACCTCGCTTCCAGCCAGAATGGGTAACTCCGGATCCAGGAGGTCCGCCAAAGCGCGCAGGATACGGCTCTTTGCCTGACCGCGAAGGCCCAGGAGAATGAAGTTGTGCCGTGCCAATACAGCGTTGATGATCTGCGGCACGACGGTATCCTCATAACCGACAATGCCGGGGAATACCTCTCTGCCTTCTTCTAGAATCTGAATGAGGTTCTGACGCATCTCATCTTTCACGGATCGGAGATGTCGTGCCGGATCTCCCCATTCGGATTGCCTGAGATCTCCCAGGGTGCGGGGTCTGGACTTCATGGGCTCCTTTTTGTGGCTGACTGCTGCCAGTGAAGCAACGGCTCAATCAGAGGAATACTGCTCAGTCGAGGTTCGGTTCCAGGGCGGCCAACCGGACAGCCGTCACGCCACGGGCGGCAATAGGTACGGTGACAGTACCATTTCGGGGTCGCAGGGGTTCCCCGCTAGGCCGTTCCAAGAAATCGACAAGCTGGGCTACCCCGAAGCGGATTAGGCCCCAGCTTACGGACACGTCTCGGGGGACACCCAGAAGTTCCTGCAGGTAGAGAATGAGTGCGCCTTCCTCGAATGTCGGTACCAAGCCCAGCACGGCCACTCCGACTCGGTCGATCTCCAGGAACGCTCCAAAGGTGGGCAGAGGACCCCCATTGCCAGGCTCTAGCCTGGCGGTCTCGAAGGGGATCGTGGCCCATCCGAATTGCCAAGGGAGGTCGGGGCTATCGTCGTGGGATTGCAGGCCTAGCCGGTATCGGGCCAGCCCGGCGGGTGCATGACTAGTTACAGTCCCGGCTGCGTCGACCGAGGCGAGCGGTGCGTCGAACCCCCTGAAGAGAATCGCGTTCCAGTCACCAGCGAGACGCACCCAACGCAGGTGCTCCAAGCCAACCACCGGGGTGCCGGACTGTTCCTGGCCCAAAGGCACTTCCCACGATACAAGTGGATCGGGTACGGCAAACCCGAACCGATACGTGAGACTTTGGTCACCGTTAGACGCCGCATCGTTCTCGATGTCAATCCACGGGAGCCGGTCGTAGGCGGTCACGGTGGTCTTCCAAGGACCTCGACCCGGCGACCACCGCTGCGCTTCGAGACGGGTGGCTATGTTGGGCAGCCGCCAACTGGCGATTCCATCGAGCCGAGCTGCATCCACCGCATTCAGTCCTGCCGAATCATCGCGGACCAATTCGCGCCCGTCTGATCGGTCTGTGAGAGACCGAATCGCCCCCGAGACTGTATCCAGTCTCACACGCATCCGCTGACCTTGTACCTCATCAAGTTGCCCCGTTGCTGTCCATTTCCCGGTTTCTGCCTTCGAGTCGTCGGGGAAGTATGCGTACCCCAGCCCCGGGATGTTGGTGACGACCCGTTCGTTACCGTCGAAGAGGCGCACGAAACCCGAGCGGTAGAACGGTGACGGGTTGAACACAACCGTGCCCGGGACGATGGCGGAGATTTGGGATGTGATCGAGGTCAAATCAGCCGCTCCCGGCTGCATTAGCCCTGCGAAGATACCGAGCATGTGGTCAGTTCGAGCCGCATCCGCGGTCGATCTTTGGCGGTTCCAGTCCCGCAGCTGTAGAGAGGATGGGATGCTCGAGCGTCGTGTCGGCTCCGGTTTAGTGACAGGGACAGCGGCTCCACGCGCCAACTGAAGTGAGCCCAGAATGCCGTCCACATCGTCCACTCTGAAGCTCGGATAGGCGAAGCGCGTATTCCAGTCGGACACGGCTGCATGGATTGCAGACAGTTCATCTCCGGCGATAGAGTTGAGAACTAGAGCCACACTCTGTTCATAGGCTGAATGCAGAAAGTGCGGAGAAGTAGTGAGCCATCCTTCGATCCGGGCGGTCATCTCTCCGCGAGTTTGCGTGAAGCCAAGTTCCTGCGGAGTACCACCCGGAGGTATCGCTACAGTGAGGATTTGTGTCCCATCCGGACTTTCGAGCCAACGGAAAGCATCCTTCCTGTTGGGCACGATTACAAGTTGAACGCCCGATCCGGCGAGCAGTAGCGACACAGTGTTCGACAGTACTCCCGGATCCTCCACCAGCACCGCAGGTCCAGTTGTAATGCCGAGCCGACTCAGTTCCTTGACACGAGGACCTATGGAACTGATAAGCGAAAGATGGTCCCAGCCGCCCATATCGAACGATATTGGTAGTGCATTAGCTCGCAGACCATAGTTCCTGTACACAGCGGCTTGCATTACGCGCGAGATTGGTCGCAGGCTCAGCAGTTCGTCCATGAGCACATTGGGATCCACGAGGGTAAGGAGATGCACTGTCCATCTCCTTGGAGGTGCTATTCTGTGAGTTGTCCTGACTGGACCACGCAAGCCGGGAGCTTCGAGTTCCGACACGATCATGGTCGGTTGAGAGAGGGGTAACCATAGTTCTCCGTATAGACCGTCGTCTCGGCGCAGGACCCCCGCTGTTCCCAGGAGGCGACGCGCTCCGTCGTAGACACGTAGTCGGCCAGCCTGTGCGGCAATCCCCGCGGCTATGAACCGCACGAGACATTGTTGGCCATCAGGGTGAGCGTAGAAGATTGATGCGGACGCTTCGACGCTCAAATATGGGCTACCTATTCTGCTCCATGCCGGTGCAGCGAACCAACCTCCCAGAGCGGAGAGGATGGATATGAACGATCTACGGTCCGTCATCGTAGTTGGGACGTGAGTTGGTCGCTTGCATTGGATCACCTCCGGTTGGACCGTGTAATCTACACCTCACATGCCAGTTGGCTTCTTCGGAGTTGGCCTCCGGCACCCCGCTTGCGTGATGATAGTGCGACCGAGCCCGAATTGGCATCATCACTCCAGCTCGAACCGTGGGCACATATGCTCTTGGTGTCCGGATCTTCACCCGCTGCGTCCAGCCATTATGTTCCGTTCCAATGGGTCACGGGCGGACGGAAGCAGACCTAACGGCCCGAATGTACCCGGGAGATGTTCATGGCTGAAGTCCTTGCCGTTCATCGACTTCGCTTCGCCTTCACGGGAGCCCATAACTGCTTGGTTCTCCAACTCACGATGGGTCTGGCGCTCGTCATCGTGATTCTTAAGACGATCGCAGTGCGAAGGGACAGCAGACACCACGACCAAGCTGCTCGCTTTTGGGCGAAGATATTTTTGTGGCGTTAGCAGCCTACTTTCTATACGTGTATCGCCGATTCGGTGGCAAGGTGACCCTTGAAGGAAAGGGGTACTGAGGTGATGATAGTGGTCAGAGTCCCGTGATTGAGATAGTCGCCTTCGACGCAGACGACACGCTCTGGCACAACGAGCCCCTGTATGCTAGGACCACCACACGATTTCGCGAGTTGCTCTCCTCCTATCATTCGTCCGCTTGGATCGACGAGAGGCTGTCGGAGACCGAGCTTCGCAACCTGCGTCACTACGGCTATGGCATAAAGAGCTTTTCGCTATCCATGATCGAAACTGCAATCGAGCTCACTGAGGGTCGCATCAAGGGAGACGAGATTGGCGAGATTCTCTCCCTCGCCAAAGAGATGCTGGCAGCCCCAGTCCAACTTCTGCAAGGGGTTACAGAGACGATAACCGAGCTTGCCCGTTCGTTCAGACTAGTCTTGGTCACCAAGGGAGACCTGTTCGACCAGGAATCCAAGATTGCCCGCTCGGGCTTGGGTGATTGTTTCTCAGAAATCGAGATCGTCAGTGATAAGGACAAGACGATCTACGCACAGATCGCCTTACGCAATAGGATCGAACCCAAACAACTCGTCATGGTAGGAGACTCCCTCAGATCCGATGTCATACCCGCGATGGAAGCTGGGTGCCTCGCCATTCATGTCCCGTATGAGACCCCTTGGCAGCATGAAGTCCTGCCAGACGAGGTACTCCAGCAGTACAGGTTTCTCAGAGCAAGCAGTATAGAGGAAGTGCCTAGGCTGATCAAAAGACTTCATAGGACGGCTGGCTAGGTTTGGTTCCGGCAGTAGGAACGCCCGTTCAGCCACCTGGAGTCTGTGGACCCTGCTGACGCACGACAAAAACAACCTGCTCGCCAGCCAGCAACTGTTCGATGGGGATACGGATTCCCCACTCACTCTCGAAGTATTGGATAGGCTGGCCGTTCGTAGTTGGCAGCCAATTCTCCGGGAATCCCGGGGGGATTATCTCGAGCCACGCGCCAGCAAGTGCGTTTCTCATGGGTGCGGTGACTGTGATTTCCACACCGCCGCCCACTGTGCGACGCACCTGCACGCCACTCTCCCGGCGCGCGAGCCACCAATCACTTATCTCTCTTCCAGATGCTATCCACCATTCACCTGTCGCTTGAGCACTGTCGATCACCTCGCCGACCACCCGTACTCTGCTGGGTTCTCCGCCGACCTGACTTCGAGTCGATATCACGGCGAGACCGCCCAAAGCTCTGGCTTTCGCCATACCCTCGAGGTATGCTTCGGTCAGGCGCATAGACCGGAGTGCACCTTCCTGTACGAAGACGTTGTAGTCGTCCTTTAGTATCCTGGGCAGCAACACTATCTCACCCGCTGGTGTGGCGAATACCTCAGGGCTCGCAGTTCGGGACTCGTTCACGGCGAGCACGTAGGTACCGCCGACTTCGCGCCACGCTCTCAGCGTGTTCTCGTCAAATCGCTCTTCTGGAGGATGCAATCCGTATGTCGAGTCTCCGGTCCAACCACGGATCTCTGCCCAGCTCCGGCTGAGACGGGGACGCAGATCGTTGTAGGCAAGGCCCGCCAAGATTGTGTGATCAGAGGTCTGGCTGCCGATCTCGCCTGCCAGTTTCAAAGAATCCGCAACTTCCGGAAAGTCCAGTGCCATCTGCGAGACGACGAAGAAGCTGACTGGGGCGCTCTTGCGCCTAGCCAGGTCAGCCAGGGCTACGGCATTGCCGAACTGGGACTCGACATCCTGGGAGATCATCAGTGCGGAGCGGGAACCACCAGGCCAGGCAGTGATCCCTGCCATGGGGATTTGGGCAGCCCAGCGCAGACCGTTTGAGAACAGCAGTGACATTCGCTCTTCGTCCTCTGAACGAGCGCCATGTCCCAGCCTGAACCCGAACCAGACGATGCGCCCTCCCCTCTCGGTCCAGCCGGTGGTGGCAGCCGCATGGACCTCTTCGCTGGCATCCGCCGGTGCTGCGTTCAATGCCCAATCCGACCAATATACTCTGGGGCCGCTAGTCGCGGCGGCGAGTTGGGCTTCGTACCGTAACTCAACTCGAGTGCCGGGATCGAATCCGAGGGATAAAGGTGTGCCGGCGGGAACCGTGAAATAGAGAGCTTCTCGCTGCTGCAGTTCACGGATCTGTGTGGCTCCTGTGAGTGTTCTGAGCGCGCCCCACCCCAGCCACTCGCAATTCGAGTCACGGGCGCCCGCCGCCCAGGTCACGAGCAAGCCGCCCCCCCGCTCGGCATGGTTGCGAAGGGCCCTCACTTCGTTGCGGTGCAGGCACACTGCGGAAGTAGCGACCAATAACTCATCACCCGACAGCGCCTCGATTTCCGCGGCTGAAGATACCCGAATTACACGCCCGCCAGTCTCCGCAATGAGTCGTTCCCATTGGTCAAGCTGGTCTAGGTAATACTGTGAATCAGGAAAGAACCCCCGGCTAGAATGAGAGTGGAACAACGCCGCCTCGTAATCCTGTTGGGCTACAGCTGGTGCGTTGGTTAAGAGGGCGGCTGGCACTGTGTGCGGTTCCGCCAAGGCTGCGCTACTCGTGAGTCTCTGAATATCGATGTCCTGCCAAAGGCGCACACCTGCAGCGACTACTCCGGCCGCGAGCACACCGAGCATGAGAATTCCCCCCAACCACTGGAGGGGCGAGCGTGCCCGGGGAACGGGATCACGTTTCGGCGACACTAGTGTCCTCGGTTTCAGGCGCAGACTCCAGCGGCGGTTCATGGATCACGAAGTATCGGCTCTCAGCCATGTCGTCCTCCGGCTGGCTCGGACGGCGTGCCAGGCGCAGTTTGTAGGCGAGGTACGACATCACTCCCAACGCGATTGTTACTAGTATGGTGACGACGATAATCGTGATCAGGAGATCGATTACAGACATTGGGCTACCAGTCCGTTGGGTGTGGTGGTCACGTTGGGCAGCGGCTCGTCAGCGCTGCCCTGCACGGGTGCTCTGACTCAGCTCGATTCGGCGCAACTTCCCCCAATCCATCCCAAGGTTCAGCGCTTCTTCCACAGCAGCGAAGGTTTTCGTTACGTCCAGGAACAGTATGAAAAAGAACCTGTACACCACAGCTAACGGTACGAGGGAAAGGGACTCCTCCTCCATCGAAACCGTGATCAGAGCCACTACCAGATCGAGCAGTGTCAGCAGAATCCACCAATACAACAACAGCTCCCCCATCCCGAACAGAAGGGCGACAATAGCGAAGAACAGGTGAGCATAGACGTTTAGGACCGGCCAGACAACGCCCTCGAATGCCATCTCCACCGCCGAGACCCATAGCGGAAAGTCCGGGAATGGCTGAAGGAGAATCCACTTCTGTTTGCGCACCGCCTGCAAGATTCCTCGAGTCCAGCGATAGCGCTGCTGTATGAGGTCGATGAGGTTGGTCGGACCTTGCGTCCAAGTTATTGCGCTGTCCTCATAGATGATCCGCCATCCGGCGGTGATGAGCTGTAACGTCAGGTCCGCATCCTCGGCAAACGTGTCAGCATCATATCCGCCAACCTCTTGGAGAGCCTCCAGGCGGAACACGCCAACTGGGCCCGGGACTACGTTCACGGCACCCAGGAATCCCTGGGCACGACGCGGCATGTTGAGACCTTCAATGTACTCCAGAGCCTGCAGGCGAGTCAGCAAGTTGTCCCGGTTGAAGATCTTGACGTTGCCTGCCACTGCGCCAACAGATGGATCCTCGAAGTGCGGCATTACGACGTGTAGGGTCTGCGGCTCGATCCAAGAGTCGGCATCCATGCAAAGGATAAACGAGTACTGGGCCTGTGCAATCCCGGCGTTGAGTGCGGTTGCCTTACCTCCGTTCGCCTTCGTGAACACCCGGACCGCGACGTCGCCATGCTGGCCTTCCCATTGCCGTGCCACCTCAACGGTTTCGTCTATCGATCCATCATCGACGATGATCACCTCATAGGTGGGATAATCGAGTCTCAGCAACGCTTCCATTGCGTGATCAAGCACCTTGGCTTCATTGTACGCCGGCACGACCACCGAGACTGGTGGGAGATCATGACTCTCAACACGTCCCCTCGCCGCTTTCTCGGCATGCTGGAGATAGCTGAACCACAGGAGTGCGAAATACCGCGCGAACAATATTGCCAGGAAGATGATCAGGCTGATCAGCACTAGACGCACAAGGAAGCGCTGCACCTGGAGTGGCGAGTGGATTGCCCAGTAAACGAACAGCACGGTGGCTAACACTACTGTGGTGGTGCTCAGGATGGAGACGATGGGACGAATCTTTCCTGCCATTGCTAGTACTTTATCGCGAACGCTATGTTCGCACCAAAGGAGCTGTAATCGCCTTCCCTGCCCTGCCAATACATAACGTTGGTGCGGAACTCGATGTGATCGGTCTCGTACCCGAAGCCTGCCTCTGTTCCGAGCTGTGGTACCAAATCCAAAGACCCGCCGGCCCGTTCTTTCGTCAGTGCCATTCCTGGCGTGATCCGGACGTTGAGCTGTAGAGGGTTGTCGGTTGGGCTGCTGACCGCGAGCTGCAACCCGTTGGACCAGAATACCGCAGGATCCCAATAGAGCCTTCTGCCTTGAATAACAGGGGCAGCCTCGCCGAACGTCAGGACTTGTGACGTTATGGCTGCACTAAAATGCTGCGTCAGCGCTCGCCGCGTGGTGAATGCCAGTTGAAGGCGTGTGTTGCTCTCATCGGTACCGTGTAAGGCTGCTACGGACGCGGCTCCACTGAGATCCCAAGAGGTGTCCAATCGGCGGAAGAAGGACGCTTCCAGTTGTTCGGTTAAGAGGCCACCTAACACGCTCTCAAGCGTCACTGCCTGAGGGAAGGCTCTTCCGTGGCGGTAGATGGCGGTGAGAGAGGTGCCGTGTATGTCGGGCATTTCCAGCCCCACTTCGAGGGTGGGCTCAGTGCCAGAATCATTGAAGTTCTCCAATCCCGTTGCCAAGGATGTTCGAACGGTACCCAAACGCCACCAGCGTGCGATTTCCACTTCCAAGAATGGCCCTTGCTCTGTTGCTGGAGTTCCGTCAAGAGCCGCACCCTCGATCCGACGGTAGCCGCTGCGCACCAATGCGCTCGCGTTGGACCACACATGGCTAGCCGTCGCCATGACATCCAGGCGCAAGAAATCGTCGGAGTCCTGGAACAGCAGAACCTGTGGCCCGGCCCGAGGTCTCTCACTCTCAACAATAGCGTCGGCAGTCTGTTGTCGGACACTGGCCAGCCCGAGCCGGGCTGTCTCGTTGGTGGGAGCCCTTGCCAGGGCCTGGCGGTAAGCTCTTGCCGCCTGGATTCGGTGGCCTTGCCACGAGTATAGATCCCCCAGCAACACCCAAGCCTCTGTGTAGTTCGGATCGTCCTCCAATAGGGCGAGCACCACACTCTCAGCAGCCTCTTCCTGTCCAGTCCACGAATAGAGCTGAGCCAGACGAAAACGCTCCGTCGACGTCAGGTTGCGCAGTGTTCCTACGTGGATGAGTGCATCCCTCGCTGCGGCGAGATCCTGCAGGTGAAGCTGTTGGAAGTCGGCCCATTCGAGCCAGAGGCCGGGATCAGCGGGATCGCGGAATATCGCTCTTCGATACAGCGCGGTGGCCTGTTCGAAGTGCTGGACCTCTAAGGCCCTCCGCGCCTGCTCAATCAGTGTCTCGCCGGGAGGCAGTGCGGCAGTCAGGAGCGAATCGAGGTACGCTCGCAACACCTCAGCTTCAGAAGCCTGCGGGGCGTCACTCGGAAAGGCCCGGAGAAGCTTGAGGGCGTTCACCGGGTAACCATCCCACCACAGCACCTGAGCTAGTTCCAACCTGTATTGCTGCTCGTCGGGTGACTCCGTCATGAGGGTCCGATATGCGTAGGTCGCTTCGCGGTAATTCCCGGCCCAGACGAGAGTCTGTGTCAGTTCATGGTGGAGCTCAACATCCGAGGGATCCGCTGCCACCAGTTCGCGGTACAGTGTGAGCGACGACTCGAATCTGCCCTGATCACGGAGCAGTCTGGCCAAGTCGAGCTTGTCAGTTGGCTCTCCGAAAGTATCAACCAGCCTCAGATAGATCTGTTCCGCCGCTTCGTAATGGCCGAGGCGCTGTAGTGTCACGGCGTAATCCCGCCAAGCGTCGATGTCGTCGGGATGTTCCGCCAGGTACTGCTCGAACACTGGTTGCGCACGCTCGAACGCCTCCGCGTCGAGCAGCGGCACAACCTCACTCCAGAAGACTTCAGCGGGCCCTGGGAGGATCGGCTCGGGTATGATGATCGGGGTCGGCGGAATCACGTGTCGCAGCCCTAGATGCCAGAACGGTATTGTCCCGGTCGGAAACGTAATGCCTGACTCGATGAGATTCGCATTCAACACGAACCGCCGCGGCAGCACAATCAGTACGAATGCCGAAGTAGTCGCTCCCAAAGTGGCCAGAATGAGCGAGAACCTCAGCCAGTAGGGAGTGCGAGTTGTTTGCCGACGCGGCAGGGCTAGCATGGCGAGATAGGCCTACAACGAGCTACCGTTGATGGAATTCCATCACGGTTCAGCCCGACCCCGCTTCCAGAATCTCGGCAATCCGGCTCGCCTCATTAGCGCTGTTGTACAGGGCAACATCGAGCCTCCGATCACCGAGGCCTGCTTGGTCCAGAGCATTCTGTACTCGTCCTAGGAAGGCTGCGGCTTGGTTCGGCCGGGCTCCCTGGAGAACGACCCCATATCCGGCAGCAGTCCGGCCCACGAAATCACCGACGTCGCTGCGGATTTGCTGGGCAAGCACCTCCCCAATCACGTCATCTAGGTCATGTTCGGTTGTCACTGTGACGAGAGTGAACATCGTGTCATGGGTAGCTGCGAGTCGTTCCCTGACTCGCTTCACGAATTCGGCTTGCTCCAACGTGACTGCAGGAGGCGATTCAGCAGGAACGTCTTGATACCGGCGGGACGGTGACAAGCCACGAGTGGACTGAACAGCTCTTTCAATGCGGGACGCGAGCTCAGCGACGCTGAAATTATCACTCAAGAAGTCGTTTGCACCCGCATCGAGCGCACTGGTTCGGTCCGAGGCTCTGAGTCGATCATCCGCAACCACTATTATCGGTGCGGCGGTCAGGGGTCGGAGGGCACGACAGGCTTCTGCCGCGTCGCGGCTCCGACGGCGATCCACATATGCAAGTATCACCCCACAGGCTTCGCCATCCTGGAGCCGTGCTACCAGAGTAAGAGGTTGGTCGAGTTCTACCACATCGTACTGGCTCCGAGCCCAGCCGACGATCTCTGCAGGCACTTTGTCTGCCAGGCTGAGCAGGATGAGGCGCCGCTCGGCGCCGAATGGAGCATCGGTTCGGCGTCTGTCAAATCGGCCCGACAGTTGCTGCAATCCCTTACGCGGCACCAACTCGAGAGAGATCGGCCCTTGGGAGTCAGTAGCGGGACTGCGCCGGCGTATCCAGAGCTGTCTGATTCCATTGGGTAGTCGCTCGATCTTCAAGACGCCGGAGGCGGTCTGCAGGACCCATTCGGTGGCTGGGGAGAGGGATTCGGAGAGATCGCTGCCAAGGGTCACCCAGGTGGTCGCTGCGTAAGATTCAGCCCAGTGTACAAAACGATTACCGAGTGCCGTACCAGCCTTGGTTTCCCACAGCGGCTTCCCCGGATCGATGCCGAGGCGTGACACCTCATTCCCGATGAAAGCGCTCAGTTCCTTGAATACGTCCTCCGGGTCGGCTGCCCTCTGGAGCAAACGTTCAAAATTGTCGGTGAAACCCAGCAGTCGCAGCTTTCCACTCTTCCAGGCCCGCTCGAGACCGAAACCCAGGTGGTCCGCTTGCTCGAACACGCGGTGCGGCGGAGTTCCGGTGAGCAGAGCGACGGATTCGCCGGCTGCAACGCCGCTACTCAGGAACTGGAGCAGAGCCGCGAACTTTCCACTTCCGGGGACGCCAGCTACAACGTAAATCCCGCCAGCGCGAATTCCACCTGTTAGCTGGTCGAAGGGGCCGATGCCCGTATTGATGCGCTTCATGGCGCGGTTCTCCTGAGGGACCCAGGGAACACATTGCAAGAATCGATCCCGACGCTGGGCCAGGATTCAACCAGAACGGCGGCCCAGCCACATGACAACCAAATTCGGGCAGCTGGCTGACAACTGGGCAATATAAGTTGTTGTGAGGAGTGGCAGTTAGATTTCCCACCTAGGCACTGGTGGGCCCTGCAAGCGTTGCAGCCTCCAGATCGGGTATTCCGACGGGCGCAGCAACCGGCTCTCGACACGCCAAAACCGCTCCAGGTCGTAGAGCATTCTTGCAGCTCGCACTACTGGCATGGTGGATTGCAGGTTGTCTGGTACAGAGGTCGTCCTTTTGGTTCTGCGTACCCGAAAAACGATTCACCACCCGAGTCTAGTGATTCAACGTCCGAGGAGCTAGTTCCGTTCCAGGAGATGCTTGTTTCGAAGACCACAGGTATCCCGGCGGCGTGGCTTCACAACTTGACTGATCACGACTGCCAGGGAAAGCCACCAATTACTCTTTGATGTGTTGCTCGCCGGCATATACGTTGAACGTGTCTCCGCGAGCGAATCCCACCAAGAGGAGTCCGACAGTATTGGCGAGGTCGACGGCGAGCGAAGATGGAGCCGACACACCAACCACTCCACTGATGCCGACGACCGCTGCCTTCTGCACGATTTCGAAGCTTTGGCGGCCCGAAACCACCAGCAAGGATCGTGGTAGTGGCCAATTCTCAGCCGCAGTGGCGCCGATCACCTTGTCGACTGCGTTGTGTCTGCCTACGTCCTCGCGTGCTGCGACCAAGTTGCCCGCCAAGTCGAACACGCCAGCCGCGTGCAGTCCGCCGGTGGTGTCGAACGTGGGTTGGTGTGCTCGCAGCTCGTCTGTGAGACGGCCCAGCACCGAACGCGGGACCTTGAAATCGGCTACGGGCGGCGCCAAGAGCTTAACCGTTTCCAGCGAAGCTTTGCCGCAGACACCGCACGAGCTCGATATGAACGTGTTGCGCTGGAATCGAGTAGGATCGACAGTGACATCTTCAATCAGCTGGACCGACACAACTGAGTCGTCAACCCTCTTGATCGAACGGACCTCATGCGGGCTCAACAGGATTCCCTCAGAGAGCAAGAAACCGAGGACGAGATCGCTGTCTTCTCCCGGAGTGCGCATGGTCACTGCAAGCGCGGTGTTTCCGAGGCGGATCTCCAGGGGATCCTCAGCTGCGACCGAGTCCGTCAGTCGCTCCGTCACCCCATCTTCGTGGCGCAGGACAGACACAAGGTGAATGCGATCGAACGACATATTGGCTCCGCGGTAAGTCAGGGGCCAAGCCTGTGGGCGGTGTCTTGCCGGGCAAGTAGCCGTTCAGCGAAGTCGAGCCTCTCCTCGACCTCGCTGAGTCTGCTGAGAGTGTCGGCCAGACGCTGTTCGGTTTCTTCGAGCCGCTGTTCAGTCTGCTCGATGACACCCCGCAGTGCGTGGGGGACCGGATGCCCAGAAATGCGCGTGGCAATGGCCTTTGCCAGTGGGGCACCAACGATGATGATCGCTATGAATGTGAAGAAATCCACGCAAACACTCCTCTTCCGGTGGCCAACGCTAGGGAATATGGCCGGCAACTGCCAACCGGTTCATTCTCATTTCTGGTTCATGAACGATCTCACCGCTCGAGCTACCGCCTCGATGGGCGCTGTTGTGGGCCTCCACCCCAATTGTCGTTCGGCCCGCTCCGAAGTGTATGGGTTTTCCGTGGCTAGAAACGAAGCCGCCGAAGCCGGCATACCGGGGTACCTCCCGGGACGGATGAGTCGCTGCAGTCGAAAGTACGATACTGCGAGAGCTTTGGCTGCCACTAACGGGATGCGGACGAGCTTCACGCGTTGTCCCATAGCTTCGGCCACGGCAGCGAAGAATTCGCGTTGAGTCATTGGCCCATCATTTGTGATGTTGAATGGGCCCTCCACGTCTGGGTGCCCGAGGGCTGCCACGATCGCCGCGGCAACGTTACCAGCATACACCGCAGCCAGCACGTTGTTGCCGTGACCTATGATAGGTGACATCTTGAATCTGAGAGCTCTGATGACATGCGGAAGAAACACCCTGTCGCGCTCACCGTAGATGACGCAGGGTCTCAGTGCAAGCGCAGAGACTCCATTCGCCCGCGTCACACTCCATAGTACTTGTTCGGCCAGGCGCTTTGAACGCGCGTAGTAATCGGTGGATGCCAGCGGTGCCCAAGGTGCATCCTCGTCCACGGCGCCTCTGCTAATCGCCGATCGCCGACCGTATACGGATACAGATGAAAGATGCACCAACCTGGCGCCCGAACGGACTGCTGCTTGGGCGGCGAACCTCGTGCCGGTGACATTCACGGCCCGGTAGGTCTCCCACGATCGTTGCTGGGTCACCATAGCAGCGGTGTGCACGATGGCGTCAGCCACTCCAGCTGCATCCCAACACGATTCATCTTCTATGCGCCCTCGTATTGGTATGCCTCCCAGGAACTGCACCTGATCTGCGCCGGCAGCATCGCGCACCATGGCGCGCACAGTGTGTCCGGCAGCCCGCAGGTGCTGGATTGCGTGGCTGCCCACTAAGCCGGTACCACCAGTGAGAAAGACGTCCATCACGGATTTGCTAAGGCCTTCAGAATGCTAGTAGCACGGCACGCGCACCGAGCACAGTGCAGAGTATGACCACGGCTCCACCAGCGACGTTTCCGCGCCAGCCGTTGACGTAGCCTCCAAGTCGGCGTTTGTCGTTCATCGCAATCAAGAGAACGACTGCGACGATGGGGAGTACCAGTCCGTTCACGATCTGCGCGACGAAGATGAGTGGCACGGGCCGCATTCCGACAAGTGCTGTCCCGGCACCTACGAGAATGCAACCGAACCACACTGCACGGGCTCCGACTTGCCGTACGTCGCGACCTCGGCCCAGCGTATCAAGGAGGGTGTAGGCTCCTGCCAAAGGGGCGGTGATCGCAGATGATATTCCTGCGGCCGCATAGCCGATGGCAAATGCTTGGCGCGCCCATGGTCCCAGGAGAGGCTCGAGTTGGGTCGCCATTTCACCAGCAGAACCCACCTCTGTTCCATTGAGGGCAGCCGACGCAGTGACCACCACGGCAGCTGAAACAATACCGCCCAACCCGATCGCCAGGATTAGGTCCCAGCGCACTGCGGGCAACTCGCGTACGTCTGACCATCTTTCGTTCACCGCAGCCGCGTGGAGGAAGAGATTGTAGGGAACGATGGTTGTTCCGACGAGTGCAAGAGCGGTGAACTCGGAATTGCTCAGGAAGAAACGGGTGGACTCAGAACTGCTGGGAAGCCGTGGAACAAACATCCCTTGAAGCAACTCGGCCAGGTGTGGTGCAACCAAGATCGCCGTGGTCAGGAACACCACTCCCATTACCGCAACGCACACCGCAAGCACGCGCTCAACGAGACGGTATTGTCCCGTCCAGAGTAGCATTCCAGCCAGGACCGTGCCTACGCTGACCCACACACGCAGGGGGATGCCCGTGACGGATTCCATTCCCAGTGCAGCCCCGGTGAGGTTGCCTGCCTCGTATGCGGCTGCCCCTCCGATGACCGCCACGGCTGCCAAGGCTGCCAGCATGATGCCAAGCCAAGGAGGCCCCCCAACCCCGCGGAGTGCCTGCCCCAATCCCGATCCGGTGGCGAGTCCCAAACGGGCGCTCATTTCTTGGAGCACGATTGTGGCCACCGTCGCAAACAGCAGAGCCCAGAGCAATGTGACTCCGAATCGGGCGCCTGCAAGCGTGGCGGTGGTGACGGTCCCTGGCCCGATGAACGCCGCGGCCACGATCACACCTGGTCCAACCCCGCGCCAACGCTTCATCGTTCGAACTGGAACGGAAGTTCCACGGTTCTCGCTTTCAGACCACCGGCTAATACGCTGGTCCCCACGTCCACCTCTCGCCGAATCATCGCGATCCCCACGTGCAAGTTGCTGTGATCGAGAGAGGCGAGACTCGAGACCCTCCCTACATTGGTTCCGTCCAGAGAGACCTCTCGCGCGTTCGGGTTGGGTGGAGCATCCCAGAGTAGTCCAACGAGGCGTTTGTTCGTGTGTCCACGGAAGTGAAGTCTCGCCACGGTCTCCTGACCGACGTAACATCCTTTCGAATACGACAAGCCGCCGATTTCGTCGTAGCGTACCTCTTGGGGTAGGGTCTTGGTATCGATTTCTGCGCCCAGACGGGGCCATCCGCGCAGTATGCGGGCTAGCTCGAGAGTTGGCTGAGCGCCTACCTCTGCTCCTGCTGTAGCAAGGGTCTTTAGCAAGCGTGGCTCGTCGCGTTGCGGGCCCTCGATTTGTACTGTGAACGGCCCGTCGTCGGAAGGCCGGGCAATCACGACACCGTCGCGCTCCACTAGCTGACCGGGCCCTGTCTCAGGCAAGTTTGCGCGGGCGACAACGTCAGGACTACCAGGGCCAACGAGACGGAGTACATGGCGTAGGCCAGAGGCATCTTCGAATCGAGCCAGCCGTGGGGGCAGGGAGCGTTCTAGTGCCGTAGTGAGCGCGTGAACTCCAGCGTGTGGAGCGAATAGAGTCAGATCGGATGCTTGCCGAGCAACCCACATGTCACTCACGATCATCCCCTTGTGAGTCAGTAGCGCGGCGTAGATGAAAGCGTTGTCACCAGGGCTCTCTAGGTCATTGGTGAGTAGTCCCTGCATGCAGTCCACGGCACCTGGGCCAGTCACCTTTATGACAGCGACATCGCTTGCTGGAGCGACGAGGGCTCCAAAACGGACGGCGTCTGCCAGGTACGGTTCTATGTCGTGTGAACCGACGACGGAGACGCCCGGAGTGGCGATGCGCGAGATGTTCTGTTTGTCAGAGGTCATACATCCCGGCCTCCTGGTATGACCAATCGAGTATTTCCACGGGATGTACTACGCGAACCTCGGAGCCGCTGGCAGCCAGGCCTGCTCCAATCTGCATGATGCAACCTGGATTCCCGGACGCAACCAGATCCGGCTCGACTGCTCTGAGGGCCTCGATTTTCTGATTCAGAACGGTGCGTGATAGCACGGTTTCGGTCAGCGAGTAGCTGCCGGCGCTGCCACAGCAAAGCTCCGCTGCTCGGGGCTGAACACATTCTAAACCGGGAACTGAACTCAGCATCTGCAGAGGTGCCTCCTGGATGCCCTGCGCGTGCAAGAGATGGCAGGGGGGATCATATGCCACGCGAAGCCGTATCTTCGCTCCCTCTCGGGGACCCGCCTCAGCCAGAAGTTCGCAGACGTCCTGCACCCGTCCGGACAATGCAACTGCCTCTGACTCCAGGGGATCTCCGGCAAGGAGGCGACCGTATTCTTTGAGCATGGCCCCGCAGCCGGCACTGTCGACCACGACGAACGCGTCCGGATGAGCTGCGAAGGCTGCAACATTCGTCCGCGCCAGTTCCATTGCTTTGGCGTGCTGTCCAGTGTGCGCGTGGAGTGCCCCGCAGCAGACTTGGCTTGGTACGGCCGCAAAATCAAATCCATTTGCGGTGAGAGTTCGCTGTGTGGCCCTGTGTACGTGTGCGAACAGGCCCTCCATTATGCAACCCATGAACAGGATGCTGGGTCTGGTGTCGGGCGACCTATGTGTTGCCAGTCCATCGTCTCTCATCGTCCCGCGGGAAAGTGCCGGTCCACCGGCTTCCCTACCGCTGGGCCATGCGGCTGTCGCGCCCAACATGCCTAAGGCGAATCCAAGTCGTGAATTACCAGCGAGTGCTCGTGCAGTGGGTCTGGCGGTCCGGGCCAGCGCCAGAAGCGGTCGGCGTAGCCGAACCTCGGCAAGGACCGCGTTCACAAGACGTGCGGTCAACGGTATGGGCCGCGTATGGGCGAGTATTGCCCGGGTATGCTCCAACGCGGGCCCGTACTCAACGCCCGATGGGCAGACGGTTTCGCATGCGCGGCAGCCGAGGCATCGATCAATGTGGTGGGCCAGACTCTGCTCGGTCGGCGGAAGACGGCCTTCCACTAGGGCCTTGATCAGGACTATCCGACCCCGCGGACTGTCGGACTCATCACCGGTCGCCAAATAGGTTGGGCAACTCTGCAGGCAGAAGCCGCAGTGGACGCAAGGGTTGAGACCCACAATTCCGTATCCGTTCACGACTCGTCACTCAAGGGGACCACTAGAATCCCACGGCCATCGAAGGATCGACGCAGTGAGGCGATGATCCGGCCGACGCTTTCACGGTAGGCTCCGAAATGACCGATGGTTGAACGTATGTGCCAGGGAGCTCGCTCGATTGTCATCGGCATCTCGTGTTGGGCGCAGACCCCACGCAGAAGACGTAGCCGGTTGGGGGGTGCCGCACCCGACCATCGGACGACACCTGCTGGAACGCTCACCATAATCCAGTCGTCGCACGCTTCGTCGACATGGTGTGCCAGGGTGTCGAGGGCTGTCTCAAGAGCAGTCGGGAGTGCGCCAAGCCTCAGAGTTGTCTCCCCCGTTGTTGCCTTGGTCAGCAGAGTCTGCCATAGCTGGGCGGCTTCGCTCGTGTCCAGCTCCTTCAGAGCGATGGGAGCGACGGCGGAAGCAATGGTCAAACGGTCCGCGTTGACAGCGGCGTCAGATCCCAACAGTCGTATTATCACGGCCCACCGTGACTGGCCGGTCGCGAGCGGTGATACTACTTCTAGTGCCGCTGGTGTGGTACCGGCTTCGAGAATACTCCTGGCCGCCCTCAGTAACCCATCCCGCTCCCCGTACGCCAGCATGGTAGCGTCAACGCGGGGGACGGCCCGGAGGCGGAGGTTCACGGAAGTGATGACGCCAAACGCGCCAAAGCTGCCCACGGCTAACTTCGTGATGTCATAACCTGCGACGTTCTTAACAACTCTGCCGCCCACTCGTACGATCTCTCCATTGCCAGTGGCCAGTGTAAGTCCCAACATCTGGTCCCGGAGTGTTCCAAACCCTGTCCTGAGTGGACCTGAGCTGGCGGTGGCGACTATGGATCCGACGGATCGACCACTTCCTGGAGGGTCAGCTACGACCCACGCCCCCTGATCCAGCACTGTCGAGCGTAGATTGGCCCAGCCGGTCCCTGCCCGCACAGTGGCAACTAGATCTGCGGGATTGAGGTCGGTCACTCCCCTCAGATTGCGGGTCGTCAGAGCGAAGTCTGCTGGTGCGTCACTCGGGATCCACGTGCCCGAACCTTCGATCCGCACGTGCCAGCCTTCGCTGGATGCGGCGCTCAGTACGAGGGCGCACTCTTCATCTGTATGAGGGGCTACTCTCGGAATGCCGCTGGCGTCAGCGCCAAGCAATCCTCTTTCTCCGACCAAGACACGGAGTTGCTTGTCGATCATCGTTCAGCCGGGGGTTGCGGTGCCAATTGCGCGGTCCGTCGCGTCCCGGATCCGTAGTCGAATCGCTCCTGGGGTTGTGGTGATCCCATCCGCTGCTTCCTACAGCTGTGGGTTGGCAAGACTTTGCCGGGATTTGCCCGTTCATCAGGATCGAATGCGCGTCGGATGCGGCGCATCAACCCCAGCGTGTCCGGATCGAAGATGAGCGGCATGAGGTTGCGCTTGTCCAATCCGACTCCGTGTTCTCCGGTTATCGTCCCTCCCCCCTCAACGCACAGGTGCATGATGGCGTTGGAAGCACGTTCTACGCGCTTGCGCATGACCGGATCCTTGCCGTTGAAAGCGATGTTAGGATGGAGGTTGCCGTCACCGGCATGAAATACGTTGCAGACTGAGAGGCCGTAGTCGATTCCGATCCGGCTTATCTGCTCGAGAATGTCAGGAAGCAGCGTGCGTGGGACGACCGCATCTTGCACAGATAGGTCGGAATCGATTCGGCCCATCGCTCCAAAGGCTTTCTTGCGGCCCTGCCAGAGGCGTGCCCGCTGCTTCGGGTCACTCGCTGTGGTGACACTCCGTGCCCCTGAGCTCTGTAAGATCGAGGCTATCTGTCCTGTCTCTTCCGCAACCGCCGCTTCGGTCGTGCCATCCACTTCCACTATCAAGACAGCAGAGACATCAGTTGGATAGCCTGCTCGGTAGATGGACGCCTCGACGGCGGTCACGCATTTCTGATCCATCATCTCGAGGGCCGCCGGCACTATGCCGGACGAGATGATCGCGGTAACGGCTTCCCCAGCCGTTCGGAGTGATGAGAAATCGGCGAGCAGGGTGCGCACCGCTCGAGGCAAGGGAGTGAGCTTGACGGTGATTCTGGTAGCGATCCCGAACATTCCCTCGCTACCGACAAAGAGTCCTACCAGATCCGGTCCCCAGGGCTCTCCCCCCGGTGACCCCAATGTGGTTAACTCCCCGTTCGGCAGAGCAACCTCCAGCTCCAGAATGTGGTTGCCAGTCACACCGTACTTGAGACAGTGGGGCCCCCCAGCGTTCTCAGCGACATTCCCGCCAAGCGTACAGACCGATTGGCTGGAAGGATCTGGAGCGTAGTGTAGCCCGAACGGTTCAGTGGCGGCCGACAGCTGCGCGTTGATGACCCCAGGTTCCACAACCGCTCTTCGGTTCATGGGATCGATTTCGCAAATGTGGGTGAGGCGGGTTAGAGCCACTAAGACAGCACCTTCTGAAGCGAGCGCTCCACCCGAGAGACCGGTGCCCGCTCCTCTCGCCACGAACGGCACCGCGTGTTGCTCGAGGGCTCGTAACACCCCCACGACTTGGGCTGCATTTTCAGGAATCACTACAGCCCCAGGACATGAGTGGTGCGTTGGCAGACCATCGCTGGCATAGGTCTCCAATGCGGCAGCGCTGGTGCGAACCCACTGGTCGCCGACCACGGAGCATAGCGCGTCGATTGCGGCCGGAGGAATCGTCATCTCAGACTGTGGGTCAACCACACGGTGTAGCTGCTAGGGTTGCCTATTGCCATGGTTCTACCTCGGGGGCCACGTGTGACCGTGGAGCTAATGCGATCGGTGGGGGTGACTACGCATACGAATAATAAGGCTGTGGTGGTGTTCAGGGGGCGTCCAGATGCAAAATGAAGGAGGGGACCCAGGCAAACGCCAGGGTCCCCTCGGAGGAGTCACTGCGTTGCCATGAGGTAGATCCGCTATGCGGCCCTCCAGAATCCCATGAGCGCGGCACCGTCCGGGCTTTCCCGAAGTTTCTCGAAAGCCCGCTCGCGAATCTGTCTGATCCGCTCGCGGGTGACCCCCATGAGAGCTCCGATCTTCTCGAGCGTCATCCCCTCAGATCCTTCCTCCAAACCGTAATACAAGTACAGGATCTTCCGCTCCCTAGGAGTGAGGTACTTCTCGAAGACTCGATCTATGAACTCCCGCATGAGGTTCCCATCGGTGTGATCTTCTATCTCTGTGCCTTCCTGGCCAGCAAATCGTTCACCGAGTGTTGCGGCGTCCTTGTCGGTCCGGTCAATTGGGGCATCGAGCGAGACCTCTGCTGCTGTCATCCGTCGCGCGTTCCGCACGTTGGTCACTGTCTCGTCCAGTGCTCGTGCTATCTCCTTATCGGTCGGCTCACGCCCCAGTTCCTGGGAGAGAAACGTCTCCGTGCGAGACATCCGGATGAGTTGGCTATTCTGGTTCAGCGGAATGCGGACGCTACGAGTCTGTTCTGCCAGAGCCTTGAGCACTGCCTGCCGTACCCACCATACCGCGTACGATATGAACTTCACGCCCTGATCGGGATCGAACTTCTTCACCGCCTTGAGAAGTCCCTCGTTGCCGATTGCAACCAACTCGGCCAGATCCAGCCCGTGTCCCTGATACTTCTTCACGTAGGAGATCACAAACCGCAGGTTGGCCGTCACTAGCTGCTCGGCTGCTCTCTGATCGCCGCTCCTGGCTCTTCGGGCCAGACGCCGCTCTTCCTGCGGGTCCTTGATCAAGGGGAGTTTCTGGATGTCCTGCAAGTACTGATCGAAGGCAGTGGAGGAACCGGTGTAGAAAAAGGCTCTTGCCTTGCTCGCTGAGAGCTGGGTCATACGCGCTCCTGTTATACAGAATCGGACCACGCGGGCAGGGGCGGGTGGCTTGAGGGAACCCGCCAAAATGGCCGACTAATGCGGGCCGAATATAGGAAACGCCAGATAGCCAGTCAAGCGAAAATCAGTTTTCCACATCACAAATGGTTGTTGGGATGTGCATTCCGGAATTTGTCAACTAATACACATCCACTGTGGACAAGCGATATTGTTGATAACGTCTCAATGTGTTGCCCTATATAAACTTAATACACATGCACAGTGTTGGCAAAATGTGCAACTCATTGCTTAACAACCGGTTACATCAGACGGGCGAGAACGCTTCGAAGTGTGGAGTCTGGTGCGGTGTGAGTCCACGTCCCCCTAGGTCCAGGCGCTGCCTGGCCTATGCTTTTGAGGAGTGCAAACCTGACAGACCCACCTCGATTCTTCTTATCATGTGTCATCGCCGCCAGCATCCTCTCAGGATCCACCGAGCTGGGCAGCCTAGTGGGTAAGTTGAGCATGTCTAGGGCGGTGTTTAGCCTCTGAGAAGCGGAAGGATCCGTTATTCCCAGTTCAATCCCGAGGTTAGCTGCGGCGAGCATACCCACCCCGACGGTCTCCCCGTGCAGCATCTCGAAACTTGAAACGGACTCTAGTGCGTGCGCAATTGTGTGTCCGAAGTTGAGAATGGCGCGTCTGCCCAGTTCCCTTTCGTCATCGGTGACGACCTTGCCCTTGAGCTCCACGCTACGCCTGACAAGGTGGAACAGAGCCTCACTGTTTCGTGCCAAGACGCCCCGATGGTTTGAGACCAGCCAGTCGAAGTACTCTGCGTCGCAGATCGCACCGTGCTTCAGCGCTTCCGCGGCACCGGCTGAGATGTGTCGAGTTGGCAGGCTGTTTATGGTCGTGAGGTCGATTACGACGGCTTGCGGTTGATGAAAAACTCCAACGAGGTTCTTACCGTGGGCGGTGTCGATTCCGGTCTTGCCCCCGATTGAGCTGTCGACCATAGCTAGAATTGAAGTCGGTACCTGCACGTATGGAACGCCTCGTAGGTAGGTACCTGCAACGAATCCGGCGAGGTCACCAGTAACCCCACCGCCCAATGCGATGATTGCGGTGTCGCGCCCCAGCCGGCGAGCGAGCATCTCGTCGGTAAGAGTTGCCCACGTTTCCCGGGTCTTGCTTGGTTCACCCGGCGGGAACTGGAATAGCAGGCAGCGGGGTGCGCCCCCCAGTTCCTGGACCAGTTGTTTACCGTAGAGGGCTGCTACATTGGAATCGGTGATTACTGCGTACCGGTCGGCAGGAACCCGGGCCTCGAGTATGGGCCCCATATCCGAGAGGAGCCCTTCTCCCAGTAGAATATCGTAGGCTGTACTGGGTAAGCGGACGGGTATCGTCGCGGTCTCTATATCTGCACCTCGCCCCGGATGACGGTCACGGCCTGTCCGCCAACCCGCACTTCATGGATCTCGGCCAGCTCCCCAATCGAGATCTCCACGTCTATCCTGCTAGGTCGTCCGATCTCGATACCCTGTTCGACGACGACTGCAGCAACCCCGCTGCGGGATTGAACCACACCATGCTGGACCAGATAGGACCCCAGTGCTCCTGCGGCGCTTCCGGTGGCGGGGTCCTCGGGGACGCCAAGCCCGGGGGCGAACATGCGGCAGTGAACGGTGCTGGATGGGTCAGTGGTCTCCAAGGTGTAGCACATGGCGCAGTCAGTTCCGACTTGGCGCAGCAGGTTTGAGAGCCGGCCACCACCACCACTGGGCAGCTCCTGCAGCTCGGCGAGCGACCGGATTGGGACCATGAGCTGCGGCAGCGCGGTCGACACGACCTGCGGAGCAGGATCCCCAAGTACGGTCGTCCTGGTTCCACCGAGAGCCTCGCCCAACTGAGCCGTGTCAGGGAAGATGGGCCCGAACTTGGGAAGCGCCTGTACCATGACGACCCGCGAAGGCGCACCGTCCTGGACGTGAATGTCGACCGGCAAGACGCCAACACCGGTTCCTTGGGTGACTCTCTTTGTTCCCTGCTTGGGCAGTGCCACATTTCCCAGCTCGGCGAGTATCCACCAGGTTCCGATGGTTGGGTGACCGGCCAAGGGGATCTCTGCAGTCGGCGTGAAGAACCGCACCTGTTTGGTGGCTTGGTCAGACGGGAACACAAACGTAGTCTCAGACAGGTTCATCTCCCTGAGCCCCAGGGCGTCTGGAAACACAGCCAACGGATTGCCGGTGAGTGGCTGGTTTGTGAACACGTCAGCTTGGTAGAACTTGTAGTTGTTCATGTCACCATTCTATCTCGGTGACGTCGGCGCGGTGGTTGGCAAGCCTCGCCAGCACGAAGAGCAGGTCGGAAAGTCGATTGAGATAAACTAGAACGATGTGAGGTACATCCTGGTGCTCACGGAGAGCGACCACGCTCCGCTCAGCCCGCCGGCACACGGTGCGAGCCTTGTGGAGCAGCGCGCTCTTGGTGGTGCCACCTGGGAGCACGAAAACCCGAAGCTGGGGAAGTTGCGAGGCTACTTGGTCGATGGCCGACTCAAGTTCATCCACGCGATGCTGGCCCAGGGATGCCTTCCCACACCGCTGCTTGACTCTCTCCGGTGCCGGGGTGCCGAGTGTCGATCCAATGGCGAGCAGGTCGCGTTGGATTTCGGTCAGCAACGTGCTCTCGAACTCCCGTGGTTGCTGTGCCGCCGCAACTCCAATTGCAGCATTCAGCTCGTCAACGTCTCCGTAGGCCGCGACTTGCGGGTTGTTCTTGGGGACCCTCTTCCCGCCCAGAAGCGATGTCTCGCCGCCGTCACCAGTCCTGGTATAGATCTTCACTATGGACTCCAAGCTAGGTGGAAGTCGGGTCGGGCGGAAGGTATCGCTGGTAGTGCCTTCACTCATCTGTTGCCCGTCGGCCACCGGGGCTCCTTCCGTCCCATTGAACGCCGCTCGTGGCCTTACTACCCTTCCACCGCCGCCCTACCTTTCAGCGCACCGCCGATTTGACATCATGCATCGAGAACAATGAGGAGGCGATAGCGTGAAACGACCGGGTACGGCTGGTATGCCCTTGCGAGTTGCGATCGTGGGCTCTGGCCCCGCTGGCTTCTATGTGGCCGAGCATCTGCTGAAGCGAGACGGCCTGGTTGCGGAGATCGACATGTACGAGCGACTTCCCACTCCGTTCGGCCTCGTGAGATTCGGCGTGGCTCCAGATCATCAGAAGATCAAGAACGTCTGCCGGACTTTCGAGAGGGTTGCAGGCAAGGGTGGCTTCAGGTTTCTTGGCAACGTCGAGATCGGGCGGCACATCAGTCTGACGGACCTCAGGCAGCACTACCACCAGATCTGCTTTGCGACCGGCGCGCTGAGCGACCGCCGCATGAACATTCCGGGGGAAGACCTCGATCGGAGCCATCCAGCTACTGAGTTCGTGGCGTGGTACAATGGCCATCCGGACTATCGTGACCTGGAGTTCGACCTCTCCGCGGAGAGGGTTGCGGTGGTGGGTGTTGGTAACGTTGCGATTGATGTTGCTCGCATTCTATGTCGTACGCACGACGAGTTGATGAACACCGACGTTGCCGACTACGCTCTCGACGCACTGCGACAGAGCCGCGTCAAGGAGGTCATCATACTAGGTCGACGGGGCCCTGCTCAGGCGGCGTTCACCAACGCCGAGGCAAAGGAACTGGGTGAGCTAGCCAGAGCGGATGTGATGGTACCTCCTGAGGACATGGAATTGGATCCCCTGAGCCAGTCTGAGGTCGATGCTAGCGATGACGCAGCGCTGAAGAGGAAGGTTGAGATTCTCCGTCGGTACGCCGGGTACGCTGGTACCGGCAAGCCCCGCCGGTTGACACTCCGTTTTCTGGTGTCTCCAATGGAGTTGATCGGGGATGCAGCTGGTGGTGTAGCGGGAATGAGGGTGGTGAGGAACTCACTGTACCGGAGTGAAGACGGTACCCTGAGGCCCAAGCCGACAGATCAGGCAGAGGAGATGCCGGTGGGCTTGGTGTTCCGCTCGGTAGGATATCGGGGGGAAGCGATTCCCGGCCTGCCATTTGACGATAGACGGGGCGTCGTTCCAAGCCGGGAGGGGCGTGTCATTGAGCACGACACCGACGTGGCAGTAGTGGGTATATACGTATCCGGGTGGATAAAGCGGGGTCCCTACGGCGTGATCGGGACCAACAAGCCGGATGCGGCGGAAACTGTTGCGGCGATGCTCGAGGATCTCGCGGCAGGTGAGGTGCTCGATCCTGAGTTCCCGGCAGCGACTACTGTAGAGACTTTGGTCGGGGAGCGACAGCCGGACTGGGTGTCATACGAGGATTGGCAGCGGCTCGATGAACTGGAAGTTCAGCGAGGAGAGGACGTTGGCCGGCCTCGGGTCAAGTTCACGAAGATCCATGAAATGCTGAAGTCCTTGGGACGGGGATAGTCCTGCGCGCCGTGATGAGGAGCTTGTCACTTGTACTCCTAATGGTGGTAGTCCCAGGAGATGTCTTCGGGCAGACTGGAACTGCTCGAGACTTGGTTGTGCGCGGTCTGTCTTTCAGCGGCAATCACGCCGTCGACGACCTGACCCTGCGGGCATCCATAGCAACCACCCAGTCCTCGGCCTTTGCCCGCTGGCCTCTCGTTCGCTGGATCGGTCTGGGTGAAAAGCGGTACTTCAACGAGACGGATTTTCGGGTAGACACTTGGCGTATTCGCTTGCTCTACGATCGCAGTGGTTATCGCGAAGCGACGGTGGACACCCTCGTTCGTCGCACCAACGGGAATGTGTACGCGCGCTTCATAATCGATGAGGGGGAACCAGTTCGGGTTGTCTCATTGCGTGTCACCGGCATTGATGGAATCGTGGATGCGAACGCGGTGGTGCGAGATCTCCCGCTGCAGGTTGGCGATCCGTTCAACCTCATTCTGCTTCAGACATCGGTGGACAGTCTCCGCATGATTTTGGGGAACCACGGCTATCCCTTGCCCGAGGTGTTTCAGAACTTCGATGTAGATCTCGCAAACCATAGGGCAGATGTGTCGTTTCACGTGGTGTCCGGCAGACCCGCTACAATCGAGGCTATTGAGATCTCAGGGACTGCCGAGGTCGGGCAGGATGTAATTCAACGGGCCTTATCGTTCAAGCAGGGCGAGTTGTTTAGCTCAGAGAAGCTACGAAAGAGCCAACTGGATCTGTACCGGCTGAACCTCTTCAACTATGTGGGCATGGAGCTAGTGGACACCCTGTCACGCGATCCGGAGGACTCCACGATTGCAGTACGGGTTCGCGTTGCGGAGGCTGCGCTTCGCCGCATACGGCTGGGGGCTGGCTATGGGACGTATGATTGTTTTCGAGGACTCGGCGCATGGACCATCTATGATTTCTTGGGCGGCGGCCGCACTCTCGATCTATCGGTACAATTCTCCAAGGTGGGGGTCGGAGATCCCATCGATTTTGGATTGGAAAATGGAGTATGTTGGGCACTCGCTTCCGAGGACTCCACGCGCTTAAAGCTCAACTACAATCTGGGTGCGAGTCTGCGGGAGCCATTTTTCTTCTCCCGTAGGACCAGTGCGGGTATAACGGTCGCGGCGGAGCGTTACAGTGAATTCCAGGCCTACCTCCAGGAACAGTACGGCGCTGAGTTCTCGCTGACATGGCGCACGCCGGTGGAGATCCCTATCACTGCCTCATATTCCTTCTCAAGGGCCAGAACGGATGCCGATCCCGCAACATTCTGCGCGTTTCTCGACGTGTGCTTGGTCGAGGACACTAGAGTGTTCACTGAGCGCCGCTCCCGTGCGACGATCGGTCTGGGATATGTCTGGGACCGAACGGACTCGCCGGTATCAGCAACGCGGGGTACCAGACTTTCGGGTGAGTTTCGCCACGCCTCTGACATGATTGGCTCCGATTCGCTGATACAGTTCACCAGAGGAATTGCAGAACTGGCGTCCTTCCATCGAGTGAGCCGCCGCAGCGTGTTTGCATGGAGAGTCCGATTCGGAGCGGTCAAAGCAGCAGGCAAGAGTGGGTACGTTCCACCGGAGGACCGACTATACGGGGGAGGACCCAACAGCGTGCGCGGTTATGCGCAGAACGAGTTGGGTCCCCTGGTACGTGTACTTGATAGGGTCACCGTCGACACTGCGACGGGGAAGGCAGACAGCATAATCCGTCGGTCGGCGACGGGAGGCGATCGATTGCTGCTTGCCACTGCCGAGCTGCGATTTCCTCTGTCTTTCTTCAGTCCGCGCGTGTTTGGTGCGCTGTTCGTGGATGCGGGGCAGGTGATTGAGAGTGAGACTAGCGAGGACCCATTGTATGAGCTGCGTGTGACGCCTGGTGTGGGATTTCGTGTGGCGACCGCTTTGGGACCTATGAGATTGGATGTGGGGTTCAATCCCTATGCCCCTCAAGCCAGTCATTTGTACGTTGAGGACACTTCAACCGGAGAACTGGTGACGGACACCGACAACCTCTACACACCGAGCGTGGATAGCTTCATCAGCCGACTCCGTCTGCACTTTTCTGTTGGGCAGGCCTTTTGAACGCGAAGCGAGTTGCTGGGCTCCTGGCACTCACTGGGAGCTGGTTACTGGGTACCACCATGGGAATGACCGCGGCCGGTCTTCGCACGAGCGCGGGCCGGAACGCATTGGTGAGTGCGGTGCTGGAGGGAGCGAACAATGCTCTCCATGGCTCGATGGAAGCGCGTGAGATCTCTGGTTCCTTCTTGGGCGGATTGGTCGCTCGAGGCCTGGTCATTCGCGAGCCTGACGGTACCGTTTTGGCCGAGATCCCAGAACTCCAGCTGGGATACGGGCTGCGTGACATACTCGGTGGGCGGATCGTACTCGGTAGGCTCAGACTGACATCACCGCAGGTCAACCTGATCAAGCGACCCGGCCGTCGCCTCAACCTCGAAGAGGTTCTGGGCCTCGGCGGTCCTGGAGGAGGTGACGGTCGAAGACCACTGATTGCATTCAATGACGTCGAGATCACGGACGGCACTTTGATCGTACGGGCCCCTACAGACCGGAGGGATTCCCTGATTGAGGTTGAGGAGACTCCTGACGGGTGGATGCGGATCCGGCGCATCACCGACCTCAACGGGACGCTGCCCTACGTGCGGGTTTCATCCCCACTGCCCAATGAGGACGGAATCCGTATCGATGCGGCTGCGTTGCGTGGAGTCGTTTCCGATCCGTCGCTCACCGTCATGAATGCCCGTGGCCGCATTGAGGTGCGGGGGGACTCGGTTCAGCTGGAAATGGATGAAGTCGAGCTGCCAGCCAGTCAGGCGGAGTTACAGGGGTCGCTCGGCTTCGCGACGGGTACTCTGATGCTGAGCCTAGGGATCCACGCCCGCCAGCTGACGACGGATGATATCAGGGGGTTGGTGGGAGCCGTTCCTGCCGGGCTCACGGGAGATGGCGTGCTGCAGATTCAGTCGCTCTCCGAAGATGTACTTTCATTTCGCGCTGTGGATTTCAGCGTGGAAGGAACCGGGGGCGGTGGTGCAGCCAATGGGGAACTTGCCATGGTGTTGGGACCAGGCGATGAGTGGGCATTTCAGCAGACGCGTTTGGACCTTCGAGATTTCGATCTTGAATACATTCGAGGGTTCTTCGATACACTTCCCATCGCCGGTAGGGCGACTGGACGGTTCGAGTCAGATGGGCCCAGTCATGAAATGAATCTGGGTCTGGACGTAACGTTCCGTGATTCGTTAGTCGAGGGCTGGCCGGTCACCAGAGTTGCTGGGCGCGGGATAGTCGCCGTTGGGGTACCTGGTGACATAGTATTTCGAGACTACGAGGTGCGTGAAGCGCAACTCGACCTGGGAACGGTGCGGCGTATCCTGCCTGCTGTCGATTTGGTCGGGACGCTGAGTGGGATGGGGATGCTCAATGGCCCTTGGCTAGAAGTTCAGTTCGAAGGGGATCTTGGCCATGCCGACTCCCTCCAGCCGCAGACTAACGCTAGGGGCACGGTCCGCGTAGACGCTCGCCGTGATACGCTCGGCGTCTGGGCCGATCTGGATTTCGACTCGCTTAGCATCGTCGGGATGCACTCGAGCTACCCGGAGTTGACCGAACTTGGCGGATCGTTCGCGGGGCGCGTAGTGGTTGAGGGATATGTCAATGCTGCATCGTTGTACGCGAATCTCGAGGGGCCGGCAGGTGCTATCTTCGTGGATGGCACACTGGCGCTATTACCGAATCGCAAGGGAGCGTCAGATCTAGATCTGAGGGTGTCCCGCTTCAACCTACAGCGGCTCAACTCACAGCTACCAGAGACAGTGCTGTTCGGCCGACTCCGCGGAGCGGGCGCTTTCGACTCTCTGAATGGTTCCTGGGCGCAAGCCAGCGCAATGATCAGAGCTTCCTCCCTGGAGGGTGTGCGTTTAGATAGTGCATCAGTGACGTTGAGAGTCGCCGACGGCACCCTGGGGCTCGATACACTGGAGGTGTGGGGTAGGCAGCTTCGTATGTCCGGAGCCGGTGAGATCGGCCTGTCAGGGGGATCGCCTGGCGAGATACGCCTCGCCGCCGCGAACGACTCAATCGCTTCAATAGAGCCACTGCTCCAGTCCCTCCTAGGTTCACTCGACCCGGTGTTTCGAGAAGCTGGCCAACCCTGGGGATCACTTCGGCTGACCATGAGCGTAGAAGGGGCTCTGTCCGACTTCCTGGTCTCGGGTCTACTAGACGCGCGGGACGTCGATCGAGGGGACCTACACGTTACCCGCATCATGGCCGAAGGCACTTGGCGCAACACGTCGCGGCAGCTCCAACTCAGTAGTTCGATCGATTCGATGGAAATCGGCCACTGGAAGTTTGCTGACTCGGAACTGCGAGTCGAGGGTCCGACCGACTCGCTGGACTGGTTGGCACGAACCCGTTTCGGTCCTGACGGCCTTGGAGCTTGGATTGCTGAGGGGAAACTGATTGAGCAAGACGGCGGGCGCTCAGTGCCGATCGAATTGATGGGGTTCCTGCTCGCCAGTGGAGCGTGGTTTGTGGACAGCCCCACACTGGTACAACTGAGTGACAGCGGCATTGATGTGAGGCAGATAGCGGTGACGAGCGATGTCGGCGCTGGGAATGTGAATGTGAACGGCAGGCTCCCCTTCCAGGGAGCGGGGAGCCTCACGATTTCAGTCCAGGCACTTCCGGTGGAGGATGTCTGGATATTGCTGCAGCGGCAGTATCGCAACGTCGGCGGTGAAATCGGGGGTACCTTCAGCTTCAACGGTACACGAGATGATCCTACGATGGAGCTGTCTGTGTCGCTGCGCAATGCCAGGTTCGAGCGGTTTCAAGCTCCTCAGCTCTTGGGAACGCTCAGTTACGGCAATCGGGCTGTCGAGGGAAAGTTTGAGCTGCTGCGGACGGGTCAGGAGATAATGAATATCGACGTGAACCTCCCGCTCGATCTCTCGTTGGTGGGCGTCGAACAGCGCAGGTTGCCACAGCCGATAAAGGTGCAAGCACACGCGGACGGCGTGGACCTTTCGTTCTTGGATGCAATGATCCCAACGGTTCGGGACGCCGGCGGTATGCTGGATGCAGATTTCGGTGTCGCCGGTACGTGGGAGAATCCCGAACTGACCGGACAAATCGTCATCGACAGCGGCCTGGCCACGTTCCCTGGCCTTGGGGTAACGCACGAAGACATCAACGGCCAGTTGCGTCTCTCAGGTGACACGATCCACGTCGAGGGACTTTCGCTTACGAGTGGTGGGGGCAGGGCCCAAGTCACAGGTTACTTGCGTCTGGAGGAACTCACCCAACCGATTCTCAGTCTCTCAATTGACGCAACGGATTTTCGGGGCATCGACCTGCGTGACTTCTTGTCACTGACTGCATCGGGCACATTGAGGCTCAGCGGGCCGATATTTAGCGCCACGGCAACTGGAGCTGGGACCGTTACTCGTGGGGTGCTGTACTATGCCGATCTGATTTCCAAAGACATCATTAACATCGAGGACACGCTATACACGGAATTCGTAGATACCAGATTGATTCGTCGTGAAGGCCTTGGAGTAGCCTTCCAGAACCGTTTTCTCGAATCCCTGAGTGTTGATAGCCTGCAGTTGCGAATGGGATCCGACGTTTGGATGCGCTCCACTGAAGCTAACATCCAACTGCTCGGTGACGTCACGGTCAATAAGAGGCTTCGCCAGTATCGCCTGAGCGGTACCCTACAGACCCCTCGGGGAAGCTATCGTGTCAGCCCAGGGCCCTCGTTGGTACAACTTGTGGCGACGCGCGAGTTCACAGTCACCCGTGGGGAGGTAACGTATTTGGGGACAACTGATTTGAACGCTGCGGTGGATATCGAGGCTCGCCACAGGCTGCGCAGTGTACGAGGTCAGGATGTGACTGTGTTCGTTCACATCGGCGGCACGGTGTACGAACCACGCCTCACCTTCACCAGTGATATCCTCCCGCCCATTTCTGAGACGGAGGTTCTATCATACCTGTTTTTTGGGGCTCCAAGCGTCGAGGCGCTTGCCGGAACCGGCAACTTTGCCGACCAACGTCTCGTCGAGCAGGGGTTGAACCAGTTTCTCGGTGCAGTGTCCGGTCAGCTTGAGTACTCTCTCATCTCTGACCTGAAGGTGCCGCTCGACTATCTGCAGATTAGGCCGACTGGAGTCGGAACTCAGCTTTACGGGGTTGACGTGGCCGTGGGCAAGCGACTGGGTGAGAAGTGGTTCTTGACGGTCAATCCTCGCGTGTGTTCGAGGGACAGCTGGGTCGAGACCTTGCGTAACCTGGGTGCCAGTCTTGAATATCGGCTAAGTAGCACGTGGCTCTTGCTCTTGAGCGGTGATCCAGTACAAAGTTGCTCGGTTTTTTCCACCAGGCAGTTTACGGAGAAATACCAATTGGGCGTGGATCTGTATTGGGAGAAGCGTTACTGATGCCTAGGGTATTGCTGATTCACAATCCTGAAGCTGCCCGTACGGAATCCAGCATCGTGCGGTCTATCTGTAACGTCTTCGAAGGAGCGGGCTGGTCGGTTGAGGCACCGGGAACTGAGCATCCCGATCACGCAGCTGAGATCGCGGATAGAGGTGTTTCTGCCGGAGTCGACGTTATTGCTGTCTATGGGGGTGACGGCACGGTGAACGCCGTAGCCGGCAGGGTAGGTAGTCAGATACCGATTGGACTGATCCCCGGCGGAACAGGAAACTTACTCGCAGGTAACTTGCGGCTGCCGCGCAATCCCACTCAAGCGGCGCGTGTGATAGTCAAAGGGGCTCCAAGATGCATTGATTTGGGTCGGCTCACTGGCAGCGGCGGTGTTCGACACTTCACGGTGGCTTGCGGTGCCGGATTCGACGCCGAACTGATGGCCGCTACCACTGGAGAAGCTAAGCGTCGTTGGGGGATGGGGGCGTATGTCGCTACGGCGTGGGGGGTGATGGCGGCGAATGAGACCGTGAAGTATCGAATAGCTGTAGACGAAGCCAAGTTCGAAGTTGAGGCGGCGTCCGTCATTGTCGCCAACTGTGGCGAGATCATCCCACCGTTTCTCCGTCTGCGTCCTGGAATCCTGCCGGATGACGGCCTATTGGATGTCGTCGTCCTGAACGCAACTGGGATGATAGAGAGTGCCGCGGTGTTATGGCAGCTCGCTACCGGGCAGACGGGAGACAACGGTCGGGTGAAACACATCCGTGGCTTGCGAGTGTCGGTCGAGAGCGACATGCCGCGACCAGTTGAACTCGATGGGGAACCGGCTGGGATGACGCCGTTCACTGCGGAAGTGATCAAGGGTGGAATCAGCGTCATCCTCCCTGTGCACGGTTGATGCTCGAGCCATTGTCTACGTTCTGAGGAGGTGCCTATGGGCCAGGAACACGATGGCATGATATGTCGTGCCTGTGGCAACGAAGAGCGTGCTTCTGAGGGATACCCATGCAGCGGCTGTGGTACCTTCATCTGTCTAGTGTGTTCAATCCGTGGCGTGACGCTGTGCCGGCAATGTGAGGCGAAGGCACCGGGTGCATCCGACACGGCCAAGGGTGAGCAGGTTAACCAGTAGTCCGTCCTGCACACTCAGCGGTCCATCCGCACAGGATCATGCCACAGCGAATCACGGATGTAGCTAGCATTCTCGTGGGACATTTCACGGACGGCAAATCGGGTACGGGCTGCACGGTAGTCCTGGGTCCGGCGAACGGCATGCGAGCAGCTGTGCACATTCGGGGGCGAGCAACTGGAACCCGTGAACTTGACGCCCTTTCACCCACGCATCTTGTTGCAGGAGTCCACGGCATCCTCCTCACAGGTGGCTCAGCTTTCGGGCTGGGTGCGGCAGACGGAGTCATGCGATGGCTCGCGGAGCGTGGCCGTGGGTTCGATGCTGGCGTTAGCGTCGTGCCGATTGTGCCCAGCGCGGTGATCTTCGACCTGGCCTTCGGCAAGCTGGGCTGGCCCGCCCCCGCAGATGGGTATCGAGCCTGCGAAGCTGCTGGCACCGCTGTCGCCGAGGGATCGGTCGGGGCTGGTACAGGCGCCACGGTCGGCAAGGTCCTCGGCATTTCCCGAGCGATGAAGGGCGGGGTCGGGACGTGGTCCGAATGCCGGGATGACGTATTGGTTGGCAGCCTGGCCGTAGTCAACGCGTTCGGTGACGTGCGCGATTGCGACGGAGTGATCTTGGCGGGAGCCCGCAGTGACGAGGGCTTTCTCGACTCCAGAGTGTATCTGGCGGACGGCGGCAAACCCGGCGGTTCTTTCGTCACCGAAGGAGTCAATACGACGCTGGTAGTGGTCGCCACCAACGTAGCCATGAACCAGTTGGAGTTGGGGTGTCTCGCCGAGATGGCGACCGACTCTTTGGCGCAGCGCATAACGCCTGTAGGGACAATGTATGATGGTGATCTAGTGTTTGCGGTATCCACTGGCGAAGTGCCGCTGGAGTCGCCTGTATCCGTAGAATTGTTGGCTCAAAATGCGACAGCCGTTGCGGTGGAGCGGGCCGTCACCCTGGCGGTTGGCACCGAGGCAATTCCAGGGCTTGCTGGACCTACCCATCGCGCAGATCGGTCGCTCACCTAGTGACCAGTTAACGAATAGTGCAATATGCGTATTGAGAAGCTGGTATTGTTTGATCTCGACGGCACGATCCTGTGGACAAACGGAGCGGGAAGAAGAGCAATTCGTGAGGCGCTCATTGACGAGATGGGAACTGCAGGTCCAATCGAGAGCTACTCCTTTGCGGGGAAGACTGATCCCCAGATAGTACGCGACCTCTTGATGGCAGCAGGCCACCCGCACGCTGACAGCGACAGCCACGTTGCGCGGGTGTGCAGGCGGTATGAGGAACTGCTCCGCTCAGAGCTGGCGGCCCCTAGCCGGGACTTGAGGGTGTACGTCGGCGTGGAGGAATTGCTGGCGGTGCTCACCGCGCGGGCAGACACGGTTGTTGGTTTGCTGACGGGCAATCTTGAGGAAGGCGCAGCGCTCAAGCTCGAAGCCGTGGGTATCGATGTGAAGCAATTCCGGGTTGGTGCCTTCGGGTCGGACGCCTCGGATCGGGCTGATCTCCCCGCCATTGCTGCCGAACGTGCAGCGCCACTAATGGGATGGGTCCCCCAAGGCGACAATGTGGTGATAATCGGTGACACTCCGGCCGACGTGACTTGCGGCCGGGGGATCCAAGCACGGGCGATCGCTGTCGCGACCGGTCCCTACGATATCGACCAGCTTGCAGCAGCTGGACCCTACGCTCTGTTTAGAGATCTCTCGAATACGGCACGGGTCATAGAGGCCATATACCGGTGAGCAATCCCAAGTTGCTGCTTCCACTGCGCATACCCGAGTTGGGGCCGTCGCTTGGCAAGTTGGTGACCGGGACTCCGCGCCCGTCTGGCTGGTTACCTCTGGACAGCGCTCGCTACCGACTCGCGACTCGCATCATCAGTAACGCTGGTGAAGCACGCCGCCTGTCGGTCAATGGAGAACGAGCGGCCGCGCTAGCGGCGATCGGGCGAGCAGCTTGGCAGGAGGCGTGGGAGGAGGCGGTTTCGAGCGTGGCAGATCTGGTGTTGAGTCGGATCGCTGAGCAGCTGGAGGCCGAGGCAGTCGCAGTCGGTATGAGTCGGGGGAAGCGGGGGGAACTCGGCATTGGCGCTGCAGACCGTCGGGCGCTCGCTGCGAGACTGGGTTCGGCAGGTTCCGATCTGGTGCCCACACTCGATGAGCTGGAGGAACGGGCCACTAATGTTCTCGATGCAACGGCTCTGAACCGAGGGGCAGTGGAAGCGTGGCAGGAGAGCTTGAAGATTGCTGCCCGACAATTGGAGGCCGCCTGGTTAGCGCTGGAGCAGGGAGTACAGCGGGAGGAGTACCGCTGGAAAGGGGTGGCGGATCGGGTGGCTGGTTGGAGAAGATCCCTGTGGCCGGTGGGGCTCGTTGGCGCGCTCGTACTGCTCCCGACCATCTGGCTGGGTTTGATCTTGGGGGGATACGTTGACGTACCGAACTGGCTGCAATCAGCGTGGTCGGCAGTCTTCGATCGATGACTGTAGTGGCCGTGGGACTCGACTTTGTTGACGTCAGCCGAGTCGAGCGTATGCTGGCGCGGCATGGCGACCGTATCCTCAGAAGACTTCTCACTGAGGACGAACGGTCCTATTGCCAGGCGAAGGCAGTTCCGGCCCGGCACGTGGCGGCAAGGATTGCCGCAAAGGAAGCAACGTACAAGGCGCTTTCGCAGGGCGGCTCCGATCGAGTCGTTTGGTGGTCTCACGTTGAGGTGGTGCGCGACTCACGTGGGCGGCCCGGCCTACAGTTGTACGACCGGGCTCGGGCAAGTGCAGCTGAGCTCGGCATCACGCAATGCTTGGTTTCGCTAACTCACTCTGACACACAGGCCGCTGCTGTCGTGATTCTGCTAAACGCGTAGCACTGAGGACCGCATAGTCGATGAAAGCAGCGACGTCACTGAGGGGCCAAGGATCAATCGGTCTCTCGGGCGTGCCGGCTTTACTCGTGTGACTTGTGTTGCTCGATCCACCTGGTTCCAAGGGGGACCCATGCGATTGAGGCCACTGCGCGCCGGGCTCTGTTGTATCACGATGTTGTGTGGTGCAACTGCCGCCCAGGCACAGTACGATCTAATCATCCGTGGAGGCCGCGTGTTGGATGGCATGGGCAATCCATGGCGGTACGCTGATGTGGCCGTTGCCGGAGACCGGATTGTTGCAGTGGGGACTCTTAAGGCCGCAACTGCCAATCGGATCATCGATGCCGCCGGATTCTACGTGGCACCGGGCTTCATCGACGTTCACACTCACGCTGGGACAGGTCTCGCCACCGCCGAACTGAGTCATACGCGCCCGCTCTTGGCACAAGGGATCACCACTGTGGTCATCAATCCTGATGGAGGTGGGCCCACTGACATCGAGGGCCAACGCCACCGGCTAATGGAGCATGGACTCGGAGTCAACGTGGCACAACTTGTTCCACAGGGTTCGGTGCGTGGAGTGGTTCTGGAGATGGATGACAGGGACCCGACCAATGACGAACTCGATCGCATGCGGAGCATCGTGAGACGAGGCATGGCAGCGGGAGCTTTCGGACTGTCATCTGGCCTCTACTACGCTCCTGGCAGCTATGCCACAACGGAGGAAGTGATTGAGCTTGCCAAGGTCGTGGCCGAATTCGACGGGGTCTATCAGAGTCACATCCGCGACGAAGCCGACTACAACATCGGGGTCATCGCAGCTGTCGAAGAGGTCATCCGCATTGCGCGCGAAGCGCGTTTGCCTGGGATTGTAACGCACATCAAAGCTCTCGGACCACGCGTCTGGGGGTTTTCCACAGCGATAGTGCAAAGGATTGAACGTGCCCGTGCTCAGGGAGTCGAGGTCTTCGCTGACCAGTATCCGTACGACGCCTCGGGCACGAGCATCACCGGTGCATTGATACCACGGTGGGCGCAAGTTGGGGGGCAGCGAGCTCTACTGGCCAGGTTGGACTCGGTGGAGACGCGGGCGCGGATTAGAGCGGCGATTGTGGAGAACCTCGACCGCCGCGGTGGGGCTGGCAGGTTACAGTTCCAGCGGCATGAAGCCGATCCGACGATCGAGGGACGGGCTCTGCAGGTAGTTGCCGATGAGCGGGGGATGCAACCGGCAGATCTCGCCATGGAGCTTCTTCGGGCCGGCGGGGCCGGCGTGGTTTCCTTCAACATGCACTATGCAGACGTAGCAACCTTCATGCAGCAGACATGGACCATGACATCATCGGATGGAGACATCACTAGAATGGGCGAGGGGGTCCCGCACCCCCGCTGGTACGGCACCTTTCCCCGGAAGATTCGCAAATACGTGCTCGATGATGCCACAATCAGCCTTGAGACTGCGATACGGAGTATGACATCCCTATCGGCCAACGTAATGAGAATACCGCACCGCGGTGTTATCATGTCCGGAGCCGTTGCCGATATTGTTGTTTTTGATCTGGAACGAATCGGCGACAAAGCGACCTACGAAAGCCCGCATCAGTTGAGTGAGGGCATGGAATTCGTGCTGGTGAATGGTCGTATCGCCGTTGATGGTGGCGAATTCACGGCCGAGATGGGCGGTAGGGTGTTGACGCGAGGCCAACCCTAGGCGATCTGGCCTGGCTAGGTGGTATTCACTGGCTGGTTGCGACTGGCCATCCGGTAGGCGACCTTTGGCGTTGAACATGGGTGGAGGACGTGAGTATCAAACGAGACTTGCTTCCTTTAGTAAGAGAGGCATTGAAGGAACGTTACCAGGTCGAACGCGAGATCGCTCGTGGCGGCGCTGCACGCGTTTTCTTGGCTCTGGACAGTCACGGTAGCAGAGTAGCCCTCAAGATCCTGCATCCAGAGTTGGCGGTGAGTGTCACGGCAGACCGATTTCTGCGCGAAATCTCATTCCTCTCCAAAATTGACCATCCCAACATTTCGAAGTTGCTCGACTACGGCGAGAATGATTGGCTGGTCTACTACGTCATGTCCTACGTAGAGGGACCGACGTTGAGGGAGCATCTGCAACGGGTAAAACAGACTTCAGTGAGGGACACGCTGCGCATCGCCGAAGACCTGCTCTCCGCGTTGAGCTATGCGCACGAACTCGGAATCGTGCACCGCGATGTCAAGCCTGACAATGTGGTTCTTGCTGCCGGCGGCCCGGTACTGATGGACTTCGGGATTGCTCGAGCGATAGCTCAGTCGGGACAAGACAGACTCACCCGCTCGGGATTTGCCGTCGGGACATCGACGTATATGAGTCCAGAACAGGTTGCCGGAGAAGACGACATCGACCATCGGAGTGATTTCTATTCGCTGGGCTGTGTATTGTTTGAATGTTTGGCTGGACGTCCGCCGTTCATGTCATCACGCGAAGAGATGGTGCTTTCAATGCACCACGAACAGGTGCCACCTGATCTGCGGAGGCTCCGGCCGGACGCACCAGATTCATTAGTGCGTGTGGTATCTCGGGCGTTAGAGAAGTTGCCAAAAGATCGCTGGCAGTCTGCTCAGGAGATGAAAGACGCCTTCAGGCGCGACTATGGCTCTGCTTGACCTTGGGCTCGTTCAGTATGGCTGCTTCGGTTGGTAACTGGGATCTGTCCTTCTTCCACCATGCACCCATCAGGATAATCCCTAGTGCCAACACCACAAGGCTGGTTGCTTGGGCGAGCGTGAACATGCCCAGCATTCGATCGTCTTTTGCGCGAATAAACTCGACCAAAAATCGTTCAATCCCAGCGCAAATCAGGTAGACAGAGAACAGCCAACCCGTTCCGCGATTGTGGTTGCGTAGCCGCCAAATGAGCCAGAATATGAACAGCAAAGCTGCCACTTCATACAACTGCGTGGGATGTACTGCCAACACGTCTGTCGGGAGAGCGTCTGCGGGTACATCGATGTTCCAGGCCCGCATGTTCTGGGCTGTCGAGGGAGGATAACCCTGCGGAAACCGCATACCCCACGGGAGCGAGGTGGGGATGCCATAGTCGTCCTGCACCAGGAAGCATCCTACACGGCCCAGTCCATGTCCCAGTGGCAGGGCAGCTGCACTGATCTCAAGCGTGAATCTGGCGGGCACCCGCTCACGCCAGCCGTTAAGCAGCACCGCAGCCGTCCCTCCCACGAATCCCCCGTACCAAACAAGGCCGCCGCGAGAGAAGAACTGGCTGTAGTCCTGGTGCAGGATCACGTACCACAGCTTGGAACCGAGTATCCCTCCGATGACTGCAGCCACTACGATGTGTTCGGCGTACGCGATGCTCAGGCTCATCCCGCGCAGCCTTAGCTGGATGGCCCAACCGGCCATGAGAAACGCGACCATCATCATGATCCCGAAACCAGTGACCATGAGTGGCCCCACATGGATGATCAGCGGGTAAACTGTCATCGCGTGGGCCTCAGTGACGTTCTTGATGTGGTTGGGCGTTCGAGTCCGGGCCACGGCATACGGGCGTTCGCATCGAGGAAGAGATCGGTGCTGCGTCCCTGTTCGAGGTGGAACCATCCAGCCCGGGCAATCATCGCGGCGTTGTCGGCGTTCAGGCGGGGCTGCGCCACGGCGACACGGGCGACACCTGACAGACGCTGGGCTGCGCACGTCATTAGGGACCTGCTGCACGCTACGCCACCTGCAAGCACTACAGTTGTGTACCCTGTGTGTTCGATTGCTGCAGTCGCTTTGGCAATGAGGACATCGAACACAGCGGCCTGGAAGGAAGCGGCAATATCTGCCTTCTCTCCAGCGAGGTTCTGTGACGCGCGTACGCAGTAGAGAACGGCTGTCTTCAATCCGCTGAACGAGAAATCAAACCCGGCGGTCAACATCGGTCGGGGAAAGTTGAACCGGTCTGCGCCGTATCGGGCTAGTCGTTCGATCTCAGGACCTCCGGGATAGCCAAGCTGCAGCATACTGGCGACCTTATCAAAGGCCTCTCCAGCCGCATCGTCACGTGTCTCACCAAGCAGCCGATAGTGACCCCACTCAGAGACATCCAGCAACAGCGTGTGACCTCCTGAGACAAGGAGGGCTACAAAAGGGGGTTCCAGGTACGGATCGTCCAAAGTTGCTGCAAACACATGCCCCTCAAGATGGTTGACCCCAACGAGGTCTCTACCTCTCACCGCGGCCAATGCCTTGCCGTAGCAGACACCCACGAGCAGCGAGCCAACCAGCCCTGGACCGGCGGTGACTGCGACAGCATCCACTGCCTCGATTGGCAGTCCCGCCTCCGAGAGAGCTCGGGCCACAACCGGGTCGAGTGCCGTCAGGTGTGCACGGCTGGCCAGCTCTGGCACGACTCCGCCAAAGATCCTGTGAACATCCTGCGATAGTATCACGAGGCTGGCCAATTCTGGTTGCCCGCCCTCACGCACCAGAACCGCCGCCGAAGTCTCATCGCAAGAGGTCTCGATCCCCAATACCACGTCAGCCACCCGCCCGCCTTCTGACTGTCGCTGAGTCAGGACGGACCCGAGCCGTGATGCCGGGAAGAGGCATGACCCTCAGCGGCACACGAGACTCGACCACTGTCTCATTCGGGCGCGCAACCACCCGCACGCTATCACGCGTTAGGTTAATCACTCGTCCACTCGGTCCACGGACCGTCACAATCACTGCGGATGGGCTGCTCTCCCACTCGGGTCCTGGGAGCGACACCGCGACGCCCATGATGACCTGCTCGCCGACAAGCCCGATCTCGGCCGTCACCTGAACACTCTCTGGTTCGACTCGGACCGCGCCGAGACCAGAGGTGTCGAGTGGCACTGTCAGTGTAAGTGGAGATCTCACGTTTCCGGTGTCTAACGTAATGGTGCTGATTGACCGGATCTCGCTGACGAGAGCTTCTGGTCCCCGTGCCACGATGGTTGAGGGCAGGACAGCAATATCACCGAACCTGGCATAGGCAGAGTCAGGGACTATGCGCACGCGCGAAACCACCCGGATGCTGCGTTGTACAACGTCATCCAACGTGATGGTGATTTCGTGTGGCTGGACTTCCTGGGCGACAACGTTGGCGTTTTCGATTGTCTCCAGGTCGTCCGGACTCAACTCCACTATGTATGAGGTTCCTGTGATGGTGTCGGGTATGTTCTTGTGGATCGTTGGGGGTGATTCGTACAGTTTGATCAGCTCCCGCAATGTTCCGGCATACCGTGCTTGAACTTGCGGCAGTTCACTGGTGAAGCCCCGTCCTTCCGGTGGTTGCACCTCCAGTGTCACAGGTACGAGCTGAGTAGTGGTCTCCTGTGCGGCCACCACCGCCCACAGCACTGTGGCCAGTACGAGCGCCGTGAGTTTGACGGGCCAGTTCTTGACAACCCAATCTCGTACCCTATGGATTTCGGGCATTCGGTCCACTTGTCTCGTAAGAGGCACCGCCTCTCGCAAGAAGCCTCTCAAAGAACGCTACTTGAGCCGGGCTGTCCCACTCTCTTGCACCGATTTCCTTCTTGACAATTATGCCGTCGCGATCGATCACGAAGCTCTCCGGCAATCCAGTTGTCTGATAGAGGCCCTCGAGGTGTCCGTCACGGTTGTGCCAGATGTCGAACGTGAGGCTACGTTCCCGCACCCACTCTTGCACGTCGCCGGGCTCAGTAGCGTCAAGACTGACTGCGATGATCTTGAGACCGGCGGGACCGAGCGTCTCATGCAGGTGCTGCATGTACGGCATTTCGCGCTCGCAGGGCGGACACCAAGTAGCCCAGAGATTCAGCAAGATGACCTCCCCTTCATGGTCAGATAGTCTCACCGTCTCGCTATTCTCCAGATTCAAAGCTTGGAAATCGGGTGCTTCGCTACCCGGCCGCACTGGCCTCACGTCAGGTGACAAGGCCATGCCTGCCACGATCGCCGCAGCGAGTACCGTGACGATGGTACCTACCGCGATCCATTGACCCCTTGCTGCCATGATTACACCACTTGAAAGCACCGACTGCGAAGCTCTTGCACTTCGCCGGTCGGGTTGTCTGAGTCAAATATCGCGGAGCCAACGACGAACGTATTGGCTCCGGCCCGGCGGGCTTCTCCGATTGTGTGCCGCGAGATCCCCCCGTCGACTTCGAGGCGCGCGTGACTACCGTGGCTGTCCAACAGTTGGCGAGCCCGGAAAATCTTGTTCGTGGCGGATGGGATGTACTTCTGAGCAGGGAATCCCGGATTGACCGTCATGATCAAGATTAGGTCTAAGTCTGCAATCACTTCAAGTGCATAGTCCAACGGAGTACCAGGATTCAACGCCAAACCTGCCAACATTCCGCAAGCTTTGACCTGATCCAGGTGCCGCTGTACGTGGGCCGTGGTTTCAGGATGTAGCGTGAAGACTGAGGCTCCGGCATCGGCGAATGGTGCGATGTACCATTCTGGTCGCTCGACCATGAGATGGACGTCGATTGGCAGCTCGGTAATGCGTCGCAGCGCTGCCACTAGTCCCGACCCAACGGTGAGATTCGGGACGAAGTGACCGTCCATCACGTCCACGTGGATCCAGTCTGCTCCCCCTGCCTCTACGGCGGCTATCTCGTCGGCAAGCCTCGCGAGATCGGCGCTTAGAATACTGGGTGCGATATGGACATCACTCACGGGCGTTCTCCTCGTATTACTATAACATTCACCGCTGCACCCGGGGCGCTCAACGTTCCTGCCGCGGGCTCCTGCCCGATAATCAAGCCGGGCGCGCCACCGGGAGTGCGGCGGGTACGAGTTGAACCCAGGACCAATCCGAGTTCTTCGAGAGCCTCCCGCGCCTCATCCAGGGTGAAGCCGCCTAGTTCGGGGACAGCTATCGTGGGAGCTCCCACACTCACAAACAGAATCACACCTTCTCCGGGAACGAGACTCTGGCCGGCTGGGGGACGGGTATTCACGACAACTCCCCGTTCCTGAGGGGCGACGCTTGTGTCGATCCTGGCCACCCGGAGGCCCGCTGCTTCTATTAGGCCCGCCGCGAGAGCCTGTTCGTATCCAGTGACATCCGGGACCGGCACTGGTCGAGGCCCTCGGCTCACCCATAGAGCTACCCCCGATCCCCGGGGTGCGGCCACATTGGGTGGCGGATCCTGCCATACTACTTGACCGTATGGTGCCTCGGGGTGCGAAACCACGTCCGTGTCGCTTGCCACCAGAAGCGCTTGCTCGATGGCCTCCCGCGCGTCGTCCAAGTTGAGGCCTATGACTCGTGGGACGTCCTGATTGCGCTGGAAAATCGGGGCTGGGAAGAGGAGTATGGCCGCAACTGTGTACCCGAAAAGGAACATTGCTGCAATCGCGGACGCGCCCACAATGAGTCGACGCCTTCGGTCCATCTGACCGTTCCACAGATGCCCAATCCCCCGCAGCGAGCGGAACCAACTTCTCCACCGCAACTCGAACGACTGGGGTCGGTGTCTCCGGAACTTCATCGCACACGTCTCATGCAGGCCCCAAAACCGCCATCCGTTCCTGTATCGGGTGGGAAGACGAGTAGGTCATCGCGGTCGCGTTCAAACGAGCTATGCCGTTCAAGGAATAAATCCACCTGCTCACCATCTTCTTCCGGCTCGAGCGAGCAGGTAAGGTAGACGATCATACCACCAGTGCGGACTGTCGTGCAGGCTCCTTCGAGCAATGTAGCTTGCCTGAGGGCCATTCTGGTAATACTCCGCTCAGTGATGCGCCAGCGACCATCCGGATGTCGTCCCATAGTCCCTGTTGCCGAGCATGGGGCGTCGATCACCGTTACGTCCATAGTCATCGGTGCCAGCGGTGGATGGCGGGCGTCCGCCAGGAAGACTGGTACGCCTGGAGCCGTTCGTGCAAGGGTCTCTCTGAGACGGGGGAGCCTGTCCCGTTTCAGTTCTGACGCTATCACCCGACTTCTGCGGCTCATCACCGCTGTCTTCCCTCCAGGTGCCGCGCAGACGTCCCACACGATCGCGTGCTCTGGTATCTTGGCGTACTCAAGGAGCAGAGCCTGAGCGGCATCCTGCACTATGAAACCTCCCACATCATACCCTGGGAGTCGCTCGACTCGGCTCCGTTCCACCGTCAGGCCCGCGCCGCCAGGCGCTGCAGAGAACGATACTCCCTCAGCCCGCAGCTGATTTTGCAGTCTCTCCAGCGACCACCTCACTGGCTGGATGACGAGCGGTGGCCGGCGGTTGTTGTGCTCCAACAGCGCCCTGGTTCGTTCTAGGCCGAACTGCCGAGTCCACCGCTCAACGAGCCAGGTCGGATGCGAGTACTCGGCGGCGAGCCCCTTGGCGTCCCGCCCCTGGCCGTGCTGCGGCGGTTGTGCTCTATCCAGAGAAACCCGCCGCAACACGGCGTTGACCAATCCAGCTCCCCTAGGACCTCTGACCTCTTTGGCAACCTCCACCGTCGCCTGAACGGCTGCATAAGGCGGGACGCGATTCAGTTGCATCAGTTGATAGGTGCCGATGCGCAGTAGGTCCTTCAAATCGGGTTCTGTGCTGTTCCAGTCACGCGAGACCAAAGGCCGGAGCCGCCGGTCGAGTTCAGTTCGCCCGCGCAGCACCCCAGCGGCTATTTCGTGGGCCAACCGACGGTCAGAATCTGACAGCCCTGCCACGGCAGCCAGTTGCGCTACGTCAAAAGGCTGCCCAGTGCGCACACCTCGAAGGATGCTGAGTGCGGCTTGTCGGGCGGCCGTTCCCTGTGCCACCTATCCGAGCATACCTTTGGTTGGGCTGGATGGTACAGCAATTTCGCGCTGCTTCATCCGCCCGGCCAAGAAAGCGAGACGGCCAGCCTCGACTGCGCACTTCATTGCTCTCCCCATCGCAACAGGGTCTGCCGCTGCTGCCAGCGCCGTGTTCATGAGAACACCGTCGACACCCTGCTCCATTGTGACGCACGCGTCAGAAGCTGTACCGACACCAGCGTCAACTATCACCGGCACCGACAGCCGACGTTTGATAATCCGAATCGTGTAAGGATTGACGAGTCCCAGGCCGCTACCGATCGGTGAAGCCAAAGGCATGACTGCCGCACATCCAGCATCCTCAAGTCGGAGAGCAGTGATTAGGTCATCATTGGTATACGCCATTACCTTGAAGCCTTCCCTCACCAACACCTCTGCTGCTTCCAGGAGTCCTGCTACATCAGGAAAGAGGGTTTCCTCGTCACCAATGACTTCGAGCTTGATGAATTCATTGAAGCCGGCTTCCCGCGCGAGTCTGGCGTACCGGATCGCATCGTTGGCTGTGTAGCATCCAGCGGTGTTGGCCAGCAAAAAGAAGCGGGCGGGGTCCAGGTGGTACAGAATTCCTTCTTGCTTACTCCGATCGAGGTCGACCCGCCGAACGGCGACGGTAATCGTCTCAGCGCCCGAGGCCTCAATAGCCTCGACCATGGTCGTGTTGTTCTGGTACTTTCCGGTTCCCACCATGAGGCGCGACCGGAACTCGCGGCCGCCTATGGTGAGTGGTCTGTCAACAGTCGTTGTAGCACTTGTTGTCATCGCTTGCTCCAGACGGATACTCAGCCGCCCCCCACGAAATGCACAATCTCAATGCGGTCGCCGTCGCGCAGCCGAATCTCACTCAACGATGGTCGTCGTACGATTTCCTCGTTCAGTTCCACAACGACAGTACGCGGATCCAATTCGAGTACTCGGAGCAGATCCAAGCCGGTAGAAGAACGATCGATGTCTCGTTCCTGTCCATTGACGACAACCCTGATCATTCCGCTCATGAATCAAAAGATAGCAGCATCCGCTCAACGGCCGCACCGCTATCCGGTGCCAACCAGAGCCCGGAGATAGCCGCCACACCATAAGCTCCTGCGTCCATAGCGGGTTGAACTCTCTCCGGTGTCACACCGCCAATGGCGATCACGCGGGCCGTTCTGGCACCTGATATTGCTCCTGTGCCCAGAGCAGGCCGTCCCGGGTGCGACGTTGTGGGCCAAATGGGGCCTAGAAACACGTAGTCAACTCCCTCATCTTGCGCCACCAGAGCCTCGTCAACGCTGTGGGTAGACCGGCCAATCCACACATCTGGGCCGATCAACTCACGTACGTATGTGGTCGGGATGCCTCCGCCCGGGAGATGGATGCCATCGGCGGCCGAAGCTAAGGCGATATCGACGCGATCATTCACGAAGATGTGAGCGCCCCTGGCGCTGCAGATGGTCTTTGCTGTAAGAGTCAACTCGGTGAGACGACGTGCACCCAATGAATCGGTCCGGATATGGAGTGCGACCTGGAGAGACCGGGCGATTTCGGTCGCCCGCCGCTGGAAATCCGTCAGCCCGAGTATCGTGCTATTGGTGACGGCGTGGAGTGGTGGCAGACTCCGGTTCACTCGAACCGGTCACCTCTCTTGGCGTTCTTGCCTCTCACCCAAGCCGTGGCTGCCATGCGCTGGCGCCCCGCTGGTTGGACGTCGAGGAACTGGAGGGCACCCTGTCCAGTAGCGACTATCAGTGCCGGATCGGTCTCCAGAATCTCTCCGGGGATGCTGTCTTCTCTCGATTCGTCTGCTAGCCTGGGTCCGAAGAGCTTCACCTCACGGTCACCCAGAGTGGTACGTGCGCCAACCCTGGGATCGAGTGCTCTGACCAGTCGAGCGATCTCATCGGCCGGCCGGTCCCAGACTATGCGGGCCATTTCCGCACCGAGTTTGGGAGCGTACGAGGCTTCCGCATGGTCCTGTTGATGTAGCTCGGCGGTGTCGGTTTCGATGAGTGTGAGAGCCTCCACCAGCGCAAGCGCTCCGAGCTCGGCAAGTCGGGCGGTGAGTTCTCCACCGGTTTCATCTGGAGCGATGGGAGTGGCCACTTGGTGTATGATCGGCCCCGTGTCCAACTCCGGTTCCATTTGCATGATCGTCACACCGGTTTCACAATCACCGTTAAGAATCGCGTGCTCGATGGGTGCCGCACCTCGGAGGTGGGGCAAGAGCGAAGCGTGCACGTTGATCATACCCTTGGGTGGAAGGTCGAGGAGCGCAGGCGTGAGAATGTGACCATACCCCACCACCACGCCCAATCCGGGCTTGAGCGCCTGCAAGTGCTCCATGAACTCCGGTTCAGTAGGCCGTTCCGGCTGGAGTACCGGCAGTTCCATGTCCAGGGCCACGGCCTTGACGGGAGGAGGTACGAGCTTGGAGCGATGGCGGCCCTGGGGTCGGTCAGGTCGGGTCACCACTAACTCCACGTTGAAGCCCTCCTCCACCAGGGCCCTGAGCGACGGTACCGCGAAATCGGGAGTCCCGAAAAAGACGAGTCGCACCCTCTAGCCCTTCCCCAGTGCCGACGCAACTTCCTTGAGGTAGCCTGTCTTCCCCTTGCGCAGCTTCTTCCACTTCTTCATCAGCATGCGGCGCTTGAGCGGGCTCAGGTGATCGAGAAACAGGATGCCGTCGAGGTGGTCGATCTCATGTTGAATGGCGCGCGAACAGAGATCGGAGGCTGCTATCCGCACCCGTTCGCCCTCGAGTGAGGTAGTCTCTACCACAATCTCTGCAGAGCGGTCGACGTCGCCGAAGATCTCGGGAATCGATAGACAGCCTTCCTCACCGCGGATCTTGCCTTCCTGCTCGACTATTACAGGATCTATCAACACGACCGGTGGGTCTTCCCCCGCTTCCACCACGGCCACTCGTCGCGTCTCACCAACCTGGTTGGAGGCGAGTCCAATTCCGTCGTCTGCTCGCATCGTTTCGAAGAGGTCTGCAACCAGTTGCCGCACCTCATCGTCGATCTGCCTTACCTCCGTGGCACGCTGGCGGAGGACCGGCGAGCCCAGAAGGTGAATTGTCCGGATAGTCACTTGCTTCTCTCGGGTGTCTCTCCAGGTGATCGAACGTCGGCAACCCGCTCCCGCTGCACGACCAAGCGGGCCTCTCCGCTCTTCAGAGTGAGCTTGTCGTCTTTGACGTGCACAACCTCACCAACTATGCCTCCAGCAGTCACGATTTCGTCACCGCGCTTGATCTGCTGCAGACGCTCACGATGCTTCTTCTCCTGCTGCACTTTGGGTCGAATGATCAGGAAGTAGAAGATGCCGAGGATCGCCAACATCTGAAATAGGAATATTGCCATACCGCCACCGGGGGACCCCCCGGCCGGTGTGAACAAAAAGAGGGCGTCAAGTCTCACGGCTTTCCTCGCGCGTTGTACCTAGTTATCCACTCGCGGCTCCACGATGCGAATCGGCCAGCCGCAACCTGTCCACCGGCTTCCTCAGAGAGTGCGATCAGGAATCGGACATTGTGCAGCGATAGCAATCTCAACCCGAGTAACTCATCCGCTGCGAACAGGTGCCGCAGATAGCCGCGGCTGTATGTTCGACACGCCTCGCATTCACAGGACGCATCTAACGGGGCGGGATCACGGCGGTAGGCTGCGTTCCTGATGTTGATAGGTCCATCCGGTGTGAACGCGGTGCCGTTACGTCCGTTCCGGGTGGGAGCAACGCAGTCGAAGAGATCCAGACCCCGTGCAACGGCCTGTAGCAGGTCTTCGGGGAAGCCGACACCCATAAGATAACGGGGAATCGGGACTGGAAGCGACTCAGCCAGTCCGTCCAGTAAGCCTAGCGTGATCTCCTTTGGCTCACCGACAGCCAGGCCGCCAACGGCCAATCCCGTCCAGTCAGCGAGGGACGTGACATGCCCCAGTCCAATCTGCCTCAGATCGCTGAACGTGGCCCCTTGAAGAATCGGCCACAAGGTCTGTCTGTCCGAAGCCTGGGCTGACAACGATTCGTGTCTAGAGATACAGCGTTCGAGCCACCGTGATGTTCGTTCCAGTGCATCTGAGGCTGTAGTGTGATCGACCTGGCCCGGGACTACGTGGTCGAAAGCCATCGCGATGTCGGCTCCCAAAGACCACTGTATCTCGACAGCCCTTTCCGGTGTCAGTTTGCGTCTCTGTCCGTCGACGTGGGATTGGAACTCGACGCCGTCCTCGTCGACTTTGCGAAACCCTGCCAGAGAAAAGACCTGGAATCCGCCGGAGTCGGTGAGGATGGGGTGTGGCCATGCCATGAATCGGTGTAGTCCGCCCAGCTGAGCCACTACATCCTCGCCAGGGCGCACATGCAGATGGTAAGTGTTAGCAAGGACTACCCGGGCGCCCACAGCCTCGAGGTCGAACGGTGACAATGCCCGCACAGTCCCCTGAGTACCAACTGGCATGAACGCCGGAGTCGTGATCTCCCCGTGCGGCAGACTCAGAGTTCCAGCCCGTGCATACCCATCCGTGCTATCGATCCGAAACTCGAACACAGTCACACGATTGCCATCGCGTCGCCGTAGCTGTACAGGCGGTATCCACGGGCTATCGCCTCCCGGTATGAATTCATCACGGTGTCGTATCCGGCGAACGCTGCCACCAGCATGAGCAGGGTAGATCGGGGCAAGTGGAAGTTGGTCAGCAAAGCGTCTACGATCTGGAACTGGTAAGGAGGACGGATGAAGAGATCCGTCCAGCCGCTGGACGCCCGTACTCCACCGCTGGCACCCAACGCCTCCAACACGCGGGCCGACGTGGTGCCAACTGCCCACACCCTGTTCCCGTTCTGCCTTGCTCGACCGACCAATCCCGCTGCTTCCTCAGAGACCGAGTACCACTCGGAGTGCATCCTGTGGTTCCCCGGGTCGTCTGCCTCCACCGGCTTGAAGGTTCCTGGGCCAATGTGCAACAGCACCTCTGCTGTCAATACGCCATGCTCGCGAAGCTGTGCCAGGATCCTTTCGGTGAAGTGTAGGCCAGCAGTGGGAGCGGCCACGCTGCCGTCTTCCCTCGCATACACTGTCTGGTAGCTGACCTCGTCTGATACCTCAGGTGTACGATTTATGTAAGGAGGTAACGGCACCGATCCATAACGCTGCATCAACTCTGCTCCGGTCAGGGATCCCGACAGCCTGATCCGTCTCAACCCGCCACCCACCACCTCGACAACCTCCGCAACGGAGTCGTCTCCGAACTGCACCTTGCGACCAACCTTGAGCTTCCCACCAGGGTGCACCATTGCCAGCCACGTGCCGTCGTCTGTCATACTCGTTAGGAGAATTTCGGCTTCACGCCCGTTCTCCCGCACTCCCCGCAAGCGCGCCTTCATCACTCGACTGACGTTGATGACCAGCACGTCACCTGGCTGGGCCAGAGTGGGGAAACTGCTAAACGAACGGTGTTCGACAGATCCGGTAGCACGATTGACGACCATGAGCCGGCTCGCACTTCGTTCTGAGAGAGGCCGCTGAGCGATGGCTTCGGGGGGGTACTCGTATTCGAAGTCGCACGTACGGTGGCGTCTAGGCACTCGGCCCGTCATCGAAGAACCCCGCTTGGGTGTTGCCAACTGGGGGTGTGTAACCAAAGTGTCGATAGGCCGCCGGCGTCGCTGCCCGGCCCCGTGGAGTGCGGTGCAGAAAACCCTGCTGGATGAGGAACGGCTCGTAGACCTCTTCCAATGTACCAGGATCCTCGCCGACAGCAACGGCAATTGTGTTCAGACCAACCGGACCGCCATCGAACTTCTCAATGATCATCTTCAGGATTCGTCCATCCATGTCGTCGAGTCCATACTCGTCGACGTTGAGGCCCAGCAATGCCTCGCGGGCTACTAACTCGGTAATGCGGCCGTCTGCCTTGACTTGTGCATAGTCGCGCACCCGGCGTAGCAGGCGATTTGCCACCCGTGGAGTTCCGCGACTCCTCCTGGCGATCTCTAGTGCTCCCTCAAGCTCGATGGCAACGTTGAGGATTCTGGCTGAACGGGTGACAATTGTCTGAAGCTGTTCGGCCGGGTAATAGCCGAGGCGCTCAATGAGTCCGAATCGCGCCCGCATTGGAGGTGTCAGCATGCCGAATCGGGTGGATGCACCGATCAGTGTGAAGGGTTCGACCTTCATCGGTATAGTCTGTGCGTTGGGCCCGTCCGCAAGGCGCACGTCCACGTGGAAGTCCTCCATCGCGGGATAGAGGAACTCCTCGAGGGTCGGCCGCAGCCTATGGATCTCATCGATGAAGAGGACATCAGCGCGCTGCAAGGTCGTGAGCAGGCCGACCAGGTCACCCGACTTCTCCAGCACTGGTCCGCTTGTCGTGCGGATGTTCACTTCCATCTCGCGGGCTACCATCATGGCCAGCGTGGTCTTACCCAACCCGGGTGGGCCGAAGAAGAGTGTGTGATCCAGCTGCTCGCCACGTTTTCGGGCGGCGTCGATGGCGATTTGCAGCCTCGTTTTGACTTCTTCCTGTCCGACGAACTCCGTGAGTCGCTGCGGTCGCAACGATGCTTCGGAGGACGACTCCTCGGGTAAGACTTCCGGGGTCGTGATTTCAGGGCGGGTCACGACTTCTCTTTCGATTGCCAACGAACTGGTCGCTCGGACTGTTCAATCAAGTGCCGCTTGTGACATTGTACGCACCTGTCGTCGGCTCGAGTTGTTTGGTCGGCGACCAATTTTCTATTGGTAGCGCCACACGATGTGCACACCCATTCCGCTGTCTTCATTTTCCTCTCGTCAGTAGTTGCAGAGCCGCTCTTATCAGCTCAACGGGCTTGCCTGGTCCTCCCTCTGACAATACGGTGCGTACGGCACGATCTGCCTCCGCACTTCCGTATCCGAGGTTGACCAGTGCAAAGACTGCTTGCTCAGCTGGAAGTTGATCTTCACCCTGCCCGTCGGGGGCGCCAATGTCTCGCAACTTGTCCTTCAACTCGAGTACGATCCGCTCGGCCGTCTTCTTACCTACGCCCGGGACAGTATACAGGGTGGCGATATCACCGTCCTTGATTGCGTGGATTACACGGCCGCTCAAACTGGACACGATGGCTAGGGCGAGACGCGGACCGACGCCATTCACTCCGAGGAGTCGCTGAAACACCATTCTCTCACCAACGTCATCAAAGCCATACAGCGACCAGCCATCATCCCGTACAATCGGGACGGTTTTGAGATCAACTTCTTGCCCGATCTGGGGCAGCCTTTCCAGCACACCGAGTGGCACTGCGATCTCGTAGCTGACACCCCCGGAGGTAGCTACCACTACTCTGTCAGTTGCCTTGTCCAGCAGTGTGCCCCGCACTGCAGCAATCACGTTCTGGCCCTTGCAGTCATGAGGTAAGTCAACGCAATCGCACACGCGTCAGCCGCGTCATCAGGATGAGGCGGTTCCTTCAGCCTGAGTAGCCGCTGCACCATGTAGCCAACCTGGTCTTTGGTGGCACGTCCCTCTCCGACCACACACTTCTTCACGCTGGCGGGAGGGAACTCCGCCACATCGAGTCCGGCCTTGGCCGCCGCTAGTAGTACTACCCCCCGGACCTGGCCGAGTTGAATGGTTGTACGCACGTTCTTGCGATAGAAGGATGTCTCCACAGCTACGGCGGCGGGGCCGTGCCGCACTATGAGCTGCTCGACGCCGTCGTAGATGCCGGCCAGCCTCACACCCGCCGCTGCTCGGGCATCTGTTCGGAGCACACCGCATTCCACCAGGCGTCCAGGCCGTCCTTTCACGGCCTCGACTACGCCATATCCCATGACGGCCGTGCCGGGATCGATCCCCAGCACACGTACGGTCACCCGCTGACCGCCGCTAGAGTCTCTTGATCGATGTCGAAATTGCTGAACACCTTGGAGACGTCGTCGTGTTCCTCGAGAGCGTCTGCTAGCCTGAGTAGCTGTTCTGCCTCCTTGCTCTCGACCCTGACAGTGTTCCGGGGTATCAGCGCGATCTCGGCTTCTTCGATTACGATCCCCTTTGCCTCCAAAGCTGCTCGTATGGCCTCCAGCTGGGTGGGTTCAGCAGTTATTAGGTGTTGACCTTCCTCGGTGGCGATGTCTTCGGCACCTGCCTCCAGCACCAACTCGAAGACTTCATCCTCGGGATACTTGGCTGCGTCGAGACATAGTTGCCCCTTCTTCTCGAACATCCAGGCCACGGAGTTCGGTGCCCCCAGGTTACCACCATTCTTCGAGAATAGGTGGCGGATCGAGGCGACCGTGCGGTTGAGGTTGTCGCTCGTTACCTGTACCATGATGGCTGCACCACCGGGTCCGTATCCCTCGTAAGTCGCCTCCTCGTACACCACACCCTCGAGTTCTCCAGTGCCTTTCTTGATCGCTCGGTCGATGTTCTCGGCGGGCATGTTGTTGGCCTTGGCATTCTCGATCGCTGTTCGGAGCCGCGGGTTGCCCTCAGGATCACCACCGCCCTGTCTCGCGGCGATCGTGATTTCCTTGATGATCTTGGTGAAACGGGCACCGCGCTTGGCGTCTTGTGCGGCCTTCTTGTGCTTGATCTGCTTCCACTTGCTATGGCCGGCCATGAGCTCTCCTTGCGGGTTGGGCGCTCGGCCGCCCAATAACGGCAAGATACGCCCGAACACAAGAATATATCGAACACGGTTTGGGGCCGACAACGCAGTGGACCAGAGCGGTGACCCCAGGTCCATACGGATTGCGGATGGTGAGGTGGTCTGGGTGAGACTCAGCGCGTGGGATCCAACATGTCTTCGAATCTCATCCACTGTCTGTGAAAGTAGAGATCGATGAATCCGGTTGGTCCATTCCGGTTCTTGAGGACTGTCAGTTCGGTCGCACCCTCGACGTCTGGACCACCCGAGTACATGTCCTCACGATACAATCCGAGAACGATGTCGGCGTGTTGCTTGACAGAGCCGAGTGCGCCGAAATCATTTAACCTTGGGCGCCGGTCCGCACTCGCAGCACTCTGTTCAGGGAGTTGAGCAACGGCCAGACACGCCACCTTCCGCTCGAGAGCTGAGGACTTGAGCGCCCCGATGGCCGCTGCGCAGTCTTCTGCGTGGCTGAGATGTTTCTCGGGGGGGGGCAGGAGCTGGAGGTAGTCGAGCACCACCAACTTGGGACTGTCCTCCCAGGCTGGCGCAAGAGCTTCGTGAAACCGTTGGCCCAGTAGTGGGTGAATCCGGATCGGTAGGTCTCTGAGCCGCACCGCTGCGGCCCCGACAGCCGCGCGCGCGGCATCTGAGAGATCGCCAGATCGGATTTCGTCAACCTGTACCTGTGCTTCGATAGCGAGGGCACGTTCGAGCAAGCGGTCTTCGTCCATCTCACCAGAACAGTAGGCTACTCGGTAACCCTCCATGGCAGCCCGCAGGGCAAAACCGCAGGCCAATGCTGATTTTCCCGATCCCACGTCGCCACCCAGTACAATGAGATCTTGCTGTCGGAAGCCACCACCCAGTAGCCGGTCCAAGGAAGGGAACCCAGAAGGAACCGTGTCCGGCGGGGTCTCACCCCGCGGGAGAGAATCCACCTTTCCCACGAGACTAGTCAAGGAGTCTCGGCGTATCCGTTTCGGAACAGTCATGGCCGCCCCTGTCGACTCACCTCCGCCGTACCCTGGGCTGCTCGCAGGGCCAAAGCAATGGCTTCCCCAGCGCCAGGCCCCAACGAATCTCGGGCGGGTTTCGCTAGGAGCTGAAGTGATGTCACTACGGAGTCCGCAGTTGCAGGACTCAACTCGCGCAGGGTGCCAAGCAGTGTCCTCCTCAGCAATGGCTGTAGTGACAGGCTGCTGAGTCTTCGCTCCAAGGCTTCGAGTCTGCGTTTTCGTGCCCGGTTGGAGAGTGGGTCGGGGGCGAGGATGCCATCACAGACGCGCAAGAAGAGCCACAGCGCGAAGATCCCGTTCTGCGTGGGGCCTCGAATCTCGTTCTGAAGCTGCGCTATCAAGCGATCCTCGGCAGTGGCGAAGTGGTCGTTCATCAGTGTGATCTCCCCAGGATTCCCCGTTAGTGCTTTCGGGGAACAAACTGGAAATTAGACCAGCACAAAGAGGCCCGCCAGAGTGGCGCGTTGAGGGTGACAGCCGGGAGCGGTAAGTTTGATCTCATGCCTCGACCTAAGACAGTTCTCTGGGTGGATGACGAACTCGAATCACTCGGAGCGCATGTTCTCTTTTTGAACGAGAACGGATACGAAGTCGAGCAGGCAGCGCACGGCGATGATGCGATTGCCCTGCTCAGGCGACAGCCCTACGGAGTCGTACTACTCGACGAGCAGCTTCCCGGAAGGCGAGGTCTTGAGCTGGTAAGCGAGATCCGCTCGATCGATCCCGCAGTCCCTGTGGTCATGGTGACCAAGAGCGAGGAGGCAGGGACCATGCGAGAGGCTATTGGCATTGAGTTGCATGACTACTTGGTCAAACCAGTGAATCCACGACAGGTCCTGTCAGTGGTGACGCGACTGCTTGAGGGAGACCGTATCCGGCAGCAGCGGCTTGCCCGTGACTTCGTAAGCAGGTTTCGTGAGATGGAGTTGAAGCGCGGATCACGGCTGGGGTGGCGGGAGTGGATGGAACTGGTTGGGGAGGTGGCTGACTGGGAAGTCCGGTTGTCAATGAGTGACGAGAGCGGGTTGAAGGAGGCGCTGCGGACCTTCCAGACCAGCCTCCACACCGATTTCGCTGAGTATGTCAAGATCAACTATCCAAAGTGGCTGTACAGTCCCGAAGGCGACCGGCCACCTCTATCAGTAGATGTGTGTAGCGAGTTCCTCGTTCCGCTGCTACGGAATCACCCTGGGGTCATGTTCGTGGTGGTAGACTGCCTTCGATTGGATCAATGGGAGTCGCTCACTCCGCTGGTTACAGACATCTTCGACGTCGAGGAGTCACACTACTTCAGCATACTGCCATCGGCCACTCCGTTCGCCCGTAACGCCATTTTCAGTGGGTTATTCCCGGTCGAGATAGCGGCCCGGCATCCCGAGTGGTGGGGTCCGCGAGACGACGAGAGTCTGAACGCGCATGAGGCAGAGCTCCTCGTGGAGCAGTTGCGGGAACTCATGGGTAAAGAGATCCCCGTGCACTACGAGAAGCTGTCTAGCGCGACTGAAAGTGAGGCACTCCTCCAGCGTCTTCCGGCGTATCTGTCCCGGGGCGGCGTGACGGCCTTGGTCTTCAACTTCGTGGACCAGCTAACCCATGGTCGGGCCGAGCACGCTATCCTATACGAGGTTGCCCGGGACACTAATGCGCTTCGCAGCTTGACTCGCACCTGGTTCCAGGACTCGGCGTTGCTTCGCTCGCTCAAGGAGGCCGAGAGACGGGGCGTTCCGGTGTTGCTCACTACCGACCACGGATCGATCCACTGTAACAGCCCAGCCACGATATATGCCAAGCGAGATGCCACGGCAAACCTGCGGTACAAGTTCGGAGAGGACCTTCGTGCCGACGCGTCGGCGAATGCTATCGTTGTTGAGGACCTGCAGAGCTGGGGCCTACCGGCGAAGCGGATCGGTGTCAGGCTGTTGCTCGCGACGGGTGACCGGTTCTTCGTGTATCCGACAAAACTCCGTGAGTATCAGGCTCGGTACAGAGGGTCTTTCCTCCACGGCGGTGTGACCCCCGAAGAACTCGTGCTTCCAATTGCGTTACTGATGCCGCGCAGGACCTCATAGATGCCCGGTTTTCGCCGGCTACTGGGCTTTGTTCGGCCCTACACTAGCATTCTGGCGCTCACCCTTGTCGCGACTATCGTTGCCTCGGTGCTGGATGGATTCACATTCGCACTCCTGATACCGTTTCTGCGACTCCTGTTCGGCCCTGGGCCCGGCATCCTGAGCGCTGCGCCAACGGCCGTCGAACGCGTACTGGATTTCGCGGTCGGCTTTGCACTCTCAACGGAGCATAGCAAGGCGCTGAGGAACGTAGTCTTGTTCATAATCGGCACCGTGGCTGTGAAGAATGTTGCAGTTTACGCAGCCGGGTCGCTCGGCGCGCGCATCCAAGAGGGAGTTGGTCGGGATATGCGAACGACCCTCTACTCCCATATCCAGCAGCTGGGTCTTGGGTTTTTCCACCGCATGAAGAGTGGGCAACTGGTGAGTCGGGTGATCGCTGATGTTGAGCAGGCGGGTCAGGTGGTGAGTGCCACTCTCGTGTCTGCTACACAGAACGTCATCTTGGTCGGTGTCTACCTCGTGATCCTGTTCTCACTTTCGTGGCGCTTGACCCTCCTCACCCTGCTCCTGGCTCCCACGATAGCGCTGCTAATGCGGCCCATCTTGCAGCGCATCCGGTTGCGGGTACGGGGAACCCTGCACGACCGGGGAGAGGTCGCCGCGATCATGAGCGAGACTGTCGAGGGAGCCCGACTAGTCAAGGCCCACAACGCGGAGGATTATGAACGCCGCCGTTTCGAAGGGGCCGTCGCTAGCTACTTCAATGGCATTGTGAAGGCGCGGAAGCTTGCAGTTCTGGCGCATCCGGTGAGCGAGACACTCGGCGCAGGTGTCATACTCCTGCTGCTGGTCTTTGGGATGTCCGCAGGAAGCGAAGCTGGGAGCGGTATGCGTCCTGAGCTGTTCATTCCGTTCATGGCCATCACCCTTCGGTTGCTCTCTCCGGTGAAGGCCTTGTCTCAGTTTCCAGTTAGCGCCGAGATGTCGCTCGCGGCTGCTGCGAGAGTGTTTGAGATACTCGATGAACCCCCGGATGACATAGACCTGCCCAAAGCAATGGCGTTTCCCGGTATCAGGGAGGAGGTCTCATTCAGTCATGTCTGGCACGCATACGAGCCCGGCAAGTGGGTCCTGGAAGATGTGTGTTTGACGGTATCTACGGGCGAAGTCGTCGCCATCGTGGGCCCATCAGGCGCGGGGAAGTCGACTCTGATGGATCTGTTGCCTCGATTCATCGAGCCGACGCGGGGTGATGTGCTGGTCGACGGTGTTCCAATATCCAACTACAGTAGGAAATCGCTACGGCGGGCCATGGGCATCGTGAGCCAACACACAGTGATCTTCAACGATTCGGTGCGGGCGAATATCGCCTATGGCGAAGAGGAAAACGCAACGAGCGCATCGGTTGAAGCCGCTGCCAAGGCAGCGAATGCCCACGAATTCATCGAGCAACTACCGCAAGGCTATCACACCACCTTGGGCGAACGTGGAATGCGGCTCTCGGGCGGAGAACGGCAACGCATAGCCATCGCCAGGGCGCTGCTGCGCGATCCGCCGATTCTGATCTTGGACGAAGCTACTTCGGCACTGGACACCGAGTCGGAGCGGCTGGTGCAAGAGGCAATCGAACGTCTCATGGAGAACCGAACTGTATTGGTGATTGCACATCGGCTATCTACTGTGGTCCGTGCCAGCCAGATCGTGGTGCTACAGAGAGGTCGCTTGATCGAACGCGGTCGACATGACGAGTTGGCCGCTGCCGGCGGGTTATATCAACGGCTACACGACTTCGACGTCTTACCAGTGACCCGCACACCGCGCCGCTCAGCCTGAAACATCGACACGTGTGTTCGAGAGGGAAGGGATGCTAGAGAAGTGAGCAAGCCAATCGATCGGGCGGTGTTCCGCAGAATCAGGGAAGTCGAGTTTCCCTGGGCTGCTGAGATGGTTTACATGGACAACGCCGCTATCGGACCGCTACCGGAGAGGACCAGACGGTTTCTCGACGATTTCACTCGAAGGCGTGCAGCTCCATACCTGCTGGATCCTCCCCAGCTGCACGACTCACTCCAGGAGGCTCGCATGGTGGTGGCGCGCCTGCTCAACGCCGGTACCGATGAGATCGGGCTAGCGACGAACACTAGCTTTGGCTTGAACGTTGCTGCCCAATCACTGCCCCTCGATCCCGGTGATTCGGTGCTAGTCTCCGAGGGCGAGTTTCCGGCCAACGTCTATCCCTGGCTGCGACTTAGGGAACGCGGTATTCACGTGGAGCTTGCGCCGACGACAGCTGCAGGTTGGCCAGACGAAGATTACTTGGTGGAACGTCTGCGCGACCCGGCAATCCGAGCACTCACAATCTCGTTGGTTCAGTTTTCTAACGGCTACAGGGCCGACTTGGCTCGACTGGGCAGGGCTTGTCGTGAAGCGGGATGTTTTCTGGTTGTCGATGGCATTCAGGCTATCGGCCAAGTGGCGTTCGACGTTCGGGAGACACCGGTAGACATCTTGGCATGTGGCGCGCAGAAGTGGCTACTCTCGCCCTGGGGATCGGGCTTCGTCTACGTGCGCCGGGAGTTGCTCGAGGTACTTGCCCCGCCAGTCGTGGGGTGGATGGCATTCGAGGGGACAGACGACACCTCGAATCTCACGAGCTACGTTGGTGGGCTGAGGAGCGACGCGCGCCGCTTCGAGCTGAATACGTTGCCGTTTCAGGACCTCCTCGCCATGACGTTGAGTATCAATCTGCTGCTGGAACTTGGCATTGATAATATCGCCCGGTGGCTGCGTGAAGTTCGGCAACCTCTAGTGGAGTTCGCTAGCAGGCGTGGCATGCCGATCGTATCTCCCACAGAGTCGAATCATGAATCGGCTATTGTGAGCGTTGTGCCGCCTCGCCCCGAGGAAACCCACAGCCGTCTCAAGGCAGAGGGTGTTGTCTGCTCGTTGCGGGAAGGGGCGATCCGGCTTGCACCTCACTGTTACAACACTCCGGAGGAAATGGAAAAGGTCACGTCGATTCTGGCGCAGTCCGAATAAGTGAATGCGTATTCAGCGACATAGTTGCTCATCGTGCCAATTCGCGAGTCGTGTACGAAGATTAGGTTCTGCCCTGATACACCAACGACACCATCGGCTGGCGGTTCCCGAAAGGGTACCGATCCGCGGATCCACGCGCCGAGCTGGAGGTGATGGCGGCGGAGATCAAGGTGATGGTATGAAGATGAAGTTGCTCTTCTTGCCGCGCCGAACCCAGTAGTACCCCCCGTCCAGCGGATCGCCAGCGCTGTCATTGACGTCTCTTATCGTCTGGCCGTTCACCGATATGCCGCCCTGTTGAATCTGCCGGCGCGCCTCTCCCTTTGACTTCACTAGTCCTGTGCTGACCACCAGTTCAACGACAGGAGTGGTGGGTCCAAAGCCTGAAGGAAGCAGTCCGTGTGGCAGCTCGGAGGCCAGCATCTTCCAGGTTGCTGCTTTGGCCTCCGCTGGGTTGCGTTCCCCAAACATCGTAAGCGACGCCTCCGCTGCGCTGCGTGCCAATTCATCCCCGTGGATTCGAGCGGTCATTTCGAAGGCGACTGCCTTGTGAGGAATCCGATTCCCGGGGGCCTCTCCGTGCTGCTGCATTAGCTGAGAAATTTCAGCGCGGGTCATGAAAGTGAAGGTCTTCAAGTGCGCCTCGACGTCCCGGTCGTCCGCATTGATCCAGAACTGGTAGAACTCGTATGGGCTCGTCATTTCTGGATCGAGCCAGACTGCACCTGACTCCGTCTTGCCGAACTTGGCACCGGTCGCTGTCGTGATGAGCGGTGCGCATACTCCGTGCGCATCACCCCCGTCGAGCCTGCGGATCAGCTCTATTCCAGCTGTGATGTTGCCCCACTGGTCAGACCCACCGAGCTGCAGCTCACAGTGCCGAGTACGGTATAGATGCAGGAAGTCGTACGCTTGAAGGAGCATGTAGCTGAATTCGGTGTAGGAGATACCGTCCGCCATCCTTCCTTTGACTGACTCCTTCTGGAGCATGTAGGACACGGTGAAGTACTTACCGACATCCCTCAGGAACGGGACCAGCTCAAGTCCACATAGCCATTCGGCGTTGTTGACCACCTCGGCGCCGTTTGCCGAGTCGTTGAACTCGAGGAACTGTGCCAACTGGCTGCGCTGCCGCTCAGCGTTGCCCGCGATAATGGCAGCATCCAGCAACGGACGTTCCTTGCTCTTCCCGCTGGGGTCGCCAATCAGGCCGGTACCATCACCAACTACGACTATTGGCTTGCCACCGGCCCGCTGGAGATGGGCCAACAGCATCACGGGAACCAGGTTGCCGATTTGCAGGCTTGGGGCAGTCGGATCGAACCCGACGTACCCGGTTATTACGCCCCGGGCGAGCCGCCCCCGCAGGTCAGGGGTCTCGTCGTGTAGAAGACCGCGCCACGCCAGTTCGTTGAGAAGGTGCTCCATGGCCGCAAAGGTTAGTGAGCCGGTGAGTCGCTGGCAACTAGGGCCACCCTTCACTACGTTTCTGGTTAGATGGATACCGACCAGGGCTCGATGAACACACCACCTAGTGGGTGGACCAGCGGGAAGCCGCGTCGCCCGCCAGTTCGGCGTCTGGCTCACCTGAAGGACTCCCGTGCCGTACGGATCGGTGCCTTCGTCTTCGTGTTGCTTGCTGCTCTGGGTGTGGGCGTCGTCGTTGGCTCCTGGACTCGCGCCTGTGCCGGGACCGCGTGCCCATCCATCGTTGTGCTCGAAAGCTACCGGCCCACCCAGACGGCAAAGGTATACGCCGCGGACGGTCGGCTCATTACGGAACTCGGAATTGAGCGCCGCACGGTTCTAGCCCTGGACGAGATATCTCCGGCGGTAAGGGCCGCCTTCATTGCGACGGAGGATCAGCGCTTCTTCCAACACGGCGGGATCGACTTTCGCCGCATCCTGGGCGCCGTCCGAGCCAATCTGCTGGCAGGGCGCTTCGCCGAGGGATTTTCGTCGATCACCATGCAGCTCGCGCGCAACGTGTTTCCTGAGAAGCTGCCGAGCACCAAGAACATCCGCCGCAAGGTGCGCGAGATGCGGGTCGCGCTCGAGATCGAGCACACCTACGACAAGGACAAGATCCTCGAGCTGTATCTGAATCAGATATTCTTGGGCGGGAATGTGTACGGCGTCGAGTCTGCCGCGTACACCTATTTCGGAAAGTCCGCGCGCCACCTGAATGTGGCGGAAGCCGCCCTGTTGGCGGGTATGCCGCCCGCTCCCAACTACTACAATCCACGGCGGTTTCCCGAGCATGCCCTCGAGAAGCGCAACGTGGTTATCAACCTCATGCGCGACCAAGGGTACCTAACTGCCCAGGAGGCAGAACGGTGGAAGGCGTATCCCCTCGAGGTGAGCTCGCGGCAGGATTTCCAGGATGCGGCTCCCTATTTCGTGGAATGGGTCCGGCAACAGCTATATGACAGATTTGGGACGCAGATCTACGAAGGTGGCTTCCGCGTCTACACGACATTGGACCTGGACATGCAGATGGCGGCGGAGAGGGCCCTGGAGGAGCAGCTCGAGAAGATAGAGAATGGTGACTATGGGCCCTATCGTCACCTGACGTATCAGCAGGATCTGGAGGAACGCGACGCCGACGTGGAGCGGGTCGAGACGCCATACCTCCAAGGGGCGATGGTGACGCTGGACGTGAGGGACGGCTACGTTCGGGCGATGGTGGGTGGCCGTGACATTGGAGATTCGGAGTGGAACCGGTCCACCCAGGCCCAGCGCCAGGCCGGGTCCACGTTCAAGCCGTTTGTATACACCGCGGCGGTGCGGTCTGGAATTCCGCTCAGCCACATCATCGACGACTCCCCGATCAGCGTGCGCGAGCCGGGCGACTCGATGCCCTGGGAGCCCGTGAACTTCGAGCTGGATTACCGCGGTCCGATGACGCTGCGGAAGGGGCTCAGGCAGTCCCGCAACTTGGTGGCCATCAAGCTGGGTATGGAGATCGGGGAGCAGGCCGTCATTGGCGAGGCAAGACGGTTCGGGATTTCTACGCAGCTTTATCCGGGACACTCCTTGCACATTGGAGCCGCCTCCGTCATACCACTGGAGATGGCATCGGCCTACACCGCTTTTGCCACGCTCGGAGTGCGGGCATCTCCGGTAGGGATCCTTCGGGTCGAGGACGAGAACGGCAACATCGTGTGGGAGCCGCAGACCAGGCGAGAGCGGATACTCGACGAGGAGCACATGTGGCTCATGACGAATATGCTGGAAACGGTGGTACTCCAAGGCACTGCGGCCAGAGCAGTGCGCTCAAATGGCCGTTTCCTACATCCCGCCGGCGGAAAGACCGGTACTACGAACGATGGAACTGACGTGTGGTTCATCGGCTTCACATCGGAGCTGGTTACTGCTGTGTGGATGGGATTCGATCAGCCACGCAAGATAAAGGCGATGTCGGCCGGGGGAGTGCTCGCTGCACCGGCGTGGGCGACATTCATGAACGACGTCTACGAGCGGCGTCCTGCTCCCGCGCCGTGGCAGCGCCCGGAGAGCTTGATACTGTTGAGAATCGATCACGACACTGGTTACCTGGCCACCGGGTGGTGCCCGCGGGAGTCGACCTCACACGAGTGGTTTGTTCCGGGAACCGAACCCACCGAGTACTGCCCGATCCACAATCCGTTTACCAGCGGCATCTCCCTCGGCCTGCCGCATGGCCATGATCATGGAGTGCGCCACTGAGGGCGCTGTAGAACCTCGCAGGAGTTATTCTCTACGACCACAATGCAAGATGATCACGTCCGAGTTTGTCACTGCCGCAGACCAGGAAGCAGCGTAGTGTAGCCGTCTGAGACACGGAGCTTGAGTACGGAGCCGACTATCGAATCGCATCAGCTCTGGGGAGGCCGATTCCAGGCAAGGCCCCACGAGGCGTTAGTCAAGCTGAATGAGAGCCTCTCTGTGGACTACCGACTGTGGCCCTACGACGTTCGGGTCGCGGCAGCTTGGGTTGACGGCTTGGCGGGCGCAAGTTTACTCGACGCGGAGGAGCGGGCAGCACTCGCGGAGGGCCTGGATCGCGTTTCCGCGCGACTGGCTGGAGGGGCCGGCGACGGGGCCCAAGACGAAGACGTCCACACGCTGGTTGAGCGGCTTCTATACGAGGAAGTGGGTGAGTTAGCCGGGAAGCTCAACACGGGTCGATCACGCAACGACCAGGTGGCCACGGATCTCAGACTCTGGTGCCTGGATGCGATCGGTGCCGTGGACCGGGAGATCGCCGTGCTGGGCCGGGCACTAGTATCCCAGGCCGAGCGGGGAGTGGATCTCATCCTGCCGGGCTACACCCACGGCCAACGCGCCCAGCCGATCCGATGGGCATATGTGCTGCTGGGACATGCCTGGCCGCTGGTGCGCGATCGGCAGCGTCTGGCAGCTGCCGCCGATCGCATCTCGGAGCTGCCACTCGGCTCCGCTGCCTTGGCCGGCTCAGCAATCGCGGTCGATCGCGAGTTGCTGCGGCAGTCGCTCGGGTTCCAGCGCGTAGCCTCAAACGGGCTTGATGCGACGGGCTCCCGCGACTACGTGGCAGAGTTCATCTTTGTGCTTGCCCTCGTCGCGACGCACGCTTCCCGCCTGGCAGGTGAGCTGTTCACGTACACCTCCTCTGAATACGGCTTCGTGCGGCTATCCGACTCGTACTGCACTGGATCGAGTTTGCTGCCGCAGAAGCGCAATCCAGATGTGCTCGAGATCGCGCGGGCGAAGCAATCTCGTTTGGTGGGTGATCTGGTGAGTATCCTCTCGCTGGTGCGCGGTCTGCCAGCCGGCTACAGCAAAGACCTCCAGGAAGACAAAGCTCCGCTGTTCGACGCCGTCGACACCATTTTGCTCACGCTACCAGCCCTAGGTGGGGCCGTGGCAGAGATGGAACCCCTGCCGGAGATAATGTCGCAGGCCCTTGACGCCTCTCTGCTGGCCACCGACTTGGCTGACGACTTGGCCGTGGCGGGAGTACCGTTCCGTCAGGCTCACCAGTTGGTAGGCAATCTGGTACGAGCTGCGGAGTCCCTCGGCGTTACGCTTACGGACGTGCCGGTGGGGACGGCGGCGAGCGTTCACAAGTCGCTCCCAGAGATCCTGGCGCGCAGGCGTTCGTGGGAGAACTCGGTCGAGCGTAGGGCCACGGCGGGAGGATCGTCGCGAGACTCGGTCCGAGCACAGGTTGCCAGACTGTCGCAAGAGTTCGCCCTGCCGGTGAGTCCTTAGAGATCGACTCGGGAGGCTAAGCTGTAGCGGCGAACAAACCTCCGCCTCCGCAACGAATCCAAAAAAGAGAGAGCTGCGCCGTGCTGAGCCGGGCTAGCTTGGTCCCGATCGTCCCCTCCCTGACGATTGTAGCCTGCCTGGCGGCAAGCTGCTCAGCACGGCGCAGCTCTCTGCCTATATGTCACTACGCGCTTCCTCGGCGCTGGTTTCACCGGTTTGGCTATCAATTTAGATGCGTCACAGCTCCAGTTGGTTGCGCTAAGTGTCAGAGTTCGCCAACGCAGAGTCCTCCCTGCGGTAGATGTTCGGTTCTCAGGATTCGCAAATAGCCTGACGGTTGGCATATCGAGCAGGCCATAAATGTGATTTGCCCCACTGATTGAGTTGGGTCACACCCGCTAAGTTGGCCTTGTTCAACAATGTACGTCGTGGAGCCCGGTTCCCTCATCGGTGGCATTCGTGTTGCCTCTCAGCTGGATGGGATGCTGTTCACGGGCTCACGGGGACGGAGGCACTGATGGAGCAAATGCGAGGTCGCTCAGCTGTTCGCAGTCGCGCGGGATTGACGCTCACTGAGCTGATGGTATCGCTAGCAATCGTCGGTATAGTGTCGGCGGTGGCCATTCCAACGGCGAAAAAGGGCATGGCGAGCGAAGCGGTTCGTGGAGCCAGGCGTTCCGTCACGACTCAACTGGCGCGGGCTCGCGGTACCGCAGCCAATCGAGGTTGCAGAAGTGCACTGCACATGACGAGCGGCGCCAATGCGCAGATATGGGTCACCAGTTGCACTGTAGGGGGAGTTGGGGTGGACACGATTGGTGGCGTGCAAGACCTGGGGAACCGGTTTGGCGTGACCGTGTCTACTAGCGGTGACTCTGTGATCTTCAATCCCAATGGCTTGGGGTCCTCCCCGGGTTGGATCGTAATGAAGTTTGGCAAGGGCGGCCATTCCGATACGCTGGCAATCTCTCCAATAGGATGGGCCACGTGGTGACCCGGATCGAGAAACCGGAACGCCAGGCGGGGTTCACTTTGGTGGAAGTCCTAATCGCGATCGTTGTGCTCGCGATTGGCTTACTCGGAATGCTAGGGGCGACAGCCTCCGTGATCCGGACACTGGGAGAATCAGATCGCGAGATAGCGGCTGCGTACTATGCCCACCAGCGTCTCGAGCAGCTCGAGGCCCTGGGCTGCGACGGGATAGGCAACGGCAGTGAGGTACAGGAGGGATTGTACAACCTCGCGTGGACGGTCGACGGCACTGTCACGACACCGGTCCGGCACATCACTCTGACTTCCACGTATCCACTTGCTGTGGGACGATCTCGTACGGACACATTGGAGAAGGCACTGACATGCCTACGATGAATCGGAACGGTTTCTCGCTGATCGAGTTGATAATGGCCTTAGGGTTGGGCGCGGCAGTGGCCACCGTGGTCTTTCAAGCAATTGTGAATACCCAAAGGGCTACCCAGGCCGGTACTCAGCAGGTTGACGTGCGACAGAACCTCCGCGCAGGCGTTGGCTACTTAGCCAGTGTGATACGGGAGCTGAACGCAGCCGAGAATGACATCGTCGTGGCAACCGGGACACAGCTGCAGTTCCGCAGCATGCGCTGGACGGGGATTCTCTGCACCGCGCCCGTGGCAGCATCAATGACGGTTGTCACAATGCCTGTCAGACGGGACCTCATCTATGGAGTCCGTGGCCCAAGCGCGGCCCTGGACTCGGTGTTCGTCTTCGTTGACGGCGATCCGACCACCAGAGCCGACGATGCCTGGCTGGCAGGGGGTGTGACCGCGGTGGCTGCCGGTAACTGCGCGGACGGTTCTCCCTCAGCCGATCTGTCGGTGGAGATTCCGCTACTTGCCGGAGGCTCAGCCGCGGTGGTGGCCGGGGTGACCTTGGGAAGCCCGCTTCGGGGGTTTCAACTGGAGGAGCTCACGCTTCTTTCAACCGGCGGACGTTGGTGGCTGGCCCAGCGCACCGCCAGTCGTGCGGGCGCCTGGACCACACCGCTTCCCCTCGTAGGGCCGCTCGCCGCCGGCGGGATGACGCTGGCCTATTTCGACAGTACCGGCGCCGCCGCGGGAACAATCACCGACATCGCAAGTATCGCGGTGCTGTTGCGGGGCGAATCCCGCAATCGGGTACGACAGAGTGTGGCCACGACCGACTTCGCGCGCGACTCGCTGATTTCACGGGTGGCGCTGCGTAACAATCCGAGATTCTAGCAGGATCGAGAGACTATGACGAAGTACTTTAAGAATGAAAGAGGCATGGTGCTTTTGGTCGCTATCATAGGTTTGGTGGTGACCGGTACCGTCATCACCGGGTTCGTCGTGTCGGGCGTCATGGAGCGGCGGGATGCCAACTCAACACGACGGTCGGCACAGGCGTTTGCCGTGGCAGAACACGGGCTGAGCGAAACCGTTGGGAACTGGGAACCTGGCATCTACAATATGCTCGCCGTGGACTCTTCGGTGGCTGTGAACGGCTCTCCTGCTGGTGGATCGGGTAGCTATGCCGGCACGGTTACCAGGCTCAACAACGAGTTGTTTGTGGTGGATATCACCGGCCAGGACGCGGGCAGCAGAACACAGCAGAGCATAGGAGCCTTGGTCAGGTTGCGCACGATCGACATGGACGTGCAGGCCGCGCTCACGACCCAAGGAACAACCAAGATCGGTGGCAATGCGAAAGTGGACGGGACCAACACTGATCCGACCGCATGGATGAACTGCCATCCGGACACGAACATGTCGGGGATACGGCTGCCTCCGGGTGAGCTCCATGGCCAAGGAAGTTGCGCAGGGCCGAGTTACTCGTGTATCGCAGGGTCGCCGCCGGTCAGCGAAGACGCCACGATCGACAGCACGACTTTCTTCCAATATGGCGACATGGACTGGGACGCTCTCGTCTTGATGAGGAACAAGCTGGTGACACCCGGCACCCATACGGGCATCGGGCCGGACATCCAGGGAGGAGCGTGTATTCTTGCCACCGAGGACAACTGGGGCGATCCTCTCGCGCCGGCGTCAGCGTGCGGTGGCTATTTCCCCATCATGTACGTGGAGGGGAACCTGAGTATCAGCGGTGGCTACGGACAAGGCATTCTGCTGGTGGACGGTAACCTATCGGTCCAAGGTGGTTTTGAGTTCTTTGGCATCGTAGTCACAAGAGGGGTGCTCAAGACGACGGGTACCGGCGGACACTTCAACGGTGCAGTGATGGCCGCCAATGTCGACCTGGATGACAACTCAATCCTGGGTGACGCTCTGGTCCAGTACTCGAGTTGTGCGGTGGCACGGGTCTTGACCAATGCGGCCCCGGGCGCAATGCTGCGTTCGAGGGGCTGGTTGTACTCCTATTGATATAGTGTGATCCCATTGCGCGTTGTGAAGCCGCCGGTCGAGCTGAAGGAGCCGACCGGCGGTTTCGTCACTACTCATGGTGCTTCTTGTCTAGTAGCTACGAGCGGCTCGTGAGATATGCCAGCCTGGATGAGAGGTCCGGGTCGCTCACGTCCCGCAACTCAGGTGAGATCGACTCCAGGAGCTGTGACAGTTTTGCGGTGGCAAAGGAGAAGCCCTTGCGGCGACTGTCTTCACGAAGTGGGGCGCTCACCGGCGGCCGTCTGCGCCAGCGCATTCCCACGAGACGCCGGTCGATTCGGGCCTCAACTAACCGATCGGCGCACTCGGCGACGAACAGCGCCATGTTGTCCGCGGCCCGCCGGTGCGTCGTCGGCAACCCAGAGAAGTCAACGACATCCTGGATCACTGACAGTCGCATCATTCCGCCATCCTTCAGCTCGTAGATATCGAAGAACGGGGCTTCCTCGAGGTGCGGTCGTTTGGCTGCTAGCATGCCTTCCAAGCTGGATCCACGCTTGGAATCTCCCAGCGCGATACCGCCGTGAGCCATGCGGTCCTTGAGGGAGTCATGTCCCGCTGGTCGGCTGTCGAAGCCGCTGCGAAGCGGTTGGCAGAAGATCCCGACCATGGGGGCATCGTAGCTGATCTCGGCCTCCCCGCCATCCAGACTGATTCGGAGTCCGTTCGCCGCAAACTGGAACGATCGCACCATTTGGGGGGCCGGTATGCTCTGAAGATCCTTTCCCGAGCGGTGCGCGACTCTGAGTCCCGCCTTTCGCAGGAGTCCGACGGTCGCCTCTACCTTCTGCTCGTCCACGTCGGCGATCCAGATCTCGGGGACCTGATAGTTGGCCTTCATCCGTACTTCGGCGGGGGTCAGGCCGAAACAGGGAGCCGCTTGGCGAAAGTCAACGTCACCCTGTGGTGGGTCCGAAATAACGAGTCCGTAGTCCGCCATCGTTGCGATAAGCTAAGTGCCGCCGGGCCGTTCGTCCATGTTGCGGGTCCAAATGTCTGGAATCTGGTGCTTGTCCTGCAATCGCGTTGTCGGTTGCGGACTCCACCAACTCTCGCCAAACGCGTGACTGACGAGGATATTAGGTGTACGTGGACTGTGACGTGGCACACGGTGATTGCAGGGGCGAAACGACCATGTTGAAAGTGGCGCAGTAGGTCTTCGCGGCTGTCGTAGCCTCCGGACAATGAGGCGCAGCTTCCGCAAGGTTGCACACCACCGGCTATGCTGCTTGCTGAAAAGGGCAAACCACGGGTAACCGTGGGACGCAAAGCCACGGGTCGTTAGCCAGACGGCAGGTCTTGGAAACGGCAGCCGAGCTACCAGGAGCAACTATGGCGTTTGTAGTACTGCATTTGAGACCACCCAATCGGGCTGGCGTAACGCTGATCGAACTCCTCATCGTGGTGGTAATCATCGGTTTAGTGGCCGCCTTCGCACTGCCCCGATTCGATTACACGAAGTACCGGATTGAAAGCTCAATGCGAGGTGTAGGCACCACTCTGCTGTCTGCACAGCGTCGTGCAGTGACTGCGCAACACGACGTGGTCATCACATTCGATGCGGGAACCAACGCGATTCGCGTGATCGAGGATGCCAATAACAATGGGCTGCTCGATGCCGGTGAACGAACCCGCGGAGTAGCTCTGGGAGAACAGGTGGTTCTGTCTGCCGGGGGAGCGCCAGCCCATCCCGTGGGCCCGGGGCCGGTCACCTTCAAGAAGAAGTTCACTGGATTACCGGCGCTCACCTACCATCGCAACGGGAGCGCAAGTGAGCGTGGTGGTGTGTATTTAACCTCGCGTCGAGCGACCCTCAGTGGTGCTCACGCGACCGACACGCGGTTGCTCGAGGTCGAGCGGTCCACCGGACGCGTCTCATGGCACCGTTACAGCGGCGTGTGGCAACGAGGCTTCTGATGAAGACGGAACGCGGATTCACCCTGGTTGAGGTGCTCATGGCCCTGATTGTCATCAGCACCGTGATCTTGGCTCTGGGGAGCACGACAGGCTCGTTTCTGCACATCGTCACAGTAGGCGATCGCAAAGCCTCTGCATTACAGCTTGTCGATAGTCGGATCGATCAGATTCAGATGGATCCGAACTACGGGGGGTTGGACACTACCTACAGCGGGACCGAGAGCGGCTTCGCCTCTCTCCCTGGATTCACGCGGACGACCACCATAGTCCGCGTGGGAGGTCTCGGTCAGACGACCGATCACAAGAAGATCACAGTATCGGTCCAAGGTCCCGGGTTGGCTCAGCCGGTGTCCCGATCAGTCACCGTGGCTGCACCATGAGATGCTCTACGTTGAGGCCAAGCGAGCAGGGAATGACACTGCCGGAGCTGATGATCGCACTGATAGTGTTCGGTCTGATCGTGGCTACTGCGTTGTCAGCGATGCTTTCGCAGAGTCGCGGATTCCGCCTGGGCTCGGAGCAAATGGACGCGCTACAGAATCTGCGGTTCACGACCAACGTGTTGGAACTCGACCTCCGCACCGCAGGATCGAACGTGCCGGGCAACCAGCCGTTCCTCATCTACATCGATGAAGACGTGGTCGCCTTCAATGCTGACTACGCGACCAACGTGGCGAATGACGTTTGGGCGGTCTACTACGATCCCGACGCCCCTACCGGCTCGGTGGCTGCGCTGACGACAGCCACGCCAATCACCATACCGCACAGCGCCAATGTCTATCCAGCTGCGTCCTATCAGGCGATCGGTGGAGTCGGTAACTCCCCGGCCGAGACGATCGTGTTCTTCTTTGACCGGGATTCGTCTACTGCCAGGACCGATGATTTCGCGCTGTTCAAGCAAGTGAACCAGGACAGTCCGGAACTAGTTGGCCGCAATCTGCTGCAGACGGCGGGGCAGCCGTTCTTCAGCTATTTCCGTGAACGGACTCCACCGAGTGCGCCGACTCGCATCGAACCGGTAGCACCGGGGCTGTTGCCATGGTTCCACTCTGTGCCGCTGCACGGTTCGGCGGCCGACACTGGCACGGCGTCTCGCATCGACAGCGTCCGAGCGGTACAGGTGAATTTCACCACCACCAACGGCCGCACCGGGGCGGATGAACGCCTGCGGTCCATGGCGAGACTCGTCTGGCTGCCCAATGCCGGACTCGAGGTCAAGCGATCATGCGGAGATGAACCGATCCTGGGAACAAATCTCACAGCAGCAGGGGGTACGCTGCCCGGTGGTGAGCCCGTGGTGACGCTGTCCTGGGGTCAGGCCGTAGACGAAACCGCCGGCGAGAACGATGTCGCCCGGTACGTGATCTGGCGTCGGCTCGCTGCTCAGCCAGACTGGGGTGATCCTCTCCTGAGCATTCCGGCAGGGCAGGCGACATATACCTATGAAGATCAAGACGTGGCATCGGGAGACCAGTACTACTATGCGTTGGCTGCGCAGGACTGCACCCCTTCGCTTTCATCGATGGTACAGTCGAGTCTGGTTACTGTCCCGTGAGTACGGAGGCACCCATGAAGTTGAACGAACGAATGCGTGAAGAGCGAGGAATAGCACTCGTAGTGGCATTGCTGGTCGCGATTGCCGTCGCAGCGATATCGGTGGGTGCTGCGATGATGAGCACGAATGCGGCAGCCATCAACCGGTACAACGAACGGCTCAGCGTACTCGAGTCCGCTGCCGAAGCCGGTATCGAAGAGGCCCGCTCCAGGATAAACGGTGACAAGACGCTGTACCCCGACAGCCTCTATAATGCGCTGGAGAATGGTGTCGCGATTACCGATGCGAACAATGGAGTGATTCCGGATGTGCGCCGCTTTACCTACGTGGGCCCCACAGGTATCACCAGCGGGCAGTACGGCGTGTTCGGTAGCATAGTCTCTGTTGCTCAAGACAACTCTGGCAACCAGGTGGTTCGCCGCGGTGAGATCAGACAGGAGAGCTTCGCCAAGTACGCGTATTTCACTACGATTGAGGGCAACATCTGGTTTGCCAACAACGACCAGATTTGGGGGCCCGTCCACTCGAACGATCGGATCCGGATCTACTCCAGCGGCGCGACGTTCCACAGCGAGGTCACAACGGGTCAAGACGTCTACCAGGCGGTGTATGGCACCTTCCATCAGGGCTACACTGAGTGGGCACCCGCCATTCCCATGCCGCAGACCGCCGATCTCATGAAGCTCCAGGTGCAGGCGCAGTCGGGGAACACGGATTTCACCGGCAATACGGCTGGAGGAGAAGGGGAGGCTACCACTCGGATTCTATTCAAGGCCTTGGACCTCAACGGCGACGGAGATTCCACCGATGCCAACGAGGGCTTCATTCGGGTATACCAACATCTGACCGATCCAGATTGGGTGAGCGGGGATGTCCCCAGCAACTACAGTACGAAGCAGCTGGAGAACTCCGTCAACTGCGGAGACTATCACGGGACCACTTTCGTACCGGCGGATTCTCATCCCAGCGGTGGTCACAATTGGCTCACCGCGGTGACGAGTGCGACCAGACGATGTTACCTGGGCGGCGCAGATGAAATCTGGAACCAGTTCGATGCAGGGCCCGATCCGGAGGGCGGTCGGTGGCTACAGTGGCCGGGACCGGTGAGTGCCCTCGTGGCGGGAGAGCCTGACGCCAACTACCTGTTTCCAATTAATCGTGCGTTGAACCCCAACTTCAAGGGAGTGATCTTCGTAACCGGCAAGGTGGTGATCAGCGGCATGCTGCGGGGCCAGGTGACCGTGGCCGCCACCGATGACATCGTGCTGGGCGATGACATAAGGTATTCGGTCGACCCAGGAGCCGGCACATGTACAGACATGCTGGGCATGTTCAGCGGTGACGACATCATCATAGCTGACAACACCCTGAACGCACCGGTGATCCCGGAGGGCGGCTACTCGTATCGGACTTATGATGAGACCACCGGCGAGTTCATTCACGGCGTTGTCCTGGCGCTCGATATCTTTACCGCGGAGAACTACAGCAGCGGATCGAGTTCAGATGAACCTTGTGAGGGCACAACCGCCGGACGCGGCTGCATTTATTTGACCGGCGGCATCATTCAGCGTCAACGCGGTGCCGTGGGCTTGACGTCGGGCCGGGGCTACATCAAGCGCTACTCGTACGATCAATGTGCGGCCAACCTGCCACCGCCGTATTTCCCGACCACTGGTCACTTCGTCAGAAGCAGGATCTTCGAGGTGGATCCCGTTGGCTTCAACGTGGCGAGCTACTTCCAACTGCTGACACCTCCATAGGGATCAGCCCTCACCGGAAGCTGTGTCCCGCGGGCCGTCGCTTGGTTGCACGGCCCGCGGCTTCTTTGCGAACAGGAACGCGGCCCGATTTCTCAGCTCAACTGTCCCCTGCCAGACCGTGAGCGCCAGCCCTGCGAGAATTGCCGTGCCGCCCGCTGTCGTGCGCCAAGTAAGTGGCTCGTCGAGCAACACGACGCCCAACGAGACCGCGACTAGCGGTGTGACCAGCGTGAGCAGCATGGTCTTGGTGACTTCCATGTGTTTGATGAGCCAATAGAACAGCACGAAGGCCAGCGCGGATCCGATCACACCGAGGTAGAAGATGGAGAAGACTGCCAGGGGAGTCCAAGTGAAATCACGGGGATCCCCTTCTACTACCGTGCCGATCAGTATCAGCGGGATCACGCCGGCGATCATCTGCACCAGTGTGAGCAGCGAGGAATCGAGATGCCCGCCTCTGAGCTTTATCAACACGTCGGCGTAGGCTGAGCATGCCGCCGCCACCACGATGGCAATGCTGCCCCATAACGCGACTGTTCCGGTAACCGAGAGTTCGTTGGAGAAGACGAGGCCGATACCACCAATACCTAACACGACCCCCAGCACTTTGGTCAGAGTCATTCGCTCACTAGGCAGATTGACGTGTGCTATGAGGAGGCCGAAGAGCGGAAAGGTGCCGAAGAGTAGTGCTGCAAGGCCGGAAGAGATGTGCTGCTCGCCCCAGAACACCAACCCGTAAGTCACAGTGAACGTCAGGAGACCTGAGACGATCATGAGCCACCAGTCGGCTGCGTCCTGGGGAAGCTGGACTCGTCGGACGATCACAACGGGCAACAGCGCTAGGATCGCGACTAGGAATCGGAACGCCGCAAACGTAAATGGCTCGAGGTCTTCCAGGCCGACTTTGATGAAGAGCCAGGTGGAGCCCCAAATCAGGGACAGGATCAGCCAAACGACTACTGGCTTCCTCACCAGTCAGCCATCTTGCAGGGTGCCAAAATCGCGGTAGGTTCAGTCGTCGTGATCAGCGGGAACTCCGCGAATTCGGCTGGCCTTTCTGAGCTGGACGCCGGCTCGGCTCGAACCCTGCTACTGGGATCTTTTTGGCCCCCGAGGTCAGGCCCTCCGAAGTCATGTGGCCTGCGATGTGCCCCTCGATTTGGGCTCGCGAGCCTCGCCTGGTTACCGATCGTAACAGTCATGTGTTCCACAAGCTCCCCTATTGCAGCGTCTTACAGCGTTCGGTACAATTAGGCAACGCTGTGCTGACCCGGGGGCTCTCCCGTGGAGCCACGGGCTGTTGTGTACTTGAACCGGGGGCCATAGTGCGCTGCCTAGCCCTCAACGCGTCATTTGAACCCTTGACACTCGTGCCGGTCCGGCGGGCGCTGCGGCTGGTCCTGGACGGGAAGGCAGAGATCGTCGAGTCAGATGGCAAACGGTTTATCCGCAGCGCTAGACTGTCGGTGCCAAAACCCACCGTTATTCGGCTCGTCAGGTTCATTCACGTGCCCCGCAAGTTCCGCCGCCAGGTGACCAACACGTTCTTGTTCGCTCGAGATAACTACACCTGCCAATATTGTGGTCGCAGCCAGAGCGAGTTCAAGTTCCGTGAATGTCTCACGCGCGACCATCTGGTCCCGTTGTCGCGCGGCGGCACGAACGATTGGACCAATGTCATGACGGCCTGTTCCACCTGCAACACGAGAAAGGGCAACCGACTGCCGGAGCAGTGCGGGATGCATCCTCTCAAGCGGCCTGTGGAGCCTCACTTCGTATACCTAACTTGGGCCGTCCGCAAGTTGACACCTGTGCAGGCAAAGTACATACGCATGTTCTATGGGGCCGGTACTCTACATGAGTTGGCGAGGGCCTGATCGAAGCGGCGACATGCGAGGCTGAAGAGCGGGGAAAGGAGGAAGACGGACGAAGATCGATGTAACCGCTGATCCTGTCTCCCCTTCCGTCTCTATTCATACCAACCGTGGCCGTCGGAGGCCATATGAAGTCCCACACTCACTACTTGTGGTTCAACACCAAGAACCGTCAGGAGCTCGTCGACATCACGGATGAAGTCGCCGAGCAGGTTAGGGAGAGCGGTGTTGGGGAAGGCTTTGTCTTGGTCTCTGCAATGCACATCACCGCCTCAGTCTTCGTCAACGACCATGAATCCGGTCTGTGGCAGGACATCCTGAAATGGCTGGAGGAAACGGTGGCTCCATGGGATCCCAAGCGGTACCGCCACAACATGACTGGGGAGGATAACGGTGCGGCACACCTGCGAAGTCTGACCATCGGTCATGAAGCAATTGTGCCCATAACGGAAGGTGATTTGGATCTGGGGCCGTGGCAGCGGATCTTCTATGGTGAGTGGGACGGCAAGCGACGCAAACGGGTGATTGTGAAGGTACTAGGAGAGTAAGTGAGAGGGACCGGGTTGGCAGCAACATCGGCCGGCCGTTCTGGCGCCCCCCTCCCCACCGCCACTCCTGCCACTCTGTATCATTGGCGGCTTCGTCGGTTGTAGCCCGACCGCACAGTCGGTATCTTGAATGATTCTCGACGTGTAGGAGAGAGGGTCTATTTGACGACGCACGCCCTGGCGGATCTGTTTGCCCAGCGGGCGCAACAGCACCCCGACCGCGAGTGCTTGGTCCTCGGATCACGCAAACTGACGTATGATCAGGTCAATGCTGACTCCACGGCGTTGGCTGCGTCGTTCCTGGATCTAGGGATCGAGGCGGGCGACCGTATCGCCGTCGATCTTCCCAACCGGCCAGAGTGGATAATCACCATGCTGGCAGCGGCAAGGCTGGGTGCAGTTCTCGTTCCGCTGAACCCTTCCCTAGGCTACCGCGATCTCAAGTATCAGCTGCGACACGCTGAGGCCAGTCTGGCCGTGGCAGTGGAGTCTCTGGGTGAAATGGATTATCTCGAGGTTTTCGACGAGCTGATCACCGAGTTGCCGGATCTGCAGTACCTGGTCTTGGCCGGTCAGGAGGATTTCTGGTATGACGACAGGGTGTTTCGGTTCAGCAACCTGCTAAGGCGAGGGCGGCGAGTTGACGCCAAGCCCGCAGCACTGGATCCGGAGTCTGCGACGCTTGCGATTATCTACACGTCCGGTACGATGGGCAAGCCTAAGGGGGTTGTTCTCACGCACCGGAATCTGACGGCGACGACGCAGGGAACCGGCGATGTGTTGAAGTTGTCGGAGTCTGACCGGGTCCTGCTGTCGGTGCCGCTGTTCACAGCGTTCGGGGCGCACATGGGTATTGCAACGCTCTTGCGGGGTGGTACAATCGTCCTGCAGGATCGTTTTGACCCCGCTGCGACTCTCAACCTCATCGAATCCGAGGGGATAACGGTCTGCCCCGGAGTGCCCACCATGTTCGAGCTTCTGATGCGCGATCCAGCATTCAGGGGCCGCAAGCTCACCACCGTGAGAACCGGTATCGTGGCCGGAAGCCCGGTATCCGATAACCTGGTACAAAGGCTCAGACGGTGGTGCAACATTCAGATCGCCTACGGGCTAACAGAGGCTGCATCAACGGTGACCATCACGCGCGATGACGACCCACCAGACTCGCGCACACATACCGTTGGGCGGCCCCTGGATGGAGTTCAAGTGAAGGTGGTGGATGTCAGGACGGGTGAACTGCACGGTCCAGAAGCCGTGGGCGAACTGGCAGTCAAGGGTCCCAACGTCATGGCGGGATATTACCGCATGCCGACGGAGACCAAACGATCGTTCACGGAGGATGGCTTCTTCCTGACGGGAGACCTGGCGATTGTGGATGAGCGTGGGTACGTGACGATTGTGGGCCGCCGCAGTGCTATGATCATTCGTGGCGGCTACAAGATCTTTCCGCGCGAGCTGGAGGATGTCCTCCGCACGCACCCAGCGGTCGATGATGCATGTGTGGTTGGTGTGCCGAACGAGATTCTCGGTGAGTTAGCATGCGCGTGTGTCATACCGGTGGAAGGTGCCATCATCACGGGAGACGAATTGAGAGATTTTGTCCGTGATCAGGTGGCTGACTACAAGGTACCGGACCTGGTTCGCTTCTTCGACACTTTCCCTCTTACCGGGAGCGGGAAGGTGAAGCGAAGAGAGCTGACGCAGGTTGTCGGGCTGGAACTGAGTGCCACGTGAGAGAAACCATAGTCGGGCGGTCGCAGCGATCCGCCCGGTCGGAGTCATTGGGCGATGCTCCCAATGCTGCGCTGCTGATCGATTTTGATAATGTGACGCTGGGGATCCGCTCGGATCTTCAGAATCAGCTTCGCAAACTACTAAATTCAGACATCATCAAGGGCAAAGTTTCGGTCCAGCGAGCGTATGCTGACTGGCGGCGCTACCCTCAGTACATAGTCCCGCTATCCGAAGCTTCCATTGATCTCATCTTCGCGCCGGCATTCGGTGCGAACAAGAAGAACGCAACCGATATCCGGCTGGCTATTGATGCGCTCGAGCTTGTCTTCATCCGTCCCGAGATCGGCACCTTCATCCTGCTGTCAGGAGACTCCGACTTCTCGGCATTGGTTCTGAAGCTGAAGGAATACGGCAAGTTCGTAATCGGCGTCGGAATACGAGAGTCTGCAAGCGACCTGCTCGTGCAGAACTGCGACGAGTACTACAGTTACAACGAATTGACGGGATTGGCTAAGGAACGTGAGGTCGAGCACGTTCGCAAAGACCCCTGGCAACTCGTCGTTGAAGCGGTACAGCGGATGCAGAGAGACGGCGACGTGATGCGGTCAGACCGTCTCAAACAGGTTATGCAAACGCTGGATCCCAACTTCGACGAACGTGATGCGGGGTACAATAGGTTTAGCAAGTTCGTTGTGGCGGCGGGTCAGCGTGGCTTGGTCAAGCTGGCCAAGATGGATAACGGCCAATACGCCATTGAGATTGGCGCCAACGCCAACGTGCCACACGCCCAAGAGCCGGTGTCAGTGCCACAAGTCGGCGGTGACAGAGCCAGTGATGACAAGTCCCGACTGCGGGGTCCTCGCAGAGCAGCGGAAGCAGCTGCTGCACCCAGTCTCACCCTGAGCGAGAGCTTCGAGCTGCTACGTCAAACATTGGTGGCGCTCGGTGCAGTGGGCGCTGAGTCTACCGACGCTGATCGGGCTCGGGACAAGTTGACGGAGCTGTCAGGCAACAAGGCGGAACCAGCTTTTGAGCCAAAGCGTTTTTTGCGAATGCTGCGACAGGCCCATGATGCCGGGATTATTGATCTTATCAAGAGGGACGACGAGGGTTACCAGCTGAGGTTGGCTCCTGTAGCCGAGGCAGTGGGTGTTCCCGAGCCGGGCACTGATGCAGTCGACGTGGTTGCGGAGTCGGAGTCGCAGGAACCAGTCACTGAAATTGTGGAAACGAAGAAACCGGCACGCCGGGCTCGTGCTACAACTCGTAAATCCGCCAAATCGAGGGCCAAGAAGAAGGATGCGCCTGAAAGCGGTGAAGCTGTAGCCGGGGGTGAGGTGGCGGTGAAATCGGAGAAACAGGGTGAAGAGGCTGCGAAACCACCACGCCGCAAGACAGTCCCACGAACCACTGGGCTGCGGGTTTCCAAGGACGAACCTAAGGGTGACGAAGGTGCAGCCGAGCTCGCGTCACATGAGGGTGCTGCCACAGGGAAGTCGGTTGCTGATGAGGCGCCCAGCCCGGCCAAGCGCTCAACTCGGCGACCGAGGACTGCAACCAAACGTTCGCCTAGATCAAAGGCGCGGACCTCTGCCAAGAATGGCGAGCTCGCCGAGCCGTCACCTCGTCAATCCGGGTCGCAGCATGATTCAACAGCCAGCGTCGTGGCGTCAACTGAAGTGGGCACGACTCCAAGGCGCAACCCACGATTCCGACGGGGATCCCGCGGTGCGGCACCACGGCCTCCCGTTGCTGAGACGCAAGATGACAAGCAGGACGTTCCCTCGGTCACCCTTTCCACTGCGTCCGCGGTCACTCGACAGGAGGCGAAGGGCCGTACGTTGGGCGTTCGAAAGGGAAGTAGGGGTAGGAGGACAACCGATACTGGCTCTCCCAGGCCGGAGCCCGTGCAGGAGCAAATGCCCAGTCAGCCCCTAGAGCACGGGTCACCTACTGCGACAGTTGCTCCCAGCCCGCCCCTTGGTGCTGCCGTTCCACCGAGTGCGTCGTCCGGAGACGCAATGTCCGATGGGTCGTCTGCAGAGGGGCGTGGTTTCCTCAAGAGGATCACCACGGCGCTGCAACGTGCCATGCAAGGGTCAGAGCCTGGGGAGGATGAGGACTCAGACAGGTAGTAGGTTCGTTGAATGAGCGGAGAGCCGCTCCCGCTCGACTTCTACGCGCGCGACACCGTGAGTGTCGCGCGCGATTTGTTAGGATGTGTCCTGGAAAGCCATGTAGAGGGACACCGCACGGGCGGACGCATAGTGGAAGTGGAGGCATATGTTGGTGCCGAGGATCCCGCTGATCACGGGTACGGAAACAAGAGGACTGCGCGCAACGCGGTGCTGTTCGGGTCACCAGGCGTTTCCTACGTCTATTTCATATACGGGATGCACTGGTGCTTGAATGCGGTAACGGAACGAGCTGGTAATCCCACTGCAGTGCTGATTCGCGCACTGGAGCCTGTGTGCGGAATTGGAGTGATGCGGGCACGCCGCGGTCTGGACAGCATGAAGGCGCTTTGTTCTGGCCCCGCACGGCTGTGTAAGTCACTGGGTATCACGGGTTCTTTGAACGGCGCTTCGTTAGTGACTGGACCCGTCAGGATCTTGCATCCTCCTGTCAGGAAGTCGCTGCCCGTAGTGGCCGGACCGCGTATCGGCGTGTCACGGGCGGAGACGTGGCTGCTCCGATTCATGCAGCAGGGTTCGCCTTGGCTTTCGCGGCCTGAACGGTCGGGAATGGGGTTGAAAAAAGAAGGGCGTGGGTGATGACACCCACGCCCGTGACGTACGATTGACCGGATCCTCAGCGCGCCGTATCGAAGGCCTCGCTGGAAGCGGTGATAGCGTAGCGCAGCCCGCCACTTAGCCGATGCTGTTCGGAGGTGATCAGAAAATCACGTGCCTGCGTGATGAGGGTGTACGTGGCAAAAAAACCCCACCTCTCGTAGTTGTACTGGACACCCGCACTTATCCGCGCCATCGCTTTGCTGGCCGCGTCTTCCACCAATTGAGCGACCAATGCCTCCTCAGCGGGTGAGGAGAATGAGCCACCTGCCACGGCGTTGGTGATCTGATAGATGTTAACCCCGAAGCCTCCCATAAAAATGAGGTCCCCGATGGTCGGCATCGCGACAAGCTCACCTCCGATTACGCGACCAGCCGTGAATGCAACGGTGCGGACACCGGAGAAGTCCGAGATCGCCGATGTAGTACCGGTCCTGAAGCTGAGCTGATCAAAGCTAAGGAGCAGGCCGACACGGTTTGCCGTGATGAGCCAGTGCCCTCCGTAGCTGAACGCACGTTTGAAGTCGGCCGTGGCGGTCTGGAAAATGAATGCCCCGCCCTGTGCTCCCCAGTACCATCGGTTTTTCCACGCGTCCGTTTGGGCGGAGGCCGGCGCGCTCGCAAGCGCGAGTAACACGACAGCTAGTAAACCCCTGGACAGTCTCCGCATCAGCCTAACCTCCGTATGTGGCTCGATCCCAGTGTTCCGCGTCAATAAGCAGTGCGGCTCGGCACTGCGCTTCATAACACTATCAGCGTTACGGTCTGCGTCAGTGCTGCGAGTCACATCCCCGCGGCACCAACAAACAACGCCTCCCAAAATAGAACTTCCAGCCAAAAAACGCGACCCCTAATGGTGGCACAGCCGTACGCTGTAGTGTGTTGCCAGCGTGAGGGTTAAGTCCTGAAATCGCGAAACTACTTGAGGTGCGGTTGGACTTCGGAATGTGGCCATGGCAAACCTCAATCGAGACGCGTCAGGAACATTGTGCGGTCGCGCCTCTGCCTCTGACTGCCATATGTGAGCGCTCACTCTACGTAGCGGCCCGAGCGGGCCGCCTCTGGGTCCCATATATATGGATTATGTGGCGGTCGCTGACAGGCCTCACACTCATATCGGGAGTCTCATCCTCCCTGCCAGCCGCCGATATCTCATCTACAAATGCTGCTTGTGGTGGTGCCAGAATATGTCTTTTCCGTGTAGTTTCGGACCGAGAGACTGCGCTCGACCGTGAACGCTCAGGGGCTCGAGTCGGAGTGAGTCGCGCAAGATGATTGTAGGCATTGGGATTGACTTGGCTGAGATCGCACGGATGAGAGACGGAGTCACTCGCCATGGTGAGGGATTCTTGGAGGGGTTCTTGTCAGCTGACGAGATTGCCAACTGCCAAACGCAACCACATCCATTCTCGTCATACGCCGCGGTCTTTGCGGCCAAGGAAGCGTTGTCCAAGTCTCTCGGAACGGGTCTGTTTGGCAGGCTGTCGTGGCACGATATCAAGGTGGCGTGGGATGGCAGGGGAACACCACGGCTACGGCTCCGAGGAGAGGCCGAGAGGGTGGCAAATGCCCTTGGAGTTGGCAGAATCCATCTGTGCCTCAGCCACGAGCGCGAGTACGCAGGGGCCGTAGTGGTGTTGGAGAGAGCGTGAAATGTCCCCTTCGCTGTCTGTAGTGCATGACCCTCGGTCGCTGATTGATTCAATGTGATGAGGAGGAACCGATGGAAACAGTGGTCTTGGAATACATTCGCAACGAATACCTCGAAGACGACGACGAGGACACAGAACTCGACGAGAACACTCCCCTGATATCGAGCGGTATAGTCGACAGCTTCAGCATGGTTAGCTTGAAGCGATTTCTCGAGAAGAAGTACAATATCTCGATCTCCGACGAAGAGGCATCTGCTGAAGCGTTTGACACCGTGAAGAACATCGTCCGTGTCGTGAAGAAACACCAGGGAGGGGAGTGAGATGGCCTATCGAGGTTCACTCAGGGAATCGTATGAAGCTCAGCTGAACTCCATTCGCGACCAGGGGCTGTACAAGGAAGAGCGCTTCATTCACTCGCCTCAGTCCGCCAACATTCGAGTGGAATTTCCATCCGGCGCAGAACTGAGGTCGGTCGTGAACCTATGCGCGAACAACTACCTGGGCCTATCCTCTCATACAGAAGTCATAGAGGCAGCACACAGGGCGCTAGAGGAACGCGGCTACGGCCTTTCGAGTGTCAGGTTCATTTGTGGCACGCAGGACATTCATCGGGAACTTGAGGAGAGGCTTTCGGCGTTCCTCGGTACCGAAGACACGATTCTGTTTCCTAGCTGTATGGATGCAAACGCCGGTGTATTCGAGGCAATACTGGGCCCGGAAGATGTGATCATATCCGACCGTCTGGTACATGCCAGCATTGTGGATGGGATTCGACTGTGCAAGGCGCTGACTGATACCTATAAGCACTCCAACATGCAGCACCTCGAGCAGAAGTTGGAGGAACATCAGGACAAGCGCGTGAGGATGATCGTGACCGACGGAGTGTTCAGTATGGATGGCGACTTGGCGCCGCTGGATCAGATCTGCGATCTAGCAGAGAAACATGACGCCTTGGTGTTCTTGGATGACAGTCATGCGAGCGGCTTCATCGGAAAGACCGGCCGTGGCACCCCGGAGCACTTCGGTGTCATGGGTAGGATCGACGTGATCACTACGACGCTCGGCAAGGCTCTGGGTGGAGCGTCTGGTGGGTGTGTCTCGGGGCGCAGAGAATTGGTGGAACTTTGCCGCCAACGAGCGCGGCCGTACCTGTTCAGCAATACCATGGCCCCTCCACTGGTTGCGGGAGCTCTCAAGGTCCTCGAGATTGTCAACCGCAGCACAGAGCGTCGCGACAGATTGGAGGAGAACACGAAGTTCTGGCGCAAGGAACTGACTGATGCTGGCTTCGTGATTAAGCAAGGTGAGAGCCCCATCGTCCCAGTGATGCTGTTCAACGCCAAGCTGAGCCAGGACTTCGCCCGAGACCTCTATGACGAGGGTGTATACGTCATAGGGTTCTTCTTCCCGGTGGTGCCCCAGGGGCAGGCCCGTATCAGAACTCAGCTGTCGGCTGACCACGACGTCTCGATGTTGCAGCGAGCACTCGAGGCCTTCAACAAGGTTGGCGACAACTACGGGATCCTCGGGTTGGACAAGAAGGGAATCGAAGCAAAGTTCGGAATGTGAGGTTGGGTCAACCCGATATTCGATGAAGGACCATCGCGATCTCTGGTGGAGCTCACCAACAGTCGAGCTTGGCAAGGTTGTGCACCTCGACCTGCCTGAACCGTTCCGGGCGGCATACGGCGGAGAGCTATCGGCAATCCAGATTAGCTACGAAGCGTGGGGTGAGCTGAACGCGGCAAGAGACAACGCTGTGCTCATCATTCACCCCATGACTAGCGACTGCCACGCTACGGGTGAGTTTGCCGACGAACCCTTGGGTTGGTGGGAACCTCTCATCGGCCCGGGTCGGGCAATAGACACCGACACACATTTCGTCCTCTGCCCCAATCTCCTGGGCGGCTGCTACGGGACCACCGGACCGCGGTTTCCGTCCGGCGACGGCAAACCGTACTTGGACCGCTTCCCGCTGCTCACTCCCCTCGACATGATGCGGGTTCAGAGGTTGTTCTTGGAGGCACTGGGTATACCACGTCTGAGTATGGTAATCGGCCCCAGTATGGGAGCGATGATCGCCTGGGAGTGGGCAATCGAGGCTCCAGACATGGTCGACCAAGCTGTCGTTGTGGCGGCGCCGCTGCGCACATCACCCTATCAGATCGGCCTGAACTGGCTCCAGCGTCGTGGAATCGAGCTCGATATCACCGAAGATGAGGTGGTGGCCAAAGTTGGGCAGATGGTGGCGCGGGGTGTCGGGATGATGAGTTACCGCTCTCCCATCGGCCTCGAGGAGAAGTTCGGTCGGGATTGGTTCAAGGCGCCGGGCTCGGTGCTGAGAGAGCGGGGAATGTACAATGTCGAATCCTGGCTGAGACATCACGGCAGGCGAATTACCCAGCGTTTCGATCCTTTCACTTACCTGCTGTTCAGCCGCGCGATGGATCTGCACGATGTGAGTGCGGGGCGGGGAGATCTGGTGAGCGCACTGAACCGGGTTACCTGTTCCACAATCGTGATCGGTATCAGCTCGGATAATCTCTATCCACCAGCTGAGGTACAGCTAGGGGCGGACATCCTGGAGCACCTGGGTCGCGATGTTGCGTATGCAGAGATTCGGTCGCCCAACGGTCACGACGCCTTCCTGTTGGACACGGACCAGATTGCAGACATCTTGCGTGGCCCAGCCGGCGCTGAGCCCAAGACTCTGTTCACGCGCGAAGCGCGTGAACTGCGGTCCGTACGGCTCGCTATCCTTGGTGCTGGACAGATTGCCGCGTCGTTCCTGCGGCTGATTGAGGAACGACGCCATCAATTGGCAACCAGGAATGGTCTGCTCATCGAAGTTGCTGGGGTGGCGGAGACGGACACTGAGAAGGAGCTGGACCCCGTCTTTGACGCCGTCCCAGTCAGCTACGACCCGGATGCGGTCGTCTCGCGGCAAGACATTGACGTTGTGTTGGATCTGACGCGTGGGCTTGGCTCGTTGCCACTGGTCCAGAAGGCCTTGATCCGTCGCCACCATGTAGTGACCCCGAACAAAGCGCTGCTGCGCGCCAACGGCGAAGCGTTGGATCGGTTGGCATTTCAGCATGGGATTCGCATCGCATACCACGATTCGATTGCGGCTGGGTGGCCGCTCATCCATTCGCTGGAGAGGCCGCTGTCTCAGCGCACTGTACGAGACCTTCAAGCCGTGTTGTCGAGTGCCTGTAACACAATGTTGGAACACATGGAGCAAGGAGCTACACTCGACGCGGCGCTTGCCAGAGCCGTTGAACGTGAACTGACTGAGCCGGATTCGGAATTGGATGTATCTGGCTGGGACACAGCTCAGAAACTGATGCTGTTGCTTACCCAAGCAACCGGTCGGCGACATGTTGGCCAGCAGATTGAGACTGTCGGCCTTGAACAAGTCGATACCGAACTCGTTAGACGTGCACCGGAGCTCGAGTTCAGAGTCAAGCTGGTGGCGATGGCAATACGCGCACCGGACGAAGTGTTGGCTACGGTGCGACCCATGGCTGTTCGGGCGCAGAGTCATTTAGGGATGGTCAAGGATGTGAACCAAGTCGTGGTACTGCACTATCCGGATGGCAGTGAAAACGTACTCATTGGCACGGTCGGGGGAGCGTTACCGGTGGCGACTGCCGTACTCAACGATCTCATCGGACTGTTCGATCCCAGTCAGAGCTGGACCGCACGGTTTCCGACCAGCGATACGACCCTGAGGGCTCCGGTATTCAAAGAATCACTAGTAATGCGTGGCGGATCGCCAAGGATGGTGGTGGGGACTGAGAAGTCCGGAGTCCCCGTGCTGTCAGAGATCCGCACGTGAGGTTGGTCAGTTCGCCACCCCGCACCGGGGAACAGATTCAAAGCACAGTTTGGAGTCAATGAATGAGCAATATCGTGTCCTATGATACAAGAGTCAGCGATTTCAATTGGGATATCGCTAAGGAACTGTTGGGATGGACCGACGGTGAGATTCTGAATATCGGGGCGCTGTGTTCCGATCGGATATGTGCACAAGGTAAAGGTGACAAGCCCGCCTTGATCTGGGAAGGATTCGGAGGGAAGAAGCACACCTACAACTTCGACGATCTACGCGTATTGTCCAATGGCATTGCACAATTTCTATCGGGATTAGATGTCCAGCAGGGTGATAGGGTCTGCATATTCATGGACAAGATTCCCACTCTCTACTTCGCGTTCCTCGGAATCCTCAAGCTCGGTGCCATTGCACAGCCGCTCTTCTCAGCATTTGGAGATGAATCACTCGAGATTCGATTAGCGAATGCTGAGACAAAGGCCATCCTGACAACACAGAAGCACGTGAAGAAGGTCCGCAAGATCAGAGACAGGCTACCCAGCCTGGAATACGTCATAGTCGTGGATGGAGATGAGTCCAAGATCAAGGACGGAGAAGTGTTCTTTGGCGTCGAAGCGGCACCGCGCGCGGGTGACTTTTCCGTATTTCCAGCCGATCCCGAGAGTCCTTCTGTGCTGCACTACACATCCGGTACCACAGGACAGCCCAAGGGTGCACTACACGTGCACAGCTCTATCTGGGGTCAGGCTTTGACAGCCAATTGGGTCCTCGATCTTACTGACCAGGATGTGTACTGGTGCACCGCGGACCCGGGTTGGGTGACCGGCACCAGCTATGGGATTATCGGTCCCTGGTCACTCGGCGTTACTCAGTGCGTGTTGGACTCGGGTTTCATGGCGGCCCGCTGGTACCAGTTCATACAAGACAACAAAGTGACCGTATGGTACTCGGCCCCGACCGCAATCCGTTCATTGATGCGAGAGGCTGGGAATCCAGAACGGCAGTACGATCTGTCGTCATTGCGTCACCTCGTATCTGTTGGTGAGCCCTTGAACGCTGAAGCGGTCATCTGGAGTGAGAAGGCTCTCGGGCTTCCCTTCCATGACACGTTCTGGCAAACGGAAACGGGCGCAATCATGATCGCCAACTATCCGGGCATGCAGGTCAAACCCGGATCGATGGGCAAACCGTTTCCAGGGATCTCCGCCACAGTACTAGACCTGAAGAGCCACGAGCCGATCAGACAGCCGGGAAACGTCGGACTGATCGCATTCCGGCCCGGTTGGCCAGCTATGTTCCGCACATACTGGGGGATGCCGGACGTCTACCGCAGCAAGTTCATTGGCGCCAACTCCGGCGACCAGCCCGATGAACTTCGCAGCAATCCAGATCTGTGGTATGTGTCTGGCGATCGTGCCAGTATGGACCACGAAGGGTACTTCTGGTTCGTTGGTCGTGACGACGATGTGATCAACACAGGAGGACACCTGGTTGGTCCGTTTGAGATCGAGTCGGCACTTATCGAACACGAAGCCGTGGCAGAGGCCGCAGCCATTGGTAAGCCCGATGAGATCAACATGGAGGTAGTCAAGGCGTTCGTAGCTTTGAATCCAGGTTATGAACCTTCGGAAGAACTCGAGCTCCAGATCATGAATTTCGTCCGCAAGCGGCTGTCACCGTTGGCCATGCCCCACGAGATTGCGTTTGCGGAGAAGCTTCCCAAAACCAGGTCGGGGAAGATCCTCAGGCGTTATCTACGGGCACTCGAGTGGGGGGAAGAAGTAGGAGATCTGTCGACGCTGGAAGAAGACTGATACCACTGTGTAGTTCTTCAACCTCAAGCGTGCGCTGTGTGAGTGTGAGCTCAGGGCGCGCTATGATGGTAACCACCGGCAACCTACTCTTACAATTTGCAGGGTCACGCGCGGTCCATACAGTAGTGTGCACCTGCTGTCTCACTCTTGCTCGCAGAGTGGTACAGTACTCGAAGCATCGATCGATTGATGTCAATGAACATTTACATGCGCCGGCGTGACCCACTCAAGCAGAAGTCGTTAGTGTGCTCGGGACGCACGAGTGAAGCCCAGTTTTGCACGCCCCCCTAATCCACTGTGGCAGAAACTGCATTGATCAGCGTGTTGTTGGTGATGAATGAGTATTGCGCGTTTTAAAGGTATCTATAATATTCGCACCGTCGCATGCGATACTTGGAAGGAGATTGATGTCACGAACACGACGCGAGTTCATCAAGCAATCAACGCTTTCCGCTGTTGCACTGGGCGCAGTTGGTAGTGATTGGCTGCCGAAGTTCGGGTATACTCCGCAGGGAACCATGCAGGGTGCGGCATTCAAAGATCTATGCCTGGTTGCACTGAACGCCGCTCGTTCGAAGCGAGCCACATATGCAGATGTGCGAATCGTCAACAAACGCGACCAGTTCGTTGCCGCGCAGGAAGAGCGTGTCAGTGAATTGCAGGACCGTGAGACCTTTGGAGTGGGAGTGAGGGCACTGGTCAACGGTGCCTGGGGGTTTGCGGCGAGTCGGACTGTGACACGTGAGGAGTGTAGTAGAATCGCGTTGCGGGCGGTGGAGCAAGCGGAGGTAAACAGCGAAGCAATTCGCCGACCCGTGCAGCTTGCCAGAGTGACCGCTTATCCGGACGGCAGATGGATGACGCCGGTCCGGCGAGACCCTTTCACTGTGAGGATGAGCGACAAGACCGAACTGCTGCTCGAGGCAAACAGGGTAGCGGCAGCAGTGTCAGCTGCCCGGTTTGTGACGTCGAGCATGTATTTCGTGAAAGTGGAAACCACGTTTGCCTCCACAGACGGCAGTATTATTGAGCAGACACTTTACCGGTCTTACCCGTCGATGACAGTAACGGCCGTGGCCACCGACTCCAGTGACGTTGCGTCCCACACATCGACTGACATTGCCCCGATGGGACTGGGATATGAGCATGTCGAGGCTGCGGATCTGCCGGGCAGGGCCACGGAATGGGCGGAGCTGGCTGTCGAGATGCTGTCTGCCACTGCAGTGGAGCCGGGTCGCTACGATTTGATTATTGATCCGACCAATCTGTTCCACACCATTCATGAGACTATCGGCCGTCCTACTGAACTCGACAGGGCGCTTGGCTATGAAGCCAACTACGCAGGTACGTCATTCCTGGCACCGCCGGAGACTGCAATCGGTGAAGTTCGGTACGGACCTGAGTTCATGAACGTGATCGGCGATAGGACTCAGAGGGGTGGCCTCGCGACAGTGGGGTGGGATGACGAAGGTGTCACCGCCGACAGCTGGCCCATTATCCAGGATGGCACGTTCGTGGACTACCAGACGACTCGCGAGCAAGCGACGCTGATCGCCGAGTTGACTGGCGTCAGTCGTTCACACGGCTGTTCGTTCGGGGAGTCTTGGGATGTCGCCCAGTTGCAGCGCATGCCGAACGTCTCGTTGTTGCCGGCAGAGAACGACCTTGTGCTAGATGACCTGGTTGCCGCCACAGATCGCGGGATTCTTATCAAAGGGCGTGGCCCCTATAGCATTGATCAGCAGCGATACAACTTCCAGTTCGGCGCTCATGTGTGTTATGAAGTGCGCGGCGGGAGAATCACCCGCATGCTCAAGGACACAGCTTATCAGGGGAATACATTGGAGTTCTGGAATTCTCTGGATATGCTGGGTGGTGCTCGTAGCTATCAGCTCTGCGGGACGATCGGTGATGCCAAAGGTCAGCCCACGCAGCTAAATGCGGCGAGCCATGGGTGTCCGGCAGCGCGGTTTCATGACTTCAGAGTCGTCAACACGGCGGTCTAGCTAGAGTCGCCGATGGCGGAGTTTCTTACCGAAGCCGATGCGCGTGAGGTGTGCGAGAGGGTCATGTCGCACAGCTCAGCAGATGCAGCGCAAGTGACGCTAGTTTCTGGGCTGACTCGGTTCGCTAGATATGCGCGCAATGAGATGACGGTATCGGGAGATGCCTCGGATGCAGAGGTGACCGTAGCATCCACATTCGGTCAGAAGCGGGCAGCCGTGACGTGGAACGATCTGCGCGACACCGCGGTTGAAGACGCAGTCTCTCGCTCTGAAGAGTTGGCGCAGCTTGCCCCCGATGATCCGGAGACCATGCCTCCCCTCGGCCCTCAAGAGTATTTGCCCAGTGCCGCGTTTTTCGACAGCACAAATGAGTTGGGGGATGAAGACTTTGTGACCGCGGTGCGGGCAGTCACTGAGCGGGCGTCTTCAACGGATTTGATCGCCGGTGGGTTCATCCAAACTCGGGCTAGGTCAGAGGCGTTGCTGAACACCGCAGGATTGTTCGCGTACCACCAGTCGACCCTCGCATCCCATACAACGACGGTGCAAACCACGGACGGAACTGGGTCAGCCTGGGCTGGCACTACCCACAACGATTGGGAGCAAATGCTCCCACCGGGAGAACTCGCGGAGCGGGCCATCAACAGAGCACGGCAGAGTGTAAACGCCGTGGCGGTCGATGTCGGAGCCTACACGGTCGTTTTGGAACCGACCGCTGTCGGCAACCTGATAACACTGCTACAAGCCGCCTTGGTTGCCAGAGCTGCAGATGAAGGTCGCTCCTTCTTCTCGCGGAATGGGGATGGCAACAGGGTCGGCGAGCAGGTAATCGACGAGCGCCTTTCGGTGCTGTCAGATCCAACTGACCCCGATCTGCTGGCCCGTCCGTTCGCCGCTGACGGCACACCGCTGCGTCACACGACGTGGATAGAGAACGGAGTCCTGCAGAACCTCGAGTATGACCGTTACTGGGCAAGTCGGCAGGGTCGAGAGCCCCTGCTGCATGGGGGCGGAATCAAACTCACCGGTGGTGAGGGAACGGTTGACGACCTGGTATCTACCGTCGACCGAGGGCTGCTGGTAACGAGGTTCTGGTACGTTCGGCCAGTGGACCACCGTCGACTGACGTACACGGGGCTCACGCGCGATGGGATGTTTCTCATCGAGGACGGGCGAATAGTCCTGCCTGTGAGCAATATGTGGTTCAAGGAGAGCATTATCTCGATTCTGAACAACGTGGAGTCGATAGGATCGGCAGTGCGAGTAGTTGCCTCAGAGTCGGGTGGCCTGGGTGTGCCTGTAGTAGTGCCACCTGTGGTCGTACGTGACTTTCACTTCACGGTCGGGTCCGACGCCATACAGCGGAGCGAACTCGGTGATGTCCTAGGTCGTGAGCGTGAGAGCAGCGAAGTGTTGTAGCAGAGAGTAGAGAGCAGGAGACAATGAGTGGCATCGTATGTCGCTCAGGCAACCGTCCCGTCGAGAATGGCGGGGCTTGACCCACCAACAGGAGGTAGGCATGCCAGCAAAGAGGAAGGCCGCCAAGAAGAAGGCTGTGAAGAAGAAGGCCACCAAGAAGAAGGCTGTGAAGAAGAAGGCCACCAAGAAGAAGGCCACCAAGAAGAAGGCCACCAAGAAGAAGGCCACTAAGAAGAAGGCCACTAAGAAGAAGGCTCGGGCGAAGCGTCGCTAGACCGAGTTCACAGTAGCCGTTGCAGTACGTTGCGTAATGGGGCCGGCACGCTGCCGGCCCTGCAACGTTTAGCAGGTTAGTCACGGCTTTATCGCGAGGAATCCCCAGTTGGCATGGTCACTCCGGGTCCTCTGAACCCACCAGTCCGCATAGTGTTCCTGAAGTGCCTCGGCTGCGAAGGGAATAACACCGTCTCTTCGGTCGGCTGGCAGCACGAAGTGCACTCCCCTTGAGGCAGTCTGCGACTTGAATGAGTCCATGGCCCTGGTCCGAACCTGGGGATCCAGCTCGCTGACCGCTCTCGGCTCGATCACAGTCAGGGTGGGAGTGACGTCTGGGAACCAGTTTGCCATGCTTACGACCAGGGCTTGGATGCGTGACCTGAGACCCTCGGCAGCGGCCCGAGCCTCGACCGCCTCAACGGTCCTGAGCTCCTGATCGATCAGGAGGGCAGGCCACTCGTGCGCCGCAAGGTAGAAGCCAGCAGGGGCTGCACCGCCTCCCACTACCAACACCATGTCTGATTCGTCCAGGCGATGCGCTAGCTCGACGAGAGGGGTGGTTGGATCGAGGTCCCAATGCTCAGGATTCTGTTGTGACTTGCGCAGTTCCAGATATCGCTCTCGCCAGCGGCGGAACGTTGGCAGGCGGAGACGTCTCATTATTAGGCGGTCCACGTGCTCCAACACCAACACCTCTGTGAGCACCAGTTGCTCTTCCGCGCTGACCTCCAACTCACGCACGGCCTCGTCGGCAATGGCCAAGAGCTCTGTGCGTGACAACTGTTCTTTGTACTCCTCGATCCGCTGGAGCACAAACTCCTCATACTCTTGTCGGAGCGATTGCTGACGCAGTGGCCGCGGGCGGGGACGAGGACTGCTCAACATGGTTCGACGTGCACTATGATCTCGTGCAGCCGGAGATGCAGGCGCAGGTGTCCTTCAACGGCATCGGCAACCTCGTGCGCTCGCTCCACACTCGTGCTCCCGTTCACTGCTATGGTGAGTTCGGCGAATGCCCGCTCCCGCGATCCTCGTGAGCGAATGTCATAGGCCCGGACTACTCCGTCGACCTCCTCTGCCGCAGACCGAATTGTGCCCGATGGAAGCACGTGTTGGTCAACCAGTACCGGAATTGATCCCGTGATGATGCGGTAGGCCAACAGCACGATCACTGCAGCGACCAATAAGGCGACGATCGGGTCGGCCCACGTGACTCCCACTCGAGCTAGCAGCACTCCTGAGAGCACTCCCAATGTAACGAAAATATCAGCTTTGGTGTGGGCTGCATCGGCAAGCAGGAAGTCGCTGTGGAGCTGACGACCCTTGCGGGACTCGTACGCGGCCACAAGGAAGTTGATCACCAGAGTCCCGGCCAGCAGAGATACCTCTATGCCGGTAATGTGAAGCGTGGGGGCTCCAGCCGCCAGCCGTTTGATTGCCCCTTTGACGACCTCGAAGGCGGTCACGGACAGGAAAGCTACGATCGCGAGGGCGCCCAAGGTCTCGAACTTTTGGTGTCCGTAGGGATGGTCCTCGTCCGGTGCTCGGCTGGCCACCAATACGACCACCAAGCCGAGCACGTTGTTCATCGCGTCGACCGAGGAGTGCACCACGTCGCTGAGTACCGCGAGAGAACCGGCTCTAACACCGATGACGAGCTTCACCACCACCACGATGATGTTGGCAGCCAGGATGCTGATCAGGACCCGCTGTATCTGTGCTGTCCGTCGAACGGAGGTAACGCGTCGTGGCATGGCTCCAACCTTGCGGTGCCGGATTTTGCTGTCAACACCCAGCCATTGACTGGACCCACCTGGTACTCTAAGTATCTGCAATGGCGCAGCCTTGTGCCCGTTTGTCCCAGCCCTAATGACACTCGACGTCCGACTACTGGCCATCGCGGGACCGCCGTTTCTCACGGCCGACTCCATAGTGGATAGTTGTAGTGCGGCGCAGGCAGGAGGGGCAACCGCCGTACAAGTGAGGCTGAAAGGCACTCCTGCCAACGAAGTCCTTCGGATTACGCAACAGCTTATCGCCTCTCTGTCGATTCCCGTGTATGTGAACGATCGGGCCGACGTGGCCCTAGCAGCACGGGCGGCCGGCGTGCATCTCGGCGCGGCAGACATCTCGCCGGTTCTGGTGCGGAAGTTCGCTCCCAGGCCGATGCGAATAGGTGTATCAGTCGGGACGCTTGAAGAAGCCGGTGACGCACTCCGGGCAGATGTCGATTATTGGAGTATTGGTTCCATCTACAGGACCGACACCAAGTCAGATGCCGGTAATCCGATCGGGATCGCAGGCTTTAGAGCACTAGCCCGGAAGGCGCCACGCGGTATGCCGGTTATCGCGATCGGGGGAATACGCCAGTCGAACGCCGGCGACGTCCTACGAGCAGGTGCTCAAGGTATTGCCGTCATTAGCGCCATATTCGGAGTTCCGGACGCCGAGAAGGCAGCCCGCGAACTCCGCGACATTGTCGAATCGGAGTCCCCCGGCTGAGCCCACTACCTCGCGCCTAGCTCCCTCTCCATCTGGCGCACCTCTGCCACTGCGGTCAAATGTTCACGGTAAGTTCGGGAAAAGACGTGCTTCCCGTCCGTCCGCGCAACGAAATACAGGAAGTTGGTGCGAACCGGGTACAGTGCCGCCTCGATGCTGCTCTCAGAGGGTTGGCCGATCGGGCCCGGGGGCAGACCATCAATCAAGTAAGTGTTGTAAGGTGATGGAGTCTGATAGTCTCGTTCATACAGCCGCCGCCGTCGCCCCAGAGCATATATGACCGTGGGGTCGGCTTGCAGCCGCATGCCCCGCGCAAGCCGGTTGTGATAGACGGAAGACACGTACCTGCCATCTGGTGGGAATTGGACCTCACCTTCGATGATGGATGCGAGAGTGACGACTTCGTGGCGCGATAGCTGCAGTTCAGCAAGTCTGGCATTCCATTCCGGTTGCCAGCGGGCTTCAAACTCGCGCACCATCTGTTCCACGACCTCCGAAGCTGTGGCTCCCACCCGCACATAGTACGTGCTCGGATACAAGTATCCTTCCAGGGTCTCGGCCTCTACACCCAAGGTCGCCGTTAGAGCACTATCGCGAGCAGCAGCGAGCAAGCTCTCAGCGGGCAGGCCGATCTGCCGATTCACCCGTTCCGCCACCTCGAAGAGCATGAGTCCCTCAGGGATCGACAAGGCTTCTAGTGTTTCTCTTCCCGATACAAGCACAGCGAGAGCTTGGCGCGGTGAAAGGCCGGTTTGGAACTCGTACGTGCCAGCCTGGATCGCCCGTTCCCGGCCGGTCACCCTGGCGTACAATCTGAACAGGCTCGGTGACTGAATGACGCCACGTGCGGACAGAGTCTCCGCAACTGCCGTCAGCGTGGCGCCTCGAGGTATCGTCACACGCACCGTGGTATCGGCCTGGTTGCCTCGACTGCAACCTATCAAACTCATCGATGCGACTGCCAGCAGCAGAGCGAGACGTTTCAGCATCGGCGGCTGTCGAGGTAAGTCTGGAGAAATACAGTAGCGGCCAGTTGGTCAACGTCGCCCTTCCTGCCAAGTGTACCACCCCACTCTCTCACCGCTGAGTGTACACGCGCGGTACTCATACGCTCGTCCCAATACGCAACTGGCAGCTCGGCTTTCGCCATCAGGAGAGCGCCTACCTCTCGCACCGCGACTGCTCGTTCGTCCTCCGAGCCGTCGGGAGCAAGCGGCAGACCGAGCAGCAGCGCGACCGGGCGATGAGTGTCGATGAATTGCTTGAGCTTGCCCATCGGGAAACGTTTTCCGACGCGGCGGGTGAGTGTAGCGAGAGGTTGAGCCAGCGTTTGTGTGGGATCGGAGAGTGCAAGACCGATGCGTTTATCGCCAACGTCGATTGCCAGTACGCGGCCCCGCAGCGGCAACTCCCCGGGGTTGTGCGGCGATCCGTGTTGCCGTCCCGCAGTGCTGCCGTTCCGCTGCCCCGTCACCCTTGCTGCATTGTGGCGAAGAAATCCTGGTTGGTCTTGGCCCGCTTCATCCGCTCGAGCAAGAACTCGATTGCCTCGACAGTGGGCATGTCCGCCAGGAAGTTGCGCAGCAGATACGTCTTGTTCAGCTCATCTGGATCGAGCAAGAGCTCTTCTTTCCGAGTGGAACTCCGCTGCACGTCGATGGCGGGGTATACACGTCTATCGGCAATGCTCCGATTCAAGACGAGTTCCATGTTGCCGGTTCCTTTGAACTCCTCGAAAATCACTTCGTCCATGCGACTGCCGGTCTCGATGAGAGCGGTGGCGATGATGGTCAGTGATCCCCCACCATCAATGTTCCGGGCTGCGCCGAAGAACCGCTTTGGTTTCTGTAGGGCGTTGGCGTCCACGCCGCCAGAGAGGATCTTGCCGGAGTGCGGGATAACCACGTTGTGAGCGCGGGCCAGGCGGGTGATTGAGTCGAGCAGGATGATTACATCGCGCCCGTGCTCGACCAGTCGTTTTGCCTTCTCGAGCACCATGTCAGCCACTTGCACGTGGCGATCTGCCGGCTCATCGAACGTGGACGAGATCACTTCGGCGTCCACGTGCTCTTCCATGTCAGTGACCTCTTCCGGTCGTTCGTCGATCAAGAGGACGATCAGTGTCGCGTCAGGTTTGTTCTCGGTGATCGAGTTGGCCAGCTTCTGGAGGAGGATTGTCTTTCCGGCCTTGGGTGGTGACACGATCAAACCGCGCTGCCCGCAGCCTATGGGGGCCAAAATGTCCACGACCCGCATGGACAGATCCCCGTCCACGCGCTCTAGCGGAATGCGCCGCTCGGGATACCTCGGTCGCAGATTGTCGAAGCCAATGCGGTGCTTGGCTTTCTCTGGCTCCTCGAAATTTACCGTCTCGACTTTGAGGAGAGCGAGGTATCGCTCCCCATCTTTAGGAGGTCTGACCTGCCCGAGAATCGTGTCTCCAGTACGCAGGTCGAACCGCTTGATCTGACTGGGACTGACGTATATGTCGTCGGGGCCGTACAAATAGTTCCAATCCTGGCTGCGGAGAAATCCGTACCCCTCGGGAAGGATTTCCAGAACACCTTCACCACGCAATACCGTGTCGGAGTCCAACAGCGATTGTTCGATTCTAAAGATCAAGTCCTGCTTGCGGAGGCCAGAGTAGTTGGTGATGTTCAACTCCTCGGCCATCGCGTGCAGCTCCGGGATCGATTTCTTTTTCAGTTCTGCGATGTCCACTTGAAGGGACTCCGTGTTTAGGAGGGTTACCTACTGCTGTCAAGCGCAGTCACTAGTGGTGCGCGGCGCAGCCGCGTGCACAATGAGAGTCGGATTGCAGTTCGGGGGTATCTAGATGTGAAAGCACGTTATGATATCCAGGTTTTCCGGGGGCGTCAAGAGGCCGCATGGTTCCGCTAGTCAGATTCTTCACTGTCTGGCGCACTGTCACCGCCCGTGACCGCGAGATCATCGATGCGGTCGTGCAGCCCGAACACCGCGGTCCGTCCCCCGAGTTTGCGGCCGCTCTCAAAGAGTGGCCGGGAACCCACTATTGGGCGCACGGCGATGGCGCTGGGAGAATGGTACTGATCAGGAGCATCGGGCCTACCGCGAAGGAGCGCTGGTGGCTCCACGGCCTGTTGTTCTCCGTCTCGTTCCTTACGGTGTGGATGGGGGGGGCCCTGCTCTCGGGAGCAGATGTAGCCGGACCCGTCTCGCTGCGAGAGGTTCCCAACTTCGGCAGCCAGTTCATCCACTGGGTCCTGCAGCTGAGAGTCGATGTCGGGCTGGATTTCGCCGTCGCGCTGATGGGCATATTATTGGCGCACGAGATGGGGCATTACGTGGTTGCCAAGCGATACTCGATCAACGCGTCACCACCATTCTTCCTTCCCGCTCCTCCGTTCATCAATGTCATCGGGACCTTTGGTGCATTCATCCGCTTGCGGAGTCCGGTCGTTGATCGGCGGCAGTTGATGGATGTCGGGGCAGCGGGGCCGTGGCTGGGATTCGTGGTCGCGCTCTTTGTGCTCCTCATAGGTCTGCAGCGGTCGGACGTAATCAATGAAGTGGGCCCCACACAGTTGGTCGTGGTGTTTGGCCAGTATCGCATTTACCTGGGCGACTCTCTCATCACCCAGTGGGCCCGCCTGTGGCTCGTGGGTGAAGGGACAGTTGTGCTTCATCCGCTGGCTCAGGCGGGGTGGTTTGGCGTGCTGGTGACAATGTTGAACCTACTTCCCTTGGGACAGTTGGATGGCGGCCACGTACTGTACGCGTTGGTGCGGGAACGACAGAAGTTCATAGGAATCCTGGTCTGGTTCTCGCTGATCGTCCTGGGATTCGACTTTCCTTTCTGGTGGCTTTGGGCTGGCTTCACGCTGCTGTTGGGTAGCGGCCACATCGGCCATCCCACGGTGCTGGACAGGCATCGAGCGCTTCCCAGGAGCCGATTCCCGCTCGGTTGGGCGACCGTGTTGCTGTTTGTGGTGACCTTCATGCCGGTGCCGTTTGCCTTGTAGCGTTGCCTCAACACCGCTCCATATGGATCCTACATGTGCTGTTGTTGCCACGGATCCGTCCCTACGCGAGCGCCTGCTCACTATTGCGTAAGTCAAGGATACTTTTATATTTGCGCAAACCAACAGGATAATAAATGCAGGCTAATCCGCTGCGGTACGGGGCCTCAGACCGGTCCGAACCTGTTGTGCACGAGATTCCCCCGATGCTCTACGGCGGGGAGGAAATCCCACTCAGACTTCAGGTCAGGCGGGCTGAAGACGGCACCTGGCGTGCGAAATTGATATTCGGTTCCGAGGAGATCGGTGCTGCGCCGGCCACGGCTGAGATCTTCTGTGCGACGAACGAAAACGACCTGTGGCAGTCCGTGCGTGATCTCCGGGACCACCACTTCCGCGATCTCTATCGCTCAATCGCTGAATGACGCTGGAACAGGACGAGAGAATCCGTAAACTGCGGCACGATCTCTCCAATCCTCTCTCAGCCATCCTGGCTGAGACACAGCTGCTGCTGCTCGGTGCAGATCAGTACGATGATGAAACTGCGACGTCGCTCAGAGAGATAGAGTCGTTGGCGCGCCGAATGCGAGAGATGCTGCAGGCTGGATAAGCGTTTCGCCCAGCTGTTCTGAATCTCACCGATCTTTCCTCTGTGTTCCCTCGAACGGCCCACGGCATGAGGCTTGCTCCGACATCTTGACGTTATAGTACACCAAGAGCAAGTTCAGTCTCCTGCGGGATCAGGCTGTTTGGTCCCGTTCTCTAAGTGCACTTCAGCGTGTCGGAGCTGTGAAATGGGTGATGCATCTGCCCGCCTCAGTGTGCAATTCCGTTCAGCATCGGTTCTCTTCACAGTGGCCACAGTCGCATCGATCGGGTGTGGGAGCGGGCAGTTTACGGAAGTATCGCCCAACGAGATTCCTGTGCTAGAGCAGCGGTTGGCGCAAGATCCTGACAACGGCACAACGCTGCTGCGTTACGCAGCAGCTCTCTTCGTGGCCGAGCAGTGTGATACCGCAGTAGTGGTGGCGCGTGCCGGAATGCGGCTGCAACCGAGGAATGCACTCGGGCCGCTCGTTGTCGGCCAGTGTTCCGAACGAGCTGGCAACTACGAGGAGGCAATTGAGCTGTACCGCTCCTATATCGGGGATTACGGTGGTGCAGCCGGTGCTGCGGCTGTGGGTGCCCGTGAGCTTCTTGCGGTGCGGGCCAAGACAACGCAAGCCGCGCAAGCCGCACTTGCTCGAGAGGCCGAGCTGGCGCAGGTACCTGCCGATCCCGAGGTCGTTGCCGTGTTACCACTCGAGATTGCCGCCGACTCGATGTACCAACCTCTGTCTCGCGGCCTTGCGCAGATGCTCACTTCCGACCTGGCGCTGTTGCAGCGATTCAGGATGGTGGAGCGACTGCAGGTGGGTGTGCTGATGGATGAGCTGGCGCTGTCTCAGACTCAACAGGTGGACCCTACTACAGCGTCGAGAATAGGGCGGCTGCTTCAGGCTGGACGCCTGGTTCAAGGCCTAGCAGCGATCCCTCCGGAAGGCCAAATGCGGCTCGAAGCGTCTGTGGTGCAGTCGACCGGGGAAATTGCGGGGACCCAGTACTTCGCCGGTCGCAAGCAGGATCTGATGCGGCTGGAGAAGGAACTGGTGGTGGCACTCGCAGGTCAGATGGGCTACCTGCTCTCCGCTGCGGAGCGGCGCCTCATTCTGGAGAACGGAACTCAGAGCATGCTTGCGTTTCTGGCCTATTCGCACGGCCTACTGGAGGAAGACAGGGGAAACTACTCGGCGGCCGCCCAATACTATGCCGACGCAGTTCGCGAAGATCCGGATTTCCAGATGGCTCGCGACCGGTTTGAAGCGAACACAATGGCCCCCGTCGTTGAGGCAGCTGCCCCGACTAGTGTGACAGTGAATGCCGCCGAAAGCGTCCCAGCTCCCGATGCCGTGTTCGTGGCCACATTTGAGGATGCGGCCAACCAAGCCATCGGTGCCGCGGAATTGGACGTCGCCGCGACACAGGCGGAGTTGGTGCGGGTCGTCGATCAGACGCAGACAACGGCCAGGGGGGCTCAGACAACGGCCTCTAATCCGGGCACAACCGTCGCAAACCAAGGTCAATCACCCATCACGGTGGGCACTGTCCGCATCATCTTCAGGCTACCATGAGACACGCCGCCAAGACAGTTTCGGTACTGGCGTTGCTGTGTGCCGTCGCTCCACTCGAGGGGCAGGTTGCTGTTGCCACGCACGCGGCATTCTTCGCCGAGCACTACAAATTCGAGGACGGTTTCGTTTTCGACTTCCTGAGCGAATTCACCGTCCCCGTAGGCATTGATGCGAGCTTCGGTCGCCGCACCAACCTCACAATCTCGACTGGGTGGACCGACGTCGAGCTGAAATCTCAGAATCCCACAGTAGTACGTGACCAGACGATGTCAGGCGTGATTGACACCGAACTGCGGCTCACTGTCGAGGTGATCCCCAGTCGGCTATCTGTCATAGCCCACGGAGTCATCCCGACCGGTATAAAGACGGTTAGGCAGGACGAGCTATCCGTCGTGGGGGCGATTTCGAGTGACATCATCGGGCTCACCACCAATGAGCTGGGAAATGGGGGTAGTGTGGGCGGCGGTTTCGTTGGTGCCGTACCTGTGGGGGTCTTCGCTTTGGGCTTTGGTGCAACGTATAGAGCAGCCTTCAGGTACCATGCCGTGTTCGGCGACCCCTCACTGAGACCAGGCAACGAGGGCCGCTTCAGGGCGGGTCTCGAAGGCCCGCTCGGCCAGCGCACCTATTTGCGAGTCGCGGGGATCTACGCAGTTCGGGGAGCAGACCAGCTGGGCGGCGTTGTCCAAAACGGTGTGGGCGATCGAATCGTTGGCTATCTATCACTCAACCAAGCTGTTGGGCCATCCTCGCTCGTTGTGTACGGCTTCGACGTCTATCGGACCAACCCGCAACTCAGCAGCACTGTCCTCGGAGCCCAGTCCCTTCCCAAGGGTAACCTGTTCGCCGCCGGAGCCCGGTGGGAGTTTCGTATGGGGCGGCGTGGGACGCTAGCACCGCGGGCCGAGTTCCGCACTTCGGAGCAAGCGCCAGTTGACAATCCGACGGGTCCCACAAAGCAGGCAGGTCTGTCCCTGCGGGGCGGTGCGGACTTGCGCTTCCAGACCAACCGCAAGTTCGCAGTCGTCCTCCAGGCTGATGCGGTCACCGGCCAAACGAAACTGCAGGGCGTGGAGTATTGGTTGCGCGGCTTTCGGTTGGGGATTCACGGAGAGTTTACACCGTAACGGGGAGCCGAGAGCGGGGAGCGGGGAGCAGAGTACAGGGAGCAGGGAGCCGAGAGCGGGGAGCAGTAGGCGCCCCGGGGATGCAGGAGACACCCCGGGGCGTTTGACATCAATGCCACAATTAATGCCGTGGACCAGCCCGTCTGGAGCCGCGCGCGTCAGCAAAGCGTCGGGCGCATGTGATTCGCAGCCACCAGGGCGGGCTCAGTGTATACTTATGCGCACGGTGTCGCTTGTGTTCCTCTGGTCGGCCCGGAGTCCATCCTGCGCAGCCGGTAGTCAATAGCCGACACTTACACTGCATATCTGAGAAGCCAGATGAGTCTTGCACGACATAGATCTGCTCATTGCGTTTCGAACGCTGTCCTACCGCTGCTGGTCGCACTAACCACATGTTCGCTGGGTCTATCTGCTCAGGATAATGGCCGTCCTACGCTCCGGATCGGAGCGCTCGGCGATGGTCTGATCCTCGACGGAGTATTGGACGAACCAGAGTGGCAGGGAGCGGACCAGATCAGCAAACTCACTATGACCGAGCCAGTCGAGGGTGGTGTACTTGCCGGCAATACGGTGGTTCGGTTGTTGGCCGACTCTCGTGTCATCGTGCTCGGCGTGGTGTGTCACGATCCGGATCCGGGCGGGATCGTCAGCTACTCCAAGGCTCGAGACTCTGAGCTCAGGAGCGAGGACCACGTCAAGTTCATCCTGGACACATTCTTGGATGGTCGTTCCGGTTACATCTTCGCGCTGAATCCGAGCGGTGCCCGTTACGACGCGCTGGTTGCTAACCAGGGAGAGGGGGAAAACGGCGATTGGGATGCAGTGTGGGAAGCGGCAACTCACCGTGGTCCGGAGGGTTGGTCGGCCGAGGTCCGGATTCCGATCCAGAGTCTGGGCTTCAACGCCGCCCTGGATGAGTGGGGGTTCAATGTCGAGCGGCGTCTCCAGCGGCTTCAAGAGACCAGCAGGTGGGCCAGTCCCACGCGCGACGCCAAGATCTCGCAATCGATCCGCGCAGGTCGCTTGACAGGTCTGCCCGACTTCAATTTCGGTCTGGGGTTGACCGTTCGTCCGGCTGTAGTCTCCGGGTTCGAGAAGCCCGACTTCGATGTCGACACGGAAGGCTCAGTGGAACCGAGCCTCGACGTCACACAGCGGATCGGTGCCAACATGTTGGCCTCACTCACCGTCAACACCGATTTTGCCGAGACGGAGGTAGACACCAGGCGTACCAACCTCACGCGTTTCTCGTTGTTCTTCCCGGAGAAGCGCACGTTCTTCCTCGAAGGCGCCGATATCTTCGACTTTGGCCTTGGTCTGCAGAGCTTCCACCAGGTCGATCTGATGCCGTTTCACAGTCGCCGCATCGGATTGTTCGACGGAGAGACGGTGCCGCTCCGTATGGGAGGGAAGGTGAACGGCCGGGTAGGGAACACCAACTTTGGTGGCCTCACCGTGCGTACCGGTGACGTGGACGGTCTGGTCCCGGCGGCTACTATGGGCGTGGTACGGGTGGAGCAGAACATTCTGGAGGAGTCGTCAATAGGAGCGATTGCCACTTTCGGTGATCCCGAAGGCCGCTCGAATAGCTGGATGACCGGTGTCGACGCCGTGTATCAAACGTCACGCTTTGCAGGCAACAAGAACTTCCTGGTTGGTGGCTGGGCGTTGGTAACCGATCGCGAAGGCTTGGAGGGAGACAAGAAGGCCTTTGGCGCGAAGATCGACTATCCGAACGACACCTGGGACATTGCACTCACCTACATGCAGGTCGGTGATGCGTTTGATCCGTCACTTGGATTTGTTCCGCGCCCCGGGATCAAGAAGTTGAGCGGCGGCGCCAACCTCCGTTCGCGCCCGAAGTTGTCGTGGATGCGCTGGATGTACTATGAGCTGCGACCTGTCCTCGTGCTCGATCTGGACAACCGATGGGAGAGCTATCGGGTCTTCACCGCGCCGGTCAATTGGCTGTTCGAAAGCGGTGAGCGGTTCGAGTTCAACGTGGTGCCAGAGGGCGAACGGCTCGTCGAACCGTTTGAAATCGCAGACAGCGTAGTGATAGCCCCAGGCGAGTATCATTGGGTGCGCTACCGGCTAGAAGCCGACATCGCCGCTAAGCGCAAGGTGAGTGGGAGGGTCAGCTGGTGGTTCGGAGGCTTCTTCGGCGGGCACCTGCACCAGGTGACCGCGCGGTTGGCGCTCAAACCGTCCGCAACGGCCTCGCTCGAGTTGGCCGGCGAGCGCAATGTGGGAAGCATACCGGCAGGCGACTTCACCAAGGACCTGGTGAGTGCCCGCATGCTGATCAACTTCTCACCTGATCTGCAGCTCTCGGGCTTCGTGCAGTACGACAACGAGACTGAATCGGTGGGGGCCAACTCGAGAGTCCGGTGGACGTTCCATCCGTTGGGCGACCTGTTCGTGGTGTACAACCACAACGTATCTGAGTGGTTGAACCAGTGGCAACTCGAGTCGAACCAGTTGCTGGTCAAGCTGCAGTACGCGCTCAGGATGTAGGGGAGAGCGGGGAGCAGAGAGCAGAGAGCAGAGAGCGGGGAGCGGGGAGCTGTCAGCAGGGAGCTGAGAGCAGGGAGCTGAGAGCAGGGAACAGCAATGGGTGCCCCGGGGAGGCTAGAGAGACCCCGGGGCGTCTGCCATAAATGCCACAATAACTACCGTGGACGAGTGTGATCCAAGGCCGTCAGGAGCCGCGCACGGGCGCCTACTGTTTGAGCGCGAACGAGATCCCAAACGACAACACCGGATAGAACTTGTACCAATCGATGTCGTCCTCGAAGCTCTGAGCTTCTCGGTTCAGGTCGCTTTGGAACGTCGGATCGCTGGCCAACGACCCCTCCCTCGCCGTGAGAGTGACCTCAGGTGACCCGTGGAGTGCGATCCCGAGGTCAGCGAAGAAACCGACCCGACTCAGCGCAACGTTGCCGAACCCGATGCCGAGGTACGGGGAGACCTTCTGCGTCACGATGGTTCCCGTGAGAATGCCGACTTCGGACGGAGTGTAGATGACGCCTCCGATCTCCTCGGGCCCTGCAAGCTGGCCGCTTGCGGAGAGATCGTCAGGCGCTATCCGCAGCCCTCCGCTGAGCCGCAGCCCTCCAGTGAGGAACAGGTCTACCAGCGCGGTGAACTGTGGCGAAGGGAAGTTGAACTCGTAGTCTATGTCGTCAGCTGTGAACTCCGGTGTGTACGGCACAAAGTTGGCTCCACCCCTGAGCGAAACCCGCGGGGTGAGCGAAACCGCAACATCGGCCCCCAGACCCATTGTGCCGACGTGAGCGGCAACACCAACCTGGGCGTGGGCCGGCAATGCAGCTATGGTGACCGCCAATCCAACAACGCAGATGATCCTCTTCATGTAGAGCCTCTCAGAAAGCTGGATGATTCCCAAATCAAACTAGCAGTGGGGCGCAGGGCAATTGCTGGTGAGGCAATATGAGGCGTCCGTTCGCGCAGTGTCGTGCCGAGTATATTTTGTACGTTCCCCGAACACCGAAGACTGGAGGAAGCATGAAACCTCGACTTGTGGTGATCTCCCTTGTCCTGATTGGTGCGTCGTCCCTGCTATATGCGCACGACCTGTTCATCAAGCTCGACAGCTACTTCGTGGCTCCGCACACAGACGTGAGGATACCGGTACTGAACGGCACCATAGACTCGAGCGCGAACTCGATCTCGCGCGACCGGGTGCCCGACATCAGTGTGGTCACTCCGCAGGGACGCGAGCGCATCGACACCACGGCATGGCTCGCGGAGGGAGACACCACTTTTCTGTCGCTCACGACAGATGACGCTGGCACGTATGTCGTAGGAGCGTCCACGTATCCCAGAGAGCTGGACCTAACCGGAGCCGAGTTCAACGAGTACCTGGAGCACGATGGCATCCCCGACGTGTTGGAGCAGCGAAGACAGCGTGGTGAGCTGGAGACGGACGTGCGGGAACGTTACTCCAAGCACGTGAAGGCGGTGTTTCAGGTCGGCGACCGGCTGGCCAAGCCAAAGCGCAGGTGGCAGTTCTGGCGGCCTGAGCCCACATACCTCATTGCGCTCGGTTACCCGGCAGAGATCATACCCTTGATCAATCCCTACAGGATGTCGGTCGGTGCCGAACTTCAGGTGCAGTGTTTGGTGGACGAACTCCCGGTAGCAAACCAACTCGTCAGAGTTGGAGGATTGGGTTCGGATGGCGCCTTCGATGAGCGCAGAGTGCGGACCGATGAGCAAGGAGTAGCTGTACTAACGATTGATGCACCGGGAATCTGGTTTGTCGAGTTCATCACCATGGTTCCAGTGCAACAAGACAGCATCGACTACGAGAGCAAGTGGGCCACGCTCACTTTCCAAATACGGTAATCCAAGATCGCGAGTAGACACATGAGAAAGGTCGGCAGGTGGGGTACGATACTTTTGGTTGTTCCCACAATGGTTTCAGCCCAGCAGGTGAGTGACCCTGGAGGAAAAGTGAACGTAGCCCTGGTCAAGATGCCGTATACGGGAGCCCGCAACGTAGCCGAGCTGTCGGGGACGCCGGACTATCTGGAGCAAGGCGGCCTTGTGGACCGGCTACAGGCGTTGGGTGCCACACTGAAGCCGGTTGAGCTAGTTGCGCTCACATCCGAGGAACAAGACGACTATGGTGAGTGGCACCGACTTGGTTTGGCGAACGGACACCTCGCCGCAATCGTGGCCGCTAATGTGCGGAACGGATACTTGCCGGTTGGTCTCCTGGCGAACTGTAGCTCGCTCATGGGGATGCTCGGTGGGCTGCAGTATTCGGGCCCCCCGCGGCGCCCGCTCAAGGTGGGACTGGTGTGGATCGACGCGCACGGAGACTTCAACACTCCTGAGACTACGCTGAGCGGAATGTTGGGGGGTATGCCGGTAGCGATTTCAGCCGGCCTTGCTCTGACCAACCTGCGCCTCAAGTCGGGACTCGACCCGGCCCTGCCGACCAAATACATCGTGATGGTCGGCGTGCGCGACACAGATCCGCTGGAACAGGAACTGATGGATCGCTCGGATATCGAGATGCTAACGGTGGAGGATATCCGCACACTGTCCGACAACTTCCACTCAAAGATGCAGCGGTTATCACGTCTCACTGATATCATCTACGTTCACGTCGACATGGATGTGCTGGATCCCGCCGAGGTGGCCGGGCATTCCCTGACAGTGGCTGACGGGCCCACCAGCAGCGAACTCGCAGCGGCCGTGAGAGAGATGTTCAAGTACGACAAGGTTGCCGCGTTCGGAGTGGCGTCGACTCCTGCTGGGGAGAGAGACAGGGACGGTTTGTCACTCAGAGCTGCATATCGACTCATCGAAGGAGCTGTAAAAGGCGTACAGCAGAGATAGCAGGCAAGCTAGTGCTCTTTGCAGCGCGAACGGGCTGCACCTTAGATTGCAGCGGATACTGCAGAACCTCGGGCGCTGCTCGATCGATTGGTCAATTGTGCTCGGAGTCTTCACACGAGAGGGGATAGATGTCTGTTGATCGCAGCCCTGGCCTAGGGGGAGACGAGAGATCCGCCGGCGAGTCGCTTTCACGGTCTGGTCGTCAGGAGGATGAGGCGTACTACTCACTCGACACCGACGACATGTTGCGGGTGGAGCGGCGCAAGGTGGCGCGGCCGCAGGCAGTGTGGGGTACCAGCGATGTCTTGGAACCAAGGTTCGCAGACCATGTCCAGATCGCCAAGGTCGAGTCGCACTACCACCTGACATTCGGCCAATCGCACGTCGCGATCACTGGCGACAGTGGAGCCATTCCGGTCCATGATATCCGACCAATCGCGAGGATGATTATTCCGAACGATGTGATCCGTCGCTTGGTGACCCTGATTCAAACTAATCCTCCCGACTAACAGCGAAGGCTCGCTGTCGATCGTACAGGCGGGTATCTTGCCAACAGAGCAATGAAAGCCACGTTCTCTAACAGGGGGTTCAAATGGCGGATCGAGTGAAGAAGATCAGTTATTGCTACCTGACGGTGTCGAATCGGCCAGGACAAGGTGAAAAAGTCCTCAGCGAACTCAAAGATGCAGGAGTGAATCTCCTGGCCTATTCGGGCTTCCCAATCAAGGGTGGCAAAGCTCAACTCGACTTCATTCCAGAGAACATGACAGCTTTCCAGCGGGTTGCCAGGACGAACGGTTGGAGAGTGAGCAAGATCAAGAAGGGGTTCTTGATCACCGGCACCGATCAAATGGGGGCGGTGCAAAAACACATCGGCAAACTTGCGGATGCAAAGATCAACGTGACGGCGGCTGATGCCGTAGCGGCAGGCAAGGGGAGATACGGAATGCTCCTGTGGGTGAACCCCAAGGCCTATGCCAGGGCGGTGAGGGTACTGAAGGCGAAGTAGACAAAGCTGTCGGTGCTATCGGCTGTGAGCTAATAGCCATCAGCTATGAGCGGGGCCGCCGTCGTGGCGGCCCTTTTGTGCGCTTGTTTACGTCTGAGAGGGAGGAGGGCGCCCGGGAAAACGCAGGCAGGTGCTTGCGACGCCCGGGACCGGCGGGCAGATTCCAGTCGCTAGGTACGCGAGAGGCGGGCTGAACGCCCATGTTGGGTATCTATCTATTCGCAGCCATCATCGGTGGCGGACTGTTGCTCTTTTCTCTGCTCGGCGGCGGTGACCACGACGCTTCGCATGCCGATGCGTCTGGTCTCGATGCCGGCCATGATTTTGACACCGGGCACGATTTCGATCACGATGTCGGGCACGACCACGATGTGAGCCATGACGTACATAGCGGCGCCGGCGAGCTACTCCTCGGGCTGTTCCGGCCGCGCAACCTGATCTTCTTCCTCGCCGCGTTCGGACTCACCGGCACGCTACTGACACTGATCACCCCCGCTTCGGAGACGGGTAGCCTGCTACCGTCGCTGGTCATGGGGTTCGTAGCAATGATGCTAACCCACTCCGTGTTCCTCTGGCTCAAGCGGAGTGACACGGCGGTGGACGCAGTGAGCGATACTGAGCTGGAGGGATGCATCGGTCGTGTCGTGCTCCCCCTCACAGCGGGAGAGCGCGGTCGGATAGCGTGTCTAGTGGGAGGTCGTGAGGTGCACCTGGTCGCTCGGCTCGCGGAGGGCGCAGGGGAGTCCATTGCTGCGGGGAGCGAAGTCGTGGTTCTGCGTGTCTCCGATACCGTCGCAGAAGTGATACCGTTTGAGTCGCGGGAGTTACCACCTCCGGAAAGCTGAGGGTACCATGGACCCATCCGTCGGAGTAGTGCTTGGAGCCGTCGGTCTTGCAGTGATCGGGACGCTGATATGGGCGGTGAGATCCCTCATCGTCATATGTCTGCCCAACGAGCTGGTGGTCGTTACCGGAAGGGCCCGTACCACTAGCGACGGCCAGCGGGTGGGGTATCGGTTATTGCACGGTGGGCGTACTCTGAGAATTCCCATCGTGGAGCGAGTGTCGCGCATCGATCTGCGAACGATTCCAATCGACGTCATGGTGCACAACGCGTACTCGAAGGGTGGAATACCGCTCATCGTGCAAGGCATAGCCAATGTCAAGGTGAGCGCCCGTGACCCGATCTCGCACAATGCGGTCGAACGCTTGTTGGACAAGCCATTCCAGGAAATGATGCACATTGCCAAGGACACACTCGAGGGCAACCTGCGCGGGGTGCTGGCCACGCTCACGCCGGAGGAAGTGAATGAGGACCGCCTCAAGTTCGCCCACCGTCTGATCGAGGAAGCCGACGAAGATCTCAAGAAGCTCGGTCTCGAGCTGGATACCCTGAAGATCCAGAATGTGACCGACGAGGTGAATTACCTCGACTCCATCGGCCGGCAGCAAACGGCGGAGATCCTCATGCAGGCCAGAGTTGCCGAGGCGAAACGCGCCGCAGAGGCGGAACAGATAGAAGCGTCATCGCGTCAAGCAGCTCAGGTAGCGGCCATTCAGGCCGATCTCAAGATCACGGAGGAGAACAACCTGCTCCGGGTCAGACGAGCCGAACTGGAAGGTGAGGCGTTGGCCCGGGAGTCAGAGGCCAAAGTGGCGGGTGAGAAGGCGCGTGTGGTGGCAGAGCAGGAACTCCAAAAGGAACGCGTGTCCCTGGAGCAACGCCGTCTCGAGGCGGACGTACTGCTTCCTGCCAAGGCGGACCGTGAGGCCGCGGAACAACGGGCTAAGGGAGCGGCAGCATCGATCGCCGAGGACGGACGATCCAGGCTCTTCGTGCTGGAAGAGACGATCAAGCTATATCAAACCGCCGGTACTGAGGCGGAACGCATCTTCATTCTGAACATGTTGCCTGACATCATCCGGGAGATCACCAAGTCGGTGGGCGACATGGACATCGGCAAGGTGACTGTGATCGATTCCGGTGGTAAGGGCACCGGCGTCGCCACGGCCGCCGGCCAGCTTCCGGAGGCAATCATCAAGATCACGGAACAGATCGAGACGGCTACGGGCGTCAACATCCTGAGCCGGTTGGGCGAGAAGACGACCAAGGAGTCGTAGGGTGTTGCAACAAACGGTGCACGAACCCCGTAGTCACATGGCTGCGGGGTTCCGTTCATCCCCAGGCTGCGGTCGTTCCAACTCACCGAGTAGCAAGGAGTCCCGAAGATGAGGTTTCTCTTGTTGTGTCTCGCTGTTGTTTCACCACTCGCGGCACAGCGCCCACGGCCCACTCAGCCGGTTCACACTTATTCGATTGTCGCGGTGGATTCGGTGACCGGAGAGATAGGTGTGGCGGTCCAGTCGCACTGGTTCAGCGTGGGGAGCATCGTCACATGGGCCGAGCCTGGTGTTGGGGCGGTGGCCACACAGTCGTTTGTGGACCCCAGCTACGGACCGCGCGGGCTCTACATGATGCGCACGGGTACACCGGCCCCCGACGCGTTGGCGGCTCTGTTGCGAGCCGACCCGGACAGTCAGGTTCGCCAGGTGGCGATGATCGACGCTGACGGGCGTGTCGCAGCGCACACGGGCTCGCGGGACATCCCGGCCGCCGGTCACCACGTCGGCGCGGGCTATTCGGTGCAGGCCAATCTCATGCGGAACGACCGCATTTGGCCGGCGATGTCACAGGCGTTCGAGACCGCAGACGGCGATCTGGCCGATCGAATGCTCGTAGCTCTCGAGGCGGCCGAGGCAGCCGGCGGAGACATTCGGGGGAAACAGTCGGCGGCACTGGTAGTCGTGAGCGGTGATCGCGGTGACCCGCCGTGGCAGAAGGTCTTCGACCTGCGAGTGGAAGATGCGCCCGACCCGCTGGCTGAGTTGGCTCGGCTGTTAACGGTGGCCAGGGCCTATCAGGCTGCCACCGATGGAGACAATTTCGTAACAGCCGGAGAGATCGATTCGGCGATCGCTGCGTACGGCCGGGCTGCGCGGATCCTGCCGGACAGTGCCACTAATGGTGAGCTGGTCTATTGGCAGGCGGTGACGCTGGCCGACATGGGTCACGTCGCAGAGGCAATACCACTGTTCCGCCGCTCGTTCGCGCAGGACGAGAGCTGGATCGAGTTGCTGTGGCGGCTGCCTGGAGCAGGGCTCTTGAGTGCTGACTCCACGACGATCGCTCGCATAGTTCAGCAGGCGGGCCGCTGATAGAACGCAGCTAGGGAGCGGATTGGTGCGGATTGAACTAGACCAACGGTGAAATCATGAAGCGAACGATGCTAGGCGTGTTGGTTGTGACGTTGATGGCTCAGAGCGCCTGTGCCCAGGCGGGCGTCACGAAGTACGTGCGGTATTCCTACGAGGGTCAGACGTCGTACGGAATCCTGGAGGGCGAGACAATTCGCGAACTGGAAGGTGATCTGTTTGTTTCGCCCAGCGCGACCGGGCGCACTGTGGAGCTGTCGGCTGTAGAGCTGCTGGCCCCGTGCGAGCCATCCAAGGTAGTTGCTGTCGGGCTCAACTATCAGAGCCATCTGGGTGAGCGGGAACCTGCCGAGTATCCCGGACTATTCGCCAAGTACCCCACGTCGATTGTCGGTCCTGCAGCCGACATCGTGATGCCGCCGGATGCAGCGAACCTGCACTACGAAGGCGAGTTGGTGGTAGTCATGGGCAGGATGGCAAAAGACGTTCCGGTATCAGAGGCGGCCGAGTACGTGTTCGGTGTGACGGCCGGCAACGACGTGAGCGAACGCGACTGGCAACGAGATGACCTCCAATGGTTGCGGGCCAAGGGGTCGGACACGTTTGGCCCGTTGGGACCGGTCATCGCTACGGGGCTCGACCACAACGATCTTTTGGTGCAGACACGGGTGAACGGCGAAGTGAGACAATCGGAACGCTCGAGCGACCTCATCTTTGACATTGAGACCATCGTGAGTTACGTGAGCCGCTACGTCACGCTCATGCCGGGCGATGTGATCTTCACCGGCACGCCGGGCAGCACGCAGGCGATGAGTCCGGGCGATGTGGTTGAGGTGGAAGTCGAGGGGGTGGGGGTACTGCGAAATACTGTGGTCCAGCCGTGATCGGTTGAGCCGCTAGGCCGGCATCCTCCGCCGAGCAGCAGCAAGGGGCCCGCCTGCAGCTAGCTTGGTTCGGGGTTGCTCTTGGGAAAGTGGGGAGGGCGGAGCCGTGGCTAGAGTGGTAGTACCTCGAGGCCCAGCGCGCGTCCGCAGCTCCGGATGTGCTCATCGAGTGATAGCAGCCTGATTTCCGGAACGAGCTTGCGGGACACTACTGCGGTGGCGAGGTGGATGGCGTCGAGAGTGCGAACCGGTTCCTCCGGAAACGGTGTGCGGGCTCTGTCAGAAATTTCTTCTACCAGCGCGAGCGTCGTCCAGTGCTCCGAGACACGGCGCAGCATGGCCCTGCGGTCTCCTGCCTGCGCTTCGTTCAGCCCGCCCGTGGCCATGGCGCGAATGACGACCCGTTCGCACTCGATCAGGGTCAGGTCGGACGCCAAGACCAACTCGGCCCCGGCGAGAACACTCCGCACCGCATCGGATTCGTCTTCGCCCAGCAGCCAGGAGAGCACGGCACTGGATTCTGCGTAGACGTTCAGCGCTCTCCCCTTTCCTGCAACAGCAGCTCGTTCGCAGTGCAACCTTTAAGCATAGGCTGCAGCTCAGGGTAGAGGTCCGGCCGGTTCGTGGCACCAATGTGTGCCTTACCGTCACGATCCCACTCGATCAGCCGGGGGTATGGCATCTCCACGCTAGTTGCTCCTGGAGGCCGCAGCTCGGCCACGACCGCACCGCGATCAGTGACTAGCACGTCCTCGCCGCTTCGGACCAGCCTGAGGTATTCACTGAGGCGGTTCTTCAGTTCTCTGATGCCTACCACCTTCATGCCCAAGAATGTAGTTACATTGTGCAACGGATTCGGGTCATAATGAAGCAACTGCAGACTCCACGCTGCGCGCTGTTTGTGTGGGCGGCCGCCCATCGGCAACCGGCCCTGTTGCGCAGAATGGCAATCAGCTTACCAATTGGCACCCCGCCAACTTGGCACACTCTCCCAGGCGCCCCGAGGTCTCGAGTCTCCTGGACCACGCTGCGAAGCGCCTGACCCTGATCTCGAGTCGTCGATTCGAGGCCTCGAATCGTCAGGTCGACGCCTCGAGTCGTCGAGTCGAGACCTCGAATCGTCAAGTCGAGACCTCGAATCGTTGATTTCGGCTGAAAAGCGATGTCTCCGGAAGATGGAATCATCGATCCGAGGGAAAAATCACCCGGACTTGGCCTCGAATCGGCGATTCGAGACCTCGAATTGAGGATTTGAGGTGACGCTCAGGGCGACCCAAGGGTCGCCCTGTCCATGCTAAGTCATTACTGGCCAATCATATACAGCCCTGCGGCGGGATTTCGCCGCTGGCTGGCCGCGGCCTCTTCTTCATAATCTTCATAATTCCAGGAGGGGGCTGGGCGACGCGTGGCGTTGGCTGCAACACGCGAAGACTCTGCCGTCGTGGCAGTCCAAGTGGCGACCGTACACGGCAGGCCGCACCACACTTGCCATCCTGGAAAACGGAGAACCTGCTGAATATGGTAGTTCGGCCGTGATCGGCTCAGAACGTCCGTCTGTGCGGTACCAGGCCAGTTGGCCCCGGCTGGACTGAGATCATTCCCGCCGCAGTTCTCCCTCCGCCAGTGTTCGTATGTCTGAGCCGATACGATTCTCCGGCTGGGCCTCGATCATTCTGTCGGCCACAGCTAGCGCCTGGTGCCACTGTTGGCGCTTCACATAGTGGTCGGCCAAGGCATATAGATAGTCGTAGTTCCGCGGCTCGACATTGAGCGCCTTCAGCAAGGCCGTTTCCGCCCCAGCCGGCCTTCCCACTGCCTGGAGTGCCAAGCCATAGTTGTAATGTGCCCGGGCCCGCTCAGGCATTCCGTCCGATGCGATCCCCAGATACTCGACTGCTTCCTCGAGGCGGTCGAGTTCAGCTAACAGCAGTCCCAGCAGGTACGCGACCTCTAGCTGCTCGGGATCCGCCGTTAACACCTCGCGGAACAGTCGCTCGGCTTCCGCGTTCCGGCCACTCGAGTTGTACAGCATTCCCAGGTTGATCTTGGCCGGGTAAAACAGATCGTCGATCTCGATGGCCGATCGGTAGTACCGTTCGGCCTGAGCGGCGTCGCCGAGCCGAGCGTAGAGGTTCCCCAGATTGTGGCCGGCGAAGGCGAAATCGAGCGAGTACGACGCGGTCTCCCGGTACTCGGCGAGTGTCTCTTCCAATGCGTCTAGCTGATACTGTTCCAACATATCCGCACGCGTGCCGGCAAGGCGCGAGGCGGCCTCGATCCGCACGGCCTTCACCGGATCGAACAGCAGCGGCGCCACGAGCTCGACGTACACTTCTGCAGTGGACACGTTCAGGCTGGTGAGGGCGGTGTGCCTGAGGAGTGGTTCTTCGTCGGCGAGCGCCTGGTTGAAAGCTGCCGTGCTCTCCTCGCTGGGATACGAGGCCAACAGCGTGAGCGCGGTCGCCCGAACGATCGCGGGATACAGATCATCCCCGGCCAACCGTATTAGATCGTCTCGCGCCTCTGGCCGTCCTTCCCGCCCCGCCGCGATGATGGTAGCGAAATGCGGCTGCTTCGCCTCACCGTACCACTGCCGGTAGTACCTGGCCGACCACTGAGCCGACTGGTCTTCGTGGCAGCCGCTCTGAGCGCAGGCGTTGGGTGTGCCAATCTCGAGTGTTAGATCCGGACGCGGCACCCTCAGGCTGTGATCCGCCCGCCAGTCGATGACCATGTACGGCTGCTCGACCATGTGACACTTCACACAGAGAGCACCGTCGCTGGGTTCGCCCTGGTACACCTGCTGGTGAAAATGATGCTCGTAACTGTCGTACGCGTCACCGCGGTGGCACTGAAGGCACAGCTGGTTCCCTTCCTCAACCAGCTCGAGGCTGTGGACATCGTGACAATCGCTGCACCGAACGTCGTTGCGGTACATCTTGCTCTGAACGAAGGAACCGTATACGTACACCTCTTCCAGGATCTGTCCGTCCGGATGGTAGAGGCCCTCGCGGAGCACCGCGGGAAGTTGGCTGTCCAGCAGGTCCATGCGTCGGTGGTCGTAGTCCCCCAGTTCTGTGCGGCGGGAATGGCACGGAGCACAAAGCTCGACCTGCTGCCGGGCAGTGATATCGCTGCTCGGGATGACCAACTCGTAGTCATCGCTCGGAGGCCGAGCCATCGGTGGCAGCTCCGCCCAAGCTACATGACGGGATCCGGGCCCATGACAGGCCTCACAGCTGACGTCGATTTCCGACCAGGTGGTCTCAAAGGTCTTGGTGGCCGGATCGTAGCCCTTCACCAGGTTGGTGGAATGGCACTCTGCACACATGCCGTTCCAGTTCTGCGCGCCCCTGGTCCAGTGCAACCAGTCATTGGAGGGAATGTCTTGGCCGGGATAGAGATGGAACCACTCGCCGCGGACGACGTTCCACGCGGTAGACAGCGCCTGGAGGCGTCCGCCCGGGAATCGGATCAGATATTGTTGCAGTGGGTCGACGCCGAAGGTGTAGGCAATCTCGAACTCGTCAGCATCACCATCAGGGCCCTCAGTGCGGACGTAGTACTTGCCGTCACGCCGATAGAACTCGCTAGTAACACCCCGGTGCTCGAACACCGCACCATCGAAGTGGCCGAGCACGGTAGAATCGGATGCGACGTCCATCGCTTTGTCGTGGTCGGATCCCGACCACGCTTGGTAGGCGACTTCGTGACACGAGAGGCAACTCTCGCGGCCGACGAACGTCTCCACCCGAGCCTGCATTCCTGCCGCCCCACCACCGGCAATTCTCTCTTTGACGAGATATAGCGGCACCGCGAGCACGATCACCACGGACGCGCCGAGACCTATCAACGTCCACCTTCTGAGGCCATCACCGCTGTGCGACTGTTCGCTCACGCTCGCGCCACCTGGGCTGCGTCGAATGCACGCCGCCGGATGGGTTTGCTCGTGTCGACCTTCACGATCTGGTTCTCGATGCGGACCGCGTAGAGATCGAGCGCTCGAGGCGCGGGCTGGTCGATGACATCACCGTGGATGTCGAATGCGGATGAATGACAGGGGCAGACGAAACGGTTCTCGTCGGCCAGCCAGGGGACCGTACAGCCAAGGTGGGTGCACTCCCTAGCGAGAGCCATGAAGCCGCCGTCTTCCAGCCGTGCGAGGTAGAACTTGCCCTGGGGAAACGCGGTAACGGATCCAGGCTCGAACCGATCGATGGGGCCCGCGATGACTATCGCAGCTTCGTCAGTTGCCTGAGCCCTCCTGGGGCGGAGAAACTCGAGCACGATCCAGGCGGATTCAATTAGTGCAACCACACCGAGCCCGAGCCACGCCTTGCCGAGAAAGCTGCGACGGGACTCGCCTGACGGGGTCGCTGCGTCCGGAGCGGCGGCCTGCTCCGGTATCGACTCCTGCCGGGGTGTCTCGGGCTGCGCCTTCAGCTCAGGCGTCCTCGGTGCTTGCTGCTTGGATCGACGCTTCCGACTCACCGCACTACTCCTTCATTGGCGTTGCCGTCACAGTGTCAGCGCCATTCCCGCTCCCCGGAACCACACCCCGATGGCCGTGAGCGTCGCGAATGCGACGAGGACCGCAACGAAGAGGGTCTGCACTCTCTCAACGCGCGAGGCCCCGTGGCGCTTCCTAAGCCACACATCGATGCCCCACAGCCCAGCAATGAGCAGCGCCACCGGCACAAGCCCGTTGCTTACCACCGATGGTAGCCAGGGCAACCAGGAACCGAAGTCGATCCAGTACTCGTCCAGCACCACAAGGGCCGTGGTCACCATCACTGCAACCACTGCCGCCACCGCAGCCAAACGCCGTCCTCGGTGGGAAGCAAGCCAGATTCCCGACGTGTCCTGCTCGTACGCCAGATACGGAACCGAGAAGAGTGCAACAGTCCCAGCCACGGGCAATACCAATACTGCGAAAGTCGGATGGAAGTGGAGTAGCAGTTCCTGGATCCCGACGAAGTACCACGGTGGCTTGGCGGGATTGGGGCTCATCCCCGGATTCGCAACCTCGCCGAGCGATGCCGTGACGAATACCGAGAACATCAGGATGAAGGCGACCAGCACCAATGAAACCACGAACTCACGGTAGATGAGATGCGGCAGCGCGAGCACCTTCTCGGGTTGGCTCTCTGGCTCATCTCCCGGCGACCGCGGCACGACCACGCCGCGCGCTTTGCGCACTCGCCAGAAATGGAACGCCAGCAACACGAAGATGGTGACCGGGATTAACGTGGTGTGGAACGTGTAGAAGTTGATGAGCGTCGCTTGCCCGATCTCAGATCCACCCCGTATCGCATTCTGGAGCCACCCGCCAACGGCCGGCACGTATTCCAGCATGCCGGTGGAGATTGTGATCGCCCAGTAGGACAGCTGGTCCCACGGCAGCAAGTAGCCGGTGAAGTTCGACGCCAGCACGCAGATCAGCAACGCGAGCCCGAGAACCCAGTTGAACTGGCGCGGCTGATGATATGCGCCGGTGAAGTACGTGCGCAGCAGATGGAACAGCACGACGACGAGGAGGAAGTTCGCACTCCAGTGGTGCACGCTGCGCACTAGTTTGCCGAACAGAACGTTCTGCTGGAGTCTGACAAGCGACTCGTATGCGTTTCCGGGAGCCGGCTCGTACGCGAACATCAGCAACACACCAGTCGCAACCAGCAACAGCACCAGTACGAGAGACATGCCGCCCAGCCCGAAGGTGTGCGTGTACGCCAGTGTCTTGGTCGGCACTCGGACGGGCCGAAAGTGGAGTACGAGGTTGTTGACTACCACCCACTTGCGTTCCCGGTCGTCGCGCGGCCGGATCGGGCCACGGACTACCGAGCGCCAAATGCTCCTGGTCAGGCTCGTGGCTTCCCCCTGGTCGACTGGGTTGGCCATGCTCAGCGCGTGTGGGCGTAGAGCACGCCCCGGTTCTGTTGGATCGCTGCGGCAAACGACGCAACCACTAAAGACATGAGGCTCAATAATACACCCGGGCCACAGTGACTCAACGTGGGACCAGGGTCCAACACCCCGACCACAGGAATGGGGCGCAACATCCGGACGAGGCCGACGAGTTAACTGCAGCTGTAGGAGAGCTGCGAGATCGTGTGCGGGATTGGTTGGTTCACGTGCACCCGGATGTCGCTCCGTAGACCGGCGCCGATCTGAAGGGAGCCGCCGCACACTGGCTAGTGCCGCTGCAACAACCGGCGCCTCCTTCGTAGGCAAATGAAATGGGGATAAGTCCTGGGACCTATCCCCACTTGGTTTCAGCGCGATTGGCTAGCCTATTTTGCTTTCGCCAACCGTTTCGGCCCGGCCGCTACTACATCGGGTGGGCAACCGTCTTCGAACAGCTTGAAGTTCTCAATGTACCGTGCAGCCAAGGCGTCGTACTTCTTCCAGTACTCGTCCTTACTGCCCCAGGACTCCGACGGTTCCAGCACGTCGGCTGGCACATCGGGGCACTGCGTGGGTACCTCGAAGCCGAACAGCTTGTCCTTGCGGTACTTGACCTTGTCCAGCTTGCCGTCCAACGCGGCGTTCAAGAGGTTGCGGGTGTGCCGGATGCTGATTCGCTTACCGACGCCGAACCTGCCGCCTACCCAGCCGGTGTTCACTAGCCAGCAGTTCGCACCGTACTTGGCCATCTTCTCCTTGAGGAGCTTGGCGTACTCGAATGGGTGGTGCACCATGAACGGACCGCCAAAACAGGCGCTGAACGTAATCTGCGGCTCGATTCCCAAGCCGATTTCAGTCCCTGCAATCTTCGACGTGTAGCCACTGATGAAATGATACTGAGCCTGCTCGGCGTTGAGTCGCGCTATCGGCGGCAGTACGCCAGAGGCATCACACGTCAGGAAGACTACGTTCTTGGGGTGCGAGCGCGCCATTTTCTCGGGCACTGTATTGTCTATGAACTCGAGCGGGTATGAGGCTCGGGTGTTCTCCGTGAGGGCGTCGTCATCGAGATCGACCTTCCGCGTGGCAGGGTCGTAGACGACGTTCTCGAGAATCGTGCCGAATCGCCGCGTCGCTGCGTAGATCTCAGGCTCATTCTCGGGCGAGAGCCGAATTACCTTGGCGTAGCAGCCATTCTCGAAGTTAAACACTCCGTTGTCACTCCAGCCGTGTTCGTCGTCTCCGATGAGGAGGCGGTTGGGGTCGGCCGAGAGGGTGGTCTTGCCGGTGCCACTCAGGCCGAAGAACAGGGCGACGTCTCCCCCCTTACCCACGTTGGCGGAGCAGTGCATCGCCAGCACACCCTCCAGCGGCAACAGGAAATTCAATACCGTGAAGATGGTCTTCTTGATCTCTCCGCCGTAGGCCGACCCAGCAATGATAGCCAGGCGCTGAGCGAAGTTGATGATGATAGCCGTCTCGGAGCGGGTGCCATCGACCCTCGGGTCCGCCTTGAACGAGGGCGAGGCAATGACGGTGAACTCCGGGATGTGTTTCTTGTAGTCGTCCTGCTTATCGACGCCGATGAACATGTTCCGCGCGAATAGGCTGTGCCACGCTCTGTCGGTGATGATCCGGATCGGCATGCGGTAGTCCGGGTCGGCACCTGCGTAGCAGTCCTGCACAAACAGTTCTTCACCCTGGAGAAAGGCCTGCAGCCGGGTCACTAGGTGGGCGAACTTTTCCGGGGCGCAGGGGCGGTTGTACTCACCCCACCAGATCTTTCCCGCGGTGGATTCCTCCTGCACGACGAACTTGTCTGCCGCCGCTCTGGCGGTCCACTTGCCCGTATCCACGATGAACGGCCCGCCATGGACTATGTGTCCTTCACCACGAAACACCGCCTCCTCGTAGAGAGCCGACGGCGGCAGATTCCAGAATACGCGGTCCAGGTGTACCAGACCGTGGTTCGTGAGCTTGTAGTCGCTGGCTAGATCCTTGGCTTGTTTGACCGCCGGCGTATCGAATTCGAGGTACTTCGTCATAGTAGAGTTTCCTTTTAGAGCTGTCAGCTGTCAGCCGGCGTCACATCCAGTCCCTGATCAGCTTCCGGTCGCCGATGTAGAGTTCGTTCGGTGAGTTCGGGTCGAGGGCCCATTTCATGCGCTCGATACCGTCTCTGATGTCCTTGATAGTCCCACAGGTGGAGAGTCTCAGGAAACCCTCCATGCCAAATTCCACTCCGGGTACGGTGACGACCCGTACCTTGTCCACCAAGAGCTCGGCGAGCTTGGTCGAATCCTTCTGGTAGTAGCTGAAATCGGCGAAGGTGTAGAATGTGCCGTCCGGCTTGTGCGCCTTGACACCGTCGAACGACTTGAGCTGCGCCATCATGACGTTGCGGTTGTTCTCCAGCGTCATACGCAGGCCCTCTACACTACTCTGCACGCCGTTGATGGCTGCCACCGCGGCGTGCTGGCACAGTGCCGACGGGCCCGAAGTCTGGTGGCCTTGGATGTTGGTCATCACCTCGACGAGTTTCTTGTTGGCGACCACCCAGCCAATCCTGAAGCCGGTCATGGCGTACTGCTTGGAGACGCCGTTTACTACGACCAGCTTGGAGTTCTCGGACAGATCCTTGGCGTAGCTGTAACAGTTGATCGGCTTCTTCCCGTCAAAAATCAGCCGATGGTAGATGTCGTCCATGATCAGGTAGAGCCCCCGCTTCTCACAGAACTCCACTATCTCGCCGATGAACTCTTCCGAGTACATGACTCCAGACGGGTTGTTGGGGCTGTTGATGATCACTGCCTTGGTGTAAGAGGTGACGTTCTGCTCGATCTCCTGTATCCGCGGGTGGAATGATCCGTCCTCCGGCCTTACCGGAACGGGTACCGCACCGCAGAGCTTCACCATCTCCGGGTAGCTTACCCAATATGGTACCGGGAAAATTACCTCGTCCTGCGGATTCAGAATTGCCTGCAGGCACACGATAATCGACTGTTTGGCCCCGCCAGAGGCGATGATGTTCTCCGGCTCGACCTTGCGGTTGTAGAAGTCTTCGGTGTAGCGGATGACCGCCTGCTTGAGGGCAGGGATCCCGTCGGCTGGTGTGTAGCGAACCTCCCCCGAGTTGAGGAGCCCGGCTGCCGCTACCAGGGCGTCCATGGGAGGTTTGGTCTTCGGCTCACCGCCACCCAAGTGGATGACCGGTTCGCCCTTGGCTCGCAGAATCGCTGCAGTCTCGTTGAGCTTGAGGGTCGCCGATTCGCCAATCGATTTTCCAATCAGGCTAATGCTCATTGTTGGTCCTTTGATAGGTACTTCTCTCTCTTGGCAACGCCCGCGTGGTTCCGATCGCCTGGCGCAGGACTCCTTACGATGGGTCACGTGGGCTGAGGAGCCTCCTACTCGCGGGTTCACAATGCCCCGTGGAGGACCCTGAATCTAGCCGCTCATCTCGTTCATGCCAAACAGGGTGGCACGGCAAGATGCAGCGACTCTGGAGTCTCTATCCGGGTGCTGTTCCGCCCTTCGTCCCGTCTTGGTATGCTTATGTGGCGTTTTTCACGATTTCCGCTGACAGCGAGACCGGAATACCGGCTCGGCAACGTTTATGGAGTGAATAGGAGCAACACATGCCAGACTTCAAACACGTGAAGATCCCAGACGGCGATCTGATCGAGGTCAAGGACGGGAGGCCAGTCGTAGGCGACCATCCGATTGTGGGGTCACTGAGGGGTGACGGTATCGGCCTGGACATCACACCAGCCATGAAGAACGTGGTTCATGCGGCTGTAGCGAAGGCCTACGGCGGTAAGCGCGAGATCGTGTGGTGTCCGGTGTACGTCGGCCTCGACGGTCTGCAGAAATACGGCGAGGTGCTGCCCCAGGAGGCGGTGGACGCGATCGAGTACTTGAAGGTTGCGATCAAGGGGCCCTTCACCACGCCGATTGGTGAAGAGACACACGTGTGTCTCCATTGTGCTCACCAGCAATACCACGATGGGAAATGCGACAAGTGCGGCAAGACCGACGGTGTGGCTCCACGATTCCGCTCGATCAACGTGGGTCTGCGACAGGCAATGGACCTGTACGCGTGTGTGCGACCGATCATGTACTTCCAAGGCGTTCCGGCGCCGAACAAGTACGCCGACAAGGTGGACTTCATCATATTCCGTGAGAACACCGAGGATGTCTATGCTGGCCACGATTTCGAGCGCGGCAGCGACGTGGCCACCGCCGTTATCGATCTGGTCAAACAGTTGACTGGTCGGGAGATCCGGGCGGACAGCGGCATCGGGATTAAGCCGATCTCGGTGACGGGCACCAAGCGCCTCGTTAGGAAGGCCTGTGAGTGGGCGATCGCGCAGAACCTCCCGTCGGTCACCCTGGTCCACAAGGGCAACATCATGAAGTTCACCGAGGGCTCTTTTGCCAAGTGGGGTTACGAGGTCGCAACCGAGGAATTCGGCGACAAGTTCGTGACCGAGAAGGTGCTGTGGGAGGAGTTGGACGGTAAGATGCCCGCGGGCAAGATACTGATAAAGGATCGGATAGCTGACTCCATCTTCCAGCAGATCCAAACTCGCCCGGGCGAGTACAGCGTCTTGGCGCTGCCGAACCTGAACGGTGACTACCTGTCCGACGCGGCGATAGCGTTAGTGGGTGGATTGGGGCTGGGCCCGGGAGCGAATATCGGTACCGAAGTAGCTTTGTTCGAGGCCACCCACGGTACCGCACCGAAATACACCGGGATGGACAAAGTAAATCCGGGATCGCTCATCCTTTCGGCGGTGATGATGCTGAACCACATGGGCTGGAACGAAGCGGCCGATCTGGTCATTCAGGGGATGAGGAAGGCCATCTTGGATGGGCAAGTCACTTACGACTTGGCTCGCCTGATGAAGGCTGAGGGACGCAAGGATGTCAATGAGGTATCCTGCTCCGGCTTCGGCCAGGCCATCAGCGACAGAATGTAACCGGTTGTTGCCCGCCCGCAGGGCCTGGCATCGCTGAGTTGTAGTGACAAGAGCGCCGGGAGCAGCCCCCCCGGCGCTTGGCATGTCAGGGAGAGCGCGTTGACCAGTTCAGCAGCCGTCACGCTCCTTGGCGGCCGCACTTGCGACTCCAGCCACAGGTCTGGTGGCGGCGATCTCTCCTACCGCGCTGACGGCAGCCTCTATGTGCTCCTCTGTATTGAACGGCCCTATCGAGAACCTGACAGTACCGCGCGGACTGGTACCGTGGTGCTCGTGAATCAACGGTGCGCACTGGAGTCCTGTACGCGTCAAAATGTTGTAGTCGACGTCGAGATAGGTGCCGACGTCGGACGGGTCGTAATTCGCTAGTGTCAGCGACAGGGTGGGCACCCGATTTTCGAGGTTCCTGGTACCGTGTAAGGTGACCTCCTCGATTTCCGACAAGCCCTCCTGAAGCAAGCCGAGCAGCTTGATCTCATGCTCATGGAGATTGGCTAGCCCCTGCCGCTTGATCCACGCAAGCCCTGCTGAGAGTCCGGCGATACCAGCGAGGTTGAGGGTGCCTGCCTCGAGTCTGTAGGGGTACTCCTCCAGGTGGTACGGGTAGGCGCTCTTCACGCCGGTTCCTCCCCAGATGGTGCCCTCGATCTGCGCGTCGTCGGCGACGCAGATGCCACCGGTCCCGGTGGGTCCGAACAAACACTTGTGGCCGGTGAACGACAGGTAGCTGATGTTGCACTCAGCCATGTCGATCGGGAGCACTCCCGCAGTCTGTGCGGCGTCTACCGCGAGCGGAATACCTTCCTCCCTGCACACCGCTCCAATTGCCTTCATGTCCTGCACGACGCCCGTAACATTCGACCCGTGGTTCACGATGACGAGCTTGGTGTTTTGCCTGATAGCCTTCCGAATGTCCTCGGGGTCTATGTATCCCTCCGAGTCAAGTCCGACGAAAGTGGCCTCGGACCCCTGCTTCACCTTGTGGTTGACTGGGCGGATCACCGAGTTGTGCTCCACCTTGGTTGTTACCACGTGGTCGCCGGGCCCAACAGTGCCGTTGATGATCAGGTTGAGACTCATGGTGGCGTTCAGCGTGAAAACCAGGCGATTGGGGTCCTTCGGTGTGCCCGCTTCTTCCAGGCTCGGATTGAAGAAGCCAGACAGGGCTATTCTGGTGTTGTGGATCATCTCTTCGGCGGCTAACGCGAGGTCGCACCCGGTGCGGCCGGGGTTGATGCCGTTCTTGCTATAGAAATCCCGTACCGTGTCATGTACTACACTCGGTTTGGGGAAACTCGTTGCTGCATTATCTAGGTAGATGAGGTCTTTCATCCCGGCTCCGTTATTTACTTGGGCATTGGCCATCCAATGATAGCACGCGATCCAGCTGACGGTAGCTGTCCACAGCTGTGACTGGCTACGGCGCGCATCAATAGACGAGGACCTTGTCTGCTTCCAGGACTAGTTGGGCCAAGTCACCTAGGCGCGTCTCCACCACACCCTCCAGCAGATCGGAGCCCTCCAACCCCCTCGCCTCCATACACATGCGGCAGGTCATCACGCTTCCTTGGCGCAGGATCGGCTTGAGCATCCGCGCGACATTGTAATAGCCGTCAGGGGTGGTCTGTCCCTGCTTGGCGCAGAAGACCGCATCGGCCGTCAAGTAGACAGTCAGCTCGAGGTCATCTTCGATCTGGAGGAGAGCGTCAGCCAAGCGCAGCGCCTGATAGGGACGCTCCGTACCATAGGGTGGGTCGTGTATGATGATCAGTATCTGCATGTTGGCTCCAGGGATTTGCCATGACAGAGTATCGGGATTTTCGCCATCACCGGCCTGGGCTGGCCGAAAGTAGCAGCTGGATGGCGCAGTCGCTACGGTGGCACGAGTTGGCGTCCGCCGGCAACTGTGCTTCTATTGTAATCGACAAGGGCGGGAAAAGGCGGTAAAGGACGGCAGAGGGCTGATCTCATGAAGGATGAGCGGAAGACAAAGCAGGAACTGATTGCCGAGTTAGCAGGGTCCCGGGCACGAGTTACGGAGCTGGAGGAAGCTCTGCAGGGCAGCGAGGACCGGCTCATCACCGTCTTTGATCCCACAACGATCATCGGTCGGGCTACTCACCTGAACTCGGCACAGTACTCAGAAGTAGTGCACTACGTGCTTGTGAACGGAACGGTGGTGTTGGACGCAGGGGAGTTTGTCACCGGGGCCGCTCCAGGTCGCCCGATAAGACGTCCCTCACGGGAGGACTAGCAGTGGGGTTTGTTAGGAACATCAGCATTGGCGTCGCGACGGTGTTGGCGGCTGCCTGTCAGCGTGGGTCCGAAGCGCCACAGCAGATCGCTCGCTCGACAGATGGCATGGTCGTGAGCGGAGCAGCCCTCGCGACAGATGCCGGGAGATTGATTCTCGAGTCGGGTGGGAACGCAGTCGACGCGGCAGTGGCGACCGCCTTCGTTCTGGCAGTGGTGGAGCCATCCATGTCGAGTCTGGGAGGCCGCACCCAGATGCTCATCCGGACACCTGGCGGTGACTTTGTGGGGATCGACGGGACCACGGAGGTGCCGGCAAGTGCACCTGCTGCTAGCCTTGAAGCGGATCAAGACGCGTATGGCTATCGTACGATCGGCATTCCAGGTACAGTCGCAGCTCTTGTGGAGGCCACCGACTTGTACGGCTCACTTCCACTCGCTGATCTGATAGCACCTGCCGTTCAGTTGGCGGAGGAGGGATTTGTCTTGTCCGCTGGCGAACCCAGTCGTATTGCAGGTGTGGCTGGCCAACTGCGTGAATCTGAGGGTGCGCGCCGCCACTTTCTGAAACCCGATGGTTCCGCCTACCAGGTCGGTGATCGGCTCGTGCAACCAGATCTCGCTCGTGTGCTCCGAGCCATTGCCCAGGGGGGAGCAGCTGTATTCTATCGAGGCTGGATCGCCGAGAGTATCGCGGTGGACATGGAGCGGAACGGTGGGTCGGTCACGCTCGGTGATTTGGCGACATATCGAGCTGACTCTGCGTTGGTGGTGCGGGGTCACTACCGCGGCTACGACCTCGTCGGTACCTACCTGCCGGCATCCGGGGCAACCACCATTGAGGCACTGCACATTCTGGAGCAATTCGACTTGACCGGTCGGACTGGATCTGCCGAGTGGCTGGCGTTGTTGGCTCAGGCGCTGCTGCTATCGTTTGAAGATCGCGTTGCCGACTTGGGTCCGCCGGAGCAGCATGCTCGTACGATCGTGTCCGAAGAGTGGGCGGCTTCGCGTGCAGCTCAGGTACGTGACCCGGCAGCGGTGACGGTGGGATCGATGGTTGGTGGTGCACTCACTTCGGCAGTCTGGGAGCCACCCTTCACGACCCACCTCTCGACAGCGGACGCCGAAGGTTGGCTCGTAGCGTTGACCCAGTCGGTAGGGCCCACAATGGGGTCAAAGGTGGCAACGTCGGGTCTTGGTTTTGTCTATGCGGCGACCATGGGTTATCTAGGCGAGCTGGAGCCTGGGGAGCGTCCGTTTTCGTCGCAGTCGCCACTCCTCGTAATGCAGGACGACCGACCACTGTATGTACTTGGGGCCGCGGGAGCGCGGCGAATTATCTCAGCGCTAGTGGCGGTCGTGAGCCGCATAGTGGACCAGGGTCTACCTCTGGCGGATGCAATGGCCGAACCGCGATTTCATGCGACACCCGAGACCGTCTATCTCGAGATGCGCGACCAGGCGTCTTGGCCCGCGTCGGTAGTGGCCGAGCTGCGGAGCTACGGGGTCAATCCGGAAGCCCGATTGTCTGCTTCGTATTTTGCGATGATTCACGGAATCGAATACGACCCTGCGACCGGAGAGTACGTTGGCGTCGCCGATCCTCGTTGGGCCGGCAGTGCCGTGGGGGTACGGCACTAGTCGTACCATCTGGCGTATGTGTTCACGACAACTCAGGATTGAATCATGAAGACTGCTGTGCTTCTTTCACTAGCTCTTGTATCCGCGGGTATCACTGCATGTGCATCAGCTCGAGGGACCACCCCTACTGCCCCGACACCTCGGGTCCAACAACCCGACAGGCCGGGCGTCAAGGCCTACAGTAACGTCATAACCGAAGCGGCGGTCTCAGATTGGGGTCTCTTCACCGTTCACCAAGTGGACGAGAAGCTGTACTACGAGATAGCGGACAGTCTACTGGGCCGGGACATGCTGCTGATCAGCCGCATCGCGCAGGCTCCTTCCAACCTCAGTCCATTTCTCAATGCTGGCAGCAAGGTCGCAGAGCAGATGGTTCGCTGGGAGCGAACAGGTGACAAGGTGCTGCTCCGCACTATCTCCTATCAGAGTGTCGCTAGCGACACTCTGGCGATATCCCAATCCGTACAGGTCAACAACTTCCCGCCCATCGTTCACGCTGCGGCGATCGAAACCTTCCATCCGAATGACAGTGCTGTTGTCATTGAGGTAACGGGGTTGTTCGAGCAAGACACTCGCGCGATCAGCGGTCTCTCGCAGAGCTTGAGAGATCGGTTCAAGGTTCGTCGCCTTGATCCCGACCGTACGTTCATCGACTACGCGCGTAGTTATCCGCTCAACGTGGACGTGCGCCACACACTCACATTCGAAGCCACTGAGCCTCCCACCAACGTTCAGACTGGGACGATCTCGTTGCAGATGCATCAGACGATGGTGTTGTTGCCCAAGGAGCCGATGCGTCCACGCGTGGCAGACCCGCGGGTGGGCTGGTTCACTATAGAGCAGATCGACTTCGGGTTGGACGAGCAGAAGGCTGCCAGCCGGACATATCTGCGTCGTTGGCGGCTCGAGCCGAAGGATCCTCAGGCATATGCGCGGGGAGAGCTGGTTGAGCCGGTCAAGCCGATCGTGTACTACCTCGATCCAGCAACCCCAGAAAAGTGGCGTCCCTACGTGAAGCAGGGAGTGGAAGACTGGCAGCCAGCGTTTGAGGCGGCTGGTTTCAAGAATGCGATCATCGCGCGGTATTCTCCCGGCGCTGAGGAAGATCCGGAGTTCAGCCCTGAAGATGTGCGCTATTCTACCGTACGATGGGTAGCGAGTATGACTCGCAATGCCATGGGTCCGAGTGTGTCGGATCCGCGTTCAGGTGAGATCATCGAGAGTGACATCATGTGGTACCACAACCACATGCGCTCATATCGCAATCGACTGATGATCGAGACGGGGGCGGCGAACCCAAGGGCGCGATCCCTCAAGCTGGACGACGAGCTCATGGGTGAGGCGATGCGTGCGGTGATCGCACACGAGATCGGCCATGCGCTGGGACTGCCACACAACATGATGGCGAGCTCTGCATATCCGGTGGACTCGTTGAGGTCACCCAGCTTTACGCAGCGGATGGGTATTGCAGCTACTATCATGGACTACGCTCGGCAGAACTACATCGCCCAACCCGGTGATGGCGACATCCGTTTCATTCGAATGCTCGGTCCCTACGACAACTACGTCATCAACTGGGGCTATCGAGTCATTCCAGGAGCCGCCACACCTGATGAGGAGAAGTCGACCTTGGATCGGTGGATACTCGAGCGAGCCGGTGATCCATTGTACCGCTTCAGCCCACAGAGCGGGGGAGCAGTCGATCCTCGCACGCAAACCGAGGACCTGGGTGATGATCCGGTCAGGGCCAGTGGCTACGCAATTGAGAACCTCAAGCGGGTCGTGCCAAACTTGATTCGGTGGACCTCGACGGATGGGCAAGACTACAGTGATCTCGAGGAACTCTATGGTGAACTGGTATCCCAGTGGAACCGCTACATAGGCCACGTGCTGACAGTCGTAGGTGGTACCTATCGGGATATCAAGACGAGTGACCAGCTTGGTGTGGTCTTTGAGATCGTGCCACGTGCGAGGCAACGAGAGGCGGTGCAATTCCTGATCGCGCAGGTCTTTGAGACCCCTACGTGGCTCAATGAGCCCGAGATCCTCAAGCGTATCGAGCACACCGGCGCCGTGGATAGAGTCCGGAATCTCCAAGTGAGACGGTTGGGGCAACTGTTCGATCCCTCCCGCATGCAGCGGTTGATCGAGGCGGAGGTGTTCCAGCCCGACGTTGCATACGGGCTCCTCGAGTTCATGGCCGACGTCAAACAGGGTGTCTGGCGTGAGCTTGCTGCCGCGGAACCGATCGACACATACCGTCGCAACTTGCAGCGTGGCTATCTGGAGCGACTAGAGTTCCTAATGACAGAGGAAGTGCAGTCGCCCGCTGGTCCCTTCAGTGCGGGACCACCCGTGGACGTGAGCCAATCAGATATCCGCCCGTTCGTGCGCGGTCAACTCGAGGAGTTGCGTGAGGAGTCGGATAGAGCAGCACGCCGGAGTGGAGACCGGGCCACACGGTATCACCTGGAAGATGTGGTTGCCCGAATCGACCGGATTCTGGATAGCGAGCGCGGTGGTTGAGTGTAACGCGCGGCGTCAGCTACCACTCTTGGGAGATGACTAGATGAGCGGATCTCCGGACTATCGCATTACAGGGATCGGACAGATCGCTGTGAACGTCCACAACCTCGAGCGGGCTGTCGCGTTCTACCGCGACACACTCGGCATGCAGTTTCTCTTCGATGCTTCCAACATGGCGTTCTTTCAATGCGGTGATGTGAGGCTGATGCTGGGACTGCCAGACCGGCCGGAGCTGGACCATCCGGCGTCGCTCATCTACTACAAGGTGACCGACATTGACGCCGCGCATGAGAGCCTTGCTGGTTGTGGAGTGAAATTCGAGCAGCCGCCGGGCATAGTACATAGGACCGACAGTCACGATCTGTGGATGGCCTTTTTGAGGGATTCCGAAGGGAATCTGCTGGCGTTGGTGAATGAGGTTCCTCGGACCTCAGAGAGGTGACCCCCTGTGTTGCTCAGGTTGGGGATACCGCAACTCACGGCTCATCAAATCCTCTCCAGCCTACGGGCGGTGCCAAGGGTTCCGTCGTTGGTGCTGGTACGCTCGATGTACCCAGCGCTGTAGAGCGGTCCTTGGTTGATGCCCGGGCATTCCTCGCCGGTTTCGACCCAACGCTGTCGGGATGCTACGACGCCACGCCAGAATGGCCACGTTCGGCACTGCCGCGGGCGAGCCGCATATACCGTGCAGCCGGCATCCTCGTCATAGAAGATGCAGTTGTAGTTGGGTTTCTCACGTAGGCTGACGTAGCGATCGCCGACGTCGCGTGCGTAGCGTTCTCGAAACTCTGTGCACGCTATGTGGAGATGCTCGGCGAGAGCACGGATCTCACCGTCGGTCACCCTGATGGTACCGGGACCGCCGCCACAGCAGTTGCCGCAGCGCATGCAGCGGAAGCGCAAGCCATCTCTGTACCAGAGTTCGCTACGCACTCGGAACGATTGGTCGTTGGGGATCGGGTTCATCGCTGTCGGACTCGAGAGGCTCCGAGGCAAAGCCTGACTCCGCCAACCTGGTTCGAATCATCTCTTCCAGCTTGTCGGGTTCAACGGCCTGGACAGCTGCGGGATCGATCCAGACGGGTCCATATCTGTGCACCATCTTGTCGCTGACCTGTAACAGGAGCTCGAAACGCAGGTTCCACGACTCCCCAGACTCGTCGAGGTCGAGGCCTACGACCAGCTCTTCATCCGACCGCAGGTGAAAGCGTGGTAACATCACGCCGTCATCATCCACTTTATTCCTCCATGTGCAGAGGTACCCGTGCCCGCCAGCTGCCGTAAGGTTGGGTTACGGCACGCCAGGCGGACGCCCCACCAGTCGCTCGTAGACGGCCGGATCGGTCGCACCCTCTGTCCCGATCGTCACGATTCTAGATGTCTCGTCCAACCCAACTAGTTCACGGGAGTTTTCGTCTTGGGTCGCGAGCAGGGTCGCCGCCAAGCCTGCCACGCCGGACTCGCCCGCCACCACCGGCTGGTCGCCATAGGGAGCATCCGCCAAGAGCCGCATCGTCTCGACTGCCGCTCCGTCCGGAATGCTCATACCAAAGCCCGCGCCGACGCGGAGTGATCTCCACGCGTACCCCGACGTTTCACCGGCTGCAAGGCCGGCCATGATCGTGTCGAGTTCTCCTCCGACTGCCACGGGCTTGCCCCGCTCGAGGCTGCGCAGGATGCAGTCGGCGTTCAAGGCCTCGACCACTACCAGGACAGGTCGGGCAGTTCCCCAACGGGCGGCTCCGTAGCAGGCTGCGGTGGCGGCCAGCCCACCCACTCCGGCCTGCACGAACATGTGCGTCGGCGGCCGATCGTCGGGGAGCTGTGACGCGATTTCGTCCAACAGCGTGGTATAGCCGGCGAGGGTATCAAATGCGATCTGCGGCTCGGTCGCATTCTCAGTCTCTGAGACCACGAACCAGCCATTTTGCTGCGCAACCTCGCGTGATTCACGCGCCGCATCCTCGTGAGTGCCCTGGCTGCGAATCGTCCCCGCGCCAAACGACTGAATGGCCTGTTCGCGCAACGGGCTGACAATCGATGCCATGTACACTACGGCCCGACAGCCGAACTTGTGTGCTGCCCACGCCACGGCTCGCCCGTGGTTGCCATCGGTTGCGCAAGTCACCGTAGTCTGTGATGCAATCTCGCGGTATCTATCGCTCAGCAGTTCCACCGAGGACAGACGATCCAGGCCGGTCGTACGCATCACATGACGGGCAGCGATCCGTGCCACGGCGTAGCCACCGCCCAGTGGTTTGAAGCTGCCCACCCCAAAGCGCCGACCTTCGTCCTTATACCAGATCTTCGCAACCCCCACAGCTCGCGCTACTCCAGTCAGGTCGACCAGGGGGGTCGCCGCATAGCCGGGCCATGAGCGGATCTCGCTGCGTACGGCTGCTGTGAATGCTGGATCCAGGAGCTCGCGGAGTGACTGATGGGCTGACTCAGAGCGGTCAGCGTTGCGGTTCCTGGCGAGGCGGAACTGCGCGCGGGAAAGTACCATGTTTGGCATCACCAGGAATAAGATGACATAGCACCATGTGGCAAGGGGTAGTTCCGTTTCCTTGCGCGTTACCCTGACAGCCGGTATCTAACGACGCAATGATCACTGATCACTGACAACTGCTGGCTGATTGCTGGCTGAAGGTTGATACCTGCTTACCCAGGAGATTCTCCTAATGTCTCTCACACGTGTGGCCCTCATGCTGGTTGCTTGCAGCGGCGTCGCTTCGGTCGCTCGGCCGCAGGATGCCAGCCAGTTGACTGGCGAGTTCTTCACTCAGCTCGGATACCGTCATATTGGCCCGGTCGGAAACCGGGTGAGCGCAGTGGCTGGTGTTCCTGGCGATCCAAACACGTACTACTTCGGCGCTGCGTCTGGCGGCGTCTTCAAGAGCGTCGACGGTGGTGTGCATTGGGAACCGGTGTTCGACGACCAGCCGGCGGCGTCGATCGGCGCTCTGGCAATAGATCCCGTCAATTCCAATTTCGTGTGGGCCGGCACAGGCGAAGCACACATCAGGAGCAACGTCTCTATCGGCAACGGGATCTATAAGTCGACCGACGGGGGGAAGACGTGGTCCCACATGGGGCTCGAAAGGACAGGTCGAATCAGTCGCATCGTCATCCACCCAACGGACCCGGACGTTGTGTTCGTGGCGGCGTTGGGGCACCTGTATGGCCCGCAGGAGGAACGGGGCGTCTTTCGCACGACCGACGGGGGGAAGACCTGGGAGCGTGTGCTCTTCGTCGACGAGAATACCGGTGCGTCGGACATCGTGATGGATCCCAACAATCCGAGGATCCTCTTCGCAGGCATGTGGCAGATGGTGATCTGGACCTGGGGGCGGCAAAGCGGTGGTCCCGGGAGCGGGCTCTATATGTCGCGTGATGGTGGTGACTCATGGAAACACTTGAGCGGAAGCGGCCTCCCCAGGCCACCATTGGGTAAGGTTGTCCTGGCGATGTCGCCCGACAATTCCGACCGTGTCTTCGCACTCATCGAAACCAACGCCAACCGGGAATTCGCGGAACTGGACGATCATCAGGGAGTGCTGTGGCGATCGGATGACGGTGGTGAGTCGTGGCGCATGGTGAACGGTGATCACACGCTGGCCCAGCGCCCGCACTACTACTCACGTGTGGTCGCGGCGCCCGATGACCACAACGAGGTTCATTTTCTTGCCACGTCGCACACGACGTCGTTGGATGGCGGACTTACGATCGCGCGTGGCGGGGCGGGCGGTGACAATCATGACATGTGGATTGATCCGCTGATCCCCGACCGCATGGTCGTGGGTAATGACGGCGGCATTAGCATCTCAACTACACGAGGATCGAGCTGGATGCGACCACGCTTGCCGATCGCCCAGATGTACCACGGCTACACCGACAACCAGATTCCGTATTTCGTCTACGGCAACAGGCAAGACGGAGCCTCGCACCGCGGTCCCAGTAACAGCCTTACTGGCTCGACGATACCTATCGGTGCCTGGCACTCTGTCGGTGGATGTGAGTCGGGTTTCGCAGTGCCGGATCCCGTGGATAACAACATCGTGTGGTCCGGCTGCTACGAGGGGATCCTCGATCGGTATGATCATAGAACTGGGCATGCCCGCAACGTGAGCGTGTGGCCTGACAATCCCGAGGGGTGGCCAGCAGCACCACTCGAGTACCGCTTCCAGTGGACGTTCCCAATCGCCATCTCACCCCACGATCACACCAAGGTGTACGTGGGTAGCCAGTACGTGCATCAGACGACCGATGGGGGGCACAGTTGGTCGGTGATCAGTCCCGACCTCACTACCAATGACAAGAGCAAGCAGCAAAAGACAGGAGGTCTCACTCCAGACGACGCCAGTCCGACCTACGCAGCGGTGCTATTTGCCATTGCCGAGTCACCCGTCGAGGAAGGTGTGATCTGGACCGGTTCTAACGATGGGCTGGTGCACGTGACGCGGGACGGCGGCTCGAACTGGACGAACGTCAGCGACAACATCCCCGACCTACCACCGTGGGGCACGATCAGCAATATCGAGCCATCTCGCCACCACGCCGGGACGGCGTACATCTCCGTGGACTTCCACCAAGTCAACAACACGGATCCGTACGCCTACAAGACGACTGATTATGGTAGTAGCTGGAGGTCGCTAAGCTCCACCATACCGCGTAGTGTATTCAGCTACGTACATGTGGTCCGGGAGGATCCGGTGAGGCCCGGCCTGCTGTATCTGGGTACTGAGAACTCCCTCTATGTTTCGTTCAACGACGGTGACGATTGGGTCCCGCTGCAAGCCAATCTGCCGCACGCACCGGTACACTGGCTCACGATTCAGGAGCAGTTCAACGACTTGGTCGTGGCCACATATGGGCGCGGCTTTTGGATCCTGGACGATATCACTCCTCTGCAGCACCTCACAAATGAGGTGATGGCGACCGATGCCCACCTGTTTGCACCACGCCCGGCGTATCGGTTCCGCAACAAAGAGGCTCCAGTGAGCCAACCGGATGATCCCGGCGCCGGGCGCAACCCGGAGTATGGCGCGTCCATTCACTACTATCTGAAGGGAAAGCCTGAGGGCGGAGTTGAACTGAGCATCCTGGACGAGAGCGGTGAGGAGGTGCAGAGTCTCAATTCCGTGCCAAGTGAACCTGGCCTGAACCGAGTCCACTGGGATCTGCGCTATGAAGCCTCCGAGACACCGAAGATGCGTACGAAAGTGTTGGAGCACTCCCACGTACCCATCGGTGACGACGGTTGGCGACCCGCCGGTGAGACAGGACGTGTGGCACCGTTGGCTCCTCCGGGTGAGTACGTAGTGCGGCTCATTGTGGGCGACGAGGAATTCACCCAGCCTCTCGTGGTACTGAAGGATCCCAGTTCCACCGGCTCGGCAGCCGACATCCGCACTCAGCTGACAGTCCTGCTCGAGTTGCGTGACGAGGCAAACGCCGTCGTGGATCTCATCAACGAAGCCGAATCGGTGCGGGACCAGGTCATGCGCCTGAGCGAGCGGCTGAGAGACATGGAAGGCAGTGACGATGTCCGTGCTGCGGCGAAGGAAATCGACCAGAAGCTGATCGACTTCGAAATGACCCTCACAGATCTCAGAATGTCGGGAGGAATGGCTGGTCAAGATCGTCTGCGCTGGCCGCGGCAGCTCTATGCGAAGATCACTAGCCTGGCTGGATATATCGGTGGGTCGGATTTCGTGCCGACCACACAGCAACTTGAGGTGCACGAGCGGCTGCAGGGGTTATTGCGGGACGCACAGTCCCAGATGCGGGTGTTGCGGGAACAGGATATTGCGGAGTTCAATGATCTGGTGGTGGAAAAAGGCATTCTGCATGTCGGCGGGAGCAGAGAGCTGAGACCGGGAGCTGGCGGCTGATGGCTACTGGCTGCTTCATGACATCCCCCGCTAGCAGGACGTCGGTAGCAGTCGTAGTTTATGAGCTGGATTCGTGGCGTTGCTCCCCTTTTGCGGTGAGGCAGGCACGATCGGGTTGACTGGTTGAGTGGCACCATTTGCAGGGGTAGCTCGCATGTCAAAGAAACCGCCCAGTGAATACCACGATGGAATCCGCCGATTTCTAGCGGATCTACGGGCTGGGGCC
>JBDHKN010000052.1:0-33514 GCA_039586365.1 Gemmatimonadota bacterium | reverse complement strand
TGTGTGCCCAGCATGAATGATGGCTTGGGGGTGAGAGTCCCTCGGGGAGCTGGTCGTAGCGACCCAAGTGAACCGCAAGGCGGCGACCGTGAGGGGACCGCTGAAAGAAGCGGGTAGCGAATCCGTGAGTCGACGAAGAGGAACCGGATAGGAGGCACTGTCGAGCAGGGCGAGCGGGCAGCAAACCGCGAAGCTCTCACGACCAAGGCTCAGGCTGTGTAAATCCGGCGGCTGTGCGGAGAAGGTCATGGTTCTTACCTGGGGAGATCTCGCTTTGCGCTTGAAAGGGCGACGGTGCCGCACCGGAGCGAGAAGTCAGCAGAGGCCGAAGTAGTCATGTCCGCGCAGTGCAGCGGTATGTGGCGAAGGGCTGAACAGAGAGGAGAGCGAGTCGTCCGTGAGCCGTGGGAAGGCCATGCACCAGAAGTCCAGTCAACTGGTGCGGCGTAACAAGGGCAGTCCGGGTATAGACGGCATGACGGTGGAGGAGTTGGAGCGGCACTTGAGTGAGCATTGGCAAGCGATCCGTGGGCAGCTGCTTGCGGGGAGCTACCGGCCCAGTGCGGTGAAGCAACAGCTGATTCCCAAGAGCGGTGGCGGGATGCGGCATTTAGGTATTCCGACGGTGCTCGACCGTTTCGTCCAGCAGCTGCTGTTGCAGGTGCTGCAGCCGATGTTTGATCCGACGTTCTCGGAGCACAGCCACGGATTTCGGCCGGGACGCCGAGCGCACGATGCTGTGCGTGAGGCACAACAGTATGTCCAGGACGGGAGACGCTGGGTGGTGGACGTGGACCTCGAGAGGTTTTTCGACCGCGTGAACCACGATGTGCTCATGGGCAAGCTACAGAATCGGATTGGGGATCGGCGGGTGCTTCGGATTATCCGCCGCTATCTGGAGGCCGGTATCATGGCCGACGGTGTGGTGGTGGAGCGGCATGAGGGCACGCCGCAAGGCGGGCCACTCTCGCCGTTGTTGGCCAACGTGCTTCTCGACGAAGTTGACAAGGAGCTGGAGCGACGCGGGCACTGCTTCGTGCGCTACGCCGATGACTGTAATGTGTACATGCGGTCGAGGCGAGCAGGTGAGCGGGTGCTAGCCGCCTTGCGGGAGAAGTATGCGAAACTCCGGCTGCGGGTCAACGAGGAGAAGAGTGCGGTGGCGCGGGTGTGGGACCGGAAGTTCCTGGGCTACAGCTTCTGGGTGGCCAAGGGACGGGTGGTTAAACTCCGGGTCGCAGCCAAAGCCCTTGGAGAGATGAAGCAGCGCGTCCGGAGCATTACGCGCCGGAACGGCGGGCGGAGTACGGAACAGGTTGCGAGAGAACTGGGAGCGTACCTGCGCGGCTGGAGGGAATACTTCAAGCTGGCGGACACACCGGAGATCTTCGCGGACCTCGAAGGGTGGATCCACCGTCGTCTGAGAGCTATGCAGCTGAAACAGTGGAAGCGTGGCCGTGCAACTCTGCGCGAACTACGCGCTCGGGGACTTCCTGAGTGGCTGGCGCAAAAGGGAGCCGGACATGCCCGACGCTGGTGGTACGCGGCGGCTCTCGGCGCGATGCACACGGCTCTGCCGGGGACTTACTTCGAGCGGCTCGGAGTGCCTCGGCTGGCTGCACAAACCTCAACTCACTGAACCGCCGGATGCGGACCCGCATGTCCGGTGGTGTGGGAGGGGACTAGCCGGGATCACCGGCTAGCCCCTATCCCGATTCCTCGTGAACTTGCCAACCCGGACTCCGTGGCCCATGATGGGGTCGATCAATCGATGCGGCATAATACAAAATCCGTCGGGAGTCCAAATGCCTGACTCGTTCTACGTGGTGTATCCTTGGATGCATATAGTTGCGAGAGTCTTGTTCTCGCTGTTCTGCATCGTATTCGGGTTGCGACATCTCTTCGGTGCAGACGTGCCCGCGTACATTCAGAGCAAAGGTGTACCGGGACCCAAACCGGTGTCCGTGGTGACCGGCCTCATGCTGCTCGTTGGTGGCGTCTTCATTCTGCTGGGCTGGCACAGGTTCATCGGTGCAGGACTCGTTTTTCTCGTTCTGTTTCCGGCCGGTTGGGCGCTCCATCCCTTCTGGACAGTGGATGATCCCAGCAAGCGGCAGGACGAGATGGCTCATTTCTTCAAAGTGCTGGCACTGGCTGGGGCTGGTCTGTTCATCGCGTTCTACGGCGGATCTGAGTGGCCACTGAGCTTGGGAGGGTGACCACCGCCTAAGACAGCGGAAAAGCGGCATCTCAAGCCTGTGCCTGCAACCAGGTCACTCCTCGCTTTTCTTGGGGGTTGACGTATTGACAAGTTTATGTCCACGTTATAAGATATATCGGCAGTAATATCGTAACGAGCTATCTTGAGCTATCGTGGAGGTTAGCATGCGAGACCGCGACTGGTTCTTCGGGTCTGGACCATGGGAGTGGTGGATGGGTGGTGGGAAGCGAAGGTCTGGACGGCGGCGCAGGCAGTGGTTCGAGCCTGGGGACATGAAGTATGTCATTCTCCGGCTGCTGAAGGACAAGCCGATGCACGGATACGAAGTGATGAAGGAATTGGAGGAGCACACCCGAGGGTGCTACAAACCATCTCCGGGCACTGTCTATCCGACACTGCAGTGGCTGGAGGACGAAGGACTGGTGAAGGGTGAGGAGGTCGAGGGAAAGAAGGTCTACTCGATCACTGACTCCGGGCTTGAGTTCCTGGAAGAACACAAAGGCACGGTTGAAGACATTTTCGACCGCGTCGAGGAGATGATCGACAGTCTGCTCACCGATCCGATGCCGGAGGTTACCAGGCAAGTTGGCAAGCTCGTGGGCCAGGTATACCGGACTACTTGGAGATTGCGGGACGCGGAAGGGAAGATCGAGGAATTGGTGAAAATCCTGGAGCAAGCCGCCACGGACATCGAAAACCTGAGGACCTGAAACAGGTATGCGTGCGACCAACACAGTCGCGGCGGTGTGCTCTCGCGGGCCCCGGGTCAATTGCCCGCGGCTTCGATTGTGCGGCAACGGGAGCACGGTCTCTGAGTCGCTACAACGACATCACACGTCGACGAACTCCAAGAATTCAATCGGCGCTCCGTTCTCAACGATGAAGGCGACGCGGACACCCTCCGACGGGCTGTTTGGCTCGATCAACACATCCTTTCCCCGGAGTTCCGCCTCGAGGTCGTCGACCTTGAAGGCGACGTGGGGAACCTGTTTGACAAGATCTGGTAGCGGGCAATCGGGCTCGAACCGCATCCATTCGACGCCGTAGGGGCTCGTGTCGTAACCGGAGACGAACACCTTGAACTGCTCTAGGTAAGTCTCACCGTCTCGTTCAACGTCAGTAGGGATGCCGACGTGATGGTATTCTCGCACTGTACCAATACCTCCGGAGCGGTCTGCAAGAAGGGCGAGGAGTCTCCAGCTACCAGATGGACCCTAGTTAGGTGTCGTTGGTGGATCCAGGCGACGGCCCGGGTGAGAAAAGGAATCCTTCAGTTTGCTGTGTGAGAAACTCGCGGGCCTGAGGATCACGCAGGTTGAGGCCGTAGTGGTTGATTATCGCCGTCTGCTGTCCGAGCCATTCTGTCCAGCACTCCTGACAGATCGAGTCGTAAATTCGGTCACCCAGCTCGGTGGGAAGTGGGGGGTGAGCGAGCTGTTCTCCTGATTTTCCGCAGCGTGTACAAGTCATGTTGGCCATAGTCGGCAGAATCTAACGTTGCGTGCGACGAGGCGCGACACCAGCTTTGGATCTGTAATGGGTGATCACGACATATCGGTTGGGCTGTGCGCAACCTGCGCATACACGCAAGTGGTGTCCAGCAAGAGCGGGTCAGTCTTCTGGCTCTGTTCTAGATCAAGAGAAGACGCGCAATACCCCAAGTACCCGACGCTACCCGTGCTCGAATGTCCGGGACACGAGCGATCCTCGGGCACAGAACTCCGGGTGGCTGAGGCTCCACGATACCCTAAAGGGTTAAGTTGAACCAGTGGTATATTAGTAACCACCGGACCGTTTACCACGGATCACGTCAGAGGTTCGATAAGAGAGTTCAATTCAGGGTGACGGACAACACTCGCCATTCAAGCGCGTAGGAGGTCGAACTATGCGGGTGGGCACACTGCTCTCACTGTGTTGGCTACTCCTGCCAGCCACGCTCGTAGCGCAGGAGAAAGAGACAATTCAGATGCCCGGTTCTCTCGAGGGCTTGCCGTTCTCCAGTGCCGTCCGCGTCGGTAACATGATCTATCTTTCCGGGCAGGTCGGTGCGATACCTGGTACCCGTGAACTTGCTCCAGGTGGCGTGGCGGCCGAGACAAAGCAGACCTTGGAGAACATCAAGCAAGTTCTCGATTATGCGGGCAGCTCGTTGGATCGTGTTGTCAAGTGCACGGTGTTCTTGCAGGACATAAACGACTATGCCGCTATGAATGAAGTCTACGCGTCGTACTTCCAGGAGGAGCCACCCGCCCGCTCCACTGTCGCGGGGAGTGGATTAGCGTTGGGAGCGCAAGTTGAGATTGAGTGCATTGCCCTGGTGGGGCAGTGAAGGTCACACATCAGCTGTCTCGGCTCGAGCCAATCGTGTTCAACTCGATCCACGGTATCGACAGTGGGGACTGGAGGTGGGCGCCCGAGGGCAAGTGGAGCCTGGCACAGATAGTCGAGCACCTGGCGATCACGATGGACATAGTGGCCGAGGAGTTCGAGCAGCTTGCGGGCGAGGGTGGCATGGAGCGAAACGCTACTCCAGCTCAGTCTGTCATGCGGCACACACTTCTGGGAGCAGGTGAATTCCCCAAGGGGATGCGAGCTCCGGACGTTTCAAGGCCAAGCGATGATCCAGACGCTGAGCTAGCCGCGGCACGATTCAGAATGGCGGTGGAGCGAACACGTCAGCTGGTCGAGCAGTGGCCCGAAAAGAAGCAGCTCGAGACGTTCTTGAATCATCCGGTGATCGGGGACCTCAATCTTCCGGAGTGGGTGCGGTTTCACTACGTCCATTGCTCGCTGCATGCAAGACAGATCGAGAAGTGGCTGGTGTGGTTTGGTGATAACAAGCGTGGTGCGGGGGGCAGTGAGCACTGACTAGGGAGAGCCAGGCGGCCCCTCATCGCCCGCTGCTACTCGGAATCCCCCCTCTACAACTTCTGGTGCGGCTCCTTCTGCGGTATTCCCAGACCGCGTCAATGCGGTTGCCATCGCACCCGCAACCCGAAACGACAGGCGCTTTTCCGTAATCGCGACGATGCCCGATCCGGATCCTGAGATGGCAACGCCGTAGGCACCAGCCTGCTCACCGGCACCAACTGCATCGGCAAAGCCGACAATGAGTCGCGCTCTGTGCGGTGTGGCAATGACGTCAGACATCCCGTGCCGGATCAGCTCCGGATCACCGCGAGTGAGGCCGAGTAGAAGAGCCGCTGCCCTGGAGGCCTGAGCGATTGCCTCCTCACGCGGCAGTTGAGGTGGCAGTATCGTTCGTGCCTGCTCTGTACTGATGGGCTGTGCTGGAATTGCCAATGCGACTCCGAGGGTCTCGTGCAGTTGCAGCACGGTTGGTCGAGCTGCAGCGAGAACCAACCCCCCATACACCGCGGGGCCGGCATTGTCGGGATGCCCTTCCAGATCCCGGGCTCGGACATACACCTCCTTGCGGTGGAGGGGTGCCTTAGCAATGAGCCTCTTCAGCACTTGTCCAGCGACGCGTGCCGCTGCTGATGATCCGAGTCCGCGACTCACAGGGATGGTGGAGTCTACCTCGAGGTGTGTCCCGGTGGGCAGCAGACCAGCGATTGTCCTGAACAAGAAGTCCTCTTCGGAGCTGAGGTGCTCAAGGGTGCCGGTATAGACAGGAGTGCCGCTACCATTCTTCACGCTTGCTTGGAGCCATAGGTCCAAGGCCAGGCCGAGGCAGTCGAAGCCGGCTCCCAGGTTGGATGTTGAAGCCGGTACGCGGACAGTGCAAATCGCCGCGTGGCCAGGCGCGGAGCGTTTTGTGGTCATTAGCGCGTAAACATGTCTCAGATAGTCCGATTGCGCAAAGTTCGGCCTCGTGCTAACAACAATCGGCCCCGCGTCAATCGGGGCCGATGTGGGGTGTCTACGGAGTAGCCTGGAGTGCGAACGGCTAGTCGACTCGCTTCGCGGTCCACGGCGTCTCGCCACGTGGCGTCGTCATGGTTCCAGTAATGGTATCGCCTGCGACTTGAACAATTAAAGCCATCTCCATGGTGCGCTCGCCCATGGAGCGCACGATCTCGAAGGTGATCGTGTTCCCTTCCACTGATCCGCCCTCGAACGGCATTGAGCCCATCCGCGTCTCGATCGTCCCGCTCAACGCAGGGCCTTCTTGCTCGAAGGTGATCGTGGAGGTCTGAGTCCCCCGTGGACTCTCGCTGGTGAGTTCCCACGTACCGGTGACGTCAACGTCCTGAGCCCAGGCTGGAACGGCGACAGCCAGAGTTAGCAACGCTCCTGTCACCAGCGTGATGATCTTCCTCATGAACATCTCCCTTTCATCTGCTGTCGCTCCCCTACTGGTTTGACTGGCAGGTGCCGGATGACGGCTGACAGCCGATAGTTGTTGACTATTCGTATCTTAGCGCCTCGATCGGGTCCAGCGCCGATGCCCGGCGCGCCGGCCACAGGCCAAAGAAGACCCCGACGATGGCACTGAAAGCGAATGCCACCATAATGGCCTGTGGCGACACGAATGTGTTCCAGTTAGCGAGCTTTGACAGCGCGACTGCGCCACCGGTTCCCAACAAGATCCCGACGATGCCACCCATCATGCACAGAACCAGCGCTTCCACGAGGAACTGCAACATGATGTTCTGCCGGGTAGCACCCAGAGCCTTGCGCACTCCGATTTCCCGCGTGCGCTCGGTCACCGACACGAGCATGATGTTCATGATCCCGATACCGCCCACTAGCAGGCTCACCGCCGCGATGCCTCCCAACAGGAAGGTGAACGTCTGAGTAGTCTCCTCGAATGTCGCGAGCATCTCTCTACGATTCCGGATACTGAAATCGTTGTCTCTCCCAGGTGCGATCCCGTGCTCACGTCGCAACACGCGTTCGATCTCGATCATGGCGATGGTCATCGAGTCGGGATGGGCCACCTGAACGTTGATCGAGTTCACTCGGTCGCTGCCGAAGATGCGGTGCTGAGCCGTCGTGAGCGGTATGAGGATGTTCTCGTCGGGATTGTCCCACCCACCCGTGGAGCCCTTCTCTGCCAACACTCCAACCACCTCGAACGGAATGCCACGTATCAGCAGTTGCTGGCCGATCATGGCAGCTCCGTTTGCCTCGAGATTCTCTGGCACCTGGTGGCCGATCACCGCCACCCGCTTGCGCGAACTAACGTCACCGGTCGTGAACATGCGACCGTATTCGATCTCGTAGTTGTTCACGGGCAAGTAGTCCGGTACGGTTCCGGTGACGGTCACGTTGATGTTGCGGTTACCGTACTCGACCTGCTGACCGCGTCTGATCTCCGGTACCACAGCTTTCAGTGCACCGGCATCCCGCTTGAGCGCCTCGTAGTCGTCCGTCGTCAGACTCACCCGTTCGGCGCTGGCCACTCCGCGATGGAACGACTGGCCCGCAGTCACCTGTAAGAGGTTTGTGCCGAGCGCTTGTATGCGGTCCTGCACGTCCTTCTGCGCGCCGGATCCGAGAGCTACCATCGTAATGACTGCGCCGACGCCGATCACGATACCCAGCATCGTGAGGAATGAGCGGAGCTTGTTAGCCCGGATCGCGCCCAACGCAACCCCGATGATCTCGCCAAAGAGCATGAGTTTCCTTCCTCCGTAGCGTTTGGCTACAGGTTATCGGTTACCGACGCGGTCCGCCGCCCGGCGCTCCTGGAACGCCGCTAGTCATGCGCGCCATCCGCTCCTGCATCTCCTGCTGGCTAGCTAGCAAACTCGCGCTGGGCAGAATAAGTACTGTGTCGGCGGCTGTCAGGCCTGACTCGACTTCAGAGTAGTCGAGATCGGTGAGGCCGGTCTTTACTGGCACCGCGGTAGGCGCTCCGTTCCGCATCACGAAGACGATGTAGTCTCCGCCGAGTAGTGCGGCGTTGGCGGAGCTGGTGCTCCTCTGCTGCCCGCCTCCCATTCCGCCACCTGGTCGCATACCGCCGCCAGCCGCCTCGCTCATCTGGCGCATTATCGTCCGTTCCCTGACGCTGAGAGATTGAAAGACCGAGCGCATGTCGCTCGCACTCTCGACCTTCGCGAGAACCGACTGGACCTCATCAGCCGACAGACCTTCCGGAAGCTTGACGGGAGTTCCACGCCACATCACCGTGCCATCATCTACGCCCTCCCCTGGTACCTGCTGATTGCCACCACTAGCAGCCCGTCGGGCAGCTGCCAGCTGCTCCTGCACCGTCTCTGGACTCAGTCCGAGAACTGCGCCGGCTGAGTATACGTCGTCCTGCGTTCTCAAAGCGGCGTTGGGGATGGCCATCACCCCCTCACGGGAGCCAACGTGAACCTCAACTTCGGTGTTCATGCCCGGCTTGAGCAGGCTCTCCGGATTCGGAATGCGGACTAGCACCGGGAACATGGTGACGTTCTGCGTTACCGTGGCCAGGGGCTCGATCTTCAAGACCTGGCCGGTGAACGGGCGGTTCCTAAAGGCGTCCACTTGGATGGTGACATCCATCCCCGGCTGGATCTTCCCAATGTCGGTCTCATCAACGAGCGCGCGGACCTGCACCGTGTCCAGGTTGGCCATCTGCATCAGCACCGTCCCCCCACTCACGTTGCCGGTAGCAGAGGAGATGACCGACCCGACTTCGACGTTCTTCTGAATGATCACGCCGGTGATCGGTGCCTTCACCTCAGTATCTTCCGCCGCAATGCGGGCGTCCTCCAGAGAGCGCTCGGCACGCACCAGCTGGGCCCTGGCACTCGCGACGGAGAGTTTCGCCGTGTCGTATTCCTGTTCCGTTATCGACTGCGTCCCAAACAGCTCCTCGGAGCGTCTGAGCTGCGACATCGCGTTGTCTAACTGAGCCTGAGCCAGTTCCAGGTCTGCCTCCGCCTGACGCAGCGTGTTCTGGGGAATACGTGGGTCAACCCTAATCAGAATCGTCCCTGCTCTCACCACGTCACCCGTCTCGGCCCTGACCTCGTAGAGCTCTCCTGAGGCCTTCGACTTGACCTCGACCGTGGTGATAGGTTCTATCGATCCCGCGGCGCTTGCGGATACAACGATGTTGCGGGAGGTGACCGGTACCTTCTGATAGACCGGTGCCAGGGTCTCCTCGCCGTTGCGGAGCACGACGAAGGCAACTACTGCGATGGCCGCCAGTAGGACGGCTACAATTCCCATGCGCTTCATGCTGTTCTCTCGGTTATCACGTCCTGTTCAATCATGCCGTCCAATAGGTGGATCTGGCGGCTCGCGTGGGCAGCGATGTCGCGCTCGTGCGTGATGAGCACGATTGTCTGCCCAGTATCGTGTAGCTTCTCCATTACTTCCATGATCTCGGCGCTGGTATGACTATCCAGGTTGCCTGTAGGTTCGTCTGCCAGCAAGATGCTCGGGTCATTCACCAGGGCCCTGGCGATGGCCACGCGCTGCCGCTCCCCACCAGAGATCTCGCTGGGACGGTGCGCCATCCGGTCACCAAGACCGACTTTGCCGAGCGCTTCTGCCGCGCGCTCCCGGCGCGTTTTCGCTGAGACCCCCGCATAGATGAGCGGCAGCTCGACGTTGTGTAGTGCCGTGGCACGAGGTAGGAGATTGAAAGTTTGAAAGACGAAACCGATCTCCTTGTTACGGATTCGGGCCAACTCGTCATCCTCCAGCTCACTCACTTTCTGTGAGTTGAGCCAGTATTCCCCCGCCGTTGGAGTGTCGAGGCACCCGAGGAGGTTCATCAGAGTGGACTTACCCGATCCGGACGGGCCCATGATCGCTGTGAACTCGTTGCGCCGAATCTGGAGATTCACAGCTCTCAGAGCGTGGACCACCTCAGCGCCCAGCACGTAGTCTCGTGTCAGCTTGTGCGCCAGGATGATGACGTCCGGGGTTGGTATGTCACCGGTATGAAAATCGATGTGCTTGATGCTGCTCATAGTTCTCTCCCCACTAGCGCCTCGATCTGCGCTTTCGCCACGAGATAATCCAGGGATGCCTGAACGATGTCGACCTCAGCCTGGTCGAGGTTCACCTGGGATGCGAGCACGTCCACGATCGTCGCGGCACCTACACGATAGCGCTCTCTCTGTACCCGAAGATCCTCTTCAGACGCGGCCTGATTGGCTTGTGCAATCTCGAGACTGGTGCGTGCCGCTGCCAGAGCAGCGAGATACTGGGTCAATTGGGCGTTGGCTTGGCGGTACGTGTCTGCTGCCTGGGCCCGTGCGTTATCCAGGCTTATTATCCTCTGCGTCCGCGTCAACTCACGGCTGAAGCCGTTGAAGATCGTCCAGGAAAAGCCGAGTCTGACCGACCAACTCGGGTTGAGCGTGAGCCACTGGTTGCCAGACCAAGACCTGGAATATGACATCGAGGCCCGCGGCAGATACTGCGAGTAAATGGTGCCAAACTGTGCTCTCGCTGACTTCACCGCCGCTTCGGCTGCCAGGATCGTAGGCGACCGGACCAATGCATCTTCTCTCAATGCTGCAGTATCGAGGTCGACCAACTCGAAAAGGCGATCTTCGCGCACGGCTCGCACCGAACCGTCAGCTCCTATGAGCCGTGCAAGGTTTGCCTCCGCCATCGCCAGCTGAGTGACAGCGTTCAGACGCTGCAACCGCGCGTTCGCGACCTCGACGAAAGAACGTAGTGTGTCGGATCGAGTTGCAGTGCCCGCCGCAAGCTTCTCCTTTGCTATGTTGAGCTGCTCAGTTGCCCGTTCGATTCGCGTATCCGAGATTCGCACCAGCTCCTCTGCAGACACAGCGCTGAAAAAGGCCTGCTTGGTCTGAAGCATCGTCTGGAACGTTTGGTTCACCAACGACGCATCCGCGCTTTCGATGTCGGCGTTGGCAGCGCGCCCTTCGGCGAGCCGGCTCAAACCGTCGAATAGCGTCAGTGACATCGAGATACCACCAGAATACGACTGGGAGGAGCCAGTGATAGTCGTTTGCGTTTCGTTACTCCAGCGCGTGCTGGAGTTGGTGCTGGCCGAGGAGCTTGCCGAGAGTGTCGGTAGCCAGCTGCCGTACCACGAAAGCTTGGTCGCGTCCGCCGACTCGACCTGTCCGCGGGCTTGCACCATCGCTGGCTGAGCGTCGAGCGCGAGTTGAACCGCCTGCTCCAATGTGACGGCTTGGGTCTGGGCGAGCAGCGATGTCGCTGCAACCGAAGCAAGCAGCGCCAGTATTAGGCCTCTATCTGTGATTCGTTGTTCCACGTTCCCTGTCTCCCCAGCGATCGCTGCGAGCCATCAGCTCGCGGTATTTCGCCTGTTGATCCTCGTAGAGAATCGCCATAATCTGGTCACGAACCCCGTCACGAAGCGCGTCGAATTGCGGACGCATCTCCGACCACAACACCTGCATCTCAGACTGCTGCCGCTGCAGGATGGAGTCGACCTCTGCACGCTGCTCCGTTGTGAGACTGAGTTCTATCTCGAGCCGTTCAGCGTAGTTAGGTCGCCTAGTAGACTCGGTGCGGTCGCGGCGTCGCACCTCGGGAGCGGGGTCTCCAATCCCCCAAGCCCGCGAAGCAACGCCGCCGAAAACCGCTCCTGCCGCGAATACTGCAAGGAGCAGAGTCGCCGCCCATAGTCTCGATGGATCCATCATCCAAGTCACCGCCTTTGCTGCCTCCCACGTGGTCGCTGCTTTCTCATGCCCAGTCTTCAGCGATCAGGCAAGGCAGATCTCACGTAGCGGCACCGCTAGTTACCCATTACCAGTGCCAGGACTTCGTTCAGATCCGGTGGTTGGCTGGCAGCAAAGAGTGCGGACGGGAGTCCACTTTCGCCCGCAGGTAGCAACGGATCTCCCAGGGCAACCATGCTCTCTGTACTTCCAGACATCCCGCTGAACCAAAATGTTATGCCCGCAATCAACCCAACTGCCGCCGCCACCAACCCGGGACGGGCCCAAGCACTCAGCACTTCCCACCACTCAACTCCATAGACGTTGTGCCGAAGTTCCCCTGCACGGGCCAGCACCCGTTCCACAAAACTCGTGTCGTCTTCTGCTGACAGAACCGCCCTCAGAGTCTCTCCTAGCTCCCTGTCTTGTCGATGATCGAACGGCGATCCCCTCATACGATTTCCTCCTTCGGATTCTTCCACTGGGCCAGGGCTGCACGCAGCGCCCGCCGGGCGTGAAAGACATCTGATCGTACCGTTCCCACAGGAACGTTCAGTACCTCCGCGATCTCCTGATGCGAGTATCCCTCTACATCAAACAAGACCACCGCTATCCTGCGTCGCTCCGGCAGCGACCGGAGTGCTGTCTTCAAGGCGCTGTGGAACTCCAGTCGCAGTGCTACTTGATCGGGCCGTGCCTCAGTAGACGGTGTCTGAGGCGAAATCTGCACGGCCGCTCGCACCTTCTGGCGCCGCCGCCGATCGGTCGCCGCGTTTGCCACGATCCGCATGAGCCAGGGGCCGAAGGGCCTGGTCGGATCGTACCGTCCGAGGCTTTTCAGCGCGGCCAGAAATGCGTCCTGTGCTGCGTCGTCGGCGTCAGCGTCGCTGCCGAGCACTGCTCGGGCTACGCGCCGCGCCTGGCCGGCAAACCTCCGCACCAGCTCGCCGAACGCTTCTCGATCGCCCGCGTGGGCGAGAGCAGCTAGCTCAGCGTCCTCCATACCTCTATTACGCGCTTGGGCTGATTGGCGTTGAGGTGGGGGGGATGCCCTGACTCCTTGGGGGGTCGAGGTTCCTTCACCCCTGGCCCAGGCCAAGTTCCTGTTCCACTGGCCTCAGGGCCTCGATCGTGAACTGGACGTGGTCTTCGAAGGGGATTTCCAGTTCTTCGGCACCCTTATACACCTCTTCCCTGCTCACTGCTCGGGCGAAGGCCTTGTCCTTCAGTTTCTTCTTGACGCTCTTGACTGTTAGGTCAGACAGACTCTTAGAGGGCCTGACGAGAGCGCAGGCTACCAGGAAGCCACATAGCTCATCCACAGCGAAGAGAGTCTTGGCCACGAGTGAGGTGCGCGGCACCCCAGTGTAGCTCGCGTGGCCCATTATGGCCTCACACAGAACCTCAGGAAGGCCACGTTCCCTGAGCACACTGACTCCGAACGACGGATGCCCCTCGGTGGATGAGTGCTCGTGATTGGGATAGCGCTCATAGTCGAAATCATGCAATAGGCCGACTAAGCCCCACGCATCCTCATCTTCGCCACGCCTAAGCGCGTAGGCGCGCATCGCTGCTTCGACCCCGTACATATGCTTGCGCAGGGCGTCCGAGGGTGTGTATTCGTGCATCAACGCGAGTGCTTCTTCACGGCTCATCATGTTCCTCTAGCCCTCCGCGGCCCAACGTTCTTTCCAGTACGCGAGCATCAGTAGTGTCCATATAGCCCGACCATGATTGGCCCGGCCGGTCCGATGCTCTCTCACAAGTTGCTGTATTACAGCAGGTTGTATCAGATCTAGATGTTCGAGCCGCGCCGTTGGGAGCAACCGGTCGACGTCCTCACGTAATCCCCCGTTCAACCACTGCGCGATAGGGACGCTGAGGCCACCCTTCCTCCGGTTGGCGACGGTCCGCGGCAGCCAGCGCCGGGCGACGTTCTTTAGGAGCCATTTGGTGGTGCTCCCTCGCACCTTCAGTGACGAATCCAGCGCCAGAGCAAACCGCGTCACATCAGTGTCAAGGTAGGGTGCCCGGGCCTCCAAGGAAGAAAGCATGGTGGCTCTGTCCACCTTGGTCAACAGGTTGTCACGCAGGTAGGTGCGGTAGTCGAACAAGGTGGCCCGCTCGACATCGTCACCGCCGCTCGGGAACCGCGGCAATGTCTCTTCGAGGCTCGCCCGGCATTCGGCGGTCAGTGCCACTCCAAGCCCGGTGCCAAACCAACTAAGATGCCGCTGGTACACCGGTTCCTCCACGGCTGTCGCGAACCTCTTGAGCAGGTACTCGAGCGATACCTTCCTGCGGTGACATACGGGCAGCGTCTCGACCATCTGGCGCAGCGATCCACGGAGCCAACCAGGTGATTTGGTGTACCACGCTGCCACTCTGTGTCCCAGGTAGGTTGGGTACCCACCGAACAGCTCGTCGGCCCCCTCACCGCTCAAGGCTACTGTGACATGATCACGCGCTGTACGGGCCAGTAGGTAGGTAGGTAGCACGGCTGGATCGGCGATTGGCTCTGCGATCCGATCGACCACGGTGCGCAGCGACTCGGAGAGAGACCTTTCGTCAGTCCGTACCGACTCGTGTCGAGTACCGAGGTATCTAGCCACCGCTTGCGCGTGCCGGCTCTCGTCGTATGCCCGGTCCGCAAAGCCAACGCTAAAGGTGCGAACCCGCTCCGGCCCCACAAGGTGCACGGCCAGCGCAGCCAGCAGGGACGAATCGACCCCGCCACTAGTGAAGATGCCGATGGGCACGTCCGCAGTAAGTTGCTTGGCTACCGATCGTGTCAGCAAAGACTCGAGGTCATCGATTGGCTGGGACGGGTACTTTTTGTCATGTGTCTCGCTGTCCGGGTTCCAGTACTCCTTGGTACTCTGCCCGCGAGGACTCATCACCTTGAGAGTACCGGCCTCCACCTTCCTAATGTCCGCGAACATCGTTCGCGGCTCCGGCACATATCCCAGAACGAGGAATTCACCGATCGCAGCAGTGTCCAGCGTGTGGTGGCAGGTAGTAGCGTCAAGCAAAGCTTGGACTTCCGAAGCGAACCAAACTTCGTTCTGGAATGAACGGTAGAAGAGTGGTTTCTCCCCTGCGCGGTCTCGCCCCAGGATCAATTCCTGCTTCCGTCCATCGTAAATCGCCAGAGCAAACATCCCGTCCAATTCCTCGATGCCGGCGCACCCGCGGTCCAGGTACAGTGGAAGCACGGTCTCGACGTCGGACCTCGACCGGAAAGGGAAAGTCGCGTAACGGGCACGTAGGTCCGGCGCGTTGTAGATGGCTCCATTCAGCACGAGCAAGATCTGCCCGGAAGGATCTGTGAACGGCTGATCGCCAGCGGGACTGGGGTCGATGACGCGCAAACGCTCCGCCCCGAAAACCGCGGTCTCAACCGCCTCTGTGCCGTGGCCGTCGGGGCCACGGTGCCGCAGCATTCGACCCATGGATTCGAGCCACCCGGGTCGCTTTGGAGCCGAGGTGCCCAAGGATACCATTCCGTAGATTCCGCACATGCCCTATCTAACCGCGTCCGCCAAATTGGTCATCCCACAAGGGCCATATGCGGCGTACTTCCCCGTATCCAGCAACAGATCGAGCTGAGCCCCGAGGACGGTGCGCTTCTCCTCGTCATCGCTGCGAACCACGAAGGCTGTGGGCCGGGTGCAGGCTATCAGGGCCTCACGCCAGTAGTCGGGAGGCCGAATCGTGGCACTCCGTGGAGACCAGGTATCAAAATGCCGAATGACGTAGTTGCTGGTGAGCTCTGATCCATCAGCTGTAGAGAGGATCACCGTCCGTCGCAGGTAGAACGGCAATGATAGCGGGAACGTCGCGGCGGCCACGACCTGGGTGCCGGAGTCTCCGATCTGTTGAAGGGCGCGTGCTACCTCCAGCGCGGATCGTTCACGGCCAACGGCATCCATGAGCCGCGAGCCTACGACAGGGACTACGGATACTGGCACCGCAAGCGCGAGCAACAGTATTCCGCGGTGCCGCCGGCCGACCCAGGACCAAACGGCTGCTATGATGCAGACAGCACCCAAGACCATAGCCGTAAGCGGGATGGTCTGGGCAACGGCATTGCTGGCATGCACCAAGTTCCCGATCGCCCCGGATGCACCGATCAAGAACGCTCCCAGAGCTGCAAGGCCAGCTGCAGCGACGCGGGCGCCTGGGTAACTGTGAGGATGCCCTCTCCACGCTGCGGCCACGAGGAGTCCGATGGCCGGGACGAGCGGTAACACATATTGAGGCCGCTTCGATTGTGAAATTGAGAAGAACAGTAATGGTACGGCAATCCAGAGCAACAGATAGGCAATCCGACCATCGAGGTTGCCGTAACGGTCACGCTGCTGCCGGATGGTTCGCCACGCTCCAATTACTATCAACGTCCACGGCAGCGCTGCGGCAGGAAAGACTGCAGCGAAATACCATAGGGGTCCACGCCGCTGTAATTCGTCGGTGGTGAGGCGTCGTGCTGTCTCGGTCACCAGGGCGTAGTGGAGGAAATCGGGTATCTCGCGTGACATCGCCAGCACCCAGGGGGTAATGACAGCCACGAACAGCAGGATGCTGAGGGGATCTGCCAGCGCCCGCCAGGCTCGTCGCCAAATGGCGAACGGTACGGCGACCATGAGTGGGATTGCGAGCGCGACCGGACCTTTGGTGAGAACCCCGAGTGCCATGGCTCCCCAGGCCAGCGTGGTCCACCACTCACCCGGCTGCCGACCACTCGACCTGTCGGCCTCAACCTGCCGCTCAAAGCTCTCGACAGACAGGTAGAAACCGACCAGTGCCAAGACCACGAAGAAGGTTAGCGCACTGTCGAAAATGACTGTGCGGCCATAGGCGATGGCGAACGGTGTTGCGGCGGTCGCCACGGCGGCAGTCCAGGCACCATCAGGGCCAAACAGCCTCCGTCCGAACCACGCCAGGACGAGCACGGTGGCGAATGTGAACAGGAGTGAGGGAAGTCGCGCTGCGAAGACAGTGGGTCCCAGCACCTTCATGGCGACTGCACCGACCGCAAAGTACAATACCGGCTTGTCGAGATACGGAACCGCATTGAGGCGGGGCAGCACTAGATCGCCCGAGACAGACATCTCCCGGGCGACCTCAGCGTTGCGGCCCTCGTCAGGATCGAGTAACGGATAGCCGGCGAAGTCGTAGACCAGACCTACCAGGCACACGACCGCGCAGGCGAGTAGCCACGGAGTCCTGCAAACCATTGTCACGGTGTCCTGAGTTCGAGAAGGATCTGGGCTGCGACGTGGTTGATCTTCACCTGTATCTAGTTCAATCTAGGGGCTCGTGCCGTTGGGCCTTTGGGACTGAGGGAAACGGTGATGGGGACTTCAATCCTCACATCCTGGTCAACTTCGACCTCAAACTGGTATCGCCCGGCGCTCTCGAACGGGACATCGAACAGCAGCACCGCTCCTGCCTCCACCTCCAGGACACCTGCAGGCGGCTCGGCGAAATTCACGTTCCCGTCACCCTTGATTATCTCCTTGCCTTCCTCGTTGGTCAGTCGGATCTGCACCTGGTGTTGGCCCACCTCTGTCCGGGATCCTTTGAGTCTCAGTACCAGGTGAAGTCTGGGGTGCACTGTGGGAAACTGGCTTACCCAGATGTGCTGGAATATTCCAAGCACACTCAGCTTGCCGTATTGGTCGATGAGTGCGTAGTCGCACACGACGGCGAAGTCGAATCTCATTGAGCTACATCCCTGCTTGCTCGTTGGGTGTTGGCGGGCCCTGTGATCATGATGAGGAGGGGCAGAAACGATTGATTGTGCAGATCTCACATTTGGGCACCCGTGCTTGGCAGATCGTCCGACCGTGATGAATGAGTAGGTGGGGGAACAGAGTCCAGTCGGATTTCGGCACCAATTGCACCAGGTCCTGTTCGATCTTCTCAGGATTCTCGTTGCTGGTCAGGTTGAGCCTATTAGCGATCCGCTTGACGTGAGTATCGACGACGATCCCTTCATCTATTCCGAACGCGTTGCCCAATACGACATTTGCCGTCTTTCGCCCCACGCCAGGCAGTTCGATCAACTGGTCCATAGTCTGAGGAACTTGCCCGTCATGTCGCTCCAACAGAGTCTGGGCCATCTCGATGATGGATTTGGTCTTGTTGCGGTAGAAACCCGTGGACTTGATTTGTTCGGCAAAGGTCTTGGGGTCCGCGTCGGCGTAGTCGCGAGCAGTCTCGTATTCCCGAAACAATGTCTTCGTAACGATATTCACTCGCTCATCGGTGCACTGTGCGCTCAGAATCGTTGCAACCAGCAACTGGAGTGGGTCCCTGTGGTTGAGCGAACACTGCGCTTCGGGGAAGGCCTTTTTGAGCCTCCCAATGATCGGTCTGATCCTGTCCTTTGCGCTCTTCACTGACGGTTGTGAGTCCCTGGTTGCCACAGAAGTTCTGACCAGTCAAGAAGTACCAGCAAGAACCTAGCTCGCTATCTCAGCCAGCGCGAGTTGGGTCAGGAGAAGCAACTCACCCAGCGACGCCAACGATTTGAATCCCGCCGCCGCGCCACCCGCCATCGTTGGAGCGAATCGAGGTGTCCTAGAAACAAGCCGGGCGGCAGGGAGGTCCTCGAAAGCAGCCGTCACGGATATCTGACTGAAACCGCCTCGTTCCGGGCGCATCCCGAGAACGGCGAGTGCGTTGAGCTGCCGTAGGTCCGAAGACTGGGCTACGAAAACTCCATCGAGTGGCTCGTGAGGTGCCTGCTGATCGATCTGTGCCCAGAACCACCGCTCGGGGAACCGCAGGTAGCACGCATCACTGGGGACCGCGCACAATCTCTCTGTAACGCAATCGGGGAGTTGCGCAACGTCCCTGACCACCTTACCAGCATCCCAGGACCGGAACCCCAGGTACAGCAGCATGTGATATTCTCCGATAGCGGCTGGGTTGTCAGCAAGTAGCTGTGGTGACTCGATCTGCTTGAGGATCCGCTGAACTGAAGGCAGAGAAACAAAGAGCATTGGATCGGTTACGTCGATCCGGGACGATGCTGCCTCCTCTCGCACCTTCTCGAATTGCGCTTCCACCCCGGCAAACGCAAGCTCGAACGGCGCAATTCGACTCACTATTGGTCTCTCGGCAGGAATCTGTCTAGCACCGCGACGAAACGTGCGAACTCCTCTAGAAAGGGCAGATGCGCCGACTCCTCAAAGACTTCTAGCTGGGCTGCCAAAAAGTGCGCGATCCGCTCCGACGATGAAAGCGGAATGGGATCGAAGCGACCATGAATCACAAGTGAAGGTACAGCGAGCCTGGACAACTCGGCCGTCAAATCGTACTGGGCCAGACTGCGCCATACAGCATCCCGGACCCGGCTCGACACTACGAATCGCTTCACGTCCTTGGCCCGATCGGGGTCTCTCAAATACGGACTGATGGACAGCTCGAACGAGCGCTGTCTGTATTGGCTTGGCTCACGATGCCTCAAGTCAGAGACTTCGAGAGCGTCTCGCTCGCGCTCGAGCCACGAATCCCGCAGTCGCCGATCTAGACGTCGATTGAACTCCTGTTGGCCCCTGGCAGTCACGGGTGCGGGAGAGACGAGCGCAAGCCTATTGACCCGAGTCGGATGCCTGACGGTGTAGAGCAAAGCGAGCAAGCCGCCCCATGAGTGACCCAGAAGAGTTGCGGCCGGGCATTGCCAGTGATCGAGGAGGACGTCCAGGTCGTCAACATGCTGGCGCCAGCCGAGTGGTGCGCCGGGTGAAGCAGAAGAGTCACCACTACCTCGTTGATCGTAGTATAGCAGTCGGCGGTTTAGGGCCAAGGAGTCGAACTGCGGCAGCAGGGTGGCATGATTCGCTCCTGGACCCCCATGCAGCACCACGACGTCTGGCCCACGACCAAGTGCACGGCTGAAGATCACGGCGCCGTTGACAGGGATGTACTCTTGCAGCGCGGCTGACTTGTCAGGTTTGCTCACAACAGAGCGACAGGCCCCGGCCTCACAGTCGACGAGACACCCCACGCCAGGCCGAGCAGTGGAGCGTCTGCACTATGTTGTCGGAGATGGGTGTCGGGTCAGCCACCACGTTTGCCGAGCGTGGCGGTGAGTTCTACCCGGTCACCGTCTCGCAGCACCACGATCTTCACGACGTCTCCTGGCTTGTGAGCCCCAAGCGCATCGGTCATGCCGTAGAGGTCCTTCACTTCGTGCTCACCCAGTTGGACCAGGATGTCCCCGGTCCGCATGCCCGCATGCTCAGCTGGACTATCTGTCCGGACGCCGTTCAAACGAACCCCTCCGGGCGTGCTACTCATGTCGGGGATCGTACCGAGGTATGCGCCATATCCACCAGCCACGGTCTGCACCGGTTGGGGAACCTCACTGTAGCTCAGAGCGTCCCGTCTGGTGGCGAAGGACCAGCCGAGGTCTGCGGCTAACCAGGCAACACGCGCGGCGCCGTACACGTTGATCTTGTCCCAGTCGTCAGTGGTTCGATGGTAGTCTGGGTGGGTGTCGGTGAAGAGGTGTACCACCGGGATCTTGGCGGTATAGAACGACGAATGGTCGCTGCGGCCCCAGGGGTCGTCCAACTGACTCAATTCGAAACCGTTTACTGTGTTCACTGAATCCAAGAGCATCCCGAGTTCCTCGGCCGACCCAGTCCCGACAGTGACGAGCTTGTTGTCTGCTAGCCGGCCCACCATGTCCAGATTGACCATGGCGTAGGTGGCTTCATTCGGGCGTGCTGGGTGTTTCACGTAGTAATCTGAACCGATGAGCCCCAGTTCTTCGGCAGTGAATGCGACAAACACGATAGTCCGTGCGTTGTCAGCTGCCCGACCGGTCAGAATACGGGCGGTCTCGAGCAGAGCGGCCGTTCCAGAAGCGTTGTCGTCTGCTCCGTTGTGCACGACGCCAACGCTATCGGGGTCCAGACTTCCCGCTCCACCAAACCCTAGATGATCGTAATGAGCGCCGAGGACAACGACCTGCTCGGCGAGGCTCCCGCGGCCGGGAATCACTCCGATGACATTCTTCACAGCGGCTCCACCTAGACCGGAGTGTGCCATTGCCGGTGCGCTGGGATCGATGTCGAATGGCTGGAAGTACCCGTCCGTACCACCCGGAGCGATCCCCGCAAGCTGGAGCTGACGTGCGATATACTGAGCCGCGGAGTCGAGGCCCACGGTACCGACGCCGCGGCCCTGTCGCGCATCATCTGCCAGGTAGCGAATGTCCGCCCGGATCCGCTCGGCGGCTGTCTGCCCGCTGAGTTGCTTGGTTAATACTGTGTTGAGGGTTGCAGCCTGCGTGGCTACGAGCACCGCGACTGCGTGTTTGCGAACATGTTGGCTGAGACAGTACATAGGCCTTCGAGTGTCCTAAGGATTCTCTCTGCTACCCACGTGTTACCCCAACTTGCGGGTAATGGCACTGCTCGTCGGTGCCACGACGGCGGCCGGAGCGAGGAGGAAACCTAATGTGGAGGACGATGCCGCGCCTACCCTTCCCCTCATCTCCGCGTAAGCGCATCCCGCTCCACCACGGTAGCTCGGTTGGTTCCGCAGCGTCCCTCGACCTTCCGCCCTTACAGCTGTGTGGGGCTGTGGCGTAGGTGGTGCCGCCCTCTTGAGGGGGCGGCTAATGCGGTGTGAAGTCCGTCTTGCCAGTCACACGCCGTGCAAATGCTGCAAGGAGTTTGGCCGCTCGCTCCACGTCAGCCAGGTCCACCATCTCGTTAGGGCTATGCATATAGCGGTTGGGTATCGACACCAGTCCTGTGGCGATTCCCTGCCGGGCCGAGAATATGGCATCGGCGTCGGTGCCCGTGTCGCTGGGGGCCGCAGCTAGAGCATAGGGGATTCGCTGGGCCTCGGCAGTTTCGATGAGCATCTCCACAACCTGAGGATTGGCGGCTGAGCCACGTGAGATCACAGGTCCACCGCCCAGTTTGAAATCGCCATGCCTCTTCTTCTCGGCGTCGGGATGGTCGGTGGCGTGGCAGACGTCCACCACGACTGCAACGTCTGGGTCGATCCGGGTAGCGCTGGTGCGCGCACCACCCCCAGACCATCCGATTTCTTCCTGACTCGTGGCGACAGCGTATACACCGGTCTTGGGCCGCCTGTTGGCGAGGATCCGCAGCGCCTCTAGGACGACGAACGCACCGATGCGGTTGTCTATGCTCCGGGAAATGAGGCGTCCGTTGGGAAGCCGCACCGTTGGAACGGCCAAGACGGCGGGATCTCCAACTCGGATGCGCCTGAGCGCATCCTTCTTAGACTTGGCGCCAATGTCGATCCACAGTGATGACACTTTCGACACCTGACCACGTTCTTCAGTATCCAGCATATGCACGGCTTTCTTACCGATGACACCATCAACCTGCCTATTCTTACTGGCGATAAGCACCCGTTGCCCAACCAGTACCTGCGGGTCCCATCCACCGATTGTCGAGAAATACAGGTACCCGTCGTCATCCACGTGCACGACCATCAGACCGATTTCGTCAATGTGACCTGCGAGCATCACCCGTGGACGACTGTCGGGATTGATGGCGGCGACAGAGTTCCCCGACACGTCGGTGGAGACTTGAGCGGCAAACTCGGTGGCTTCGTCACGCCACACTCGTGCTGGAGCTGTCTCGAACCCGGATGGGCCGGGTGAGTCTAGCAAACGTGTCAAGAACGCAAGGGATCTCTGGTTCATGGCCCTTATATTCAGGAGAAGACAGTCGTCTGATTATCAACCAGCGGTCTGGTTGCTTCAAAACCGATGCGCAAGATCATAGACAGCAACGGTCTGAGCTGGCAAGTGGAAGTCATCAGTCGTGCCAAGGCGTCAGCCTACCTCAACCCCAAAGTCAGCCAACCCATTGTACAGTTCACGTGCCTGGACCGACGTTTACCGCACAGGTACGCCGCTTTGTCTCCAGGCGCAAAGGACTCTATTGACGACACGGCTGACGGCGATCTGCTCCGCGTCTTCGAGCGGGCGCGTCCACTCTAACTCGCCGCGGGTCTCCCCAATCGAGATCTTCGCTGTGTGGCCCCCACAGCCTACGGTTGGGCCAACTCCTCGAGGGTCGCCACTAGCAGATCATAGAACTTGCCAACCGAATCTATCTTCACCCGCTCGTCCGGTGAATGCGGGAATTCGATCTGCGGCCCAATGGAGATCATGTCCATTCCACTAGCCTTCTCGCCGATTATGCCGCATTCGAGTCCGGCGTGGATTGCCTTTATCTCCGGTTCCTTCCCTAGCACCCGCACGTGCACCTGTTTGACCACGTGAAGGAGGTGCGAGTCGAGATTGGGCTTCCATCCGGGATACGCATTTCCCTCCTGGACCGCGGCCCCTGCCATCTCAGCAATTGCTCTGATCTTCTGTCGTAGTGCGTTGAGAGCTGTGTCGACGGATGAGCGGCTACTCAGGCCAACAACCAAGTTGCCGTTGCTTGGTGCTACCGTGGCCAAATTGGTGCTGGTCTCGACCAAGTCTGGGATATCGTGGCTCATGCTCACGACGCCATGCGGCAGGGCGGTGACGAGCCCCAACACCATCTTTGCAGTGGCAGCGTCGAGCACTTCCGATGGAGTGTCGCACTCCGAGAGTACGAGCTCCATGTCCGGCTCAACGGCTCGGAATTCCTCCTGGATGGCTGTCATTTCACGGTCCAGAGCCGCGGCGAACGACTGCAACTCGTCGTGTGAGCCGACGACCGTGGCAAAGGCTTCCCGAGGAATGGCGTTGTGCACCCCGCCCCCCTTTAGAGTCGCGAGATGAAATGGCTGCCTCAGGGAAATGGAGTGAAGAGCCCGTGCGAGAAGCTGAACCGCGTTGCCGCGCTGGATGTGAATGTCCACGCCAGAGTGGCCTCCCTTGAGCCCGTGCAGCCGGATCTTGCGAGCCTCATGACCGGCCGCAGTCGGCACCTTGTGGAGATCCAGTGTCAGGTTTGTGTCTGCTCCTCCGGAGCAGCCCACATATACCGCGCCCTCCTCTTCCGAATCCAGATTGACCAACTGCCTGCCGTTCAACAGGTTCCCGTCGAGACCAGACGCCCCGGTGAGCCCAGTTTCTTCGTCAATGGTGAAGAGCAGCTCGAGCGGACCATGCACGAGTTCCTGGACTTCCATGACGGCCAGCATGGTGGCGACGCCAATACCGTTGTCGGAGCCTAGCGTGGTTCCAGACGCAGTCAGGTAGTCCCCGTCTCGCACGGGAACGATTGGGTCCTTCTCGAAGTCATGAGCGACATCCGAGTTCTTCTCATTTACCATGTCCATGTGGCTCTGGAGTATGGTGATCGGGGCGTCCTCGCAGCCGCGCGATGCAGGCTTGCGTACCACCACGTTGCCAGTCGTGTCGACCAGGCACTCAAGTCCGTGTTGTCTGGCTAGTCCCACAACGTGCTTGCGGATCTGATCTTCATTCTTGGATCCGCGTGGAATCGCCAGGATTTGGTCGAAGTGCTTCCACAAGCTGTTCGGTGTCAGGGTTTCCACAAAGGTCATTTTGCCTCCTCGCTGAAGCCATATTCTACAGCCTCAGCAGCAGGTGCACGAGGTCACGACAGGTCCCGTTTGGTGCAGCGGCGCAAGCCCGGATGAGGCACGGTTTGACAGCGCTTCGTAACAGCAGCTAAAATGTGCCCTCATAACCACATCCTCGGGAACGATTCATGGAAAACAGACCATTCGAACCATTTGTCCCTGCGTCCAAGAGCATGCCGGAGCTGACAGTGAAGGCGGTCGTGCTGGGCGCACTCATGGCGGTGGCGTTGGGAGCTGCAAACGCCTACGTCGGAATGAGGGCGGGCCTCACCGTTGCGGCCACGTTTCCGGCGGCTGTAGTGGCAATGGCTGCTCTGCGGGGATTCGGCGGTACAGTCCTGGAGGAGAACATAGCCCGGACGACGGCCTCGGTGGGTGAAGCCCTAGTGGCAGGCGCGATCTTCACAATCCCTGCTTTCATCATCAGCGGCGCTTGGAGTGAGCTGCGATACATCGAGAGCACCGCGATCATGCTGATCGGCGGGGTTCTAGGTGTACTCTTTGTGATCGTGCTGCGGCGGACACTCGTCGTGGAGGCGGACCTACCATTTCCGGAGGCTATTGCTGCTGCCGAGATAGTGAAAGCTGGGCAAGGTGGCCGGACCGGCGCATCATATCTGTTTGGCGCTATGGGGATAGCAGCCCTGTGGGAGCTGCTGAAGAACTCCAACGGCGTTCAGTACGTGTTGGACTCCAGCAACCGCTTCTTCTCTTTCGGTCGGTCGACGATTGAGATTCTTCAGCAGCGAATCGAGTATGCAGGCGGTACCCTTCTCGCCACCCCACACGCCTCACCGATGCTCATGGGTGTCGGCTTCATCGTGGGGACCCGGATTTCAGCGGTTCTGTTTGCCGGTGCGGTGACCGGTTGGCTGCTGCTAGTGCCGTTGGCCCTGTTCCTCAATCCCGGTCTTACAGCAACGATGGGGGCTGGTGACAGCATGGTCGATCTTGCCACCACAGTGTGGTCGAGGCAGATCCGACCTCTGGCGGTGGGTACGATGATCGTCGCCGCCTTCTACACTCTGTTCAACCTGCGTCAATCGTTGGTCGCCGGGATCGGCAAAGCGCTCAAGAACATCAATGTGGCGGGTGGAGGTGGCGATGGCGCACGCACTGATGTCGATCTCGACTTGAAAAAAGTCGCCCTAGGCGTTCTGGTCATGGCTGTAGCAACCTTCGTCTTGTACAACCACTTCTCGCAGCGATTCAGCGCAGCCGTGACGCTCACTGTAGTGATGGTGGTCGTGGGCTTCCTGTTTGCAGCTGTAGCGGGCTACTTGGTTGCGCTAATCGGGAGTTCCAACAATCCGATCTCTGGACTGACACTCAGTGCCCTCATAATCGCTGCGGTGCTAATGGTCCTGCTCGGCGTCACGGATGTCCGCGGCGTCGCGGCCGTCCTGGGTGTTGCGGGCGTCGTTTGCTGTGCCGCGGGGATTGCTGGAGACATGATGCAGGACTTGAAGGTGGGACACATTCTGGGTGGGACACCATACAAGATGCAGATCGGTGAGATCATCGGTGTGATCTTTGCCGCTCTGATTCTGGCGCTGCCTTTGATGGCGCTGCATCGGGCCTACACGATCGGCTCGGCTGAGCTGCCAGCACCTCAAGCGGGGTTGATGGCGCTCATGGCCAACGGAATCGTGGCCGGCGAGATGGCCTGGCCACTAGTGATCGTGGGAATGTTCCTGGCGTTTGCATTGATCCTGATAAAAGCACCGGCCCCGATGCTCATTGCCGTTGGTATGTACCTACCGTTCGAATCCACGGCTGCAATATTCGTTGGTGGGTTGGTACGGTGGTTGTTCAGCGTCGCGCTGAAGCGAAATGGTGCATCCGAGGAAGAGGCGACGCGGGCCGAAAACACGGGTGTTCTCATCTCGTCAGGGTTCATAGCGGGCGAGTCTCTCATGGCTGTATTGCTCGCCCTACTGGTGATCGCTGGTGACTTCTACCCGTCGGTATTGAGCTTCCAGAATCTCAGTTTCGGGGCGGCTCCCAGCTTCTGGCTCAGCCTTCTGGTCTATCCCTTGGTGATCGGCATGTTGGTGTGGTTCCCGATCTCGAGAATGCGGGAGGGTGGGTTACCATCAACCAAGGTGACCGACTGAGTGAGACTTGCCGTGATGCAAAGGCCGCCTCCAGCTGAGGCGGCCTTTGCGTGCAATCAAAGCCTTTCTGTCCTATGAGCATACGTGGTCGTCAGGATGAGCTGGAGGAGGTAAACCTCCTCGACCTTACCCCCATTCGAGTGGCCGAGTGGGAGGAAGTCGATGGTCGCATAGTGCTCGCGCGGCCCACCAAGTGGCGTAGCGGAGTCAAAGGTGCCTTAGACAGATTCTTCTATCTACTGTCAGCTAGAAAGATCCGGCTAGACGACATCGGGAGCTTTGTGTGGCGGCAGATCGACGGCGAGCAGACCGTGGCACAGATTGCTGCGAAGTTGCGTGATGAGTTTGGGGAGCGAGTCGAGCCGGCGGAAGGGCGGCTCGGACACATGGTGCGAGTGCTCAGACGTGAAGATCTGGTCGCCTACCCGGGATGGGACGATGGAGGAAGGTGAGGACCGGCCGCGATTCCCCCGTCTTCGGAGCGACTCCACTTAAAGAACAGTACCGACGCGATACCGAGCACGATGAAGCCTCCTACGGTCTTCATTATCAGACCAGCGATCTGCTGGTCTTCAATAGCGGAAAGCCCGCCGATTGGTGGTGCCAACTCGTATAGAGAGTAGATGGGATATCTGGCGAACGTCAGGAAGGCTGCAGGCACGGTCGGGATGAAGACGTTGGCTATGAGATACACCATTCGCCCAGGGTAGGGCATCGGTTCTAGTTCGGGAAGAGGGCCGAGTATCGGCCACCAGAATACCAACCCAGCCGCCAGCCACGACATGTCTACTGCAAACGAGCCGAGTTGGGAGGTCGTGAAGCCGTCTACTACGCCGGGCAAGTGGGTGGCCAAGAGAACGACGTTGAAGAACGCGAAGGCGACGAGAGGGCGGCTCAATGTCCATGCCAGGCGGTGTGCCCAGCGAGGCCTAATCATGCCTCGCAACAACCAGGTTGGAGTTCCCGAAATGAGCAGCGGAGGGGCGACGAAGGCAAACAGCATGTACTGAACCGTATGGACACTCAACAAATAGCCCGCGCCCAACGGTCCTATCGGCCAGTCGGCTGCAAGCCACAGTATGAACACTCCGGCCACGTAGATGGCCAGCGCGCCACTCTCCCGCTCCGGGTCAGGGGACTTCCGGAGCTTGCCGGCAACTACGCGTGCCAACACCAGGACTGCCACCATCAGCCACACACCCACATAGGGCTGCCAACTCCACTCCCAGACGCCACCCTGCGCCGCGCACCACCAGCTCATGGGTGATTGGGCACACTCTCCTCCAGCCGTCTGACGACCTCAGAGTAGGTCAACACTGCGGCCTTGAACGCTATGGTGCCAGCTGAGGAAAGCGTGAGTTGCACCTCGAGGCTGTCGCCGACTCCCAATTTGGTACCCAATTGCGACAGCATGACGTGATATCCGCCCGGAGCCAACTTCAGTAGTCCGTGAGCAGGGATGGGAAGGAGTGTGAGGGGCTGCATGCGGGTCACATCATCCACCGTGACTACTTCGTGCAGCTGCGCGTGGCCAGCAGTGATGGTCACCGCTGCTAGAGTGTCCTCCGCGTCTCCTCGGTTTACGATAGTGAAGTACAGTGATCCAACGTCGTTCAGCGGCGCGGCGGGGGCGTAGGCGTCGTAGATCACAACGTCTCCGACGGACGCAGCAGCCCGAGATGTGACTTCGTCGCCACCACAACCCACAAGTGATGCCATGGAGATCGTGGCAGTTGACAGTACGACCGCGGTCAACGGGTGTTCCACTTGCCCTCCACCAGCTCTGGGAGATCATGAGCCCAGTCCGTCTGTCGAGTGCCAAACGGGTAGGAGACGTGCGCTCGATTGTCCCGCGTGAAGGCAATAACCCGCGCAGAATGGCCCACACTGTAATCATCGCCTTCCCCGTACACACTAGCTGGAGGTAGACCGAGTCCTTGTTGAATGGCATTGACTTCGTCCAACGTGCCTCTGAGGCCCACAAAGGACGGATTGAAGTTGTCAAGCCACTGGCGTAGGCGTTCCGGGGTATCGCGATCCGGATCGGTTGTGACCATCACGACCTTCACTTGATGAGCCACACGGGGAGGCAGAGTACTCAGGACCGCCGCGATGTTGGCCATGTGGATGGGGCAAACATCCGGACAGTGGGTGTAACCGAAGAACAGGAGTGTTACGAAACCCTCGGTATCCTTCCGAAAACTGAACGGCTCTTTGGCAGAAGAGTTCAGTACGAAGTCCGGCTTCTCGAGAGGTTCGTTATAGGGAGTCCCCCTCAACTCGCCCGGCCATGGCGGAGCGCTGCCGCCGCAGCCAGAGAGTGAAAGCAACGCCAAGAAACTGGCCGGAAGGATCGCACGACGTATGATTCTATGAACTGGTTTGTTCATTCTGGGTCCTACTTGGTAGTCGGTGGTGCGCAGCTGCAGATCCTGCGCAGAGTCCTGTTCACCGCGGTGACGATGGCTGACGATGGCTGCCGTGCAGTTCTCCACCTGCGCCCACTTGTGTGTGTCAGCTGGGCTTCAGTATGTCGCCCAGTTGTCGATCCAGGCGTTCGGGACCGGGGCGAACCCCGCGAGGGCTTGCAGTGCCAGCCTGACGTACCGCGAGTCGTAGTCGATATCGATCTTGCTGACCGTACCGACCTCTCCCATGGCTACGGGAGTACCCAACTGCTCGTTGAGACCCGACACCACGAATCCGTCAAACAGCTGTTGACCCGCATCGAATGCTATCTCACCACCAACCAGCACAATCCCATACCAATACAGCCAGTCGCCCTGGATATCGAGGTCGCCAGTGACAATCAGGGTACCGAATCCTTGGCTGCTGCTGGTGGTCAGTGTTGCGTCACCAGACACCAGCATGACGGGGTAGCTCATGTCCCACAACACGATTGCGTTAGTGTCTGGTATGATGCCACCGCCTATTGTGACAGCCCAGTCTATGCCGGTCTCGAGTGCGACCTGGCTGTTGGACCCGCTCTGCTCGATATAGGGGAGTGCACCATCCATCACGAAGTCGGCACGGGGCGTCGGGTCCGTTCCTGCTGGTAGACGCAACGCATGAACACCCGGCTCCTCGCAACCTAAGGGTGCTTGGTCCTCACCTAGGAATTCCAGACCTCCACCGGCTGTTCTCACGAGTCCGTTCGCTGCCGTGAACGCAGCCGGAGGTGTGACGGTACTGCTTTGCCACTCAGCGAACTGTGCCACCGTGCGTTGTGCCTGAGGGTCAGATCCCAACGTTGGCACTATGGTGCGGCCGGTGGAGCGTACCACGTACATCCAAGTGTCGAGTGAATCGACGGGGCGACGCAGTACGTGTGCCACTACATCCGCATACCCGCCGGTGACATTGATGCGTACTGAATCGCCGTCGGGCGGACGCAAGGGCCTGTCACAGGCATCGAAGGCCACAGTTCCGAGATAGGTCTCCAGCCCACTTTGCGCAATCGCCAGTGCATCGACGTTGTGGCCGCTACTCTCGCCGATGCGCCGATCTGCCTGCACCCGTACGAAGAGTGCTGAAATCATGATGGTGACAAGCGTCACCACGAAGATTGTGGTGGGCAGGGCGATTCCCTCATCTCCCAGAATGCGTCGCACGGTCAGTTCACCTTGTTCAAGAATGGTACCTGCGTGACTAGGGAGAATGTCTCGGGTGCGGTGGATCCCGGTGGGGGGTATTCGCTTGCTCCGAACATCCGCAGCTCCAAGCCGCGTACCATCGCTAGGCCGCCCCCCGGCGGGCAGGTCTGGATCTGGAGATTGGGACCGACCAGACAGGCGAATCCGGCTGCAGAGTCAAACGGAACAACTAACTCCTCGGCTGCGGCAGTGCCAGCCTTGCGCCAGAGGCCAATCCGCCCAGGTATGTCGGTCGACGTGGCGAACCTATATGTAACAGTCTGATACAGGTAGAAGATGCGACCTGGTTGGGGAGGGGTGCCTGAGACGCCGGAGATCGCGACGAGCATTCCTCCGGGTACCACACGAATGCTGTCGGCTTGGCAAGCTGCGACGTCGGAAGAACCAGCCACTGTAATCCCACTGATCATGTTGTACGCACCCACACTGTCTCGCCAGGCCAAGCCGTCAGTCACGGCGCTACCGTACATCAGTGAATCGGGCGGCATGAGCGAAGCAATGAGGTCTGTGCCCGACACCGTGCATGTCAGCCCAAAAGCATAAGGAACCAGGACTCTGACGCTATCGGGAGTTGCCGCCAAGAGACCGCCGTCTCCTACCATCCGCAGTTCGGTCACCATCGTGTTCATTGCGGCCCGCGAAGCGTGACGGGCATTGATCATTGCGTCTTGTTTGCCCACGAATCGCGAGTCACTAATGAGTATCCGGGCCAGCGCTATTCCCAGGATCGCCGTCACGACCATGCCAATCAGAAGCTCGATCAGAGTGAAACCCCGGTGGTTCAATTTGCCCTCAGAGGGGATCGTGGTCTCGGCCTGCTGCGGCTAATTGCGAGAGTGTCCGGCGCGGCTATCAGGACTCCCGTTGCTACGATTGCCACCGTGACGCGTTTGAGCTTCGCCGAGACGGTTTGCACCGTCACGCACCTATCATAGTTGAAAGGTCCTGTCGAGTGCGCCGTGCAGCCGACTGCCCCATCCAGGCTGTCCCAAGGCAGGCCTTGGATCCAGGCTGATGCACTCGTGCTGGCGGCACTGCGGTACGCGACTGCGGCCGATTGGCGCGTGTGTCTCGCCGCTTGGAACATGAGACCCCCCAGAGCGATCAGGACCGTGGCGAGGATCGAGAGCGCAATCATGATCTCGATCAATGAGACGCCCTTCTCGTCAAGGGTTGAGTATGCGCACGTGCCCCGCACGTGTGATTCTCACCTTTCGCTCGTAGGTGTCGCTCTTGACGGTCAAGGTCGTCGTCTGGGGGGTGACACCACTGGGGAAAACCTCTACGGTGTTTGCCGGAGTGGAGGACAGTTGCTGGACACCGTAGTCGGTATCCGGTCCTAGAAGTCGGGTTCGGAAGATGGTTGTCCCGTTGCGGTCCCGGATCATGTATCCCTGCACAGCGGGGGTCACTATGACCACCACGGGACGGTGTTGGCGCGCGGCCACCATCTGAGCGTACTGGAGGTCTGCTGCGATGACCGATGTTGCCTGTCTGACCTTGGCTCGTTCTACCGCAGGTACAATCCGCCAGATGCTCACCGCAATGAGTATCCCAACCACCGTGATGGCTATGACCATCTCGATGAGTGTGAAACCGCCAGTTTGCCTTGTCGACCGCATTGATTGTTGTCAGAAGGTAACTATTTCTCTACTGGGGGACCATACGGTTCCAAGCGCCTGAATATTACATAAGTAGTTGTCATGAAAAGCATTAGGCTCTATGCTATTGTGCGATGTCAGAGTTTTCCGACGGTGGAAGTGGATTTGTGCAGCAGCCCCGAACCAGGGCCTCTTCGCCAGTCTGGAGTCCGTACGGCATGTGCGGATGGTTAGGACTCCGAAGCGAATCCCAGGTCAACGGGTGCGACTTGGGCTCCTAATCCCTACATTCTGGTAGCAGTGCGCTCGTCCCCAGCGCTTTGCACCGTGAGCGAAAGGATGCGATGTGGTGAGACGTGCCAGCCAGCCCCTGGTTGCATTTGCTCTGCTCCTCACAGCTCTGCCGGCAGCAGCGAGCGGGCAGGGTGCGGTTGACATGTCCTGTATTGTCATGAGCGCCGACCGCATGCCGCTGGCGGAGCGCGAGAGCCCGCTTGATTCCGTGACCTTCAGGATCTATGGAGCGCCCGTCAAGATCTGTTACAGTCGACCCGCAGCCCGCGGTCGGACGATGCTCGGTGGGCCCAACGTTCCCTTCGGTAGGATCTGGGGCACTGGGGACAACGAGCCGGCCATGATTCACACGAATGTAGACCTCATTGTAGCGGGTATCCGGCTCTTTCCCGGCAGCTACTCGCTGTACACCGTACCAGGCCGTGGGCAGTGGGAGATCATACTCAACCGATCAACATCACAGTGGGGACAAGAGTCGAATTACACGCAGGACGTGCGAGAACAGGAAGTCGGGAGAGCTGGAGTCCCCAGCGAACAACTGGATGACTACGTTGAGCAGTTCACAATCCGTGTCCGGCCTGCACCTCCAAACAACGCCACTGTGGTACTCGAGTGGGAGCACACGCAGGTCCTGATACCAATCGGCAAGGGCTAGTCTGTTGGAGCACGGATGGTGGTTGGATGGGTGGCGCTGACTAGGTAGATTTGCAGCTTCCCAAAGCCACTTTCATTTGGACCGGAGGTCGTGTGATGATCAGTCTTTCGGCTTCGCTCCTCGTTCTCGCCGGCCTAATCAGCGTCGAGGCTACTGCACCCGTTCTGACCTCGCAGGCGGGTGCAACTGACTGCATCGTGATGAACCCGAGAGGGTTCGAAAGCCGCCCAAGCCCGCTAGACTCGCTGTCCTTCGATGTGGGGGGACACGCGGTGAAAGTCTGCTACGGGCGACCGTCGGCCAGGGGGCGCACGATGATTGGAGGCGAGAGTGTGCCGTACGGAAAACTTTGGCGTACCGGCGCTAACGAGCCGACTATGATTCATACGACAACCCCTCTGAGCATTGCTGGTATCGAGATCGGGCCGGGTAGTTATTCTCTGTACACGGTCCCGGGTGAAGACGACTGGGAACTGATTGTGAACCGCTCGATAAGTCAGTGGGGGCGCGAGACCGGTTACACCGACGAGGTTGAGGCTCAGGAAGTGGGGCGCGCAAAGGTCTCCAGCCAGAGACTGGACAACCACGTCGAGACGTTCACGATTAGAGCGGAGCCTACCTCGAATGGGGTGGCAGTTCTTCTGGAGTGGGAACACACCCGAGTGAGCATACCGGTCACGGCGAACTAGCTGAGCCTCCTCCAGGCCACGACTGGCCTTGCCCATTAGCCAGCAGCCATCAGATGTGGCATCTGGTGGCTGCTGGTGATCTGGGAGCGGGTCAGTGGCCCGCGGCCGCCGCCTGCGGGCCACAACACACGGCGACCCACTCCGAGTCTAG
>JBDHKN010000121.1:0-9249 GCA_039586365.1 Gemmatimonadota bacterium | reverse complement strand
GTGATGGCGTGGACAGTTGTGTGGGTACGGTTGCGGCGGGTACGGGTTCCATTACGTTGACCACGGCGGGCGCACGGACGTTGACGGCGACCTACGCCGGCGACGCTAACTTCACTGGCAGCGCCTCGGTTGGTGTGATCCACACGGTAAGTGCGGCCACTACCACCACGACGATAACGGGTCATACCCCCGATCCTTCCTCGGTGGGTGGCGCCGTGGCGGTGACGTATACGGTGACGTCAGCGGGAGGAACACCCACGGGCAACGTGACGGTGACGGCGAGTGGTGGGACCGAGTCGTGTACCGGTACGGTAGCAGACGCGCAATGTGTAATCAACCTGACGGGGGCGGGCACTCGGACGTTGACTGCGACGTACGCCGGTGACGGTGACTATAGTGGCAGTACCTCACCTGGTGTGACGCACACGGTGAACAAGGCGAACACGACGACGACGATCCTTTCAGACAATCCTGACCCGTCGGACCTGAACGCGGATGTGACGGTAGCGTACACGGTGACATCAGGAGGGGGGACGCCGACGGGCAACGTGACGGTGACGGCGAGTGGTGGGACCGAGTCGTGTACGGCTTTGGTATCTGCTGGCCAGTGTGTGATCAGGTTGACGGGGGCGGGCTCCCGGACGTTGACCGCGACGTATGGTGGTGATCCAAACTTCAATGGCAGTACGTCGCTTGGAGCGACGCACACGGTGAACAAGGCGAACACGACGACGACGATCACTACGGACAATCCCGACCCGTCGGCATTGAATGCAGATGTTACGGTTACGTACACGGTGACGTCAGCGGGAGGGACACCGACAGGTAATGTGACGGTGACAGCGAGTGGTGGGACCGAGTCGTGTACGGGTACGGTAGCAGACGCGCAATGTGTAATCAACCTGACGGGGGCGGGCTCTCGGACGTTGACTGCGACGTATGGTGGTGATCCGAACTTCAACGGCAGTACGTCTCCTGGTGTGACTCACACTGTGAGCAATGCGAGCACGACGACGACGATCATTTCACACATTCCCGACCCGTCGGCGCTGAATGCTGGTGTGACGGTGGCGTACACGGTGACTTCGGGAGCGGGGACGTCGACGGGCAACGTGACGGTGACGGCGAGTGGTGGGACCGAGTCGTGTACCGGTACGGTAGCAGACGCGCAATGTGTAATCAACCTGACGGGGGCGGGCTCTCGGACGTTGACTGCGACGTATGGTGGTGATCCGAACTTCAACGGCAGCGCATCAGCTGGGGAGACGCACACTGTAAGTCAAGCTGCTACCACGACCGCGATAACCGGTCATACGCCTGATCCGTCAACCACCACTACGGCTGTGACGGTGACTTTTACGGTGACGTCAACCGAAGGAACTCCCACGGGCAACGTGACGGTTGGTGATGGAGTGGACAGTTGTCAGGCGTCGGTTGCGGTAGGCACCTGTAATGTCACGTTGACCACCTCGGGCCCGCGTACGCTGACGGCTGCGTATGATGGCGATACCAACTTTGCCACTAGCACCTCTGCTGGCGTGGCGCATACAGTGAACCCTTAGGGATCAGAGGTCGCACATGGTTCTGAAACGAGTATCTTTGCTGCAATGATCTGCCCCCGCTGCACCATTGGTGAGATAGCCGAAGACACCGGCCTCTGCGCCCTGTGCGGTTTCGCTCCCGGGGCGGCGGTCGTCGTGCATCAACCGGTTGTCGACGAGGTGCTGGAAACGGTCCAGCGGGAGCTTGAGGGGCGTTTCAAGATCCGGGTGCTGCTGCGTCACGGAACCAGGAGTATCGTGTACCTGGCGGAGGCTGTGGCTTCAGGTCGACTGGTGGCTCTCAAAGTCATTCCGCTGCAACGGGGCATGCAACCGGACCTGGCACGGTTTGAACGGGAGGCTTCAGTAGCCGCCTCGCTCAGCCATTCGCACATAGCCTCCGTGCTGGCTTCTGGGGCGACCCGGGCTCTGCTGTGGTACACTACTGAGCACGTCGAGGGCCGGTCGCTGGCAGACATGTTGCGCGAGTCCGGACCTCTCGAGCTGGATCCCTGTCGCAAGATCCTGGAGCAGGTGGCCAGCGCGCTCGACTACATGCACCGTCGCAGCGTTACTCACAGCAACCTCAAACCAACCAACATACTGCTCGACGCCGGCAACTGGGCTCGCATCAGCGATCCGTGCATCATGGGGGTACTGGATTTCCCGTCGGGCCAGAGGGCCGGCAAGGTAGTCTCTGGGACGCCGGAATACATGGCGCCAGAGCAGTTCCGCGCCCGCGCTGTCGGCGCCAGCGCCGATCAATATAGCTTGGGCGTGATCGCCTACGAGTGTTTGACGGGCAACTTGCCTTTCGTCGGAGACGCACCAGACGAATTCGAGCGGTTGCATAAGGTCGAGATGCCGGTCCCGCTGGCGCAGTCGATTCCCGGTATTCCGGATCATGTGAGCGAAGCGGTGCAGCGGACCCTGCGGAAGACGCCGGCGGAGCGATTCCCGTCCGTGCTGGATTTCGTGGCCCTGCTGCGAAGAGACTGGGTACCGGGTGCCACGAATTTCATCGTGCCCGAAGGGAGGCCGAGCACTCCGTCGCGCGTGTTCCTGATGGACGCACCCAGGTCGCAGGTGCCGCGCCGCGTGGTCAAAGTGGGCTTGCCAGTTGTAGCACTCGTGGTGGCAGGTTTGCTGTGGCATCCCTGGTCAGGGGGCGACAGCCCCGATGATCGGCCGACGCAGCCTGTCGCAACCTTGCCGCGAGCGGTTCCGATCGTCCGAGATCGTACTGCCGAGCGACCACCGGCCACTGTCGGTGAGACGCCACAGGAGCAGCAGCAGCAGCCGGCACGCCAGACTGCCCAGACACGCGAGGCCCAGACCGGACCAGCTGTGACCCCGGCGCCGCGGCAACCCCCGTTGGATCCCGGCACGGTGCTGGTGAATACCACACCATGGGGACAGGTGTACGTCGATGGCGAGATGGTGGGCAACACACCTCAGAGGCTTTCGCTCTCTCCCGGGACACACGCTATCCGCGTGGTGCAACAAGGTTTCGAGCCCTTTGAGACCGAGGTGCAGGTTGCCTCGGGACAGCAGGTTCGCCTAACCGATATAGTGCTCAAGGCCCGGCAGCCGTGATCCGCTATCGCACGCCGTTACTGGCGATGGCGGTGGTGGCATGCACCGTTTCGCCTGCGGTGCGAGCCCAGACGTCGACCCAGCTGCTCCAAGACGGCATCAGGGCGTATGGCGACCTCGAGTTCGAGGCCGCAGCCGGGTTTCTCAGACAATCGCTCGAAACAGGCGAAGCGGAAATCACCAGCTCAGACCCAACGGTGCGCCGCGTTCGTCTGGTGGCCCGGGCGACCGCTCTCCAGTACCTTGCAGCAGCAGAGATCTTCCTCGGCTACCCGGATTCGGCCCAAGCCACCTTCCAGGAACTAGTACTGCTAGATGTGCGGTATCAGCCCGACCGGCTGGTGTTTCCACCGGAGGTTACCAACGTCTACGATGCCGTGCGGGCGGAGACGAAAGCTGTGACTGTCAGGGCGCCGGACCAAGCTGAGTTCCGGGTCGGAGAACAACAGTACCAACTGCAACTGTTCGCTAGCTCATTCCATAGGGCGGAGGCCAGTATCGAGACGAGGGGCGGCACCGAATTGCGCCGGCTCTATCGCGGCCCCATAGCCGACAGCGTCACGGTGCAGTGGGACGGCCTCGATGCCAACGGGAGGCCTCCACTCTCCGCGACACATCAGCTAGTCGTAACATCGCTGGAAACCGATGGCACCCCCGTTCGCTCGGTTCGGCTTCCTCTCGCAATTGAAGTGGATATCAGGGACACGCTGCCGCACCCAGAACCACCCGCCGACTCCCTCTTCCTACCGGAGCAGACGGCTCCCGGCCCCGCATACGAAGCGCTGGCCGGTGGATTGCTGATGGGCGGCATGTTGTTGATCATGCCCGGAGCGTTGGCGTCCGACACCGATCTTGGCGGCGCTCGCTACGTGATCGGTGGCGCTGTCAGCTTGGCCGGGATCACTGGCTTCTTGACTCGTCGTCCCGGCAGGGAGATTAGGGCCAATGTGGAAGCGAACGCCGCGCTGCGGCGTGGTTGGCAAGACCGCATGCAACTGGTGGTGCGAGAGAACGAGACCCGGCTTGCCGATATCCAACTCACCGTTTCGGCGGGTGCGCCGACGCTGATCGAGCAGGCCGAGCGGTGAGACTGATGCTCAAGCGGAGCAGTCTGGCTATCGCCGCTTCACTCTCGGCTGTGCCGGCTGCGGTTCTCGCCCAGTCGCCAATCGGCTTTACCGTCGGTGCGGCTGTTTCCTCCGTGAGGGTGAACAGCCAGAGCGGTGTGCTGGTGGACCACTTGAGCGGAGTGATGGCAGGTGGTGAAGGAAGACTGTCGCTCTGGAAGGCGTCGTTGGACCTGCGTTATTTCGAAGGTAGTGCCGACTCCAGTGGTGAAGGCGATGGCAAGGACATTGTGGAGGGAGAGGCCATGCTGGGTTTCAGCCCACTACATTGGCTCACTGTCAAGCTGGGTCCGCACATTCGCTCCATGATCTCGGACGTGGGTACCCAGCGGTGGTTTTTTTGGGAGATACGGCTCCGCGGCGAAGCCACACTTGGCATACCGGTCCTGAAAGGCTATTTGGAGGGCTGGAACGTAATATCGAACAACCTGGACGTGCCGGAGCCCATGGATCGAGGGCAGGGCCTCGAGGGTGGTCTCAAGCTGGAGTCTGCTGGCCGACCCCTGTGGGCAAGAGTGGGTTATAGGATGGATCACAGCCGCATGGGAAGCGGCGCGAGAACGGAGACCATGGAGCAGCTGGTTGCTACTGTGGGTCTTTCGTTCGGACGGTGAACTGGCAAGCCTTGCCCGACAAGTAGACTTCCTGCTGCAGACTACCTAACAAACAGGTTTCTCACTACGAACCACACGTTGGCCGGGCGCTCAGCAAGCCTGCGCATATACCAGGGAAACCACGCCGTGCCATAGCTGATCAAGACACGCATCTGATAACCTGCTGCAGCGAGTGCGAATTGATGTTCCCTGCCTATTCCGTAGAGCATCTCGAACTCGTAGCTGTCTTTTGCCACACCCTTCGCAGCTGCTAGTTGGTTGATTTGCGCAACTAGGTTCATGTCATGGGTGCCGAAGGCCGGGAACCCACCCTCTCCGGCAACCAGTCCGTCCATCACACGGGTCGCCAACTTCAAGTAGTTCGCATCGACGTCCCTCTTGCGTTGGATCGCGATTTCTGCTGGCTCCTTGTAGGCTCCCTTGACCAGCCTCACGGGCATGCCGGCTGCGATTACCCGCTCGAGGTCTGCGCCAACCTGGTGCAAATAGGCCTGGAGGCACACACCTATGTTCTCATGCTTCCGCTGCGCCTCGAGAACCAGGTCCATCGTCTGGCCGACGTACCCCGACCCTTCCATGTCGACCCACACGCGGGTCTGCAGCTCCGCGGCCCGGGTGACGAGCCTATCGAGTTGTTGCGAACAAACCTGGTTTGCCAAGTCAAGGCCGAGCTGGGTGAGTTTGATCGATATCTGGCAGTCCAAGCCGCTTCCCTTGATTTGCTCCATCGCAGCGAGATAATGCTGCGTCACCTGTTGGGCGGCCGAGGCAGTGCTGACGTTTTCCCCCAGCAATGTGATCAGACTGGTGATGCCGTGCGGCCCCAAGGACTGTGCAGCTGCTAGGGCCGCCGCCAGATCCTCACCGGGGATAAAGCGGCGAGCGGCGCGGCGGGAGAAGGAGCGTCGCTGGAACTGTCGGCCCAGCCACTCGCTGCGGGAAGCCCACAGCAATGTCTTGCGTGCCAGCCCCATAGTATTCGACCTATCCTAAGGTGAACGTCGGACGAGTTTCTGTCGCTCGATTTTGAGGCATCTGTCTTGGACGACCAGGATTCCCGCAGCGGCAATCTCCTGCGCCGCTGTGTCGTTTCGGATTCCCAACTGGAGCCACACCGCTCTGGGTTGTTTGGCTACGATGTCCGGCACATGCCCCGCAATGTCGTCGGGTCTGCGAAACACATCGACAATGTCGATATCTCCCGGAATCTCGGCCAGAGTACGATATACCTTCTGGCCGAGTATCTCCTCAACATCAGGGTAGTAGGTCGGCACCGGTACGATCTCGTATCCTTGCTGCTGCAGGTATTTCGGGACGTAGTGCGCCGGTTTGCTGCTGGCCGAAGCGGGCTTGATTCCCAGAACCGCTATCCGATGACTGTTCCTCAGCAGCTCGAGGATCTTGTCGCTGTCTTCCAGGATGTTCGCTTGCCAGTCGTTCATCGCTCAGGTCGCTCGCGGTAGGCTTTGCTGGACCGTTTCAGCTGTTGCTCGGATTTCCTGCAGTCAACTGCTCCAACGCGCCGATCTTGTCCCTCACCTGTCGTGGCAGTGCAGTCTTCTTTCGCTCCGCATAGTCGAACGACACGACGACAGCACTGCCTTCCGCCACGATCTCGTTGTGATATTCCGAGACGGCGAGGTAGGCCATTGTGAAACGATCCTCCCCAATGTGAACGGACCTGGCCCCCACCAACACAGTGTCCGGGTGGCGCAGGGGTCGGCGGAACAGGCATTCGGTGGATCGCAGAATCGCCCCTATGTCCTCGCTGTCGTACGTTTCCAGGAAACCGCACCTGTCGAGGTACTCCATGCGGGCGGATTCGAAATAGCGGAAGAATACGGTGTTGTTGACGTGCCCGTATGCGTCCATCTCGCCCCACTGTACTGGGATCCCGATCACCACCGGAAAGGCAGACAACAGTGGGTGAACTGTCTGTGACGTCACGCGGCGAACCCAGTCGGGTGCATGGGCAGAGACGTTGCACTGTTGCTGTTCGGTCGCAAAGGGCGGCTCCCGAGCGCTGTCAGACTGAGGAAACGGAGCAAGTGAAAAGGACGGAGAGGGTGGGATTCGAACCCACGGAACCCGCAAGGGCTCACCGGTTTTCGAGACCGGCTCCTTCAACCACTCGGACACCTCTCCTCGCACGTGCATTATAGAGGGGGTTAGCCTTACTTTCCAGACCGCGCTGCAGAGTGGCGCGGTCGCCAGTGAGGTTTGCCACTCCGGGCAGCGCGTTGACGCGTAATGCTACGAGGCCTAACTTGCCGACCAACATGACTCCACACGAAAGACGAACCTTACTCGACGCTGACGCTATTGCCCAGGCGCTCAGTCGAATGTCCCATGAGATCCTCGAACTCGCTGGAGGGACCGACCGACTGGTATTGGTAGGAATTCAGCGCCGCGGTGCTGAGCTGGCCGACCGCTTGGCTGGGATGATCACTGACCGTGAGGGTGTCACTGTGCCTCGCGGTGTGATGGACATAACATTGTACCGGGACGACTTGCAGACTATAGGTCCACGGCCGGTTGTTGGTGCGACAACCATTCCGTTCGACTTGGACGATCGCTGCGTTGTGATCGTGGACGACGTTCTCTACACCGGCCGCACGATACGGGCAGCTCTGGATCAGCTGGCCGATTTCGGCCGGCCAGCCCGCATCGGACTCGCGGTATTGGTGGATCGAGGCGGACGGGAACTGCCGATCCAGGCGGACATCGTGGGCGAGCGCGTGGGTGCCGAGCCAGGCGACAGAGTCGACGTTATGGTGACGGAACTCGATGGGCGTGACGCAGTCGAAATGGTCAACGGAGGAATGGGGTGACGGCGCTGTCCCTCGGTAAGGACCTCCTGGGTCTGGAGAAGCTCTCAGCCGAGCAACTACGATTGATCCTCGACACCGCCGACCCGTTCAAGGAGGTGAGTGAACGCGCAATCAAGAAGGTGCCGGCTCTACGTGGTAAGACCATTGTCAACTTGTTCTTCGAGGCCTCCACACGTACCAGGATTTCCTTCGAGTTCGCCGAGAAGCGCCTTTCCGCAGATACCGTAAACGTCGCAGCATCAGGTTCGTCGGTCCAAAAGGGTGAAACTCTGGTTGACACTGCACGCAACCTCGAGGCGATGCGAATCGATATGGTGGTCATGCGTCACCCGTCGTCTGGGGCGGCGAAGTTCTTGGGTGAGCGAATCAGGTCCAACGTGATCAATGCCGGTGACGGCCCCCACGAGCACCCCACTCAGGGACTGCTAGACCTACTGACTCTACGTGATCACTTCGGCAAAATCGCTGGTCTCAAGGTGTGTATCTGCGGCGACATCCTGCACAGCCGGGTCGCCCGGAGCAATATTTGGGGATTGCTGACGTTGCAGGCCGAAGTGGCTGTGTGCGGTCCCTATTCGCTCATGCCCAGGGGTATTGAGGATCTGGGGGTGCAGGTGTTCTGTCGCATCGAAGAAGCCATCGAATGGGCGGACACTTTGAACATCCTACGACTACAACTGGAGCGCATGAAGGCTGGCTACATTCCGTCTTTGCGAGAATACTACCGCGTTTTCGGGGTCACGGTGGAACGACTGGAGCGGGCCCCTCGGGACCTGTTGATCCTACACCCGGGACCGATGAACCGCGGAGTCGAGATCGACTCGCGAGTTGCTGACGGACCTCACAGCGTGATTCTACATCAAGTTACCAACGGCGTCGCTGTGCGGATGGCTGTGTTGTACTTGCTAGCCGGTGGCGCACCTGAACTGGCGGAGGCTGCAAAGGGCCAGGGCCGTGAGGGAGTTGAATGACGACGCTACTGCTGCGCGGTGGCTGGGTCGTGGATCCGTCGCAGAACTTCGAGGACGTTGCCGACCTGCTGATCGTAGACGACAAGATCGCGGCGCTGGGCAGGAACCTGGGTGCGTCCGGTGGGGAAATCGTGGATGTGTCGGGCCAGGTCGTCGCCCCCGGCCTGGTTGACGTCCACGTGCATCTCAGAGAGCCGGGTCGTGAGGATGTAGAGACTGTGGCGAGTGGGGCGCGGGCGGCAGCTGCTGGAGGATTCACCTCGGTATGTGCCATGCCGAACACCGATCCGGTGACTGACAACCAGGCGGCCGTCGGCTTCATAGTGAAGCAGGGCGCCGCCGCCGGTGCGGCGCGGGTTTATCCGATCGGCGCCATCACGCTGGGGCAAAAAGGTGAACACCTGGCGGAGTTTGGCGAGCTGGTCCATGCTGGTGCCGTAGGCGTGAGCGACGACGGACACCCAGTCGTCTCCAGCCACATCATGCGGACCGCGCTGGAATACGCCCGCACTTTCGGCATCCCGGTGGCCGATCACTGTGAAGATCCGGCCCTCTTCGCTGGTGGTGCC
>JBDHKN010000120.1:0-15296 GCA_039586365.1 Gemmatimonadota bacterium | reverse complement strand
GATTTCGACGGAAGCGGCCGGTTGTCCGGCACACCAGGCTGAAAGCGCCGTACAGGCGTTTATCCAGTCACGCTCCGCCGGATGGATCTCACCGGCCGTTCGGGTGCCGAGTCCCTTGGATGTATCTCCCTCGCCGATCGCCTCGATGATATTCGTGACCCAGCGCTCGGCCTTGTGATGGCAGAGCTCGAGAGTCGAAATGAGCTTTCTTATGCGTGTGATGTTTTCGGGCAGCGGCGAGAGCTCGTCCTCCAGCCGGTCGATTTCTCGCATCTCCTCGTCGGCCTCGACACCACAATTTGCCCAGCGTTCCCTGCAGGGTGGTGTGCTCTCAAGGTCAGGGTTCGCGTCAGTCGTCATTGGTATGCTCCTGTCAACGCGTTCCTACCTCCACAGTGCTGCGTCGACGACTCTTGGTTACGGCTCCGACGTTGAGTTTATCGCCGAAAAGGTCCACGCGTAAGGAGATGTTGCGGCGTGACATGTTCCGGTGGTCGTTCGAGCTCGTTATCCTACAATGGCTTGGACGTGCACACTGGATTCCCCATCCACGGTGCACCAATGTGTATCCCGCGTGACCTACTGCTTCTCGGTCAGTATTGAGCCCATCCCCGCTGCGGTGAAGAGATGCGCATAGTCGCGTTCATCTCCGAGCCACAGATCGTCGGCCGCATCCTCGACTACCTGCGACGCACCGCGGCAACTCGCCCGCAACCACGCGCTCCGCCCAGACGCTGGAAGTCCGCCGTCACGACCGCCTCAGCCTAGCAGCGCGCTGACATACCCGGGCGATCACCGCTCGGGGATCGTTGGGTTGCCCGGCTGCGCCAATCACCGTTCCGATATCACTGTTGACCCGGGTTTTGCAGCAAATCCCGTCCTCTTCGGACGTTCGAGTCGACAGGGGGACGTCGCAATGCTAAGTCCAGCGCTTGGACTGCTCCAATTCCGTGCGGCATACTTGGGATGAGTGAAAGCAATTTCCTATCGTGGCCGAGGCCGTAGAGCAGGATGCCGTGTGAGCGCGTGTGCTGGTCTACAGAATTCCGGGTCGGACGCATGCGCTTCAGGGGGTCGCGGGTAGGAGCCGCGGCAAGCACACAGGCCGCTGACACTCCATCTCACACTCGTTGCCGTGCAGCGCGACGAACGTCGCAAGTATGGTGCAAGCTGTGGTAACCGAATTCGCGCACCACATGTGACCTCGCATGTCATCTCAGGGTATCCAGAGTGGACCGGGATGGGGGCCTGATCACATGACTCATTTGCGTGTTGCCGCCCTTGCAGGCGTGACCGACGAATTCAACGACACTGTCGCTTGCTCCGAGGATCCGACGAGTCCGTGCGCATGCAGGGATGAATGCAGGACCTACGCGATTGCCTTGCTGGACGGTGCTGGCGATCCCCTATCTGATGTTACCAGCACTCGCACCAACCGTCGAACCAACGAAGCCCTCGAACCAGGGTGGCCGGGGATGCTCGAGCCAGGCGTGTGCGTCGTGGCCGACGATCCCGGGGACCACCGGGTTGGATACCAATGAGATATCTCCCCACGCTCCTGACCACCGCATGCGCCGTCTTGGCGGCCTGTGGGGACCGCGGCCCCACCCAACCATCCAATGATCCCATCACCTTCTCCTTCGACTTCAACGCCGGGGAGCAGGGATGGATCGCGGATTTCGTGGACTTTCCTACGGATCGGGAGGGGGACGTTGGCTTTGTCTCCGATCACCGCTCCCTTCCGCCACCCCTGGACGGAGCCGGGAAGGCGCTCTACCACGAGGGGCTGAACCTGAGCGATGACCTCTTCATGTACTACAAGCGACAGGTGGACGGTCTGGAGCCTGGGGCCAGCTATCGGGTCACCTTCCATGTCGGGTTCGCTACCAGGCTGGGCCGGGATTGCGCCGCAGGTCTGGGCCTTCTCCTGAAGGCCGGCGCCGTGGCTGACGAGCCGGTGCGGGTCATCGGAACAGCGGAGGGCTGGTATCGCCTCAGTGCGGACAAAGGGGGAGGAGCCGTGGTGGGAAGCGAGGCCGTGCTCCTGGGAGAGATCCGCAACGATGATCCGGGGTGCAGCGGGGAGTTTGGACTGGGGATGCTGGGAGAGGGCGTCGGCCCCCTCGTGGCAACCGCGGGAGAGGACGGTTCCATCTGGCTGTTCTTTGGAGAGGAATCCGTGTTCGAGGGATTCCATGAACTGCACTACACGGCCTTCGAAGCCGTCTGCGAGAAGCTCTGATCCGGCGAGGCACCGCCTCTGCTATTGCCCGACCTTCCTTGCCTGGTGCACAGGAATTGGCCTGCTCTATTCCCAGGTCACCCAATCAATGGACATATCCTGGTTGCCGGAGTAGGCGTTGATCCTGAACTTCCCGAACCGGCCGACATCAGTCGTATAGACCAGAACCGTTCCGACTGGCATTTCGGAGTGGGGAATGGGGTTCTCGCTCTTGATGGCTTCTGCGGCGTCCTCCCAACTAATCCCGTCGAATTCGGTTGACCCCAACACCACAAATGTGGCTCCGTTTTGTGGTTCAAGCCAGCGACTGTCATCAATACGCCTGCGCCACCACACGTCGGCCACACCACCCGGCGGAATTGGTTCCGTTCCACCAGAACCGGCGTCGAAATTGAACTGGTAGGTGCCCTTAATGGTGGCCGCCCCAGATGAGAAGACAGCCCGGTCAGGACCGGTTGAGTGATCGGTGTTGCACACCGAAAGGCACACCACAGACAATAACAGCGAAACCGGTCGCAAGAGGTACCATTTCTTTGTCACGTATGGGCTCCTTCCTACTTGGGGCACTCTATCTCTCTCCAGCACACGACAAGCAGATGCACCAACTGCTCACGGTATCAGTGAAACGCACAGGTCGTACTCACCCTGTTCCGTGTTGCCGCGCCAGTATTCGAGGTTGAACAGGTAGGCCGGCAGGAACCCATATCCGACACCGGCTGCGTGCTCCACCCTGAGAATCAGCGTGATCGGCTTCGGCTCACCCATCTCAGCGTGGTAATCCTCTAAAGCAAACGGATCCCTGCCGAGCAGTACGGTTCCCTCACCGTCCGCAGTGAACTCCAGATCGGGGGAATCGTCGTAGTACATGCCGTAGGGGTTGGGATCGATCAGGTCGTCCTGATAGACAGCGACCTTTGCGCGTGGCAACGGGCGCCCCAGCTCGTCGCGGACAGTCAGACGGTTCTCCGCCGGAAGGTCCCACATGTAGGAACCGACGTTGGCTGGTGCGTTCTTGTTGCCCATGGTGGCGCGGTGGCCGGCGATGAGGTTCAAGGCGACTGCGCTGTAGCGGTCAATGAACAAGAAGGCGTGGCTCTTCATCAACCCGCGTTCCGGCGCATGAAAGACCGCATTACCACGGCTCGAGGATCCAACAAAGGGCATGTACCTGGACCCGGCCACGGGAGTCCCGGATTCCAGAACGGATACCTGCGTATACCTGCCACCGGTAAAGACGTCGAAGGCGTACACGTCTTTGAGATAGCGCGCGTGGCCCAGTTCGTGAAAGATGATGGCATCGTAGAAGAACGGATTGGAAATGTCAGCTTGAGTGTAGTCGAGGTAATTGTTGAACGCGTCGTACGGACCCGTGTTGAACTCGAACCGTATCCACCAGCGCAGATCGACTGTGCGCCGATCAGCAATGGGCTCTCTCCATATAATTCCGTCGGGCTGGACCAGGATCTCCTGGATCCTGATGCGATCCAGTACACCGTGAGGCGTCTCGGGGTACACCGCCCGCTCGAACATCTCGTTCCAGGAACGTATCTGTCGTTGTGCCCAACCCTCGAACGAGTTGGAGCCCACCTCCAGCTCGTGCTGATGCTCGTGGAAGTGGTCGTACATACCTTGCTCGACGTAGAACCCAATGGTGATCGCGTCCGTGTAGGTAACGAGCCTGTTTCCGGCCGCCTGTTGCGGTTCCAGCACGAACTCCAATTCGTGCCGAGCGAACTCCCAGATCCAGACAAAGTCCACGGTGACATATGACCCGGCATCAATGTCTACCGTTCCCGAACTCACGACGATGCCGTCCAGCCGCCACTCATAGACGACGTCTTCCTTGAGCGTACCGGCCCAGTTCTTCACGTGAGCTCGCCAGGTTACGGCTTCGCCTGGAACAGGCCAGCCCTCTCGAGCAGGGTCGGAACTGCTCCACACGTAGTCGATCTCTGGCAGACGGCTGATCCAGCCGATGGTGAGATCGTTAGTCTCATGCATCGGGTCCGGATCCTCGACGACTGGGTTTGGATATGTTGGTGGCGTGTAAGAGCAGGTGGCTACGTCAGCCGGTCCGGTCACGGGCGGAAACAGGACATTAGGGTCAGTCGACTGATCCACGCTGCATGCAGCGGCAGACAACGATGCTGCCGCGATCACACCAACAGGCTGTCCACTAAGGAAGAACGAGCGATGCCGCATGTTATGCCACCTAGTGAGCGCGCACTGTTTACGGCCCACCAATCTTGAATGGAGATTGTGGCCCTGGGGCTTGCGAGGTCAACAAGGTGTGGCAAGGCCAGGTTACGCCTTGCGAACGGTATCTTGCTGACACCGGGGTTGTGGCGGCTGCGCCGCCAGACTCTACGGCGTACACAGTCCCTGATTGAACGGCGTGATGCCCGCGTTCTCCAGCGCCAACACCAAGTTGCGCAACCACGCAGCGAGGTCTTCTGCCGCATCCGACGTGTTGACCTGAACGAGATCACCCTCTTGTCGGAGCAGCAGCGGATGATAGCGACCGCCGTCCGACTCGTAACGGAACGCGCGGTATGTGAACGAACCCGCGTCGGCGCAGACGTGCTGCGGGGCCGGAAGCTCAACGCCAACATCCTCGATTCGGCCGAACTGCTGGACGATCGTGGCTTCGTCGATGCGACCGACGTACCTGGCCTCGTGTCCGTACTTGTCCTCGAGTTCCGATTCCGTGTACCAATCGGCGCTAGCCCGCTCCCACGCTCCGTGCTCAAGATCGTACGCGTAGATATCTCCCTCGCGGTCGATCACCAGCCCGCGCCAGAAGAGCCCCCATGCGTGGTTCACATGTTCGACTTCGAACAGGTATCGCTGCTCGATTGTGCCGGTCGTATCGGTGACGCCACTACCGCACGCCGCGAGCAGGACGAGAAAGCAGACACTCAGATTGCGGCACTTCACAGTCGGCAACCTCACTCGGGCTGGATCTCGAGCTTCTACCGTTGATACCTGACGGTTCCGCACGAAGTCACAATCCCTCACAAACCCGCCTCCATCCTACTGCCGTTGCACCATTCCGCGCCTACCCCACAACCAGCACGCACACGCTCCCCCCAAAGTCGCCTTGCTCTTCCCTGAGCCATTTGGGGCACGAAGGCCACCCTCGTACTTCAACTGTTCCGCAACATCTAACCCGCCGACGTCGCGCGAGCGCCACCGACGATTGCCAGCAGAGCAGAGCGTCTACGTGCCCGCAGCCCTCGTTCCCTGCGGGCAACCCCGCCCGTTCCCTGCGCCAACGCGACCACTCGCTGCAAAACGGTTGGGCCCGCGCTGGGCGATGCCCAGATTGCCGGAAACGTGCTCTGACGAACCAGACCAGGAGAGTGTCATGGCGTTCATCGATAGCGTTCGTTTCCGATTCTTCCCGCGCGGCCTGGGTACCGTGGCGGCAGTGCTGTTACTCGTTCTCTGCATCGGTGCCGCTGCGGGCGCGCCGGCGCTCGACAATCGGTCAACCGCACCGGACGGGTCCACGATGATCCTCGTCAACGGGGGCTCCTTTGCGATGGGTGACGTGTTTTCGGAAGGGGACGAGAATGAGTTGCCCGTGCACCAGGTGACGCTCGATCCTTACTACCTGGCAGACGCCGAGATAACCTGGCCCGCGTAGTGAGCCACATCCCCAACAAAGGCCAGGTCCTGCAGCCCTACTATGGCTGGTACGCTTCCCGGGTGAGGGGAATGCGGCGTAAGGCCACCGAGGCAGGCGAGGAACACCCGAGCGTATGCGTCGACCCAGCGCGCGAGGCGCTGAGCGAGGCAGGCAGGCGTTGGGCCGAGCTGCTGCGCCGTATCTTCGAGGTCGATCCCCTAGCGTGTCCCCGCTGCGGTGAAGAGATGCGCATAGTCGCGTTCATCACCGAGCCACAGATCATCGACCGCATCCTCGACCACCTGCGACGCACCGCGGCAACTCGCCCGCGGCCACGCGCTCCGCCCAGACGCTGGAAGTCCGCCGTCACGACCGCCTCAGCCTAGCAGCGCGCTGACATACCCGGGCGATCACCGCTCGGGGATCGTTGGGTTGTCCGGCTGCGCCAATCACCGTTCCGATATCACTGTTCACCCGGGTTTTGCAGCAAATCCCGTCCTCTTCGGACGTTCGAGTCGACAGGGGGACGTCGCGATGCTAAGCCCAGCGCTTGGACAACTCCAATTCCGTGCGGCATACTTGGGATGAGTGAAAGCAATTTCCTATCGTGATCAGAGCTGAATGGCTATCGGCCGATATACGGGACCTCATCTCGATGATTCCACTTGAACGCGTGTATACCATGATCGAACTGTTGCTGCGCCCCGCCGCGACGGCGACTCGCGCTGCTCGACATATTCTGCTTCTTCTCGCACGTGGTGTGGCACCCTCGACCATCACCTCTGCGAACATTGCATCCTGCATCGGCGTCCATCAGCGCACTCTGCAACGTGAGTTTCGTGATCTCGGCTTGGTCACGCCAAAACAATACACTCGTTGGCTAACTCTTTTGCTAATAGCGAAAAGCGCCGAATGTGGCGGCATGAGCACGGCCTGCGTCCCCTTGCACTCTTCTTGATACACTACTCTCTCCGGTCGATATTCTCCGATGACATGTGTTCTGCACCCTGTTATCTGTATCTCGCACCAGGCATTCGCCGCTTACGGCGTGTTCTTTCCTCCACACAGATCGCGGGACGAATGCCTTCTCTAGGATTCTCCCATGATGGCCAGGGATCTGGCATCTCGGGAGGCTAGCGCTCACTTGAGGGGGAATCATGACTAGTCTGAAATCAGAATTGTCCCGCCGCCAATTCTTGGGTGGCTCGATCTCAGCCGCGGTAGGAGGACTCGCTGCCATTTCGCTCCCGCGCAGGGTGAACGCGCAGGAGCCAGTTCCGCTTTCGCCTCTGGGCGCTTTGAAGCCACCCGAGATCTTGGATGAGGCCTACTGGTGGAAAGTCCGCTCCCAATTCAACATCCAAGATGGTTTGACGTTCATGAATACCGGGACGTTTGGGCCGCCTCCTCGAGTCGTGCTCGACGAACACACGAGAGTTCAGCGCGAGCTGGCTGAGGACCCGCGCAACAACTACCGGAGCAGCGAGCTGCACGACAACAAGACTGTGCTGGCCGAGTTCGTGGGGGCCAAGCCGGAAGAGATCGCCTACATGCGCAGCACCACTGAAGGGATGAACAATTTCGCGAATGGGATCGACTTCAAGGCTGGCGACGAAGTGTTGATGAACACGCACGAACACCCTGGTGGCTACGGTGCTTACCAGACGCTCGAGCGGCGCGTTGGCATCAAGATCAACCGGATCGAACTACCGATCGTTCCCGAGAGCCCTGAGCAAGTGGTCGAGCTGTATGAGAAAGCCATCACGCCGAAGACCCGTGCCATCGTGGTGAGCCACATCACCTACATCACGGGTCTCATGACCCCGGTGAAGGAGCTGTCGGAGATGGCCCACCGCAGGGATCTGTTGATCTCGGTGGACGGCGCGCACCCAGCCGGGATGATCGCGCTCGACTTTCACGATATGGGCTGCGACCACTATGCCGCAGCCGGACAGAAATGGCTGCTCGCCGGCACCGGCACCGGCTTTGCCTTCTTCAAGCATGACACTCAGGATCAGATCCGGCCCCTGATGGGCGCCGATGGACATGAGGAAGACGGGCAATGGGTCCTACACGAGGATGCGGGTCGCTACGAGCAGTGTGGCCAGAGGAACATCCCGTCGGCGCTCGGCATGAAGACGGCGGTCGAGTTTCACAATACGATCGGCAAAACGAACATAGAAGCCCGCGTGCGCGAGCTGGCCACACGACTGCGAGTCGGATTGACGGAGATCCCCGGAGTGATACTCCAGACGTCGATGGATCCCCGTCTCGGAGCCGGCCTGACGCACTTCTCCGTCAAGGACGTCCCTATGGACAACGTTCGACAGGGGATAATGGACCTGGGCCGCATCCACATTCGCACATCGAGCCGAGGCAACGCATCTGGCTGCCGTGCATCGACGCATTTCTACAACATGCCCGAAGAAGTCGATGAATTGCTCCGCTGCGTGCGGCACATTGCAGAGCATTCGGCCGGTTATATGTGACATCTAGGAGACAATGGAGCCTACGGTGCAGCAGCATTGCCTGAGCGGCTGCTTATGGAGAGATGCGTCTTGTAAGGACACTGGCTGCCGGCGCCGGCCGCTGTTGTTAGGCAATGCAGCCGTGTTGGCAGCGGTTTCGCGCAACGTAAGGATCGTGTCAGGGCGTTGAGTGCGGCTTTCATTCGGTGTCCTGCACCAAAGCCAAAAACAGTGGCGGACGCCGTGTCCTAACGTATGACGCGAGCGCTGCCAGGCGTTCGGTGCATAACGCGGGCGCCCAGTGGATTCCCCATCTACGGCGCCTCGTCCCCGTATCCGTCGCCACCTACCGATTCTCGGTCAGTTTGATGGAGGTGTGCGTCAGGTCTCCAACGTCCCGCTGTGCCACATTCGCAAACCGACCTCCCTTTATCGATATTTCTAGCTCCGATGCAGTCCATGACACTCGACTGGCGTCTGCCGCTTCCTCTTCGCCGAGCTGTTCCTCTAGGCGTTCCCAAATGAGGTCGTATGAGGTCCTCGGGACTTTGACGTGAAAGCCTGTCCTAAGGTACTCCTGGACCGTCGCCCTCGTGCAAGGAGTGGAAGACAACAGTTCAATGAAGTCGAGATAGTCCAGTTGGAATCCACGCACCATTAGACGGTCCTGAGTCAGCTACATGCCCAAGTTATTAGTGCACCGAGTGGACCACCAATAGACGCGTGCTTCTTCCTGAATTGAACCACCCCCTAGCTGACCTTGAAATTGCATAGGTTGCACACATTGCAGTGATCGTGTTTTGAGTGAAAGAAGAGTGATTGTCTTTCTGGTCTCTAGAGTGCTGAAGAGGCACCCTCAACCTATGCAATCCCGCAGTCTGGCCCTCTCCAGCCGCAGGTCGTAGTAAGGGCCGTCGGCGGGAAGCACGGCCGAGTGCCCCGCCGACTGGGGCATTCCTCCCACCTGAAACGCGTTCCAGCCATACAGCGTAATGAGGTTAGCTGCGGCATGCAGACACCGCTGGGGCAGCCGAGCCCGGCGGCATCGTGCACCACAGACGTCTCGCTCCCCACCTGGAGGAACCATGACCAATACGGCGAGACCGTTTGGCTTGATGCTCGCGGTCGCTGTGTGCACAACCTCGTGCACTGGGATGGGAGGTAGCCGCGAGTACTCGCAAGCGCACACGGAAAGCTCCGTGACCGTGAGGCAACTCTCTGTGCCGGGTTTCTTCGTTTCCGCCGGTGACAGGGCGGTGATATTGGACGCGCTCACGCGAGACAGGAGCGGGCCTGCAGAAGAGACGCTGGAAATGCTCGAGACCGCAGCACCGCCGTTCAACGAAGTTGACCTGATCTTGGTGACCCATTCACACCGCGATCACTTCCACGGGGAGTCGGTGTCCCGTCACCTGTTGCACAACTCGAATGCGGTGGTGGTCACCGGGATGCTCGTTCGCAACGAATTGGCTGCCCTGCCTGAGTTTCGACAATTCGAGGATCGCGTGATTGCGCTGGATCCGGAGCCCGGAGAGGTCGTTGAGATGGAGGCGAAGGGAATTCCGATGAAGGTATTTCGCCTGAGCCACGGCGAACCAGGCAACGACTACAGCTGGGATAATCTCGCGATGATGGCCGACCTGGGTGCAACCAGGATCTTCACAACCGGGGACGTCGATCCCATTGGCCAGACGGCGGTCTTCGAGCGCGCCCGCCTGGACCGAGACTCCATCGACTACGCCTTTGTCTCCTTCACCATGTTTGAGAACGAGAATCAACCCGAAGGCTTGTCCATAATCGACGAGTACATCAAGCCACGGCACATCGTAGTGGCACATCTGTTCAACCGGCACTACGGAGAGTTCACTGAGAGAATCAGCAACCGCTATGCCAACGCGATCATCTTCTAGGTGCACCGCGGATGAACGTGGGCGACTGAGGATTACGTGTCTCCGCCCGGCCCCGCGCTTGGCGTTGTGCTTCACTCAGCACAAGAGTGCCGAACCTGCTGGCGAATATTCGTTAGGGTGTACCTGAATATCCCAATTAGCCAAGGGGGGTCTAGCGGTCTCCCCCGATAGCTGTGCTTCATGTCATCATGGAGCAGGCAACGGGCGGATTCTCTATCATCTATAGCCCGAGGGAATGAGAAGCGATAACAGGGGCTGAAATTCCTGTTTGCGATGCACCTAGCGATCTTGACGGCCCCTACGGGGGTCCACCAGGGTCAAGCATGGATCGGCGCTAATCAATTATAGCGTTATCGCTATGTCTTTGTGAGGCGCTTCGAAGGGCCTGATTGAAGTGTTTCTGCGTGTATAAGACACTAAGCTCCGAGAACCGTTGGACCCTCAGGGCCACGGATTTGCCAACTTCACGGCCCGTCACCCACGGTCTCTACTGCAACGGAGAGTACTGCGTCGCGGTGAGAAGCCGCTGCTTCGTGCTCCTGACCAGTGGGCGAAGTGTGCTGCTGAATTGCTTCCATTCTGGGCTTGCCAAGAGGCTGACTTTGGCCCGGTGATACGCCCCGATGTTCTCGAACTCCGCCACGGAGACAACTTCTTCGACGTCACCTATGACAGTCTGCCAAGAGGCAACCCAGTGACATCCGTGGTCTTCAAAGAGGGGCATGATCGTCTCAGCGGCCAACGTGTGATACTGTGGCAGCTTTTCAATCGGAACTTCTGAGATAGTCATCCAGAAGACCTTGTCACTGGGCTGCTGAGCTGCGAACCCCACTTGGGTCAGCATTAGCGCCACCACAAGGGCGGCGAGAACGGATGCGAGGGCTTTCCTGGTGACTTTCATCCGACTCCTCCTTGAGTTGGTTTCAAGCCGCTCCACCAGCAGAATGGCGTCTGTTAGCTCTACGAAAGATCCCGAAGAGGGGATTCATCCGAGTCCCCGATTCGTTGGTCCGGTGCGACGGGCGTCTACCGGCCCTGCCCTCCGGGACCACTTCTGCCTCATGACGAAGGACGCCGCCATCAATCGGTCCCAAACCTTGACAACATGGTGCCACCCGTAGAAATTCTACAGGAAGACATGTAGATTCCCTACGGAAGTGACAATGACCGACCGGAAAGAAGACCTGCTCAAGGGAACGTTGGACTTATTGATCCTGAAGACCCTGGAGCTCGAGCCCATGCATGGCTGGGGTATTGCCGAACGGATCCAACTGTTCTCGGACGAGGTCTTGCGCGTTCCGACCGGATCTCTCTACCCGGCTCTCCAACGTTTACTCCGGAAGGGCTTCATAGTCGCCGAGTGGAGAACGAGCGACAACAAACGGCGGGCACGGTACTACGCGCTCGCGTCTGTCGGTCGCAAGCAGCTCAAAGCAGAAACCGACAGCTGGAACCGCACGTCAATGGCGGTCAACCAAGTGCTGCGTGCATCCCTGTGACATCAAGCTCCAGCAACAGGAGGCGCGAATGCGGTGGTTGAGGGGAATTGCGCACAGGATCAAAATGCTGTCCGCAAAAAGCCGTGAGGAACGGGAGCTCGACGAAGAGATCCAATTCCACCTCGAGCAGGACATTGCAAGGAATGTGGCCGCGGGCATGCATGTGGTCGAAGCTCGGCGCCAGGCACTGCTCCGCTTCGGGGGCGTGGAGAACACAAAGGAGCAGGTGCGCGACGAGACGGGCGTACGCTGGGTCGCGGACGTGATTCAGGACGTGCGGTTCGCGCTGCGGAGCCTGCGAAAGACACCAGTCTTCGCAGCGGTGGCGCTTGCCTCACTCGGGATCGGTGTCGGGGCTAATACGGCAATCTTCAGCGTCGTGAACGGCGTTTTGCTGCAGCCGCTTCAGTACCCGAGTGCCGAACGCATCCATCTCATCCGCATCGACAACCGGCGGTACACCGCACCTCTCTCTGCCGCCGATTTCTTGCGGTGGACCGAAGCCAGCGACGCACCCGTGTCGCTTGCGGGATGGGGAACGCACGGTTTCACGATGATGACCGAGAACGGCGCCGAGGTCGTAAACGGTGCGTGGGTCACGAGCGGGATCTTCGATGTGTTCGGTGTCTCGCCGATCATCGGCAGATCGTTCACGACCGTCGACGATCTCGCGGTGGTGCTGAGTCACCGGTTTTGGCGCTCCCATCTGGGGGGAACAAGCGACATTGTTGGGCAGACGCTCGAGCTGGATGGTCAACGCTACACCATCGTCGGAGTCATGAGTCAAGATTTCCGGCTTCCGGGGAGGGCACCGGGAGGTATCTGGGCATTGCGTCGCATCAGTGAGCCGACCAGGCGTGGACCGTTCTTCATTCGAGCCGCGGCGAGACTCGACAGAGGTAAGGGCACAGAGCGGCTGGAGCAACACATGAGGATGGTGGAAGGGCTGGTGAAGGAACGATACTCCGGCAGCACAGCCGAGTGGGAATACGTTGCCCTACCGCTCAAGGACATCCTCGTGGCAGGAGCGCGTCCTACACTCTTTCTTCTCCTCGCGGCAGTCGGGTGCGTACTCCTCATTGCTGTCGCAAACGTAACCAACTTGTTGCTGGCGAGAGCGACCGTGAGAGAGCACGAGATCGCCCTGCGCTCTGCTCTGGGCGCCAGCCGCAATCGTTTGGTGCGACAGACGCTCACTGAATCTGCTGTTCTGGGTGTCCTCGGCGCGCTTTTCGGCATCGCGCTGGCATGGGCCTGCGTGGAGGCTCTGGGCGCCGCAGCTTCGTCTTTCGTTCCCCGCATGGACGAGGTTTCCATCGACGGATGGGTGCTGACGTTCGGACTCCTCGCTGGTGTCGCTGCAGCACTGGTGGCGGGAGCAGTTCCTGCCCTGAGCGTGCCCCGGTATAGACTCAGCGAGGTCCTGAGTGAGGGCGGACGTGGCAGGACGGCAGGTGTCAGGCGCGGCACGGTCCGCCGAGCACTCGTGGTAGGCGAGTTCGCTCTCGCTTCCAGCGTCTTGATTGTTTCGGGGCTCGTGGTGAAAAGCCTGGTGCGTCTCCAGTCGGCGGACCTCGGGATTGACGGCGTTGGGGTGGTAACATTTGTCCCTTCGTTGCCCAGTGATCCCTACAGTAGCCCAGACGTGTGGGACTCGTTCTTCGCAACACTCGAGGAGCGGCTGAGAGCGCTACCAGGTGTAAGGGAGGTGGGGTATTCCTCTTCACTCCCACCTGACCGGCTGAATGTGACAAACAACTATGTGGTCGAGGGCGAGGAGCCAACTCCGGACGGCAACCAACCTCTGGCAGAATGGATCCCGGTAAGCGAAAGGTATTTCGCAACGCTCGACATCCCACTACTCCGCGGGCGGAGCTTTGCGCACACGGATAGAGACGGGGAGCCAGAGGTGGTCGTGGTGAACGAGGCTTTCGCGCGGCGCCATTTCCCCGATCGCGATCCGCTTGGCGGACGCTTGAAGGGCGGCAACTTGGACCCCAGCAAGCCCTGGATGACGATCGTGGGGGTCGTCGGAGACGTTGCTTATGCCGGTGGTGCCGCTGAGGGCATGAGCCCCACCGTGTACACGGCATATCGGCAGAGTCCCCGTTCGCGCACCCCGTACGTGCTCGTCCGTGCCACGGGCGATCTGGATGCCGTCATGCCACAGATCAGAGCAGAGCTGACTGCGCTGGAGCCACGTGCTCCCATCCTCGGCGTGGCGACGATGGAGCAACTGATCTGGGCTTCGACGTCCACGGAGAGAGCCCGGTCGTCCCTACTCTCAGTCATGGCTCTTCTGGCTCTGATACCGGCTGCCACAGGGGTATTTGGCGTCCTCTCCTACCACGTCAGCTTGCGTCGTCGCGAAACTGCGCTGCGCCGCGCACTGGGGGGACCTAGTACCCGTCTGGTGGGAGCGGTTATCGGCGAGGGATTGCGGCTCGTGGTGATTGGAGTCGCGGTTGGGTTTGCCGGTGCGCTCGCGGTTGCCCGCGGCCTGACTACCATGCTGTACGAAGTAGGACCAGCCGACATGACGGTGTATGTCGGTGCGTCTGCCGTCCTGTTTGCTGTTGCGGTGTTGGCGTGCCTGGTACCTAGCATCAGCGTGCTCCGTCTGGATCCTGTAGCTGCGTTGAGGGAGGAGTGATGACGATGCGTCGACACTGCTATCGTCTGGTACCGCTTGGCCGGACGGTTCTGATCAGCCTTATGCTGTTGAAAACCGGCTGGTCTCCTCTGAGGTCGAGTACTTCGCCGGCGCCGTCCTGTAGAGATTCGGTCTGAATTCTTCACAGCGCTTGCGGTTAACAGCGAGATATCCCTTGTCGACCGTGAGATCAAGCCAAGGTCGCAGCACTCAGGGTGATCAGTCGGACCTCCGTGTTGGGCTATGTGGGCACGACGAAGCCACTCACCGAGATCGCCAATGAACGGGCTGTGAGCAGCATCGGGTATGGCAGAGTTCAGGTAGAGGGCAATCGCCTACGCGTTAACGTGCAGTTGATTGACGGCGCGACGGCTGAGCACCTCTGGGCCGAGCGGTACGACCGTGCCCTCGACGATGCGTTCGCGGTGTAGAGCGAAGTGGCACGACAGGTGGTGGCTGCTGTAGGGGCGGCGCTCAGCGAGGCGGAGGTGCACGCCATTGCTGCTGTGCCCACTGAGAACGCGGAGGCGTACCGGCTGTGACTACAAGGAGAGGATTATAGACGCCGTCCCGGAAGGCTGCGCCGGGACCTGAAGGTGGCCCAACAGCTCTACGAGCAGGCGCTTATGATGGATCCAGGCTTTGCGCTGGCGCACGCCCCGTTGTCACATGTGCACGGGAGTCATTACTGGTATGCGTATGATCTAGATACCTCGCGTGTGGAGCAGATGTGGGCGGCGGACTTCGCTGACGAGGCACTTGTTGAGATTGAGCTGCCTCTCGCTGGGACCCGATCCGAGACGATCCGCTCTTCCAGGCGCTGCTTGAGCGGTATGGGAACTAACGAGTCCCTGCGCGATTACCCGCCCTTCCAAGAATTGATGAAGCCGAAG
>JBDHKN010000051.1:0-34656 GCA_039586365.1 Gemmatimonadota bacterium | reverse complement strand
GATACCTTGATCTACCTAGGTGATATCCCCGAACTGGAGCAGATAACGACTACGCCGACGCACCTCGAGATCGGTGCGGCAGCAACCTACAGGGATGCCTCCGCTGTCTTGGCATCTCACTACCCTGATTGTGGCGAATTGCTGCGGCGCGTTGGAGCGGTTCAGATCCGGAACATGGGTACTGTGGGCGGCAACATCGCCACCGCGTCTCCGATCGGCGACTCTATTCCTCCGTTGATGGCACTGGGAGCAAGCGTAGTACTTCGTCACGGAGACCAAACTCGAGAAGTGAATCTAGACGATTTCTTCCTCGCATACCGAAGAACTGCTATCGCAGCGGGAGAATTCATCGAGAAGATCCGCATCCCCATTTACGGCCATCAGCGCCTGTTCAGTGCCTACAAGGTCTCGAAACGCTTCGATCAGGATATTTCGTCGGTCTGCGCTGCCTACAGCCTTCAACTGGACGGACGGCAGGTGAAGGACGTTCGAATCTGCTATGGCGGGATGGCTGCAACTCCAAAGCGGGCGACCGAATCCGAGAGAGCACTGATCGGGACCGACTGGACACGCGACTCCGTGAACTCGGCATGCTCCGCTCTCGAGCGAGACTTCACACCTATAGCGGATTTCCGCGCCAGCAGTGTCTACCGTCATCTCGTCGCGCGGAACTTGCTGCTCAAGTTCTATCTCGAAAGCACGGGCGAGGTGAGGCAGACCCGTGTACTCAACTACAGCGGCGACGCGGCATGACCGGGAATCGAGCGATCGTGGGTGGCCTACGCGTTCCGTTGCCACATGACAGCGCCTATAAACACGTAACTGGAGAGGCCATATACACGGACGACATCCGAGCACACCAAGATCTCTTGTACGCCGCAATTGGAACCAGCACACGGGCTCATGCCCGCATCAAGCAGCTGGATACGTCGCTGGTGGAGGCAACGCCTGGCGTCGTGACTGTGATCACAGCCCGGAATATCCCGGGGGCCAACGACATCGGCCCGGTCGTGGCCGGCGAGCCGGTGTTCGCTACCGATGTTGTAGAGTGTGTTGGCCAGTCCTTGTTTGCGGTTGCCGCTCGTGATGTTGAGAGTGCTAGGCGGGCCGCGACTCGCGCGATCGTAGATTATGAAGAGCTCATACCTATCCTCACGATCGAGGAAGCGCTGGCCAAGCAACACTTCGTTTTACCTCCATACACCATGAAGCGGGGAGATTCCGCCGCAGCGCTGGCTGATGCACCCCACCGGCTGAGCGGTCGACTGGCAACCGGGGGACAGGACCACCTCTACTTGGAGGGCCACGTAGCCCTCGCCGTCCCGCAAGAAGACGGTGACATGCTGGTATACAGCTCAACCCAGCATCCTTCGGAAGTGCAACATCTAGTGGCGAGCGTATTGGGTCGCCCGGATAGCGCTGTGACCACCGAAGTTCGCAGGTTGGGTGGAGCGTTCGGCGGCAAGGAGACCCAGGCGGCTTTGGTCGCTTGCGTTGCAGCCCTATTGGCTAACAAGACAGGGCGTCCGGTCAATCTGCGACTGGATCGTGACGACGACATGATCATAACTGGCAAGCGGCACGATTTCCTGATCGACTACGACGTGGGATTTGACGACAACGGCACGATACTGGGCATCGAGATACAGCTGGCATCTCGGTGTGGAATGTCCGCCGATCTATCGGGACCGGTCAACGATCGAGCCATGTTCCACGCGGACAACTGCTATTATCTCGACAACGTCACCCTCACTTCACTGCGCTGCAAGACCAATACTGTATCCAACACGGCGATGCGTGGTTTCGGTGCTCCACAGGCTATGATGGGCATCGAATATGTAATCGACGAAATCGCCAGGTATCTGGACAAGGACCCGCTCGACGTACGCAAGACCAACTTCTACGGAACTGGAGAACGGGATATCACGCCATACCACATGCAAGTCGAGGACAACGAGCTGGACGACCTGGTGAGTGACCTCGAACACGGATCGGACTACCGCGCCAGGTGTCAGGAGATCCGATCCTTCAACAGCGGTAGTCCAGTACTGAAGAGAGGAATAGCACTCACGCCGGTCAAATTTGGGATCTCGTTCACTACCGCTCCGCTCAATCAAGCGGGCGCGCTGATTCACGTGTACACCGATGGAAGTGTCCACCTAAACCACGGTGGTACAGAAATGGGCCAGGGCCTATTCACCAACATAGCACAGATTGTTGCGGAAGAGTTTCAGATAGACGTTCACAACATCAAGATCACCGCGACCAATACTAGCAAGGTGCCCAACACGTCAGCCACCGCAGCGTCGTCGGGGACAGACCTTAATGGCAAGGCAGCACAAGCGGCAGCGCGGACCATAAAGGATCGACTGGTCAGGTTTGCCGCTGAGCGTTTCGACGTGGAGCCGGCGCAGGTGACATTCCGCGCCAACGAGGTCCTGGCAGGCACTCGGCAACTCTCATTCGTTGAACTGGTTAAACTCGCGCACCGCGCTCGTGTATCGCTCTCGGCGACCGGGCATTACCGTACTCCCAAGATATACTTCGATCGCGAGCAGGCCCGCGGTCGTCCCTTCTTCTACTTCGCTTATGGCGCAGCAGTCTCGGAGGTGATCATCGACACCCTGACTGGCGAGTACCGTGTGCTCCGAGTGGACGTACTGCATGACGCCGGCAAGCCAATCAATCCTGCCATCGCGCTGGGGCAGGTAGAGGGCGGTTTTGTCCAGGGGATGGGGTGGCTGACTACGGAAGAACTCTGCTGGGACGCGGCTGGCCGACTACAAACACACGGGCCCTCTACCTACAAGATTCCGACCTGTGGAGACGTTCCTCCGGATTTCAGGGTCAGGCTCTACACCTCAGGACAGCAGCGGGAGGACGTTATCGGTCACTCGAGAGCGGTGGGCGAGCCGCCTTTCATGCTTGCGATCTCGGTGTTCCACGCCATCAAGGACGCAATCGCCAGTGTATGCGATTACGCACTGAGTCCCAAGCTGGATGCCCCTGCTACGCCTGAACGGGTGCTGTTGGCGATCGAGCGACTGAAGCTGGGCCCAGGAGAGTGCTGACCACCGTCCGGGACATAAACCCGTAGAGGCACCATGGACCAAGTTGAGCTCATGCGTCGCGCAATTGCGCTATCCGCGGAGGCACTGCAACATGGCGGTGGGCCGTTCGGTTCCGTTATTTCGAAGGACGGTCGCATAGTAGCTGAAGGGCGCAATAGAGTAACGTCGACCAACGATCCTACCGCACACGCCGAGGTGGTGGCAATACGGGAAGCCTGCAATGTGCTGGACAGCTATCGCCTGAATGGTTGCGAGATCTATTGCAGTTGCGAACCTTGCCCAATGTGTCTCGCCGCCATCTACTGGGCGCGGCTCGACCGCATCTACTTCGCCAATACCCGCGACGATGCTGCACGCATCGGTTTCGATGACGCTTTTCTATACACTGAGCTGGGGCACCAGGGGGAAGAGCGCACCATTCCCGCAATCCGCCTATTGGGAGCAGAAGCGATAGCAGCCTTTCAGGCTTGGGAAGAGAAACCCGACAAGCTTACGTACTAGAGCTTGCCGTGCTGAGAGCAAAGACCCGGTCTCCTAGGTCAAGAAGATGCCCAAGGTCAACTTCACCCTAAACGGATCGAGTACCACAGCAACCTTCGAAGCAGGCATGCAAGTCCTCGAGGTGCTTCGGGACCAATGTGGCATCAAGTCCCCCAAGGACGGCTGCGCCCCTCAAGGATACTGCGGCTGCTGCACTATACTAATAGACAACCGCCCCGCTCTCGCGTGTCTCAGGCAGGCAAAACAGCTGGAGGGTCGTGACATCATCACGCTAGAGGGGCTCCCGCAGCGACAACGTCAGGCCCTGGCGCGAGCGTTCGTCCAAGAGGGCGCAATCCAGTGTGGTTACTGTATCCCAGGCATCGTGGCACGCGCAGCTTCATTGCTGTCGTCCGGCCGCACCCGGAATCGGAAGGCGGTGGCGAAGGCTCTGTCGGGGCACCTCTGTAGATGCACTGGTTATCTGCGCATCCTCGATGCAATTCAGACAGCGGGAGAGATATGGGACAACGGCGGTGACCTAGCACGCACCGAGCCGCGCCGGTCACGGTTTTTCGGCGAAGACTTTGGCCTTGGTCGTAAAGCCGTACCGCATGAAGGCTTGCACGGTGACGGCGTGGGCAGGTCAAGTCCCAAGTACCGCGGTCTGGAGCACGCTCTGGGAGAGAAGGATTACGTTGGGGATCTCGCTGCCGCCGGTATGCTGCACGGCGCCGTCGTGCTGAGCGAGCACCCGCGCGCCAAGGTCGTCAACATCGACGCCACTGCAACTATCACTATGCCTGGTGTGCAGCGCGTGTTCACTGCAGAAGACGTAGTGGGTGAGCGGTACACTGGCCTCATCGTGAAGGACTGGCCGGTGTTCGTGGCAGCAGGAGAAACGACCCGTTGCGTGGGCGATGTGATCGCACTGGTTGTTGCGGACACAGTCCGCCATGCTCGCCAAGCCGCGGCAGCGATACGCGTCGAATACGAAGTGCTCGAGCCGGTTACCGATCCGCAAGTTGCGCTGGAACCGGACGCACCTCAGGTACACGACACCGGTAACCTACTCGACGTATGCGCGTTTTCGCGCGGTGACGTTGACGCCGCGCTCGCCCAGTCGAACCACATCATCGAACGGACATTCGTGACGCAACGGGTAGAGCACGCCTACCTGGAACCAGAAGCGTGCCTTGCCGTGCCGCTCGGTGATCGGCTGAAGATCTACTCCCAAGGCCAGGGGGTACATGAAGATCAGCGGGCGATAGCGGCAGTGCTCGGCATCGAGCTCGATCGCATCGAAGTCGAGCTTGTCTCCAACGGCGGAGCATTCGGAGGCAAAGAGGACCTGTCCATACAGGCCCAGACGGCGCTTGCGGCGCTGTACTTGGGGAATCCGGTCAAGACCGTCCTCACCCGAGAGCAGTCTATCAAGATGCATCCGAAGCGACATCCTCTGAAGCTGCACTACGTTGTCGGCGCCGACAGTCAGGGTAAGCTGCTCGCAGTACGCGCACACATCATCGGCGACACCGGGGCGTATGCTTCCGTGGGGGCCAAGGTGCTGGAACGTGCCGCTGGTCATTCGTGCGGACCGTACCGCGTACCCAACGTGGATGTGGCGGCAAAGACTGTCTACACCAACAACCCTCCGTCGGGGGCCATGAGGGGTTTCGGCGTCAACCAAGCCGCGTTCGCCATCGAGGGTGTATTGGACGTGATTGCCGAGAAGGTCGGCATCAATGGTTACGAAATCCGCTCACGGAACATCCTCGAGCCGGGCGACAGGTTCGCCACCGGCCAGCGGATGACCGCGAGCTGTGGTATTCGTGACACGTTGGAGGCGGTCAAGGACGTGTATCGCACGGCTAGGTATGCAGGCATCGCCTGCGGTATCAAGAACACCGGTATCGGGAATGGAATGGACGACACGGGCCGGGTCATTATCCGCGTCGAGCAGGGAGCCCGGCTAGAGATACTGACTGGCTACACCGAGATGGGACAGGGACTCTTCACGATCCTCTGTCAGGTCGTGAGCGAGGAAACCGGACTCGACACCAAGATCATGAGCGTCCGCGCCGTAAGTCGTCCCGACGTTGAGTGCGGCATGACCACGGCATCCCGTGCCACTGCTCTTGGCACGGCGGCAGGTCGCATGGCCGCTTTCAAGCTCGCTGCCGATCTAGAGCGATGCGATCTAATTCAACTCACTGGGAGAGAGTACTCCGGCGAGTACGTGTGTGACTTCACTACAAGACCCGGAGAATCAGCGGACGAGCCGAAGACTCACGTAACGTTCAGCTACGCCACCCAGGTCGTGATTCTCGACGACCTGGGCCGAATCGAAAGAGTAGTCGCCGCCCATGACGTTGGAAGAGCTGTCAACCCCCTCCTCTGTGTGGGCCAGATCGAGGGATCGGTGCACATGGGGCTCGGCTACGCGCTATCGGAAGATCTGCCGTGTACCGATGGCCGCCCTGCCTCGGTCTTGTTGCGGGACCTCGGCATACTGAAAGCCAAGGACACTCCGGAGATTGACGTGATTCTCGTGGAGGTACAAGATGAAATTGGAGGGTATGGCACAAAGGGGGTTGGCGAGATAGGCCTCGTGCCAACAGCCGCTGCCGTTGCGAGCGCGTTACACGCCTACGATGGTGTGCGCCGCTACAGCCTGCCAATGGTCGATGCGGTAGCGGCTCGCCCGTCGGTCCCGAGGTCACGCCAGCGTGCAAAACAGCCCGGATGAACCACGTTTCGATCCGTTGGAGTAGGGCTGGGTACCTGCCATGAGAGCTCTCACCCCGATTCCTTTTCCAGACCTGGTTCGCCGTATGCGGCGCGAGGTGGAGGTGAGCAAGGCGATCTTCGACCTTCCGATAAGAAAGTGGCACATCCCCACGCATGAGCATGACTTCACCACCCTGCACTTCTCCCGGGCTGCCTCTACCCCTCTAGGCCCCGCAGCAGGTCCGCACACTCAGTTGGCTCAGAACATCGTTCTCTCTTGGCTTGGCGGCGGCCGTATCATCGAACTCAAGACCGTTCAGGTAAGAGACCGACTCGATATTCCGCGGCCCTGTATTCATGTCCCCAACGTGGGATTCAACGTGGAGTGGTCGCAGGAGTTGAGGGTGCGCGAATCAGCGCTCGAGTACGCCAAGGCCGCATATCTGATCCAGATCCTGAAGGACACGAAGGGGTTTGGGGTCTTCGCAACTGATTCCGGGCTCGATACGGTACTCGATGTGAGCATAGGGTACGATCTCGACGGCATTCGCTCGGAGAAGGTCACCAGTTTCATTCGCATGATGCAGGAACCGGAGCCGCTGTTCGACGAGTTGCGCGTGCAGCTGACAGGAGACCTCAGTGAGTTCCGTGATGTGGGTCTGCCGCGGCCACTCTCCGACTGCGTAACGGTCTCCACTTTCCATGGCTGCCCCGCCGACCAAATCGAGTCCATAGCCCGATATTTGATCGGCACCTTGGGCCTCCACACCACCATAAAGTTGAATCCGACCTTGCTCGGCTTCGAGGCATTGAGTGAACTCCTCGTCGAGCGGCTGGGTTACGGCAGCCTCGAATTGCGCCGTGACGCGTTCGATCAGGACCTCAAATATGACGACGCCATCGAAGTATTCAGGCAGCTTCGCTCTCTTGCCGAACGGCACGGTTCGGCCATCGGAGCGAAGTTCACCAACTCGCTGGTAGTCACCAACAATCCCGCATTCTTTCCAACCCAGAGAGAGCCCTACATGTACCTCTCTGGTCCACCGTTGCACGTGATATCGATGAATCTCATGCAACGGTTCCGCGAGGATCTCGGCCTCGAGTTCCCCGTGTCGTTCTCTGCGGGAATCGACGCGCGAAACTTCTCGGACGCCGTCGCCTGCGGCATGGTACCTATCACGACCTGTACCGACCTGCTGCGCCAAGGAGGATACGGCCGGTTTCCCAGCTACCTCCGGGCTCTGGGTCGAGCAATGGAACGCCTCGGAGTTAGCGGCCGTGACGCGTACGTGTTGGCCGCCAACGGGCATGGTGCCGAGGCAGTCGAGGCGGCTTTCTCTGGCGTGGCCGGCGGTACTGAGGTCTGGCTGCGTGAGGGTCGCAGACTGTTGAATGTCGCTGCGCGCACGCCTGACCAACTGCCCACAGAGCTGCTCAGTGCAGCGCGTGCTGCAGACCTCGATGCCCAGCGCCTGCTCCTAGACGCAACCCGAATAGCCGGCCGTCTGAACGGTCGCGACATAGTTTCAAGACTGGTGGACGATTCGCGTTACCATGCAAACGCAAACCGCAAAACGCCGCGCCGGATCGAGAGTACACTGTCGCTCTATGACTGCATCAATTGCGACCTCTGCATTTCCGCCTGCCCCAACGATGCGATCTTTGCCTATGTCTCCGTTCCGCGCACACTGGCGACAGAGAAGTTGACGGTCCGACCAGGACACGGCATCAGCAGAGAGGTTGGCACCGGATTCTCCATTCGCGATACACATCAGCTCGCGGTCCTACATGCCAGCTGCAATGAATGCTCCAACTGTGAGGTGTACTGTCCTGAGGAGGGAGCGCCATTCCGCGTCAAGGAACGCCTATTCCTGAACCGTGACGACTTCGACGCGTCACCAGGAGAAGATGGGTTCTACCGCGATGGCAAGATCCTCCACGCCAGGCTGGAGGGAACCGAACTCACGGTCGTGCCAGAACCGAAGGGCGACGGAGCGGTCTTGGACAGCAGCGGAGTCCAGCTACAAATCAAATGGCATCCGTTCGATGTGCGTCTACTTGACGACTCCAATGGGGAGTTGATGATCGATACGGCACAGCTGTGGAGGATGAAAACGGTGTGGGAGGCGATCTATCACTCGAGTACGCCAAACATGGTCAACCCCGGGCCTGCCTATGAATGAGACCACGATACTCTGCAACGGCACGGTCGTGACCGGTCTCGTGGACCCCACGATCATCTCATCTGGAGCAGTGGCCTGGACAGGAGACCGAATCGTGGCGGTAGGTCCTGAGGGACAGCTACGTGGCGAGATCCCCGCTGCGCGTTTGGTCGATGCGCGTGGGGGTATCATCATGCCGGGACTGGTGAATCTGCACCATCACTTCTATTCGGCCCTGGCGCGTGGGCTCAATCCCGGAACCGATGTCAGTGATTTCACACAGGTGCTCGACCGGATGTGGTGGCGCCTTGATCGCGCACTCGATCGGGACTCCATCAGCGTCTCCGCGCAGCTATCCGCAGCCGATTGCATTCGCTGGGGTTGTACGACGGTTTTCGACCACCACTCCTCGCCCTCGTGTCGTGCGGGAAGCCTGGCGCTCATCGCGGAGGTCGTCGAGCAAGTCGGGCTCTCGACAGTGTTGTGTTACGAGGTAAGCGACCGAAACGGACACGACGAGGCTCTCGCCGGGATCGACGAGAATCTCGAGTTCATTGCCGACCACCGGGATCATCCTCGTGTGCGCGGAGTACTCGGACTGCATGCGAGCTTCACTCTGAGGGAAGCGACCCTGGCGGAGGTAGCGAAGCGACGTGCCAGTGGAAGCGGCTGTCACGTTCACGTGGCTGAGGACCGAGTCGATGTCGAAGAATCGAGATTGGCTTTTGGTAAGGGACCGATTGAGCGCCTCGATGACTTCGGCCTGTTGGACCACCGTAGCCTGCTTGCTCACGGGATCCACTTGGATTCGGAGGACTACGACACGATAGCCCAACACGATGCTGTGGTGGTCCACAATCCCGAGTCGAACGCGAATAACGGTGTCGGTCAGCTCGATACTGCACAGGTCGGTGCGCGCGGCTGTCTGGTCGGGCTCGGTACCGACGGCATGTCGTCCTCAATGCTGAGAGCTGCACGTGCGGCATTTCTTGCTCACCGCATGGCGCTGCGCAACCCTGGCGTCGGATGCGAGGTCATTCCCCACCTTTTGGGCAACAACGTCAGGGTAGCACGCCGCTTCTACGACGAACCGGAGCTGGGTGTCTTGGTTCCGGGGGCGCCGGCCGATGTGATCGTCGTGGATGCCTCACCACCCACACCGTTATCAGAAGAGAACCTCTTCAGTCATTTGGTATATGGCGCAGCCGAGACACCAGTACGCCACACAGTCGCGCGTGGCCAGTTCTTGCTTGAGGATTTTGCCCACACCACAATGGATCCAGAAGCTGTGGCTCTTCACGCCCGCGAGCTGGCACCGGCGCTATGGCAGCGTTTTTCGCAACTGCCCTGGGGAACCAGGTTTATCGGCGCTTGAGCAGCACACAACGGATTAGAGAACCGTGCGCACTGAGGAGACGTTCGATTGACCATGATGACGCGAGACGAGAACCGGCGGCGGGCAATTGAGAGGTGCCGGGAAAAGAACATCCTGATTCCCACCTTCGCTGAGATGCGAGATCCTGAGAGTATTGATGACACAGTCAAGGCTGCCCTCTCTCAACTAGATCCAAGCGCGGTGGACCCACTCAATCTGTTTCGAATAACCTGGCGCAACGACCCCGAGACTGGTGGCTTCGGGGACGTCAATTTCGTCGAACTGCCCGGCGCGCTAACCGGCGTTCGTGCCCGTATACTCGGGCTTGTGGGTCGATACTTCCCTACTGGTGCCCACAAGGTCGGTGCTGCGTTCGGTTGTCTTGTACCACGACTGGTTAGCGGTGAGTTCGATCCGACACGGCATCAGGCAGTATGGCCTTCAACCGGCAACTACTGTCGGGGCGGTGCCTTCGACAGCGCCGTACTTGGCTGCCAGGCGGTAGCAATTCTCCCTGAAGAGATGAGCCGTGAGCGGTTCACCTGGTTAGAGAGTATCGGGGCTGAAGTCATTGCCACACCCGGTTGCGAGAGCAATGTGAAAGAGGTCTTTGATGCATGTTGGGAGATCCGCCGCACCCGTCCCGATGCGGTGATCTTCAACCAATTCGATGAGTTCGGAAACTACCTTTGGCACTACGGCGTCACCGGGCCCGCCACAGAATTAGCGTTCCGGAGCATCGCCGGACCTCACGACCGTCTGGCGGGCTGGGTCGGTGCCACGGGATCAGCCGGCACACTCGCCGCCGGTGACTTCCTGAAGCAACAATTTGCGACCGTCAGGACAACTGCAGCCGAAGCACTTCAGTGTCCCACGCTATTGCGGGCTGGCTTCGGAGGTCACCGCATTGAAGGCATTGGAGACAAGCACGTGCCCTGGATCCACAACGTACGTACTACGGACGTCGTCACCGCCATCGACGACGAAGCCACGATACGCTTGTTGCGATTGTTCAATGAACCGGAGGGCCACTCTGTCCTGTCACAATGCGGAGTACCAGATGCGGTAATCATGAACCTCGGGCTTCTAGGTATCTCGAGTATCTGCAACCTCCTCGCCGCCATTAAGACGGCCAAGTACTACGAACTCGACGAAAACGACGTGCTCTTTACCTCCTTGACCGACTCGGTCGAATTGTATCAGACCCGCCTTGCCGAGCTGACGGAACAACGGGGATGCTACTCGGAACGGGCCGCTGCCATCGACTTCGAGCGGTATCTCCTGGGAACTGCGACTGATCATATGAGAGAGCTGCGGTTCGTTGACCGCAAGACGATCCACAATCTGAAGTACTTCACCTGGGTGGAGCAGCAGGGGAAGACAGTTGAGGAACTCAACGCGCTATGGAGCCCGTCCTTCTGGGAAGGACTGGTGACACAGTTGCCGGAATGGGACACTCAGATCCGAGACTTCAACCGAGACACCGGAGTGTTGGATCGAATGCGGGAGAATTCCTCCGGGCTCCGACAGAACAGCTAGGCGGGAACCTGACCCTATGCCCGATCTGAATGAAGATGCCTTGGCTGCGGCACGACGCTACGAAGCAGAAATAGTGCGCTTCCTGCGCGACATGATCGCGATTCCCGCAGAGAGCTGCCGCGAAGAGCAGCGGTGTGAGCGCGTGCGTCAGGAATACGAGAAGTTGGGATTCGATGAGGTATTCTTCGACCGCCTGGGCAATGTAGTGGCCAAGGTGGGAACGGGACCCTGCAAGATCCTACTAGACGGTCACATCGACTGCGTCGGAGTCGGCGATCTTGCAGCGTGGAAGCACGACCCATTTGAAGGTAAGCACGAGGACGGCAAGGTCTGGGGCCGTGGGGCAGTGGACGAGCTTCCAGCCATCGCCTGCATGGCATATGGGCTGAAGATCCTGAAGGAGCGGGGGTTTCCTCGGGATGCGACCGTCTATCTCTCGGCTACCGTCATGGAGGAAGACTGCGACGGCTACTGTCTCCTGCATCTAATCGAGCAAGAGGGGATCAGACCCCATGTGGTCGTGCTAGGGGAACCCACCGATTTGAACGTGTATCGTGGTCAGCGGGGACGAGTGGAAGTCACAATCACGACTCATGGCGTTTCGTCCCACGCGGCTCACAGTGAGCGAGGCACCAACGCCCTCTACAAGATCGCTCCTATCATCTCAGACGTTGAGGCTCTCATCGGCCGCCTGCCCGAGGATGAGTTTCTCGGTAAGGGCTCGGTTGTCGTGTCGTTCATAGAGTGCACGACTCCATCGCTCAATGCAGTACCTGACAGAGCCCGGATCTACCTCGATCGTCGGTTGACATTGGGCGAGACGGTCGAGACTGCGATGGCCGAGTTGCGCGCTCTACCTCACCTGGGAGACGCTGTCGTAGAGCTCCTGTGTTATGACGCGACGAGCTGGCGCGGAGAGCGAGCAAGGCAAGAGAAGTTCTACCCCACTTGGGTGGTTCCGGAACAGCATCCGTTGGTGCAGGGAGTGGCCGCTGCGGCTGAGGCTATACTCGGTGCGCGACCGGAGATCTCGCGTTGGTCGTTTTCGACGAACGGAGTGGCCACCATGGGGCGGCTCGGGATCCCCACAGTCGGATTCGCGCCCGGGCGCGAGGAGCTGGCACACACCACGGACGAGTGGATTCTCGTGGATGACCTCGTCCGAGCCACTGCGGTCTACAGCTTGATCCCCGAATACCTGATGCCAGTGCGAGACCAGCTTGCGGGTGGCCAGAGACTGCCGCTGAAGGAGTAGCCGATGGAACAAGCGCTCAAGGGACGTGACTTCGTGAGCACTCAGGATTGGACAGTTGACGAACTGGAGACCCTGTTCTCCTTAGCAGCAGAACTCAAACAAGCCAAGGCAGCAGGGCGTTCCATGCCGTTGCTACCAGCCAAGACGCTGTACATGATCTTCTTTGATTCCTCGACGCGGACTCGCAACTCGTTCGAGACGGGCATTACGCAGCTTGGGGGCCACGGTGTCTACCTGACACCGGACAGAATGCAGATCAGCCACGGGGAGAACGCCAAGGACACCGCAAAAGTGCTATCGCGCTACGGTGACGGAATTGCGATCCGTCACTGCGCATTCGGCGAGGGGAACGCGTATCTGAACGAAGTCGCGAAGCATGCTGACATTCCCGTAATCAGCATGCAGTGTGATGTATATCATCCATGTCAGATCCTGGCAGACTACATGACTATGAGGGAGAAGCTGGGAGAAACTCGCGGTCTCAAGCTTGGAGTGGCGTGGACCAGCGCACCCAACTATGTGCGACCACTATCGGTACCGCAGAGTCTGATCTTGATGATGCCGCGATTCGGAGTCGACGTGACGCTCGCCTACCCGCCTGAATTCAGACTGATGCCCAATGTCGAGGGGCAGGCGAGAGCCAACGCTGAGGCAGCGGGGGTGAAATTCGAGATCAGTCATCACTTCGAGGACGCGTTCGCGGACGCGGATGCTGTGATTCCCAAGTCGTGGGGGCCGCTCATGACAACGACGGACGTGCCAGAAGGTCTGAAGCTCATCGAGCAATACCCGAATTGGCGTTGCGATACCGGGCATCTAGAGCTCGGCAAGAAACACATCATCTACATGCACCCACTTCCGGCCGACCGCGGTCGCGAAGTGACTGACGCAGTGATCGACGGTCCACACTCGGTGGTGTACGACGAGGCCGAGAATCGACTCCACGTCCAGAAAGCCCTCATGGCTTTGACCCTTTAGCATGCCCTCAGATCGACCTCCCCGATGAGCGGATTCTGCTTCATATGTACGGAGTGCGGGGTGAGCTACCGCGAACACGAAGTGCGGCTGCAGTGTCCCTCCTGCGCTCGCCAACAGGAAACCGGTGGCGTTACCCGTGGGGTACTGGAGGTCGTTCTCGATGAGCTACCTACACGTTGGCCCCTGGCATCACCCGCGAGTGCGGCATTTCTCACAGCTTTCCTCCCGTTGACGTCGCCTGATTCACTCGCACCCATACCGGTCGGAGCGACACCGCTACTGGCAGTGCCCGAGCTGCGCCGCAGGCTCGGCTTGCCGCAAGTGTGGGTCAAAGACGACACCCGAAACCCGAGTGGCTCCACCAAGGACCGGGCGTCACTCTTGGTGGTAGCGAAGGCCAGGGAATATGGTTGTGACACCATCGCTGCCGCCTCCACCGGCAACGCGGCTACGGCACTGGCAGCAATCGCGGCAGCAGCGGGCGTCCGCGCGGTAACGTTCGTCCCGCGTACGACTCCCGAAGCCAAGCTGGTGCAGATGCTGAATTACGGTGCTGAAGTGATAGTAGTAGACGGCAGTTATGACGACGCGTTCGAGTTGTGCTGCGAGGCCTGTAAGCTGTTCGGCTGGTACAACCGCAACACCGCAATCAACCCGTTTACAATCGAGGGCAAGAAGACTGCTGCACTGGAAGTCGCGGTGCAGCTGGCACCGCGTGTCCCTGATGCGATTCTAGTTCCGACCGGTGATGGTGTCATCATATCTGGAGTGGCCAAGGGATTTGCAGACCTCGCACGTGCGGGGCTCATCGATCGGCGACCGCGCCTCATAGCGGTGCAGCCGGAGCGCCCAGCCGCCATCGTGACGGCCATCGAACAGGGAACAAGCGTACCGAGTTTGGTGGCCGAGGCAACTAGCATTGCAGACAGCCTCAACGTTCAGATGCCACGTAACGGCCTGCAGTGCCTGCAGCGCATCCGTGAATCGAACGGTGGCGGCGTGAAGGTAAGCGACGAAGCTATTGTCGAGGCGATCGGTTTATTGGCTAGCACGACCGGCGTGTTCGCGGAACCTGCTGGCGCAGCGTCGCTGGCGGGACTTCTGGTTGCACTGGATGAGGGCATAGTCCGGCGGGACGAACTGGTGGTCCTGCTCGTCACGGGGACGGGCCTCAAAGATATCCCTGCTGCGACCCGATCGGTGCATAAACCAGCTCCGATTCCAGCAACCATCACGGCTGTGGACCAGTACCTACATGGCCACGAATTGGCCGACTAGGTAGTCCTTCCGGACCGCTTGATGAACTCACCGTCCCCCGGTTTCCCCAGGTACCTATCCCCTTCGATGATGACTCTGCCCCTTGCCATGACGAGTTCCGGCACCCCGGTTACAGTGCGTCCCTCATACGGACTGTAGTCCACCCTCATATGGAGTGATTCCACGTTCAGCGTCAAAACTTTGTCTGGATCCCACACCACAATGTCCGCGTACGAACGCGGAGCGATCTCACCGCGCTGGGGCCAAAGCCCGAAGATCTTGGCGGGACTAGTAGCCGTGATGTCGACGAACCGGTTTAGCGATATCCTGTTCTGAAGCACGCCTGCATCGAACACCAAGCTCAAACGCGTTTCAATACCTGGAGCACCACCGGGGATCTTTGTGAAATCCCCTCTGCCGATTTCCTTCTGGTCGGCCATGCGGAACGGGCAGTGATCGGTCGCCACGACCTGAATGTCACCTCGCGCGAGGCCTCGCCATAGCTCGACTTGCTTGTCACGCTCCCTGAGCGGCGGGCTCATGACGTACTTGGCACCTCCGAAGCCTGGCTCCTCATAGCTGTCGACGGACAGACACAGGTACTGGGGACATGTCTCGGCGTGCACCGGCAAACCACGGTCCCGTGCAGCCGCCACCACCTGGAGCGCCTCAGCCGATGAGAGATGCACGATGTAGATCGGCACTTCCGCCATCTCCGCCATGGCAATCGCGCGGTACACCGCTTCCGCTTCCGCACGAACCGGTCGAGTGAGCGCGTGGTATATTGGATCCGTCAGCCCCTTAGCCAGAGCCCGACGTACTAGTACGTCAATAACCTGACCGTTCTCGGCGTGTATGGTTATCAGGCCGCCGTTCTCTCCCGTCCGCAACAGGGCGCGGAATATCGCTGAGTCATCGAGCATCAGGCGGTCGGGATACGCCATGAAGAGCTTGAACGAGGTGATCCCTTCTTGCATGAGTTCGTCCATCTCCTGCTCAACCCGGTCGTTGAAATCGCTGATGATCATGTGGAATCCGTAGTCGATCGCAGCTTTTCCTTGCGCTTTTTCCAGCCACGTGTCCAAGGCACCACGTAATGACTCACCTCGCGTCTGAGTGGGAAAATCCACGATCGCCGTAGTGCCACCAAAGGCAGCCGCTATCGTTCCGCTCGTGAAATCATCAGAGGAGGACATCCCGTCCAGAGGCATGTCGAGATGTGTGTGCACGTCGATACCTCCCGGCAGCACGTATTTCCCGGTCGCATCGACTACCCGGTCTACCTCCACTTCGAGTTCCGGACCAAGCGCCGCAATCCACTCACCATCAACCAAGACATCGCCATCGTAGGTGTCGCTTGCGGTTACTATGGTGCCATCCTTGATGAGAGTTCGTGCCATGTCAGGCTTCCTTTTGTGGAAGTGCGTCACCGACCGGTTCAGTCTCACAGATCCTTGGCATAGGACGAGTCCCTTGAGGCTCGAGATTAAGCTACGGTCGGCAGCTCACGCGAGCCAGATTCTCTTGCATTCATTCAGATCTAGGTGGACCCCGGACCCTGGCAGTCATGCCCACGCATCTGCATAATTGCTCGCACACTGGTCGGAGATCTCCAACTTGAAGATTGCCTTCATTGGTTCCCACGGCGTCGGCAAGACGACACTCTGTTTCGACCTGGCGTCCCGACTGAAGCGGCTCGACCTCGCTGTGGACATCGTGAAGGAGGTCGCTCGCAGCTGTCCCCTACCAATTAATCAAGCAACGACATTGGAGGCCCAGGCCTGGATCCTCCACACTCAGATAGCGCACGAGATAGCGGCCGGTTCTCAGTACGAAGCAGTCATCTGCGATCGTTCAGTGATAGACAACTACGCGTACCTGGTTCACCAGATCGGCAGGCGTTCGGAATACAACACTCTCGTAACCAAGTGGATGCAGACCTACGATGGGCTCTTCAAGGTCCCAATCCTGCAATCACCATCATTCGACGGTACCCGGGACGTGAGCACCGCTTTCCAGATGGAGATCGACCGGGTAATCGAAGAGCTCATCACCGCCTTCGACGTTCGATGTCACCACCTCGATCCGGCCGACCGTGACAATTGGGTGGAAACCGTCCTACAGACCATGCACTTTCCTCTCGAGCCTCCCCAAATCGATCTCTTCACCGGAGCCTGATCCGGTGGCCAGTACACCCCTGGTAGGTTGGTTCGCAGGCAGCACCTGTTGCGACGAGGTCTGTGATGTGGTACCTCATGTTCTGTAACCGTGTATGGAGGCAATCCCTCATCCCTTCGGCAACCCCGAGTGGAGATCTGCCATGATCACGTCGATTCGTCTCGGCATCTACCGCAGCCGCCATGTTGGCCGGCACGTACTAGCCTGTCTCTCAATAGTCACCACTCTGCTCTCTCCGTCGTATGCAGCTGCGCAGGACCCTCTTGAGACTCCTCTCGAGGCAGGACTTCTGACGCTCCTGACCAACGAAATCTCCGGCCAAATGGCCTTCAACAACTTGGTGAAGCTGGCTGGAGCCCCTTGGCTAAGAGATCCTGCAGAGTTTACGGACACGTTCTACGAGGCGCGTCAGCTCTACGACCTGGTCCGGAGCTACGGCATCGAGACGGTTCGCCTGGACCGGTACCCAGGACCGGGCACCTTCTCATACGCCACAGAGGGGGAGTTCTGGATCGTGGAGCCGGCGCCTCGTCTGGTGGCGCGATTGGGGGCGGACGTTGCCATGATCGCCGGTGGCTCGCGGTCAGGCGACGTGACCGGCCAACTCTGGTACGTGCCCGAGATGACAGCGCAAGAGATCCGAAGTTTAGGCGAGGCCGCTGAGTCACACCGAGGCAAGGTCGCGCTAATGTGGTCCCACCCCCGCGGCGACGTGTTCGAGGCTCTCGATGATCTGGGGGTTCGGGGCGTGATCTCGTTCAATGCCCGGGAACGGTACTTGGATCCGAACCAGGTTGTCTACTCCCGCGGAGGGTACGCACAAGCTGAGAACCTGAGCCTGGGGATGACCATCTCGTGGCGTCAATGGTCCGAGTTGTTGGAGGATCTGGAGCGTGGTCAGAGTATCGTTGTGCGACTCAAAGCGACGGTCGAGGACCACCCCAACAGATACGAGACGGTGTTCGCTTGGATCCCGGGAACCGAGCCGGACGCAAAGGGAGTCATCTTTACTGGCCACCTCTTCGAAGGTTACACCAAGCGGGGAACCAACGATGACATGGGAGGACCTGCGATTCAACTGGAGATCTTGCGGGCCCTCAGTCACCTCATCGACACTGGCCAGATTCCCCAGCCACGACGGACCATCTACTTCCTCTGGCCCAACGAGATCTCTGGCACCTACGAGTTCATCGGCCGCAACCCTGGGTTCCCCGAATCGCTGAGCATCAATGTGAACATGGACATGGTTAGTGAGGCCCTACGCCTCAACAACTCCGTTTTCACCATGAGCGAAACTCCCGCCCACCTTGCCAGCTACTTGGACGGCTTGGCCAAATCCATGCTGAACTATGTCTGGCGCACCAACGACATCGTATACCTGCCTGATTCTCCCCGGGGACGTCCGGGCGGCCAGTATTTCCCGCGCCCTATGGTCGAGAAGAATGGGTCCGGGGATGCTTTTCGCTTCTACATCCATGAGGCCACGGGAGGAAGTGATCATATCTGTTTCAACAATCCGTCGGTGGCGGTCCCGGGAATCGAGTTCTTCACCTGGCCTGACCAATGGTATCACGCCGATGCCGATCTGCCGGACAAGGCAGACCCTACGGAGATGAAGCGTGTCGCCTTCATCGGCGCCGCAGTGGCGCTCGTGGCCGCAGACCTGAGTGACGGTCGGATTCCACGGCTGCTGGATGCGGTCTCCCAGTTCGGCTACGCCCGTATCGCCGAGCGGGGAATACCGCAGGCCCTGAAACTGCTGGAGCGGGCGACCGACACCGAACTGGAACCGGCACTGCAGCAAGCGGTCAACCTGATCAACGCAGCCGTGGATCGGGAAGTGACCGCACTGGAGTCCGTCCGGGATGTATACACGGCAAGCGCCGAGGCACGATCGACGCTGGAAAACCGGATTGCTCAGTGGCAGTTGTATCGGGAGGGTTTGACGGCCCAAGTGCTCGGCTACGCTCAAGTCCGGGCCGGAAGATTGGGTGCTCCATTGCCGCGTGTTCTGCCCGAGACACCTGCGCAGCGGCGCTACGCCACTGTGATTCCCGACCTACACCCCGACGTGAAGGGAAGACAGTTCTATCTCGAGCGGAGCGACGGCTACCGAACGTACCTGGAGACAAACCCGGACGCCCTGACAGAGTTGGGACTCGGCCCCGCACAGACCCGTGGAATACTCAACTTCGTGAACGGGCAGCGGTCGGTGAGCCAGATCCGCAATCAGGTGGCTGCGATCACGGGAACCGAACTGGAGGTGGAGCAGGTAGCAGCCTATCTGGGCATCCTGGAGCAGATGGGGTGGGTCGTGATCAGACAGTAGCCTGGTTTACTGTCTCACAGCCCGCTAGAGCAGCCTGGTCGGGGCATCTCTGCCGCCGCCAAATCTCGGCGCAGGCCTGAATCGGATATTCGCCGCCCGCGAACCAGATCGAGGCGGTCGGATCCCCTACAACCCCCGAGACGCACTTCGATGCACACTGCCCACGCTCACGGTACATAGCCCGACGCTATCTGGCGATACTCCCGCACCTGGCTTTGCACCCACCTCTCGTCGCGGCCGAGTGCCTCGGCCAGGAGCTGCGCCACAGCTGGCGCCATCTCCATAGCCGCCCGCGCATTCAGAAACGTCGCGCGGCTCCGGCGCGACAGATAATCGTCCACAGTTCTGGTCATCTCGGAGCGAGTCGACCAGATGACTTCGCCAGCCCGATACGGCAACGCAGGGTGCAGCCTCTCGCCGAACCGGTCTTCCGACTCAATCAAGGTGCGGACCGCCATAGCATCGGATCCGTACCAAGCCAGCTCACCGAACCGCTCGGCGTCGCGCAGGTGTCCGTGGATCCGCAGGGACTTGGTGACACAGGGACGGTCCTCCAAATCACCCACCGTGATCGCATGGTCCACACAGTCCTCAGCCATGTTGCGATACGTGGTCCACTTACCGCCGGCTATGGTGAGTAAGCCAGACGCCGATATCTCGATGCTGTGCTCCCTTGACAGGGTTGCAGTGTTGTCAGCCTGTCCGGCGCTCACGAGTGGTCGAATCCCCGCAAACGCTGAGAGCACGTCCTCACGCGTAGGATCACGCACCAGATACTGCACAGTGGTCTCCAGTATGAAGTCCACTTCCTCGGCGGTTGGCCTGGGTTCCAGTGACACATGATCCAGCGGAGTGTCCGTCGTACCCACGATCACGTGATCGTGCCACGGCAGCGCGAACATCACTCGGCCGTCCGTCGTGCGTGGCACCATGATAGCCGTATCCCCCGCCAGGAACGACCGGTCGAGCGTGATATGCACTCCCTGACTCGGCTGGATCAGCGCACTAGCGGTAGCAAAATCCAGGCGCCTCACCTCATCGCAGAATGGACCAGTGGCGTTGATCACAACCCGAGCCCCTGCCCGGAACTCTTCACCACTCTCCTGGTCAACCACGTGAACTCCCGTCAAGAACCCGGCGCTGTCCTTCATGAGGTCGTTGACCTTGGCGTAGTTGATGACGGTCGCCCCTTGCTCGAAAGCCGTCTGGGCCAAATTCACCAGGAGACGAGCGTCGTCGAATTGTCCATCGTGATACAGTACGCCGCCACGAAGTCCCTCGCGCTCGATGTTGGGCAGCCGCGCGATTGTCTCTTCAACCGAGAGGTTCTTCGACCGCCCGAATCGGTAGCGACCAGCCATCACGTCGTAGACCTTCATACCCACTCCGTAGAACGGTGCTTCCCACCACTCATAGTTGGGGACAACGAACGCCAGATCGGAGACCAGATGCGGTGCGTTCTGGAGTAGCCTGCCTCGTTCCCTCAGAGCCTCCATCACGAGCGATACGTTGCCCTGCTGGAGGTATCGCACGCCGCCGTGCACCAGTTTTGTGGATCGGCTAGAGGTGCCCTTTCCGAAGTCCGCCTGCTCGAGCAGCAGCACGTCGAACCCACGCGACGAGCCGTCCACCGCGATACCCATTCCCGTCGCTCCCCCTCCGATGACGATGATATCCCAAGCTTCAGTCCTGTCGCGCAACCGGTCGGTCATGCTGTCGCGATTCATGTTCCTCCGCCAACTATGGGTAACGGGCCTCAAAGATGGCCACAGGCCCCTCTGCGGGCCAGCGGTCACTCCCAGCGCCATCCAGATCGGCGCTGATAGTACAGCGATTGTGGCTTACTCCTATCCACCGGTCCCGGCTAGTAACTTATGGTGGTCCCTACAGGCGACAATGTCACCAGGAGATTGACCACATGGCCACAACATTAGTCGTACTAACCGTGATCTTCGCTCTCCTCAGTGTGACGTTTTTTATCGTCGCGATCTGGGCACTCAAGAACAAACGTCTGTTGCGGACGGCTGCCAATACCGTGTTCGCTCTGTTGCTCCTGTCGCTGTCCGCCCTGTTCGCGACTCTCACCATTGCCACACAGGGGTACCGCGCGTTCACCCATGAAGAAGTTGCGGCCTTCGTCTCGACGCAACGTATAGATGCCAAGAGGTTCGAGGCGAGAGTGCGTTTTCCCGACGGCCGGGACACCACGTTTGTCCTGGCTGGAGATGAGTTCTACATTGACGCGCACATCCTCAAGTGGAAGCCCCTGGCTAATTTGCTGGGCCTCCACACGGACTACGAATTGGATCGCATATCTGGCAGGTATCTGGACCTCGCAGAAGAACAGTCCAGCCCACGCACACTCTTCGCACTCTCGAGAGCTAAGCCGCTAGACATCTTCCATCTTCGTCGCCGTTCCCCCCTGCTAGCGCCACTGGTGGATGCCGAATACGGTTCCGGTACGTTCATCGCGACCGACGATCGGGCCGAATTCGAAGTGCGAGTTTCCACGAGCGGACTGCTCATCCGGAAGACGGCCGCAGCACCTAGATGAGCACGGCGATCAGCTGTTGGGGACCGGCTTTCGGGTGTTAAGTGACGACTGAAAGCTGATAGCTGATAGCTGTTAGTCTCCCATCAGTAAGATCATCTCCATGCCTTGGGGCGACACACTTGTCGCGCAGGTGGTTGGCGTCGTGGGCAACGTGCGGCACGATGGTCCCAGTACCACCGTTCGCTCGCAGCTCTACTGGGAACACCGTCAGTTTCAGCCCTGGAACCAGATGACCGTGTTTGCTCGCTCCGAGGCAGATCCGACCTCCCTCGCGAGCAGCATCAGGCGCATGGTAGCCGAAGTGGATCCCAACGTCCCGCTGTACAACGTTCGGACTGTGGACTCCTATCTCAGTGAGAACCTCGCTCAAGCCCGGCTAGCCATGTCGGCGTTGGGGCTCTTTTCCCTCATCGCCCTGTTACTCGCCAGCGTCGGGATTTACGGTGTGATATCGTACGCCGTCAGTGAACGGACTCGTGATATCGGAATAAGAATGGCCTTGGGTGCCAGCGCCGAGGCTGTTACCGGTCAGGTAGTCGGAAGTGGTGCGAAGCTGATCGGGATGGCAGTGTTGATTGGCTTAGCTGCCTCCTTGGTGCTGTCGCGGCTGCTGCAGAGTATGGTGTTCGAGGTAAGCACCAGCGACCCAACTACCATGGTCGCTGTAAGTCTGATATTGATGGCTGTAGCGGTGGCCGCCTGTTACCTTCCCGCCCGCCGGGCCGGCAAGGTTGACGTAGTGGAGGCCTTGCGGCGTGAGTAGGCGACCAAGTCTGTGACTCTGCTGCGGGGATTCTCCAACGCATACCGTTTCTGCCTGAGTCCGGACCAGGACACCTCAAAGCCCGTGTAGCGCGGTGATCGCAATGCTCCGTGGTGCACCTGGGTTGCGCTCCTGCACGTCTACGTAAAACCGATTGAACAGGTTCGCTACCTTGAGCTGCCAGAGAACGCCGACTGCTCGATAGCCCAGCCGGAGGTCCAGGACGATCACGTCGGAGCGTGGATCTACCGGATATCCCAACACCTCTTCGACTCGGCTCCGGTACCGCGTGTCCAACCCGACCAGGCCTCCGAACACGTTGATAGTTCCGGTCACGTTGTGACGCGATCGATATGGCAACGGCTTGTTAGCGTCGCGGTCCTCAGTGTCGAGAAACAAGTAGGTTGCCTGCAACTCCAGCCGATCCGGGACGACCTGTGCCTTGATTCCGAGATCCACACCGGCAACGCGTGCTCGAGAGACATTCTGAAACTGGAACACGAAAGGCTGCCCCGGCGCCGGAGCAGGTCCGATGAGGTCATGGTAAACACTGCCAAACACGGCCCCATCGATCCGCACTCGGTTGAGCACCGTCACCGTAGTGCCGATCTCACCAGACCATGCCTGTTCACCCCGGAGAGCGGGATTGGGAACCACGCGAAACCCGAATTGCTGGGTTGATACGAACTGTTCGATGGCACTCGGTGCGCGATACCCCCCGCCAACCGACATGCGGAGTGTGGCTCTAGGAGCTACGCGCAGCGCCATGCCAGCCTTCGGACTCACGGCCCACTCTGATTCGCCGACATCTGACTTGTGATGGTCGAGGCGCACTCCGACTGAGCCTTTGAGATTCCTCGCGACAGGGAACTCATCCTGCGCGAACACTGCGAAATCGAGGATTCGGGGGTCGCCGAGAAAATTCGAGTTCACCCATGTATAGGCGCCGTCGGTCCCCAAGGTCACAGCGTGGCCCTGGCTGGGGTACCAGGAGAGCTGCACGAGCATCCCCGGCTTGACCGCACGATGCCAATCACTGTTGTCGCTGAAGTGGTTCTGAAGCGTATTCACGTTGAAGTAGGGACTGAGGCGAACCAACGTCGTGGTCCGTGCAAGTGGCGTAATCGTCGCGCCCGTCAGCAGTTTGTTGTCGACAGTGTGATCCCCGACCTCGTTGGGCGACACCCGAAACGGTTCGTCAGCGGACCGCCAGGTGAAGAACTCGCCCGATCGGTCGCGTGTGAACACGGCATAGGCATCCCAGGGATGGCTGCTTGTCGCAGCAGATGTGACCTTGACTCTCCCAAGCCAGCGGTTGGATTCGCCGTTTTCGGTAAAGCCGTCTGTGTTCTCGTATCCCAGGAAGAACCGGCCCCCGATAGACCCGATGCGCCGGGAGTGCTGCACCCCGAACCCGAAGGCTTCTTGCGTTCCCCCAGCCCATTTATACTCAGGCTTATAGGTGTAGGCCTCAGCGTGGCCTCGGAACACAGTCTCCGGCCCCGCCCCCACCGGGTTCGTCACCACGTTGACGACACCGCCGACGGCACTGCTTCCGTAGATTGCAGAATATGCTCCTTTGACGATCTCGGTGCGGTCCAGGTCAAGCAGTGGGATGCTGGCGAAGTCAATCTCGGCACCGTCGCCGCTCAGGATGGGGTGCCCGTCGAGCAGCATGAGCACGCGGCTTCCCACGCCGCGAGCGAAACCGGCGGCGCCACGGATGTCCAACTGTTCGCTACCGTTGAACGTGACCCCAGGGACATACACCAGCGCCTTATCGATCGTCGTGACGTTGCGACGGACAACCTCGTGGCTCGGAAGGGCGGCGACGCTAACCGCGGATTCCTCGCTCCGCTCCATCACACGGCTCGCCGTAACCACGATTTCCTGAAGCATGAGTGGTACCCGCTGCAGCCGCAGCGTGAGGTCACGCCGTTCTCCTGCCGCGAGCGCTATATGAAACAGGCTGTCAGCCGAGAAACCGATCGCCACAGCCCGCAGCGTGTACCGCCCGGCCTGGAGTCCCTCGATTGCGAATCTCCCGTCAGCACTGGCGACAGCACTGAGAGGTGTCCCAGTGAGGAGTACAGTCGCACCTGCAATGGGTTCGCCGGTCTCGGCATCGCGCACGGTGCCCACAACTGCGGATGTCTGAGCGCCGGCCACACTACTGCCGAGCACCAGCCCTGCCAATACGGCGACGGCCAGTGCGAAATGCCGTGGTGCCATGCCTCCTAGGCTCGTTACACGCATCCAGCTGCTCCGACCAGCACGATGATCATCAGGTAAGCTGCAGCACCAATACTGTGCGCACTGCCCCAGCCGTCGAGTCCAGGGTCAACTGGCTCGTGCCAGCATCCCAATTGTATGTGCCCGCGTACTGCAGATCGACGTCGACGGTAGATTGCTGCGTCCACGTGCCGCTTGTCTCCGATCCCGTCGCCGTGTAGGTCCCCTCATCGGTGATCACGAGGGCCGGGGCGGGCGGGACCTGCGGAATCGTCAGCGAAACCTCGTAGTTCGTTGCGGTGAGAGTGAACGAACCGGTCGCCCCCGGTATCAACACCACACCAGCCGCAGTACCCTGGGAGATGGAAACCAGCGTATATGTGCCAGTGAGGTCCTGCTGCATGTCCTCAGGACCATTGCTGTCGCTACACGCGGCGAGGGCAAAGACGGCCGCACAGACTCCGAGCGCAAGGGTCCTACTCCGGTAGTGTTGCATGAAATCTCCCCACAAAGGTGTATAGTGGTCCCCTGGACAGGTGCCAGCACTGGGGCCCTGCTGTTCGATAGGGCCACACTGACGATTCCACCGCGTGAAACATAATAACTAAGTCGGCGCACCACACCATGAAGACTGCGGCAGCGATCCACGATCTGAGCTGAGACCAAGAATGCCAGTCCAGGTAATTGGTAGACCGTGGCTAATGTGAGACGGATGCGGCCGAGTGGTTTCATAGCTCCAGAACTCGCGTTCGCCATCTCAATTCTCCTCTGTTATCAGCTCTCACGGTCAAGTGGATCAACTCGCTGGGCAGCTGCCGTAACCCCCTGCTCGGCACGAATCACGCTCAAAGCAGCTCCGCGACGGTATTTCGCCTATTATGGTACGCGTGCTGGTGAGAGGCCAGCGACGAAGGCACTACGACGCGCGAGGTAGGCGTTTGCTGATAGGTGATTGAATTTCCCCGGCGTCTCCTATATTTTGGGGATTCCTCAAATCACAACTGTGACCCACGATCTGACTCCCTCATGAAGGCGAAATAGTGGTTGAGCGTTTCAAGCCCCTCCGGTTCTCCCGCGCAGGCATTCGTGGACTCAAGGCATCCGCAACCATAGCCATCAACGACCGGGTCCGGGAGATGTGGGCCTCCGGTAAGAACGTCTATCATCTCGCGTTCGGAGAATCCCGGTTCCCCATCCATCCCAAAATCGCGGCGGCTCTGGCTGCGAATGCTCACAGGCGGAGCTACACCAGCGCTCTTGGCATCTCGGAACTTCGGCACGCGATCGCCGAGCACTATAGGAGGCGGTTCCAGCTGGATGTAAGCGCCGAGCAGGTGGTGGTGGGGCCCGGGAGCAAGTCCCTGATCTACGCCGCCTTAATGGCGCTCGGTGAGGAAGTCATCATTCCCCAACCCTCCTGGGTCTCCTACGGGCCCCAAGCGCACATTCTGGGCAAGCCTGTCACATTCATCCCCACCCGACCCCAGGTGAACTTCGAATTGGAGTTGGACGTCCTGGAGAGTCGGATCCATGAGTCGCGGCAGAATTGGGGCAACCCGGAGGTCTTCATCGTCAACAGCCCCAAGAACCCGACTGGGACCATGATGCGCCCAGAGAAAGTGGAGGCCTTGGCGGGATTCGCCAGGGAGCATGAGCTGATGGTCTTGAGCGATGAGATCTATGCTCTGACTGCTTTCAGCAAGATCCCTCATGTCTCAATCTCAAAGTTCTACCCGGAGGGAACCGTAGTTTTCGGGGGATTGAGCAAGAGTCTCCCATTGGGAGGCTGGCGCATCGGGACGGCCATATTGCCCCGGGAGAATGGGGGCAAGGCCCTGGGCCAAGCCCTCGAGAACATCGCCTCCAACATCTGGACCTGCACCAGCGCACCGGTGCAGTATGCCGCACTCGTAGCCTACAGTGACGATCCCGAGATCGAGGAATACATCGATCTTTGCGCCCGGATGCATGCTATCCGTACCCGCTTTCTCTACCAAACCATTGTGCGGCTGGGGATCCCCTGCGAGGAGCCTGCTGGGGCCTTCTACGTCTACCCGTGTTTCGAGAAATGGCGGGAGCCCTTGGCTGCCCGGGGGGTCCACAATGACGAGGATCTGGCCTTCCATCTCATCGAGGATTATGAGATCGCCACTCTCCCCGGCAGTGCCTTCCATTCGGCACAGGACCTGTGCCTCCGGATCTCCTCCAGTTACATCGACGCCGCGACCGACGAGAAGGCTGATGGCCTGCTCGCGGCCTTCTATGACAACCCCGACCCGGAGATCTTCATTGCGGATCACCATCCCCGGCTCCAGAAGGTTGCGGAGCGATTCGGGGACTTCATCGCTGACCTGGAGAAGGATTCCGGCACCTCCGAGCGCTGGCCAGGACTAGCGGCGATCTAGGACCGGTCCCCAAAGCGGCGGCTGAACGACTATGCGAGAGGTTGTCATCGTCGACGGAGTGCGGTCCCCGGTGGGACGACACAATGGTGGTCTCTCGAGCGTACGCCCCGACGATCTCCTGGCCGAGGTTCTCAAGGGGCTGGTGGAGCGAGTGGGGATCGAACCGGCGATCATCGAGGACGTATATGCGGGGTGCGGCAACCAGGCCGGGGAAGACAACCGGGACGTGGCCCGCATGGCCGTCCTACTCGCGGGATGGCCCGTGGAGGTTCCTGGCGTCACGGTAAACCGGAACTGTTCCTCAGCCCTGGAAGCGGTGAACCAGGCGGCGAAGGCTATTGTGGCCGGTGAAGCAGACGTGGTCATCGGTGCGGGGGTCGAGTGCATGAGCCGGGCTCCCTGGGCCATCCCAAAGCCAGAGCGACCCCAACCCGTCGGGCACTGGACCATGTGGGACACCACGGTGGGCTGGCGCTTCAACAATCCTCGGCTGGACGCCCTGTATCCGATCGAGAGCCTTGGGGAGACTGCGGAGAACATCGCCGAGGAGATGAGCATTCCTCGCGAGGAGCAAGACCAGTTCGCTGTGGAGAGCCACCGGCGGGCGGTGACGGCCATGAACGCTGGCAAGTTCAAGGACGAGATCATCCCGATTCGAGTGCCGCAGCGCAAAGGAGACCCCGTCATAGTGGACACTGACGAGCACCCCCGCTGTCGGGTTGAGAATGAGGGTCTCGTCCTCGATACGAGCGTTGAGCAACTCGCGCGGTTGCAGCCGGCTTTCCGGGCACAGGGCACGGTAACAGCCGGAAATTCCAGTGGGATCAACGATGGTGCTGCAGCCGTTCTCCTCATGAGCCGAGCCAAGGCCGAACAGCTGGGATGCCACCCGATGGCGCGTTGGGTCGGCTCTGCAGTGGCAGGAGTGGACCCCGGAGTCATGGGGTACGGACCCGTGCCGGCCACCGAGAGACTCCTGAGCCGCTTGGGAATTGCCCTCGATCAAATCGGATTGGTTGAACTGAACGAGGCCTTCGCCGCCCAAGCCATCGGCGTGATGCGTAAGCTTGGTCTGCGCCACGAGATCACCAATGTCAACGGCGGCGCCATCGCGCTCGGGCATCCCACAGGGTGCTCCGGAGCCAGAATCCTGGTGACGCTGCTCCACGAGATGAGGCGACGGTCTCCCCAGGAGTCACGACCCTACTTCGGTCTCGCTACCCTCTGTGTGGGAGTGGGAATGGGGGTGTCCACGCTGGTTGAGTGGTTGGGTGAGGGAGCAAGAGCGGGGAGCGGGGAGCAGGGAGCAGGGAGCAAGTGAATCAAAGCGGGAGATCAGATGTCGGCTAACCAGCAGCAGCGTCCTCTTGCGGGGATCCGCGTCATCGGCCTGGAGCAGTACATGAGCGGCCCCTACTGCACCATGCTTCTGGCGGATGCCGGTGCAGAGGTCATCAAGATCGAACGCCCGGGCAAGGGAGATCCCCGCCGTTACATCCCACCCTTTGCGGAGCGGGATGGAGTGAAGAAGGCCTTTGGATACATGGCCTACAACCGCAACAAGAAGAGTCTGGCCTTGAACGTTCAGAGCGAGCAGGGCAAGGAAATCCTCCGCAAACTGGCAGGGACCTCTGACGTGGTGGTTGAAAACCTGAGGCCGGGCGCGATGGGCAAGATCGGACTGGACTACGAGGGTCTCAGGGCTATCAACCCCAGAATCATCTATGCAATGATCTCTGGTTTCGGACGTCTCCGGGGTTATCAGAGCGACTACTCGAACCGCCCAGCATTCGATATCGTGGCGGAGGCCATGAGCGGTGTCATGGATCTGATAGGATTCGCAGACAAACCCCCCACCTTCACTCTGTATGGCCTGGCGGACGTCTATTCCGGCATGATTACGGCCTATGGGATTCTCCAGGCGCTCTTCCTGCGCGAACGGACCGGAGAAGGGCAGCTGGTGGATGTCGCCCTGACGGACAACATGTTGGCGCTGAACGAACGCATGGTAGCCCTCTATTCGGTGACCGGCAAAGCGCCTCAGAGAGGAAGGTTGGAGCACCTCTGGCCGCGCGGCGCCTTCAAGTGTAAGGATGGCTACGTGGCATTGAACGTTCCCGACGATATCGTCTGGGCCCGCCTGGCCACCGCCGTAGGACGGCCGGATCTAGTTGATGACCCACGCAGTGCTGACGGCACCAATCGTGCGGCCAACGAGGAATTCCTCCAGCCCATCATCGAGGCTTGGATGGAGGATAAGACCAGAGAGGAGGTCGTCGACACTCTGAACACCGCGGGAATGCCCACGGGCCCGGTGTACACGGCAAAAGACGTATTCGCCGATCCCCATTTCAGGAAACGTGGTATGCTGGTGGATATCGACGACCCGGAGGTTGGAACGTACACCTTCGCCAGGTCCACTCCGCACCTCTCCTCAGCACCTGAGATACCAAAGGAACCACCGCCAGCGCTGGGCCAGCACACTAGAGAAATCCTGGAGCAGGTTCTGGGCTACTCCCCGGACGACGTTGACCGCCTTGCGTCTGATCAGGTGGTAGGAGTCTGAAAGCCTAGCCCCTATCCTTGAGTAGCGCCTTGACGCTCTTTGAGGTCCTGATCCTCCCCTTACCCGAGTAGGCCTCGTGGTTGTCCTCTATGTCGCGGGATTTGTAGAGGTAATTGATCATCATGCCGAGCGACTGGTTCATACCATTGGGGGATGTGTCTGCCAGCCAGTTGATTCGCTCGATCCGCGCCCCGTTTGACAGGTGGAAATGGGCAACCCGATCCCGGGCGTACTGTCCTCGTTTGGCACCGGTGACGTATTGAGCACACATGCGCATGAGGGGCGCTCTAATCGCTTCCTGGACCGTCTCTTTCCTAAACAATCCTTCCTGGCGCTGAATCGCTGTAAGCACATCGATGCCCGTTGGATCGGGCGATAACTCTGAGAATCTCCGCAGCTCGGAGGGCCTCAGCAACGCCTCGCCGGAGTCCGCGATTTGCTCGTTGAGCCAGTCGGTGAACCCGGGGATTGGCGACAAAGTCGCGAAAACTCTGAGGTTCTTGAAGTCTCTGGTCAGGTCCTCTACAACACGCTTGATCAAGAAGCTGCCGAAGCTAATCCCCGCTAGTCCGGCCTGCGCATTCGATATCGAGTAGAATATGGCGGTGTCGGCCTCAGACGGGTTCCCTGTCGGTGCACTCACGTCGAGCAGTTCCTGCACGTTGTTCGACAACCCCTGCACCAGAGCAACCCAGAGGTAGATCAACGGCTCTTCGGGCAGCTGCGGATGGAAGAAAGCGTAACAACGTCTGTCGGGAGCCAAGCGGTTCTTGATATCGCTCCAGGACTCGATCGCGTGAACCGCTTCATAGTGCGCCAGCTTTTCCAGCAGTGATGCCGGTGCATCCCAGGTAATGCAACGCAGCTCTAGGAATCCGACGTCGAACCAAGAAGCGAACAAACGCCTCATGTCGTCGTCGAGCCCCTTTAGTTGCGGGTCCGAGCGCGCAAGAGGAATCAACTCCGCACGCATGTCCACCAGGAACTTGACTCCGTTGGGCAGAGTGGTGAAACGGGATAGCAAGTGCACTCGCGGTGGCCTCAGCGCAGCTCTCATGTCAGACTGTACGGTTTGGCACCGGGCCAGCATGTCTCCAACACATCCATCACCGCTTCGCCGCAGTGCGGACCAGGCTGCCGTCGCTTCTGACAGGGCCTTCTCGTCCACCCCGTAATCCGCGCCCAGCAATTCCAGGAAACGCCTTCTACCGACCGCATTCAAACCCGAATAAGTGTGTCCCAGATCAGCAGCCCGTGCCCGCTCGGACACCGCCCCACCGCGCCCCAGCAGGCACTCGTCAATCTGACGCGCGAGCCGCTTGCGGTCCGCTTCCGGCAGATCCGGTCGCACCGACCCTGTCAGCCGCACACGCGTCGCACCTGTGAGGTCTTTCCAGGCTCGGCCTATGTTGCTGATGGTCCTTTGGATCATGCGCGGGGCTTCACCGGTCTGTTCCCTAGCATTCATTTGACTCGTACCCGACAACCAAAGCGGAGGTCGTTCTCAGTTGCTGCGAGCCGTGCGCTGAGCGAGGGCCACGACTCAACCTGCAGCCTGCCACCCGGGGCCACCACTTCTCAACGGCTACCGTCTCGTGATCTCCACCAATCCTGCCTGCTCCATAGCCAGGATCGTCGTCGCCACTGATTCGAGGTCGATATCGCCGGTCTCCGGTGTCACGACATAGGCGAACTTCCACTCTCCGTTGTTGGTGGTCACGTTACCATACTCTGCCCGGACCAGGTTGTAGATGCCCAAGATGCTGCGCTCACCGTCGATCGACCACGGTACCTCAGTTGCCGCTAAACCCCTCAAACGTCGCTCAGCCGTTATGAACTGGTCCACTCTTGCTGCAGCGGTTCGATACTCTTCGCTATAGTAGTTGTACTTCATGTGAGGAACCATCCGAGCGTAGTCGCGCTCCTGCTCGGTCAGGGTTATACGCTGAGGCCGGACTCCTAGCTCTCTGCAGCGCTCGTGGTACACCGATTCGAGCTTGGCGGACTGCGCCTGTCGCACCTGTTCCAGACTTGCCGACAACCGGTCCACGAGTTCGCGCACTTCGACTGCGTCGGAGAGATCCAGTACCGATTCCACCCCACCGCGTGCGCGATTGAAAGCCCCTGTCACCTTGTTGTGAGCCGCCTCGTACCTTCCGTGAATCTCCGGAGCACCTACCTCCAGTAACCGCACGCTCTGTCGGGTCACTTCGGCGAGCCATTTCTCTCCATTGGCCGCAGCTTCCCACGCCAGATCGCGAGCCTCTTCTGGACCGGCGTTGGCGAGATAGTAGAAGGCGGCCGCTCCCATGAAACCGGTCCGCTTCATTTCCGTGGGATCGGAAACCTCGACCCGGTCCCCGCTACTGTGGTAGAAGTTGTCGGTCCAGTGGTTGAACTGCATCGCCGGAATGCCGGCACTCAAGAACACGATATGATCACTGGCGCTGATGAACGGCACGAGCCTGTAGTTAAACGGAGCGTTGTTGCCCGTTTGCGTCCTGATGTCCGTCTGATCTACGAACACGAGGAGGTTGGCGAGCAGATCATTCAGATAACTGGGACGTGAGTCCGGTGTCATCTTCATCCTGAGGTAGCTGTCGGTGAGTTCCAGGTCCTCGCCCGGCATATCGTAGTTCATCGCTGCTATGAGCCGGTCCTCCAGTTGGGGATTCGCATACATGAACGCCCTCGACCCCGAGATCTCCGGTACCCATAGGAAGCGTATGGTGCGGCGCGGGGGTTGCAGTTCTCCTCGCTCGATCAGCGTGGCCAGTGTCCGAGCGACCTCCAAAACGGTGGCTACTCCGCTGCAATTGTCGTTGGCACCTGGCGTCGGAATCCGCTCGAAGGCATGGGCGACGTGAATGAGCTCTCCCGCCGTGGGGTCGGTACCCGGAATTGCCGCCGATATCACGTTCATCCGGTAGGGTACGGTTCGCGAGCGCACCTGGGCACGCATGACCACCCGAACCCCGCGGTCTAGGTAATCCCGGATCTCGGTGAACTGCCTGAGCGACAGCACAAAGCCGAACCCTCCCCCATCGCCTGAAACCCGTTGCCAGCCGATTTGGTCAAGGGTGTAGCCAGGATAGTTGCCGTTGACCCCAGGACTACCCGTTCCGAGAACCCCAGCCGCACCATGCCTGCCCACCGCGATGTTGAATATCCCGCTTACAGAGCCGTCACCGAGTGCAATCTTGCCTGACAGGTCCTTGCCTTCGTAGTCGGTGGGGCGTCCCATCCCCACCCACACGACTTCAGCTTGCACGTCGGCGTTTGCGCTCCCATTCGCCAGGGCGGCCGGCACCATTGTGAGACTCGCGATCTTCTTGCGGACCGGTTCGACCATCCAGAGGTCGGCTTCCTCCGGCAGCCAGATCTCACCTGAAGGGAAGTAGTCCACCCGCACATCTGACAGGCCGTACCGCTCAGCCATATCCTGCAAGTAGGACGTCTCGAAGAAGGTGTCGGTGTACTCAGCCACGGAACGAATCCGGTTCGCGGCGAGCAGTTGGACGTGCTGCAGAGCGAGTTCACCGGATATCTCCTGCAGGACCGCCTCACGTACTGCAGGCGGTACCAGGGAACGATCCGGCGGCAGCTGCCCCGATGCGGCCGATCCGACCGCAACTTGCAGGCACAGAGCGGTGCAGACCGCAGCAGCGAACAGACTGGAAGTGGAACGCATTGTCAGTCCTCCACGGTGCTCACGTATCGAAGTTGGTCACCGAAAGAAAACTACAACCCAGACAACCAAGTGGTGCGGGTGGGGCGGCTGCCGTGTTGGTTGTCGTCCTGGCCGGCAGCAAGCCGGCCCCCTTTCTGCCACGGCTTGCCTAGTCCAGGAATGGGGATGGCTTGGACCTCGGCCGTGCGGGCGGAGTCGAGTCGAGCAGGCGCTGCAGCTCCTCGATGCTCAGCTCAAACGGATCCCGCTCATAACCGGGTGCTTTGACCATCCTCGGCAGCTCGGGTTTGTCGCCAATTGGCTCAAACTGCCACTCGCTGCGCGAACTAGCACGCACCTCCCAGGTGCGCCCGTCACGATCCACAAACCTGCGATGACCCATCTTTCAAAGCCTCCATCTCCGAGAGCATCTATATCCATAGTAACACGTGGCGGATCGGATGCCGCCGAATGCCCCAAACAGGTCGAATCGAAGCTCGTTGGGTGCGGGAACTATCGTCCACTAAAGTGGACGAATTTAGGTTCTCCTACATCTGTCGCACCTTCGTAAGATGCTGCCATAAAGAGACTTACATTAACGGCACGCGCCGTGCTTTAACGAGCGTTGGATGACGGGAGGGTCACCGGACGGTACGACATCAACAGGAGGTTGTCCCATGAAGAGACTACCGATCGTGCTCGCGCTTCTGGCCGGAGTCGTGCTAAGCGACACGACCTCCGCGTTTGCCCAGCGAGTTGCCGTGGGCGTCTCCGTGGGACGTCCGTACGGTGTCCGTGCCTCGGTAACCTACACCAATCCTTCAGCCTACCTGCGAGTGGGAAACCGCTACTGTGAGCCAGAGGGAAGGTACCTGTACTGCTGGGACGGGCGGGCATTCAGGGCTCATGCTCCAGTCCTGATTCACGTATTCCCACGCCAGGTGGACCGGCGTCGGTACCAGCAGCAGAGGGTGGCGCTCAGGCAGCTACGCAATTCGCAGCGGAGAGCGTATGAGTTTCACACCAAGGCCGCGCGAAGAGCATGGAATCGCCGACACCAGCAGCATTATGTGCGGGTGGTCCGGGGCGGCCGTGTTGTTCGGGATTACCCC
>JBDHKN010000004.1:0-93035 GCA_039586365.1 Gemmatimonadota bacterium | reverse complement strand
GGTTTCGACGCTGACGAAGCGCGGCGGGTTTAGGATTAGGTCCCTTCATTAAGTACGAGTTCCCCAGTTCTGAAAAACTCCACACCTGTACACCAAAAAATCAGGTTTGGGCGCGGTCTCGGGCGCAGGGGGCCTGAAAGATTCGGAACCGGCTATCCCCCTCCAGCGAAAAGCAAACATCGAGAGACAACGAAATTGCCAGCGCCCCATGTGTCCCGTGGGACACAGTCCCGGCAACTCGGCCCCATGAAGCCTCACCCACCTTTTCGCTCGAGCTGCTTTATCCACCGTGAGTAGACCGAAGCGTTCTTGCTGAGCCTATCGCCCAGTTCGCTGAGGCTTTGCGATCTTCGCCAGCCCCTAGTCGTCCCGTCCCCATCCAGCTAGGCCGTCCACCTCTGGGTAGCAATGCAGATTGAGTTGCTGCCAGATCCGGGCGAAAGTGCTCCGGGCGTCTTTCTCAACCTGTACCAGTGGATTGAGATGAACCGTCCCACTGCTCTCCGTCTTGAACGTGAGACCAGCCTCCGCCAATTGCACACGCGCTTCGTCTGCGCGATCAAGTGCCTCAAGCGCTGTCTGTATCAACGTGAGGCGCTCCGGACTCCGTACTCGGCGAGGCACAATCTGTCGCCACAATTCCTGAGTTCGCTCACTCAGGTGCGCCGGTGGCTTTGTGTTCTTGATTAGTGTTCTGATCTTCATGCTCGCTTTTCCAACTTTTTAATTGTTCGCATCGAAAATTCTGAAATATGACATCGCACACGCGTGACTGCCGCACGGTTCGGAGTTTAGCCAGATTACAGCTCTTAACACCGCCCTCCCCCCCTCGCTCTCCACGAGATCCGGAGAGCAAACCGGGGAGGGTGTACCCTGGCAGCCTCGCGGTACTGCCCCTCCGAATCCCGGTGTTCATTCGCCAATGGTCGTCGCCTTTTGGAACACGAGATATCCCGCGCTCAACCCACTTGTCAACCGTGGCCAAAGAGACGCTGAGGATCCAAGCAGATTCCTGCTTCGTAGACGATGGTTCAACTCGCAAGGGTCACTCGTGGCTTCTTATACTAATAACGTCCCGGCAAGACCCAGTCGCTAGAGAAATCCCGGACTGGCGCGTGACCCTCGTGCGCTGAGCCAAGTAGTACCTGCGCGTCGTTCGCATATGTCGGTCACTGATCTGCCTCGCTCTCAGAACGCGGGTTTCTCATGGCGTCCGAACACCTCGATTTGCCGCTCTGTCTTGTTCAGCGCGTTGCGCGCCTCACGGACTTGCTGTTCCGAGAACCGCTGACGTCGTTTCTTCTTCCTGCGCTGCTTTGGGCTGTTCTTGTTCGACATGCCGCCCCCTTTACGCCCACCAAGCAATTGCCTAGCTTGAGCGTTGATTCTGTTGTTGTACGGCCTTGTTGGCCTAAAGAGTCGGGAGTTCATGTCGGTTCGGCACGCCGACATGGCCCACACCCGGCTCTTTTTTTGTCAGGGCCAAGCCGACAAATCGCGCTCGCCGCGATTATCGCCCTTCAGGTGGTGGGCGACCGGGTCGTGGGTTGACGGAGCCCGGTTTTTCATTGTGACCTGACAGCGAGTTCTTCCCGTTGAGTGTGCTCCGAGACCGTTTCGGAGCGGGCGGACGGTGTCAGAACGCCCTGTTCCCTCACCTTCGTCAGCAGCCGCTGAGTGGGTGCTGACGGTGTCAACGATGGTCTGGAGTTGCATAGGAACAGCGACCAAAACGACACACCTCTCGTGGTGGCATTTTTGGTGGCAGTAGGAGGCGGACTGAGCGGATTGGGACGGACACAGCCGGATTACATCCGCGTGCCCTACCCTACCAGGACGGACTAAGGCGGAAAGGGAAGGACCTACCGAGAAGCGGGCGCAGGTCCTTAGAAGGCCGATGCTCTATCCAGCTGAGCTACGGGCGCCAGACTTAGAAACTCTATAGCTGCTAGCCACGGCACAACCCCTCGCTCGAGGTAGCACCTCCTGGTTCGCACGGCGCGGTCCGGTTGGTGCACTCAGAGACCCATGATTATCATACATCCCAATAATCAAGCCCTCGCCTGCTTGATCCGAATACCCATCCGTTCCCTTCCCGAGTTTGATCGGAGGCTCAGCCGTGGTCGACGTGGACATAGAGCGCCGGATTCGCGGACTCAAGTGCCTGGTAGGCAACACACCAATGCTCGCCATCGACTTCAGGTTTCAGGGCAGACAATCTGTCATATATGCCAAAGCGGAGAACCTGAACATGACCGGTAGTATCAAGGACCGGATGGCACTCCACATTCTGCAAAAAGGCTATGCCACGGGAACACTAAGTCCGGGAGACCACATCTTTGAAGCCACAAGTGGGAATACCGGCATCGCAATAGCTGCCGTGGGCCGGGCCATGGGCCATCCCGTAACGATCTTCATGCCAGACTGGATGAGCGAGGAGAGGATCAATCTCATACGCAGCCTCGGAGCGGACATTGAACTCATCAGCAAAGAAGCAGGCGGGTTCCTAGGTAGTATCGCCCGAGCCGAGGAGATGGCGAGCAGCACCGAACGATCCTTCTTACCGCGGCAGTTTTCCAATGAAGACAACATCGAAGCGCACCATCAGACGACGGGCCCGGAGATCTGGTGGCAGCTCCGGTTCCGCAACGCGGTACCGGACGCTTTCGTAGCCGGCGTGGGAACAGGTGGTACCATCATGGGGACGGGACGTTTCCTCAAGGACAGGCATCCAGCCGTCAAACTCCATCCGCTGGAGCCAGCCAACTCCCCCACCCTCTCCACCGGACGCAAGGTGGGGAAACACCGGATCCAGGGAATCTCTGATGAGTTCATTCCACCGATCGTGCAGTTGGATGCTCTCGATGACATCGTCTCGGTGGACGACGGGGACGCCATCCTCATGTCACAGGCGCTGGCCACTCGGTTGGGTATGGGAGTGGGAATTTCGTCCGGTGCTAACTTCCTGGGTGCATTGAAAGTTCTCAACCAGTTAGGCGGTGACGCAGTTGTCGTCACCGTGTTCTGCGACGACAACAAGAAGTACCTGAGCACCGACCTGCTGCGCGATGAACCGGTAAAGGACGACTTCCTGTCACCACATGTCGAGTTGACGGGATTCCGGGCGTTCAAGCGCGTGTGTCACACCTGCTGCGACCCGGTCGAATGCGCGGAGTATCTGCCCGACGATTTCGTAGCCGCAGAGCAGGCCCTTCCGTTCTGCCCCCGACGGGACACCACAGCCTAGCACGTCCAACTGGGAGCCGCACTCTTGACTCGCCGACCCAATTTCCCAAGACTGTGGCCGGTCTATACTGGAGTGCGAACATGCCGCACGCGACTGTCGAGGCAATGCCAGGTGTCAAGCTAGAGCGCAAGCACGTCGTTCCGCCGGCAGTGATGGCACATCGAATGCAACGCTACAGCGTGGCGTTGATGATCATCTCTTTCCTGCTGATCGCGGCCAATGTCTCCATGGTTTCGCTGCCGGTCGTCCTGTGGTTCGCTTCGGGATTGGCAGCCGGATTCGCGATCATGTGTGCCGTGACCGTAATCATCCTCCAAGCGATTGCGTGGAACTTCGACCGCTTGAGAGATGAGCTGCGCGGAGGGCGGCAGGCCCAGGACATGAAGTGAAGGCTACTTGCGCTGCGGTGCCACACGGAACAAGGGCGCTTCAAGACACAAGCAGCACCAGCGCGGCTCCGGGTGGCCGGTTTTCCGGAGTCCGGGTGACTGGCTTCGAACACCTCACCAGGTCATTCCAAGTATGGCGGCGGTTTCGCACGGGGCCGGCCGCACATCGGCTGGCCCCCGCCGGGACCGGAAGCTACTTCCTCATAGTCACCAGGATCGCGCCGTTCTCGTGCCCTACGCCGAACCGGAGCTGGGCCTTTCCGGCGTCCAGAAACTCGATCGACTCGATATCATCCGTCCGAATGCTCCGGAGCGCCTCGCGCTCACCCACTTTCGTGCCGTCCATGTACACTGCCACATCGCCCCCCTGCGTGAAGCTGGTGGCCCCCCGCGTCTGGAGCCAGACGGGGCGGAGCCGCTGGACGAGTTGGTAGGCGTCGGAAGTGCCGGCTTCGGCAATCTCGGCCTGGGTGATGAGGTTGCTATTGGAACGGGACGACCCGGTAGAGTAACCGGCGCACGCTACGACAACGAGGGTGGCAGCCAGCGCGAACGCCGCTGAGACAATACGGCGCATCGTACAATCTCCTTGGAGAGAGTGACGGCAGTTCCTACTGCTGCCGCAAAGCTACGGTGATTGCTGCGTGACGGAAAGGGAGCAGACACAGCGCTGGCAGGAAGGGTGACGCCGGCGGCGACGCACTACCGACCGCGCAGTAACCGAGTCGGTTGGGTGAATCGGGGCGGCCGGATTTGAACCGGCGACCTCGTGGTCCCAAACCACGCGCGCTAACCGGACTGCGCTACGCCCCGTCTCAACGATGAACGTTGGAACAAGTTAATCTCTCACCCCGCAACTACGTAGCGGTGCGCCACAGCTCGTCATTTGGTCTGTGGGGGCTGTGACTTGAGCCAGTCAGCAAATGCGCGGAATGCCCTGCCCCGGTGACTCACGCCGTGCTTGGCGTCGGCGTCTGCTTCGCCGAAGCTCACGCCGAGTTCATCTGACAGGAATAATGGATCGTAGCCGAATCCACCGCTGCCACGCGGCTCTTCCAAGATGACACCCGTGCAAATGCCATCGAAGGTCACGGGGAGCGCGGCCGGATCTCGTAGGTAGGCGACGCTACAGCGATAGCGAGCGCGCCTCCGTTCCGGAGCCGCACCTGCCAGACGGCGCAACAGCTCCGCGTTATTTGCGGCATCCTGATCCTGGCCCGGCTGCGGCAGCGCAAACCGTCTGGACCTGACACCGGGAGCACCGCGCAGCGACAGGACTTCGAGACCCGAGTCGTCCGCGACCGTCGGGAGCCGCGCCAACCTGGAGAAGTACTCAGCCTTCCGTCGCGCGTTCCCGTCGAACGAACCGGCGTCTTCCAGGGTGTCCTCCTCACGCTTCTCGTACAAGCCCACATCGTCCGGAAACACCAGTCTGTATGGGATATCAGACAGTATCCTCTTGATTTCAGGCTGTTTCCCAGCGCTCCGCGTGGCAACCAGCAGGGGCGGCTTCACCATCCGAGCACTGCTCGCTGATGCGTGAACAACTCGGTGACTCCCTGAACCGCCAACTCTAGCAGGCGCTGCAATTCAGTGTGAGAGAACGGCCTCCCCTCCGCACTTCCCTGAACCTCGACGTAGTGATCGGGTTCGGCAACGACGACGTTGGCGTCCACCTGTGCAGCTTTGTCCTCGGCATACGCCAGATCGACCCTGGCTTCCCCAGCCACTATCCCCACCGACACAGCGGCGACCAGAGCAGCAAACGGATTCGGAATACCCAATTCTCGCTCCATCCAGGCACAGGCATCAGCAACTGCGACAGCACCTCCAGTGACGGCAGCCGTGCGCGTTCCTCCGTCTGCTTGCAGCACGTCACAGTCAACCCGGATCGTGTATTCGCCGAACTCGAATGTCTGCAACGTGGTACGCAGGCTGCGCCCAATGAGTCTTTGAATCTCCGAGGTCCGCCCGCCCGGACCGTGCCGCTCGCGTGCGGTCCGTTCGGTAGTGGCACGGGGCAGCATTGCATATTCCGCGGTCAGCCAACCGAGCCCGCTCCCTCGACGCCAAGCGGGTACGCCTGCCTCAACGCTGGCCGCACAAAGCACCAGTGTGCCTCCCACCCGCGTCAAGCACGATCCTTCGGCATAGGGGTTGGTCCCGCGCTCGAGCACGACCGACCGAAGCTGGTCCGCTGGGCGCCCGTCAGGCCGCACCAAGCAGTGCCTCTGAAAAGCGTATTCCTAAGTGTGTTCCGCCATATTTCATAGAGGAGCCGTTCCGTCCGACACTGTCACACCACCCCTCCCAAATGCCACTTTCAGGAACGGTGGAGCAACGAAGGTCGTACCGATCACCATGATGATGATAGAACCAAAGAGTTCGGTACTCAAAACACCCATGACCAGACCCATGTTGGCGAATATCAATCCGACCTCACCACGGGGAATCATACCCACCCCAACCGCCACACGATTGAACCGCCGCCACGGTACTGCCCAGCCGGCTGCTACCTTGCCGACAATGGCGATGAAGAAAAGCGCCAACCCCATTCCCAACACCGGCAGGTTGTCGGACACGAACGGGTTGAGCAGCCCCACGTCGAACTTCGCACCGATGCTCAGGAAGAAAATCGGCGTGAAGATGTCAGCTACTCGCTTGATTCTCTCCTCGATGAGGTCGAACTGATTGGTGCCCGACAGGATTAGGCCAGCAGCGAAAGCTCCCACGATCATCGCCGACCCGAGCTGATCAGCTAGCGCGGCAACGATCAGCAAGAACGAAAACGCCGTCACCAGGAGCATGCCCCGAACCCGCATGCGGTTCAGTAGATCAAACAGCATCGGCGCCACCCTGAGTCCAACACCTACCGCAACAACCAGAAAGCCAACAGCTACGGCCAGTGATTTGCCCACGCTCAGGACGGTTACCGCCCCTCCGGCCGCCAGCGTCGAGACCAGGCCGAGGAGTACGAGACCCAGGATGTCGTCGATCACCGCAGCACCGATGATGAGCCTCGACTCCACGCAGTGCATTACCCGCAGGTCCTGCAGCACTCTCGCTGTAATTCCCACCGACGTCGCCGTCAGCGTAGCCCCGATGAAGACTGCGGTCATGCTCACCCCGACCAGCCCATACGCATGGTTCGCCAGTGGAGAGAGCCAAAAGAAGATGCCACCGATCATGGGCAGCACCACGCCGACAACGGCGATTGCGGCCGCACCCTTTCCCACCCGTGCCATCGCCTTGAGATCAGTCTGTAATCCGATCTCAAACAGCAGAATGACCACGCCTATCTCTGCGAGCACCTCGACTACCGGTGTGAGCGCGTCTTCGGCAACGGTCGGAATGATTCCCAAGAGGCTCCCGCCCAGGATCGCTCCCGCAAGCAGCTCACCAAGGACGGCTGGCTGACCCATCCGTTCCGCGAGTTCGCCGGAGAACTTCCCAGCGAGTAGCATAATGGCGAGAACCCAAAACAGCCGTGCGAAATCGGGCCCATCGGCGCCGTACGCCGCCCACACATTGGTGGGCAGAGCAAGTAGCAACACCGCTACCAACCCAACCACAACCGATTTCTTCATGTTCTCTCTATCGCGTCGCGTCGCGTCTAGAGTGGATTCTTGACCTCCGGAACCAGCGTGAAGGTGTAGTTGAAGAACGGCAGGCTTATCGTCTCTTCGTACTCGCTCTTGATCGTGATTTCCCGCGGTCGCAGCGTGCGCCTGATGGACACCTGCTTCGCTTCATCGGGTAAACCAAGGTCTTCGGCCATGCGCCTGAGTCGCCGCCGAATGGTCGCATCGTCAATGCTGGGTGCCAACCGTGCTTGGGTTTTGATCTCCTGCCGAAACCGCCAGTATCGCACGTACACCGATCCCGCCGGGATGCCGTAGTAGGCTCCCAGAGCCAGCGCCAACAGCGTGAAGAGACAGCCGAAGCGCGACTTACCACGGCGATCGTGCCACCGACCGGGCAGCCGGTTCACCATTGCGACTGCGCTCCGTCTACGATGTCGTTGACGAGCTTCTCCAATGCCACCTGCCTGCCCTGCTGCTCAGCCGGCGGCTCGTACTCGCCATCCACTTGGAGGCTGGATCGCTGCCACAGCATGCGACCCTCCCTTTGGTCGTAGATCTCCACGCTAATCGAGATCTGTACCCGCCGGCGCGTTACGGTCACGCTTCTGGCCTGATTGCCGCTCTGAAACGTCAACGGGATGTCAGGAGTGTATTGGGAAACTCTGCCGCGAACGACCGCGTCAGCAGTCTCCTCGGAAGCAGCACGCAGCCCCAGACGTTGCTCCATGGCCTCCCGGATCGCCTCCGACACTTCCTGAGTCAAGCTCGGCTCAGCGGTTTGGTTGTCAAACGGCAGAATGGCAACCGTCCGAATGTGACTGGGGAGTCCACCGCCGGCAAACCCGTAGATGCAGCCACTGACCGTAAGGGTCACGGCAGCGATCGTCGCAGCGCTACGGCCTTTTCCAAACATCGGGATCCAGGGACTCAAGTTTCTCGACATTGCGAAAGTCGAATAGGAACTGCGACGCTGTAGCTGGAAACGTCATTATAGCCTGCTGGGGCGCACCCGTCGAATCGTCGTAGACGGTCTCCACCACGCCTATTATCTGGTCCAAGCGTCTCATCTCGGTCTGCAATTTAAGTCCCGGGTCCTTACTTACAACGTACGTCAGGGCTTCCCCTCCGACTTCGTACTGCCAGACCCTGTCCGACCCCACCTCCGAGCCGTACACATTCGACCCCGTGGGTGCCTGCCTCGCTACCCCAATTGCCGCCCAAAACAGTGGGGCCACGGGTATGATCTCACTCACATCCTCCTCTGGTTCCGCCCAGACTACGCTGTCGCCCACTACCACCGCAGCACCGGACCGACCGAAGGGACCCCTGTAGTCAAACCTGATTGAATCAGGTGGTACCAGCCTAATCGCGGCGCGCCCCCTGGTCGCCCCCTGCTGCGTGCGGAAGGTCCACCGCAAGTCATAGAGGGTTGCTACAGTCGGAACCAGTTCCGCAATCCACTCCCGCTCGGTCTCGTTCGACAGCAGCTCCATACGTTCCGGCGTGACCAACCCCAAACTCGGTCGGCAGCTCAAAGCCGACAGTTGCAGCGCGAAAACAGCCGCAAGATAGGGAAAACGGGTGAGGTGGCGAAGCGTAAGTGGTTGCGACATATTACCTTAAATAGACAGTAAAGGGACAGCGACTGGCGTCAGCGTCGCCGTATGGTCCGGATTCTGTCACCCTGCGTGATTCGGTCAACAGCATCCATACCACCATCTACCTGTCCCACGACAGGATAGGTCCCGTCAAGATGAGGCTGAGGGCTAAGCGTCACGAAGAACTGGCTGCCACCGGTGTCCGGGCCTGAGAGCGCCATACCAACGGTGCCCCTGCCATAGCGCCGCCGGCTAATTTCGTCTCGCACCGAGAAGCCTGGACCTCCCCACCCATCACCGCGGGGATCGCCGTCTTGCACCACGAAGTTGGCGACCACTCGGTGCCAAGTTCCCCCGTCGAAATAGTGCTGATCCGCCAGGCGCAGCAGCACATCTACGGTGAGCGGCGCCTCCGCTGCAAACAGGGTGAGATCGACACGCCCGCGTTCCGTCTCTATCACGAGACCAGGGGACTTGCCTTCCAACTCAGCGGGCAGAACCAGACGTCGCGCAATGTCGCGATAGTCGTCTATGTTGCGGCCGGTCTCGATCGGCGTCACGAGACCCCAGGTCGCCGCCGCGGATGGAAATCGCTCCACAGCAACCCGCCGAACCAGGTAGTCGTCGCTCAGCGGATAGCGGCGCAGGAATTGATCTTCAATAGCCAATCGAACGGAGAATCCGGTTTCTGCCAGCACACCCAATGCCGACACAACCGCTATGCGCGCGTCGCTTACGTCATCCTCGATAGCGAGGGCATAGGACTCGACCAGAAGTGGAACGTCGCCCGGCCGCGGGTCTTTCATCATGTGGGTAACCGCGATCGTGCGCACGACTGGATCAACGTGAGCAGTGAGTTGCCTCACTACTTCCTGTGCGTACGCAGAATCAAGACCCACCAGAGCGGCCAGTGCGCGTTGCACCACCCTCCCGTCTGAATCCCGGATCAAGTCCTCCAGCCAGACCGCTGCGGTGTCCCCGCCGACCAGCCCCAGCGCATCCGCTCCGCTGGCTCGCCGCCTCCAGTCCGGGTGCAGGATCCATGCGGCACAGTATGGTAAAGCGCGGTCCCGAGCCGCCTGCGCGAGACCCAACAGCGCCACACGGCGTTGTTCCGCCGACCCGGTGGGTACCTGCTGCTCCAAGATTCGTACGGCTTCAGCTCCACCGAGCTGCCCCAACGTAGTCAGTGCCTGGATCCGGATATTCGGATCGGAATCGGAGAACGCGCTTGCCACACTGGGTACGTAACCAGGATCTCCGTACGTAGCCAGCGTGCGAATCGCATTGACGCGCACGTGTCGATCCGGATCCTCCGTGAGAGAGATAACCCACCGAGCCACTCCGGTGCGATCCAGTCCGGCTGAGTCGGCATATCCCGCGGTGAGTACGCGGGCCGCTAGCGATCGAACGTAAGCGTTGCTGTCCTCGACGGCTCTGAGGAACACCTCCGCAGCCGCGGGCTCCCGCAGGCGGCTCAACGAGAACACGGCGGCGACACGAGCCGCCGCCGCCGCCGAGCTACCATACTGTAACAGAGACGCTAGGGGGACCGCGCCAGCCAGCCGCCATGCTTCACGCAGTGCCTGAAGCACCACCACCGGCGGCTCCTCTGCCCCCGAAACCCGCCCGGACCCACTCACGAGAACCTCAGCGAGAAACACTGCGGCGTCACGACCACCTATCATCGCAATAGCAGTGACTGCCTCGGCCTGCAGCACACCCTGCTCTCCGGCTGCTGCCTGAACCACCAGTGTGCGGAGGCGATCGAAGGCGGAAGGATCGCCGAGCAGTCCTAGCGCGAAGACTGCATCCTGCTGCACGGATGCGGACGGATCGTTGAGTAACTCGAGTAGCAACGGTGTGCCCGCGGGATCTCCGATCCTGCCAATTGCCAGAGCCGCCCGCCGTCGCACCATGGGATCCGGATGGCGTATCGCGTCGCGGAGTGCGGCGTCGAATGAACGCGAGTCTTCCGCTCTGAGAACGGCGGCGATCGCGTTCACCACTGCCTCGTCTTGTGGGAACAGCGTGACGGTCAGTACGACCGCTACCAGTAGGCTAGATGCGTACAGGATCCGCAACGGTTACAAGCTTCCTCCGGATGTGCTCCGGGATCGTGGCCAGCCTGCGATTGGAATCAACTGCCACGAGCGAAGTCTGGGCTGTCGCCAGCACAACTGAATCGTCAACCCTCTCGACCACGTAGCCGAAGATCACTTGGCGTCGTGTGATCTCCCGTACCCAACAACGGACTCGAATCAAGTCCTCGTACCGAGCGGGGGCTCGGTAGCGCACCCGAGCGTCGACCACCGGCAGCAGCAGTCCCTGTTCCTCGATCCCTCGGTAACTCACACCTAGCCCGCGCATGTGATCTGTCCGCGCCTGTTCACACCAGACTAGATGATTGGCATGGTGCGCCACACCCATCTGGTCGGTTTCGGCATAACGGACGCGGAACTCGGTCGCGGTCACTCCGTCAACCGTTACCGGGTCTCGCGCCATATCCCCAGTGATTTGGCTCTGTCACGTGCAGCCGGAGTGACCAGGTAGGGCCCGAAATAGCACAGAGTCTCACCCGCAGCGGCCAACCGACTGACATCACGCTCAGTAACCAGGCGCCGCCCGTTTTCGCGCACCTTGGACGCGGACCATTGCCCCCGACCCAGTAAGATTGCCTTGTCACCGGTCTTCGCCTGGAGCGCCATCGCCTCGTCAACATCCAGATGCAGCTCGGTGGCGTGCTTGTCACCGGCTCTAACCGGCACATCTTGCAGCGTCGCTCGCCTGTCTCCGGTACCGACTACGAGAGACACGCGATCACCATCCGACACACCCAGCTTCACAATGTCGGCGGGTGAAACGTGCAGGTGGCGAGCGGCAATGATGGCTCCCTCCGACAGATCGACCGACCCAGCCGCGCCCTCGAGCCGCACAGGGGCACTGCCCGGGAGCTGGCCCGAGATTCGGATTGGGGCATCCAATCCGATGCGACGGCAGTCGCTCACAGCCAACTCAACTTGCGTTCGCGGGCGAGTTGGCCCCACGATGCGCACTCCATCTAATACTCCGGTCGGGCCGACCACCCGAACTCGTTCTTTGGCTGCGTACTGCCCGGGCTGGGTAATTGGACGATCAGGGGTCGGCCGACTACCGGCCCCAAACAGCTGCTCGAAGTCGGCGGCAGAAACGTGGATGTGCCTGTTGGAAACTCCGACCGTCACGGTTTTGCCACCCGCCGCACTCTCCACCCACCCGTCTTTGCCGCCGGGCATCGGCGCCGCAGACCTCCCGGCGGCGGCACCTCTTGCAGCAGCGGTGATGGCGTCGTAGGCAGGGCGATGCGGGCCCGAACGGGTCCGGCGGCCCGGCACTGGAGCAACATCGCCGAGTTGCTGTGCCGCACCCGCCCAGGCTGGCAGTGCCCCCGGGCAGGGTGGACCCGGTGGCTCCGGTCGCACAGTCACGGGAACCCACGAGCGACCAGCTAGTAGTTCAGCGATGCGCGACGCGAGTGCGTCGACTTCATCGGGGGTCATGGGACCTCCTGGCACGACGATCATTCAAGAACTCCTCCACCGCCCGCCGCACTTGAGCCTCGGTGGGCGCCCGAACAGGCGGACGGCCGGACGGCCGGTGCAGTCTCCCAATACGGCGGTCCGCCCGTGCGGCCTCCGGTGCGTCAACAGCGACATACGGCTCGGTCTCGTATGCCAGCCGTTTGACATTGATGAGGTGGAGCGGAGTGATGTTGTCGCTGGTGGACGACCCGCCCAAGGTGCCTGGGCCGAGTGTTAGCGCGGGAGCCAAGCCGGTAGTCGCTCCTACCGCACCCAAAGCACTCACCGTGTTGACGAGGATCCTGAAGGCGGGTTTCTCCTCGAAGAAGCGCTGGATCACCTGCTCGTCATTGCAGTGGATCACCAGGGTATGACCTATGCCGCCGAACTGGAGCAGCTCGATGCTGCGCTCGCAGCAGGCTTCCCAGCCATCCTCGAGATAGAAGGCCAACACCGGGGAGAGTTTCTCGCGGGAGAAGAACTCCTGCGGACCAACCGAGGAACACGCGGTGACCAAGACTCGCGTACCACCGGGCACGTCGATACCGGCTCGCTGTGCGATCTCAGTCGCCGCGAGGCCCACGATCTCAGAACGGATTCCTCCGGAGCGCGGGTCCTTCATGAGGCGCTCGAGTCGCTCTCTCTCCGGACCGGTCACGAAGACCGCCTTCTGATTGCTCAGTTCAGACCGGACCCGCGCTTGTACCGGTCGGTCGCAAATCAGCGAATTCTCGGCTGAGCACAGCAGACCGTGGTCGAAGTCTTTTCCGGCCACGATATCAGCTACTGCTTTTTCCACGTCAGCCGTACGCTCGACGATGGCGGGAACGTTACCCGGACCGACTCCGTAGGCCGGCTTCCCGGAGCTGTACGCAGCTCGCACCATGGCCTTCCCACCGGTCGCCAGAATCACGGCCGTGAGTGGATGGCTCATCAGCTCAGTAGTGCCCTCAACGGTCGGCGTGGCCATGGTTTGCACTAGGTCGTCCGGCGCTCCGGCACTGCGAGCAGCATCCAACAAGATGGCTACCGTCTCGGAGACACAGCGAGTGGACCGCGGGTGGGGCGAGAAAACCACGCTGTTACGGGCCTTGACCGCTATCAGCGCCTTGTAGATCGCAGTGGAAGTCGGGTTCGTCGTGGGTATCAGTGCCGCGACAATACCCATGGGCACCGCCAATTCACGGACCCGGCGCTCGGGGTTCTCCTTGATGACGCCGCAGGTCTTCAGTGGCAGAATGTAGTCTCGTACAGTTACGGCGCTGAAGCGATTCTTGGTGACTTTGTCCTCGAACCGCCCCATCCCGGTCTCACCGATGGCAGATCTGGCGAGTGGCACTGCAGCCTGCTCGGCCGCTTCGGCCATCGCCCTGACCACTGCATCGACATCACTCTGGCTGGTCGCTGCAAATGCCTGTGCAGCGACGTGAGCCCGCGCTAGGAGATCTCGGGCTTCCTGCACGGATCTGAGATCGCGGTCCATCACGGTGACCAGGCTCTGTCCTAGTTGGTTATAGCAACCCGAGACTGCTGAACCCTGCGAGAATCTCATCCCTGCTTGCTCGAGCGAGCGAGCGGCCTCTCAAGGGAAATCCCTTCACTCGCCGCGCGGCTCGACGCAGCTCCACTACTTTCAGGGACAGCAGATCGGAAGGCACTCGAGACGTGAGTGGGGTCGTTGCTTGATCCGAATCAAGTACCCCATCGACGTCGCCCGCAAGTATGTCCAATTCCTCGTGGGGCTGCGGTATGACATGTACTGAGATCAACTGACCCACTCGATTGGCCGCCGCCGCTCCCGCATCCACCGCCGCCTTGACTGCAGCTACGTCGCCCTGGAAGTAGACAGTTACCAGACCCCCCTGGGCGTATTCCGGACCATCAAGCTCGACGTGGGCTGCTTTGACCCCGGCGTCACCGGCCTCGACTGCGCCGACCAGCCCGCGGGTCTCGATCAGCCCGAGCGCCCGGCCGGACCAGGCCACGGCTATGCTCCGTCAGACCGCTGGGGGAGGATCAGCTCCAGCTCTTGATGAGGCCGCGGGATGACGTGGACCGAGACCAACTCTCCCACCCGCTCAGCGGCTGCCGCACCTGCGTCGGTCGCGGCCTTTACAGCACCGACATCGCCCCTCACCATGACGGTCACATACCCACCGCCCACCTTCTCCTTGCCTACAAGCCGAACGGGAGCAGCCTTGACCATGGCATCGGCGGCCTCGATGCTTCCCACTAGACCTCTGGTTTCAATCAGACCAAGGGCGTTTTCCGACGACATTTCCATGAGTCCCCTCCGCTGGGAGCACAATGGGAGCACGGCATCCAATGGCGGGAGCAAGATAAGGTGCTCCCGAACGAAAAGTCAAACAGGACACCAGGTTGCGTCGCCCGCGGCCGAACCAGTATACTCCCGCCGTGCCACCTCCATCGGCGACTGTTGTCGTGTCTGATGCCCACCTGGGTCAAGTACCGGAATCGGTAAGCGATAGCTTCCATCGCTTTCTCGAGGCTGTGCCGGACATCGGGGATCACCTGCTGATCAACGGTGACCTGTTCGATTTCTGGTTCGAGTACCGCTCAGTGATTCCTCGGGCTTATTTCAACACTCTCGTTGCCATCTCCCGGCTACGCGAGCGGGGCGTCCATGTGACCCTGACTGGCGGGAACCATGACCGCTGGGGTTCCAGCTTCTGGAACACTGAGCTGGGAGCCGAGTTCGTCCGCGGCTCGATCCGAACTGAGCTGGCCGGCTGGAAAGCGTGGATCGTCCATGGAGACGGCTTGGCCGAATTGGACCGGAGCGGCAGCATCACACACGCTGTCTGTTCCCACCCGGTAACCGCCGGACTGTTCCGCCTGTTACATCCCGACCTCGGGATCGCCTTGGCACGTCGCTTCTCACGGTTCACCTGCGCTCGGCGGGATCGTCCGGAGACAGTCGCTAGGGCTGCAGAGGCTCAGGCCAGGTACGCCAGAAAGTTACTGGCGGAGCGACCCGACCTGGACCTCGTCGTAATGGGACACACTCACAAAGCAGCCCTGGAATCGGTGGCACCGCGACGTTGGTACCTCAACCCCGGCGCCTGGATGGATGGCTGCAAGTATGCGGTGATAAAGCGGGAAGGCCCCGAGTTGGCTGCGTTCGGCTAGATCAGAAGGGAATCGGAGGTAGGTATACCGTTGCTCCCAAACCCACACTCCCGGCCGGCAGCGCTCGCGCCTCCAACTCGGCTGGGAAATCCCACAGGTTGGCTGACACGTAGGCTTCGGTACCCGCCAGCAGGTGATTGAACACAAGGAGCACCAGCCAGTCCTCTATCTCTGCACCTTTACTCTCCAGTGTCTCGGCGTCTGCGTCGGTGCTCTTCAGGTAGGAATCCTGATGGAGCGACTTGACCCACATCGCCAGGGTGAGTCCCTCGAAGAACACGAACACCGCACCAGCGCCCCTGCGACGCAGAACCGCCTGACCCCAACCCGGCAGCACCATGGACCTCAGCATAGCGCCCATCGGTGAGACCGGTGGTTCAAACCGAAAGGGCGGCACCGGGATCGTGTCCTCTGGCTGCGGCTGTTGTTGTTGCTGTGGCGGCGGTCGCTGCTGCACCTGAGCAGTTGTGACAACCGGCAGCGCCAGCAGCAGCAGTCCGATGACCGATATTAGGCAGCGCATAATGCAGCTAGTCTAGCTGGTTCGATCTCGACAACCAAGCGGGCTTCTCGAGGGAATCGCAGTTCACCATCCAAATGAACTGCGATCGGGTCGCCCAACGACATCACCTCGGCTCGACGAGTTTGAAAGATGGTGACCGGAGGCAGCTTGGTGTGCGTACCCAGCAGCACTCGGTGCAGACAGCGTATGAATGTCAACGTCCCGACTTCTCTGACGATAAAGACATCCAGCAGCCCGTCAGTCGGGTCGGCCTCCGGTGTCAGGCGAAAACCACCCCCGGCTGTCTTCCCGATCGCTATCTCCGCCATCAACAACCGTCCGTCTTCACAGTGCTCTGTCGCGCTGATCGCCAGCAGAGGCGCGCGGAACGCAAAGAACGTTCGTATCACCGAAGCGAGGTAGAGCGCAAAGCCGCGCAAGCGCTTGAACTCGAACGTGTTCTTGACCACCTCCGCCGCGAACCCCATCCCAAACCCGTTCACGAAGTACTCCCCGAGTACCTTCCCGAGGTCGAGATGGCGCACCGTGCCCGCCAGTACCGCGCGAAGATTGCGTTCCGGGTGACTTGCCTTGTTGAGACCCACCGTCTTGGCGAAGTCGTTACCAGTGCCGATGGGAACGTGAGCCAAGATCATATCTGTCGGACCCGCAGCGTGCATGCCGTTTACCACGCCATGCACGGTGCCGTCACCCCCGACCGCCACTACTACGGGCCACCGTTGGTCCCTCGCTCTTGCCGCTAGATCGACTTCGTGGCCCGCGTGTTCCGTCTCCCACAGTTCGACCTCCCACCCCATGTCGCGTGCGATATCGGGGAGTGGTCGCGCTAGCTTCCTGGCACGACCCCGTCCGGCATGCGGGTTGAGAATCATGATGGCGCGGCGCTTGACCGGTGGGTGGTCGGAAGGTTGGAAGGTCGGAAGGTCGGGCATTAGCCTTTAGCCTAGCGCCCTTCCAACCCGCCGGCCTGTCTGGCGGGAGCGTGTGGGAATCGAACCCACCGGAGTCGCCAATGGCACCTCCCAACGGTTTTGAAGACCGCGCAGGCCACCAGACCCGATGCGCCCCCGTAAGCGTAAGGTTTCATTGTCGCAGGGGTTAGGGTACACAATCGAATCCCACTGCGCCAGCCTGGGCTTGCCCCCTGGACACAGTCTAGCTTTTTGTTATACCTATTGGGTGTAGATAGCACATGTGTCTCGAACAGGGCCGCTCGGCCCGACATGCAGAGGATCGACGCAACCAAATGAGAATCCGTATAACGGCCATCGTGGCGACGGCCCTAGCTTGTGTCCCCGCAGTAGCAGCTCGCGCCCAGGGCCCGTTTACGCCACTCAGAACAGACAATCCCCCGCTCATCGACGGGAAACTGGATGACCCGGTGTGGCGGCAAGCGCCTTACGTCACGAATTTCAAGACCTACGCTCCGGACTACGGCGACGAAATGGTCGGGGAAACCCGTACCTACATGGCGTATGACGGAGGCAACCTCTACTTCGCGTTCCACTCGCTTGACAGTGAACCCGACAAGATCAAGGCCTCTATCACGAACCGCGACAACATCCGGCGCGACGACTGGATCGCAATCAACTTGGACTCATTCAACGACCAGCAATCTCTCTATGCGTTCTACGTGAATCCACTGGGCATCCAGGGTGACACTCGCTATGCCGGGGGCCACGAAGATCCCAACGTCGACCTGGTTTGGTACAGCGGCGGTCAAATCGATTCGAGTGGCTATACGATCGAGATCCAGATCCCGCTCAAGAGCATTCGGTTCGCCACCGGCGACACGGTGCAGATGGGCGTGATCTTCGAGCGCTTTGTAAGTCGCCGCTCCGAGGCCGGCACCTGCCCGCCACTCGACCCAGCCCAAGGAGATTCTTGGCTCACTCAAATGACGCCGATGGTCTTCCACGACTTGCAGAACCAAACGCTGGTTGAGGTACTCCCTGCCGTGACGTACAGCCACAGGCAATCGATCGATGAGGGTCAGCTCGCGACCGATGAGAATCGAGGTGAATTCAGTGCTACCGCCAAGTACGGCATCACCTCCGATCTCATTCTCGATGGGACATACAATCCCGACTTCAGTCAGATTGAGGCCGACGCAGGTCAAGTCGACATCAACCTACGCTACCAACTCTATTTCGCCGAAAAGCGACCGTTCTTCCGAGAGGGGGGCGAGCACTTCGCAGTCGCCGCCACAGGAGCTTCCGAGTTGGATCCGGTGGGGTCAATCGTCTATACCCGCACCATAGTGGATCCGATTGCCGGAGCGAAGCTGACAGGCAAACTCGGTGAAGCCAACATGATTGCGTCGATCTACGCCGCAGACGAACTAGTCCCGCAGGACCCTGCGGCCGAAACGGAGTATGCGCACGTACCCATACTGCGCTATAAACGAGCGCTCAATGAGGACAGCTACATCGGTGGGATCTACGCGGGGAGGGAGTATTCCGGCCATTTCAACCGGGTTGGGGGGCTAGACGGCCAACTCCGCATCACGGAATCCAGTACCCTGGGATACCACGCGATCTTGTCACACACCAAAGAGTCCGCCGAGTCGTCGGCTGAGCCCGGGCACGCAATCGGCTTGCACTACGCCAACAGCACGCGCAGTGTCGACTACAGCGTCGTGGCCAAAGACATCTCCGAGGCTTTTGCAACTGAGACCGGTTTCGTTACTCGGACCGGGTTGAGTCAGTTCAGCGGCCTCCTCAGGCCCAAGATCTATCCCAACTCGAGCTTCATTCGACGGATCGATACTGAGTTGTTCTCAGCCCAGACCAGAGACCGGCTGAGCGGCCGGTGGGAGACATTCAACCACGTCTCATTCCAGGAATACCTGTGGGGCAGCCTGATTTTCAAAGTGAAGTACTCCTATTCCACTGAGATCTTCTTGGGCGAGAAGTTCGAGACCGGAGGATTTCACCTAGCCGGCGGCGGCCAACTGACCAAACAGCTCTTCGCAAGTGTCTTGTACCGCAACGTCAACGCCATCTACTACTCGGAGGATCCCTACCAAGGCCGCAGCAATCGCGTAACGGCCAATCTGACCTATCAGCCGTCGGATAAGCTGCGATCCGATCTGAGTTTCGTGTACGTCGATTTCCGCCGTGATTCGGACGGAGAGTTGATCTACGACTATCCCATCTATCGCGGTAGACTGACCTACCAACTGAACAAGTATCTGTTCTTCCGCGGCATACTCGAATACAACGACTACAGACAGGAACTTTTGACGGATATTCTCGCCTCGTTCACGTACATCCCAGGAACCGTGATTCACTGCGGTTACGGCTCTCTCTATGACAAGACCCGGTGGGACAATGGCAGCTACACTGACAGCGATCGATTCTTGGAGACCAAACGCAGCATCTTTCTCAAGATGTCGTATCTCTGGAGGATGTGAGCCGGCTCCAGTCGTAGGGTAACCAGCCCAACCGAAACCAGGCGGATGCCGCCTGGTGCTACTCGAGGAAACCCTTCTCGCGCATCCACCCGTCGTCGAACATCTTGCTGATGTACTTGGCACCGGCGTCGGGTAGGATCACCACCATGGTCTTTGACTGATCCAATTGCTTGGCGTGCTCTAAAGCTGCATGCAAGGCCGATCCGGATGAACCGCCGGCCAGAATCCCCTCCTTGCGGGCTAGCTCCCTGGCGACGAGGAAACTGGTCTTGTCATCGACCTGGTACATCTCATCGATAACACCGAAATCGACCGTTTCGCACAGCATATCATCACCGATACCCTCGACCAAGTACGGATGGGCTTCCGGCAACTGCTTATTCTTGAAATACCCGTAGTAAACCGAACCCTCGACATCGACCGCCACGACTTTGATCTTGGGATCCTGTTCCTTGAGGTACTTCGCAGTGCCAGACATGGTGCCACCAGTGCCCACTCCAGCCACGAAGACATCGATCCTTCCTCCAGTCTGCTGCCAGATCTCTGGACCCGTGGTGGCATAGTGCGCTTGGATGTTGTCCAAGTTGTGATACTGGTTGAGCATGAAATGGTTGTCGAGCTCCCGCGCCAGCCGCTTCGCGGTCTCGTAGTAGCTCCGGGGATCTTCCGGTGGTACCGCGGTCGGACAGATATGGACTTGGGCGCCCAACGCCCTCAGCGTGTCGATCTTCTCCGTGGACATCTTGTCCGGAATCGTCAGGACAGCCTGGTAGCCATGTGCCGCTGCAAACATCGCCACTCCCGCCCCGGTGTTACCGGAGGTGGCTTCGATGATGGTCCCACCTGGCTTGAGCTTGCCCGACTTTATTGCCGCATTGAGCATGTAGATCGCCATGCGGTCTTTCACCGAACCGGTCGGGTTCAAGTACTCCGGCTTCACGAGGACCGTGGCAGAGATCCCACGATCGACCGTGAGCTTACGAAGCCTGACCAACGGCGTATTGCCCACTGACTGGGTGATGTCGTCCAGATACGTCGCTTGACTCATTGTCCTCGATTCCGGCACACGCCGCTGTTGTCGGGTAACCCCTGTGACTGTTCTGCTCCGGCCCTAGATCAGGAAACTTCCCACCAACACACCTCACCTACATGCTTGCATTGGGGACATTGGATCATCTCCGGTTGCCCGATCAACGCGAACCTGGAACGGCACGCCGGACACACGGCGTAGCGCTTGCCTAGCTTGTGAACCGACTGCCTCCGGGCTACAGCGTCGTACCCGATACGGTGTACGACACTGAAGAGATTGGGACGCCGGGGCCGCAGCTCCAGAAATCGCCGCGGTACATCCACCTCAGTCTCGCCAACTCTGATCGTCACGCGATCAAGCAAATCCTCCCTAACGACGGGATACCACCCTCCAGCCCGGAGATTTCTGGAGTAGGGCGGTCGCACGGTGGACCAGAGGCGAGCCCACGCACAAATATCAGAGGAATCACTCATGCCAGTTCTCGAGCCGCCTGCACGAGGGTCCAATGAATAAGGTAAACGGGAACCCAGCGCACCCCCAGTGGGCACGCAGAGCTGGGGCTCGTGTCGCTTGGGCAGCCTCCTGCTTGAAGCGCCGGAGGTGGGCTAGCCGAAGCTGGCTGGCTTGGCGGGAATTGACTGCTGCAGCTGTGGTGGCTTGCAGCTGGCTTCAAATGGTCTCGACTACGTCCGACCGCACCCACCCCACCTTCCCATCCGCCAACACGATCTCCAGCCAATCGTCCGCGCTCCGGTCGATCCGGACTTTCGTCCCTTCGTGGATGGTGAACACGATCAGCGAACTGTCGTCCGTTGGTGCCGAGTGGACTGGCACCTCCTCCACTATCACGACAGCCTCCGGAGACTGGCCGATTCCGAGCTCTCTCACGGCTAGGTTGCTGCCGAAGACAACTGCGACTGCTGCTGCGGCGATGGCGACCCAACGTCCCCAAGCCGCCAATACCGTACCGCGTCTTAGTATGACAGCCATGAGAGTACCCATGGATAGTAGATAAGCTGCCGCCACCACGACAATGAGCAGGGGTTCCGCCAACAGATTCACCCACCACGCCACCACACGGAACAGCCAGAAGCCCGGTAGCGGAGTGATTTCGTCAGCTGTCAGGGACCGCGCGAGTTCCAGATTGGCCAGGAGGTCCTGGTCGCGTGGCAACAGACGGTGGGCGCGTTCGTAGTAGACAATCGAGTGTCCGAGATCACCTAGTTTGAAATAGGCATTGCCGATATTGTAGTATAGTTCTCCGCTCTCCAGACCTGCTTCAACGATGCGGAGGTAGCTACCGAGCGCCCCGTTGTAGTCGCCCTGCTGATACAGGCGGTTGCCTTCGTCAAACAAGCCTCCTTGAGTGTGCGCCAAGGCGGGGAATCCCAAGCAACTGGCGAGCAGTAAAACGGACCTGATTGGCGGCATCAACCGGTCAACTCCTGATCCAAGTCTGTCATGGCGCGTTCCACCCGCTCGAGGAATGCGTTCATCTCAGTGACGTTCGGCTGCGAAGGCGCGAAGCGTTGACGATCGCATATTTCGACACAGGCGAGGTACTCACTTGCGACCTCGGCAGACACGCCGCGCGCGCTGAACTGCGAGTGCACAGCCTCCTTGATCAGCCCGGCTTCGGCCAGATTGAGCTTGTCACCAATGAAACCCTGCAGCGCACGGCCCAGCTCGGCATAGAACTCCCGGTGCGTGTCCGGCGATCTCAGAGATCGTGCACGTGATAGCCGCTTCCTAGCCAGGCGGCCAGCCCGCCGTCGCCTTGCGTAGGCAACATCACCTGCCAATCGATCGCGGTAGCGGCGCAATCCCCAGGCACCACCAACGGCCACAACCGGCAGCAGCAACACGATCCAGAAGCCCGCCTCGCTGAACAGGGATCCATCTCTGGACCGGAACTTGGGTTGCGCGATCCGAATGAACCGGATGTCTTCTCGTAGTTGCTCAATCCCACCCCGTGATCGGCCGGCAATCATGGGACCTGCGACGGCCTCACCGGCAACCGTGACCGCGATCGGTTGTGACGCTGCTGTGGCGTAGCTACGCCGATTGACATCGAAATAGGCGACCTGGACTGAAGGAATGGTCACCGAACCGGGTGCCCGCGGAATCAGCACGTATTCGAAAACCTTGCTGCCACCCACCCTGTTGTCACTGCGGTCGATCTGCTCCGATACATCGGGTGGATACACCTCGAATTCGCTCGGGAAGCTGATCGCGGGCGCAGTTACCGCGCGTAGATTTCCCTCCCCTGCGACTGTCACTCGGAACGTTAGCGCCTCATTCATGGCAGCTTGCGTCTTGTCGACCGATGCAGTGACGGCGAGATCACCCACCAGCCCACTGAAACCCCGTGGCTTGCCGCGCTCCGGCAGTGGTGACACTGCGATCTCGCGCGGCTGTGATGCAGCAACCACTGGGACCCGCGATCCGAACAGCGATGGCGTGCGGAAGAAGTTCTCGAATGGATCGAGCGAACGCCGCTGTACGCGCACCTGTGCCTCTATCGACATCGGCTCGATCGTCTTGGTACCTGGACCAGTGGGAAACATGGCCACCTTGCGTATCACCGCCGTGGCGTACTGGACTCCATTGCGCACCACACGCTCGATTTGTGGCGCAGGAGGCTGAGGAAACTCCTCTACCCAAAACCCTGCTGTGCCAGGCATACGAACCACGCTGTAGGAAGTCACTTCGAGACGCGTGTATATCCTGTATTCGACTACCACCGGCTCGTGTTCGTACACCCGGTCCTTACTCACCTCCACCGCCACGAACAGATCGTCAGGACTTATCTCAGTGTCGCCACCTGGCTCGGTTAGTCCAGGCTGGGACGGTGCAGGATCGGCAGTCACCACAATCGTCACCGATTCCGTCCGCACGGTCCGCCCCCCGGCCCGCACCTCGACCGACCCGATCTCGAAGGTCCCCTCCTTGGTGGCCTGGAAGCGATACTGCAGTGTGACGGACACCGTCGTGCGACCATTGATGATCTGCATCGAGGTGGACGTGCTGCTACCCAGAAAAATGGAGAACTCCTCCAGGTCGGGCAGCACCGGATCCGATTCCACCTGTTGCGTTCCAGAGATTTCCACGCTCAAGACGAACTGTTGATTGATACCAACCTCGTTACGGTTCAGGTATGCCCGCGCCCCAACGTCTTGCGCCGCTGCAGGTGCGCCTGATAGCGCCGCAGACAGGATCGCAATCCACCACACCGGACGGAGCACCGTTTTCACCGTCACCAGTCCTTTCTCGGTCGTCTCCGAGCCGCACTGGATGCGCGTTGTCGCTTGAGCTTCCCGGGATCCTCTTGAATTGCCTGCAGCAGTCGTTCGGCTTCCTCACGACTCATCTGGCCCAGTTGGGGCTGCGGAGTATCCTGGCTTCGTTGCTGTTGGCTCTGCTGCTGCTCTCCTCCCTGTTGTTCTTGTTGCTGCCCCTGCTCCTGTTGCTCCTGTTGCTCCTGTTGCTGCTCTTCCTGCTGTCCCTCTTGACCCTGCTGCTGTGGTTGCTGCTGCTGTTGCTGCAGTTGTTTCAAAACCAGCTCCAGATTGTGTTTCGCATCCACATCAGATGGATCCGCGCGCAGGGATTGTTTGTAGGCCTCCAGTGCATCCCGCAACTGCTGCTGCCTATAGAGCGCGTTCCCCAGATTGTACCATCCCTGCGATACCAACTCCGGGTCACCACTCCCGATTGCCTCCCTGTAACCCTCCAGTGCTCTCTGGTATTCCTCCGTCCGATACAGTGCGTTGCCGTCGTTGAACCGGATCAGTGGAGAATCGGGAGCGTCACGCAGAGCGTCGAGATACTTCTCGTGCGCCTCTGGGAAGCGCCCTTCTGCATAGAGCCTGTTCCCCTCCTTGACCTGCACCCTACCCTTCTGCGCCCACACTACAGCCGGGGTCCACATCATTGTCAGTATCACTCCCAGTACAGCTGCGGCGACCCGACCACCTGGCCACTTGGCGAGCTCTACCGTGCGGACCTCGCGATGCGCCGTCCAGTGCGGTTGATGCCGACCTCCCCGCTCGCTCTCTGCTCTCTGCTCCCAACCCCCAGCTCTCCGCTCCCCGCTCCCGGCTCCCCGCTCTCCGCTCCCCGCTCCCAGTTTCACACAAACCTCCCGCGCCATTCGCGTTTCACGCGCATGCGATCCGGAATGAAGAACTCAGCGATCAGCAGCACGAGTGCCAAACCCAGAAAGAGTTGGTACTGCTCCTCGAATTGCGTGACTTGCTGAGCTTCGATTTCTCGACCTTCCATTGACGCAATCTCATCGGTTAGTGAGCCCAGTTCCCTGCCGCGCCCGGTGGCGCGTATGTATCTGCCTCCTGTCCGCGTAGCGATTCGCTGCAGTGTCGCCTCATCCAGCCGAGTGGTCACGACATTACCTTGTGCGTCACGCTTGAAACCACGCCGGCGGCCCTGCTCGTCGTAGTCGGGTATCGGGACACCGTCCGTCGACCCGATCCCAACTGTGTAGATTTTGATCCCTGCATCCACAGCCTGTTCCACAGCACCATCGATCGCTCCCTCGTGATCCTCACCGTCGGTGATGACGATGATCATCCGATGCTGGCTCTCCTCAACGTCGAACGTACCCAGCGCGGTTTCCAGCGCGGCTCCGAGATCGGTGCCTTGAACCGGCACAATGGCGGGTTCCATCGCGTTCAAGAACAGTGTCGCAGCAGCATAGTCCACCGTTAGCGGACACTGTACGAACGCCTCGCCTGCAAAGGCGATGAGACCAATCCGATCTCCGTCGAGTCGGGTGATCAGTTGCGCCATGGCTAGTCTTGCCCTCTGCAGCCGGTTCGGTGCAATGTCCTCGGCTAGCATGGAGTTCGATAGGTCCAGTGCCACTACAATGTCCTGGCCTTGGCGCCTCACGGTCTCCACTCGAGTACCGAACTGCGGCTGCGCCAACGCTGTCACGAGCGCCGCCACGGCGACAACGAGCAGCACGAGTTTCGCAGCTCGACGACGCCAGCTGAGGGTTTGAGTCAACCGTTTGACCAACTCGCGCTCGCCAAACCGCGCCAGCGCCCGGCGCCCGAGCCGCACGGCAAGCCACAGGAACACGATCAGCAGCGGCACTAAGAGATAGCCGTAGACCGCCTGGCCGAATCCGAACCGAAACACTGTGGCTACCAGCCTCCGTCTTGCGTCATGGCAACTTCCGCAGCAGCGTGTTCCCCAGAGTCATTTCGAGCACCACCAGAGTCAATCCGATGATGAGCGGAGTACGGAACAGCTCACCGTACCGCGTGAAGTGTTGGACCTCTATTTCCGTGGTCTCCAATTCGTCGATCTCCCGGTAGACATTTGCGAGGCTCTCCGTGTCGGTCGCGCGGTAGTAGATCCCTTCCGTCAGTCTGGCGACTTCCTTGAGCACGTCTTCGTCAATATCGACCCGCATCCCCACGTAGCGCTTGCCGAACACCGGGTCGTCCACCGGCACGCGCGCTGTACCGCGTGTGCCTGCACCGATAGCGTACACCTTGATCCCCAGTGCTTGAGCCATCTGAGCCGCAGTGACCGGATCGATCTCACCTCGGTTGTTGCGTCCGTCAGTCAGCAACACGATCACTTTGGAATCCGCAGCACTATCCTGTAATCGTTTTACGGCCGTGGCCAATCCCATACCGATGGCGGTCCCATCCTCAATCATCCCCACTGCGAGCTCATCCAGGAGCAGGCCGACCACGTCGTAGTCGAGCGTCAGCGGGACCTGAGTGAAAGCCTCGCCGGCAAACGCGACCAAGCCAATCCGATCGTTGCGACGACCACGCACGAAGTCGGCGGCGACCTGCTTGGCAGCCTGGATCCGGTTTGGAGCGAGGTCTTCGGCCAGCATGGAACTCGAGATGTCGAGCGCGAGGATTATGTCGATGCCCTCTGTCACCACAGATTCGTTGGACACGCCGGACTGTGGCCTGGCAAACGCGACTATCAGAGCCGCAAGAGCGAGTATGCGCAATCCCAGGAGCATGTGCCGATACCTACCTGTTCTACCGGTATCAGACTGTATCAGCGCTTGGACGTCCGAGTAGCGGAGGCTGCCGACGCCCTTCCCCCGCTTTGCGAAATGCCAGTAGACAAGCGCAGGCAGCGCTAGCAGTAGCAGGAGGTACTGAGGATCAGAGAACCGGTAGGTCATTCCCCCTCCCCACTCGCACCACTCCGCAGGGCATCCGGCACGGCGGCTGCGGCAGCAGTTCCGCCCTCGGCGACCGTTACTCTGTCCCCTGGCAGCTCTGCACCCTTCATTTCCTGCTCCTGTGGCGCTTCCACGAGTCTGGTAGCGGTAACGATGTTCCTCGCCCGAGGCACGATCTCGCGACAAGCCCCGATCTCCGGTCGGTACTTCGCGAACTTGACGAGATCGCAATCGCCCAAAAATAGGTCGAACTGAGACCGGATGCCTGGGGGAACCCCCATGGCCTCCAAGTGTTGGAGCACCTCGTAGGTCGCCATCTCGAGGGCATCCACGCCGTACCGTCCCTCGATGTAGCGTCTGACTATTTCTGACACCGCTATGTAGTAGGCTTTGATCTCCCCCTGCTCCAGCAACCCGGACGCTGCTAGCCGGTCCAGCATCTCGAAAGCAACCTCATGCGGCGGCCTGGCTGGTGTCGGGGTCGCATCCACGGCCGGCTGGGGACGGCGTTTGATCCGACGGTAGAGCCAGTATGCACCCCCAGCGAGCGCTGCTGACACGAGAATCCACGGCACCAGCAGCAACCAGTTCCTGGGAATCGCGAGCGGACCCTTGATGTCACGGATGTCGCCAGCCTCGTCCGGCCCTACACTCGCCACGGTCACCGTCCACGAGTCGGTTACCAGCGACACAGCGGACGTGCTGTCCGGGCTCGTAACGACCACTGTGAAACTCGGCAGCTCGATTTCGCCCAACTCGAACGCAGTCAGCGCGAATTGAGCGACCGTCCGCACAACGCCACCGTCGCGGCGCGGTTCCAGATACTGCGCATCGATCAGCTCGAACTTGCCGAAGTCGATTGAGTCGGGCCACGTGACCGTGGCGCCGGATGCGTGCTCCACAGTGACCGTCAAACGCACGCGATCGCCGACGGTTACCGTCGTCGCGTCGAGCTCCGTGGCAATGAGCGGAGCGGTCTGCTGCCGCTCCCCACTCCCGGCTCCCTGCTCTCCGCTCTCCGCTCCCACCAAAAACACTGCTCCCACGAAGATCGCCGTTAGACTCCAGGTCACCGGAACCTCCGTGCCCGCTCCTTGAAGAACCGCATCAGCGGATCCACGTACTGCTGACCTGTCTCGATGTCGATCACGTCCACCTTGGTCTGCTTGAATATCCGATCCAGGACCACCTTGTTCTGCGCGGCCCGCTGCAGGAAGGCGGCGCGGAAACTTCGGTCAGACGTATTCACCATCACGTGCTCACCGGACTCTGCGTCCTCGAATTCGACGTACCCGATAGCCGGCAATTCCATCTCACGTCGGTCACACATACGCACGGCTATCACGTCGTGGCGGCGCCCGGCAACGGAAAGGGCCTTCTGATAGTCTGCCCCCAGGAAATCGGAGACGAGGAAAACGACGGCCCTGCGGCGAACCACACGAGCCAAGTACTGAAGTGCTCCGGCAATGTCTGTCTCGCGCCCGGCAGGTTCGCTGTAGAGCAGCTCGCGCAACACTCGAAGCACGTGCCTCCTGCCTTTACGCGGCGGCACGAACTTCTCGATTCGATCGCTGAAGATGATGAGTCCGACCTTGTCGTTGTTCTTGATCGCGCTGAAGGCCAGTAGCGCGCAAATCTCCACGGCTATCTCGCCTTTCATGCGTTCGCGGGTGCCGAAATCACCGGAGCCACTCACGTCGACCGCCAGCATCACGGTGAGTTCACGTTCTTCCTCGAACACCTTCACATAGGGAGAACCTGTACGTGCGGTGACATTCCAGTCGACGCTCCGTATGTCGTCCCCGTACTGGTATTCACGAACCTCGGCGAAGTTCATCCCGCGTCCCTTGAACACCGAGTGGTACTCGCCCGAGAACACGTCGTTGACGAGACCCCGTGTCGCGATCTCTATGCGGCGGACCTTCTTGAGTATCTCCCGCGGAATCATTGGGACTTGATCACGGAACCTCAACGTTGTTCAGCACACGAGTCACTACATCCTCCGGCGTCACTTCCTCGGCCTCGGCTTCGTAGGTGAGTAGTACCCGATGGCGCAACACGTCCATGCCCACGGAACGCACATCCTCCGGCGTTACGTAGCCGCGACGCCGGAGGAAGGCGTGAGCCCGCGCCGTCTTGGCCAGATATATCGTGGCACGTGGTGAGGCACCGTAGGCGATGAGATCGGTGAGGTCGTTCAAGCCATACTCCTTGGGATCGCGCGTCGCAAATACCAGATCTACTATGTAGCGCTCCACTTGGGGGTCCATATAGATGATCTCGGTGGCTTTGCGGGCACGCAGGATCTCGGCAGGCTCGACGGCCACGGCCACCTCCGGTTCGGGCCCGCTCGCCATGCGGCGCATGATCTCGAGCTCCTCGTCCTTGTTGGGGTAACCCACCGATAGCTTCAGCATGAACCGGTCGACTTGGGCCTCGGGCAACGGGTAGGTTCCCTCCTGCTCAATGGGATTCTGGGTAGCCAGTACCAGGAACGGCACGTCCAGCGGGAACGTGGTTTCTCCTATCGTGACAGTGCGTTCCTGCATTGCCTCCAGGAGAGCTGACTGCACCTTGGCCGGTGAGCGGTTGATCTCGTCCGCCAAGATGATGTTGGCGAATACCGGGCCCTTCTTCGTCTTGAATTCAGATGACTGCGGATCGTAGACGAGGGTACCGATGAGATCCGCCGGTAGGAGGTCCGGTGTGAACTGGATTCGGTGGAAGGATGTCTGGATTGCCCGAGCCAGAGTCCGAACCGTCATGGTCTTTGCCAAGCCAGGCACACCTTCCATGAGAACGTGACCGTCCGCCAGCAATCCTATGAGCAGCCGCTCGACCATATGGCGTTGCCCCACTATCACTCGTGCCACTTCGTCAACGAGCCGAGCAACGAAACTACTCTCCTGTTGGATCCTCTCTTGTATTGCCTCAATGTCGCGATTCATGTCCACGTGCCTTCCTCCTATTCACCCGTCCCGATGGCTAGTCGTCCGATTCCCCACCCAGCGGTGCTCCCGGCCAAGCACTGACTTGTCCGCTGCGCTCGTTTGACTGCGTCTCTGAGGTTACACCAGAACGGCGCTGTCTGGCCGTTGCACGGGCCGGGCTGGCGGGGCTGGGCCCACTCCTTCGCCTCCTGCCCGGCAGAGCTCAGCAGCGGACGACGATGCAGGTATCCAGTTGTAATTGTAAGAGATGAACGGCGAATTGGAATGGTCGCGGAGCCGGGAGCCGGGAGCCGGGGCTAATGGCACTCGGGCTTACGTGCAAGAAGGCAAGGGTCGCAGAAGAGACAGCGTCGTGCGATCACGAATCCCCCGCACCAATGGATCCGCCAGCGCGCATCAGGCCTGCTTCGGCTACGACTTGAGCGCTACTGCCTCGATCTCCACCAGCGCGTTCTTCGGCAGCGCGGCCACCTGAACGGCCGAGCGAGCCGGTTTGTGGTTGCCGAAGTGTTTGCCATATACCTCATTCATGGCGGCGAAATCGGCCATATCCACCAGGAACACCGTGGCCTTGACAACGTCTTGCAGGCCCAGACCAGCTGCCTCGAGCACGGCCGTTAGGTTCGCAAAGACGCGTTCCGTTTGGTCGGTCACGTTCGACCCAACCAGCTCCATGCTGTTTGGATCAAGCGCGATCTGGCCGGCCGTGAAAACGAAATCGCCAGCGATGACCGCCTGACTGTAGGGTCCGATAGCGGCCGGCGCACCTGCGGTAGCTATGAATTCCATGTGTGGCTCCAAATCATCGTCCGTGCCAATGCTAAGACAATCTTGCAAACTTACCCTGTCTGGTAACCTTCATCCATTCCGCTGCCGGTACTCTGACCAGTCCGGGCATGGTCATGATGTCACCGGCAAGGCCTGCCCCGCCGTTTCCGAGAGTCGAGGGCATCGAGTCGCACCTTTGCATTCGTGGTGCCAAAGCAGTTCAACTCGTCGTCAGTCAAGCCCAGCTCCAGCGCCAGATCCCTGATAGGGCGCAACCTGGCGGCCTGGGCTATCTCTATGTCGGACGGAATCCTGTTTGTCATCGCTAATTCATGCATGGTTGCAGGGTAACGCGAGGTCCGAAACACCGGGCGGCGTTCGCTGTCGTTTGCGCTCCCAGCTCGTCCGACGGAATCCCCCGCAACTCTGCCAATTTCGCCGCTACATGTAATACAAAGGCCGGTTCATTACGCTTGCCCCGATGCGGCACAGGCGCCAAGTAGGGAGCATCGGTCTCCACTAGTATTCGATTGCGAGGGACTGCGTTGACGGCCTCGAGATCAGACCACGACTTGAAAGTCACCATTCCGGAGAACGAAATGTAATCTCCCCGGTCCAGGCCGGCCTGCAGCACATCTGGCCCGGCACTGAAGGAATGGAGCACAGCGGTCGCATTACTGTCGCGCAGCATCGCCACCATGTCATGGTCGGCTGAGCGACTGTGGACCACGATCGGTTTGGATACTAGGGCTGCCAATTCCAGCTGCTTGGCGAACACCATGCGTTGAACGTCACGAGGGGAGTGCTCGTAGTGGTAGTCGAGACCGGCTTCGCCCACTGCCACTACCCGCGGATCAGCCACGGCGCACTCGATCCTGCGGGCCACCGCGTCATTCCATGTGGAAGCCACGTGTGGATGCACACCCGCCGTGGCCGACAGGCCATAGTGCGAAGCCAGTTCCATGGCCTTGAGCGTCGCCCCGTCCGAATCAGCGATCACAACGACGTGCCGGACGCCAGCCGTCCGCGCACGCTCAACGACATCATCGCGGTCGGGGTCGAACAGCGCGTCCCCCAAGTGACAGTGGGTATCGACCAGCACGGCGTGCCCGGCTGATACTAGGTGATGACTGCAGCCCCGGAGCCCGCCAGAGTCTTGGCGCCGCGCACGTCTTCACCCGGCCACTTGTGCTCGATTGCGAGGAGGAGCGGCGAGGCGATGAAGATCGACGAGAAGGTCCCCGTGATGACGCCAAAAGTCATCACCCAGGCAAACCCCCTGATCGTCGCGCCCGCGATCAATAACAGGGCGAGTGTGGCGCTCAGGGTGGTGACCGAAGTAAGGACGGTTCGTGGCAGCGTCTCATTTATGCTGCGGTTGAGGATTTCGTAGATGTTCTTGCGTCGGTAACGTCTCAGGTTCTCCCGCACCCGATCGAATGTGACGATCGTGTCGTTGAGGGAGTACCCGATGATCGTCAACAACCCAGCCACAACTACCAGTGAGACTTCCAGATTCAGGAATGAAACGAACGCGAGTGTAGTGAGGATATCGTGTACGGTCGCCGTCACAGCGGCTAGGCCGAAACGCCACTCATAGCGTAGCCAGATGAACAAGAAGATCGCTCCGAAAGCCAACAGCAGCGACATCTGTGTTCGGGTCCGCAGCTCACTACCAACTTTGGGGCCGATGGCTTCCGTCCGCACTATCTCAAACATGCCGTCTCCCAGACCCACAGCAAGGGCTCCCTGCACCGCAGCAACAGTCTGCTGGGTAGTTTCTTCGGTGACTTCTTGCCTTGGATCCAACCGGGCTCGAATCACAAACTCATCGGGTGCTCCAAAAGTCTGGATCTCAGTACCACTCAGCCCTGCCGCCTCGACCGCGGACCGGATCTCTTGGGTGCGGACATTGGGATCGAGTGTATGGAGCTCGAGGAGAGTTCCTCCCGTGAACTCGATACTGGTATTGAGACCTCGAACGCCAAGCAAGAGCAGGCCGGGGATAGTGAATGCGGCCGCGGTCACGAACGCCGTTCTCCAGCGTTTCAATACATCGTAGTCTGCGTTGTCGAATAGTCGGATCATTATATCGACAGCCCCTCGGTGACCGTACGTCGCTGGAGCCAAATCAAAAAGAACGTACGCGTGACAAACACGGCCGTTATCAGCGAAGCGACAATACCGATGATTAGAGTGACGGCGAACCCCTTCACGGGTCCGGTACCGAACTGGAACAAGAATGCCGCCGTGACAACGGTTGTCACATTGGCGTCGATGATCGCCGGCATTGCATGCTGAAACCCAGCATCAACCGCCGACCGCGGCGTCCGGCTCATCTTGAGTTCTTCGCGGATGCGCTCGAATATCAGCACATTGGCATCGACCGCGAGACCGAGCGACAATACGAAACCGGCTAGTCCCGGGAGTGTGAGTGTTGCGTCCAGCGAAGCCAAGCCGCCCAGCGTGAACAGCACGTAAAACACGAGGGCCCCTAGCGCCAACACGCCAGCCAGCCGGTAATAGACTGCCATGATTAACAGGATGACCACAGTCGCGGCAGCAGCCGCGCGTTTGCCTCGTTCGATCGAGTCCCGCCCGAGGCTCGGCCCCACAGTACGCTCTTCAACAATCACAACCGGAGCCGGTAGCGCGCCGGCCCTCAACACGAGAGCCAGGTCCTGGGCCTCTCGCAGGGGCGAACTCCCCAGCTCGATCTGTCCGTTGCGATATATCTGTGAGCGAATGATCGGCGGCTGTCGGTTGACACGGCCGTCGAGCATGATGGCCATGTAGTCGTCCACGTGGCGCCCGGTCTCTCTCCTGAACACTCGGCCACCGGCCCGGTTCAGCTCGAACGTTACAAGCGATCCCCTCGTGACCTGGTCGATGGTCGCCCGGGCATCACTCAGGACGTCTCCGGTTATGATTGGTCTGTCATCCACGGCGTAGAGCGGGCGATAGGAACGTGCACCCAGCGACTGTGGTTCCATTCCCCATACCAGTTCCAGTCCTCTAGGTATCGCCCGTTGGGTATCCTCCAGCCTGATGATACTATCCACTCTGACATAGGCCTCTTCAGGAACCAGAAACTCACCGGGGATACTGCCATTGAACAAATAGGAAGACAGCGGTCCTGGACCTTCCAGGGTCTCCGCCGAATCCGCTGCAGTCGTATCCCGTGGCACCGAATCGGCGCCGAGCAGCTGCTGCACAGCGCTGGGCGCGGCCGGTGCCCCTGGCGCGACCGAGACTCCGGCGCGGACCAGAGCGCGATCGATCGCAGGTAGAGCTTCGTAGAACCTCTGCTGCATATCCACGATACGAAACTCGAGGAAAGCCGAGCGCTGCACGATCTGCTTGGCACGAGCCGGATCGTCGATCCCAGCCAGCTCCACTACAATGCGGTCGGAGCCAACTTTCTGGATCAACGGTTCCGCGACGCCAAACTCGTCCACTCGAGTGCGGATGACTGTGAGGGCCCGATCGATGGCTCCCTCGACGTCTTGTACGCGCCCTGCACTCTCATCAATCTCAAGGGCAAGGTGAATTCCACCCTGCAGGTCGAGGCCGTATTTGAGCGGGACCCGCCTCACCGTCGTGTCTTTCATCGCCCCATCGGCACCTCTCACGCGATTGGTGACGTCCCGGGGTATGAGAGAAAAGACACTGACGCCGACGAGGACGGCGATGATGATCAAGCGGTTTCGAATGCTGGACAACATGTCATATCCAAGTTGTAGGCCTGCAAAAACTTAATGGTTGCTGAGCCCCGCGGTACCCGTCAGCGCGACTCGCGCCGCCTGGAGGTCTTTGCCGAGCTGCTCCCTCAGTTCGTCTGACGAGGAGAAGTTGCTCACATCCCGGAGCCGGTCCACCCAGGACACCTTCAGATTGTGCCCGTAAAGTTCGACGGCCGAGTCCAATATGTGTATCTCCAATGACCTGCTCCACTCGTTGAATGTGGGACGGGGCCCCTGGTGCATCATGCCTCCCGCAGACCCACCGAGCCACTCCACCCACACTGCGTATACTCCGTCCGGTGGTAGCAGTTTGCGGGAGCCTTCGGGCTCCAGATTGACTGTACGGTATCCCAACTCCCTCCCTCTACCCATGCCCGGAACCACCGACGCGACCATAGAATACTTTCGACCCAACAGTTTGCGGGCCGTTTCCAGATCGCCTCCGGCCACCGACCTCCGGATCAGGGTCGACGATACAGCCCGAGACTCCAGGTCCACTTCGGGTACGACGTCTACCGAGAACCCCATTGGGGCGCCCAGATCTCGCAGCAAACTCACGTCTCCCTTGCGCCCTTGACCAAACCCGTGGTCGTGCCCTACCACCAGTTCCTTCATCCCAAACCGCTCTATCAGGAACCGCACGAAGTCTTCGGGGGAGAGTTGCGCCATCTCCCGATTGAACCGGAGAAACACAGCAGCATCGAGTTCACTCTGAGCCAGAATCTCGCGTCTCTCGCTGCTGGCAGTGAGCAGCGGGGGGGCAGCCGGTGGATTCACGACTTCGAGCGGGTGTGGTTCAAACGTGACCAGCACGCTCTTACGGCCACTCCGCCGCGCCCGCGACACAACTTCCTTGATCACCTGCTGGTGACCCAGGTGGACGCCGTCAAAGGTGCCGACCGTCACAACCGTGCCGACTCGATTGGATATGGGCCACAGCCGCTGCTTCATCCCGCCAGCACCACGCGCGGCCTCAGGTCTTCACCCCTGCGCTCCGCCACAGCTAGCAGGCGCGCCCCGGCCAGCAACGCCACCGGGCCGGAGTCGCCACTATCCCAAGGTATGGATCGGCCGTGTAGTACCCTCTGCTGTTGCTCAGCATCGAGCTGGAGCGACGGCAGGTGTGTGACCAGTCCAGCCATCGGTGACAACGTCAGTCCGGCTCCGATTTTGTGCAGCTGAACGGCATCCTCGATGCGGTACGGCCCAACAGACTCCCTTCTGAGCTCCACCAGATGAGCACCGCAGCCGAGGTTACTGCCCAGGTCACGCGCCAAAGCACGAACGTAGGTACCGCTACTGACACGACAGGCGAACCTGATGTCAGTTCCGGTTCGGGCGAGCGCCTGGAAACGGTGAATCTCGACTTCGCAAGAATCCAACGCAAACGTCTCACCCCTCCTAGCCCTCCGATAGGCTCTCTGGCCGCCCACCTTCTTGGCCGAATACAGCGGAGGTTGCTGTGCGTAGCGGCCGGTTAGTGCCCCCATGGCCTCACGTATCCGTGCATCACTGATCTCGCCCGCCTGCTGCGTCGTGGCAGTGGTTTCTCCCGTGGAATCATCGGTAGTGGTTGTCTCACCTAACCGGATGGTCCCCGAGTACTCCTTCTCGAACCCAACCAAGAACTGCGCGAGCCGGGTGGCTCTTCCTGCAAGCACCACGAGCAGTCCAGTGGCGAACGGGTCGAGTGTGCCGATGTGCCCGGCCTTGCTGAGCTCGAGGACACGACGTACGGCAGCAACAACGTCGTGGGCGGTTGGCCCCGCCGGCTTATCTACAGGAAGGTATCCGTCCTTCAGCGGTCGGACTCGTCGGTCTTGATTCTCTGAATAAGCGACTCTATCCGGGCGGCGTGCTCCAATCCCCGGTCCAGTACGAGGTGCAGCTCGGGTACGCTCCGCGTTTCGATGCGACGTGCCAGCAGGCTGCGCAGGTACCCCCGCGCTGCTTCCAAACCGTCCATCGCGGTCTGCTTCTCAGCTTCCGTCCCCATGACACTCACATTCACCGTCGCGTGCTTCAGATCACCAGAAACCGTCACGCCAGTGATGGTGACGAAACCCACCCGTGGGTCTTTTACTTTGGTGGCAATGGCGTCAGCGATCGCCTCCTGGATCAGCGCCCCCAAGCGCTCAGTCCGGTGTCCCCCGGATCGACTCACAGGAAACTCGATGTCGAGTCGATTATGCGGGCTAATCCTTCCGACTCTATGAGGTGATCCGCCGAGCTGAGCACGGATTCGGCATGACGGCGGTCATTTGCCACAACGCAGCAAGCCAATTCTGACCGCTGCCAGGTATCCTGGTGGTCTGTCTCCGCAACCGACACGTTGAACTGCCGGTGCAGGCGGTCTTTGAGACTCTTGACGATGCGGCGTTTGTCTTTGAGCGACCTACACCCGCTGAGGTGCAGCTCCCAGGTAACGACCCCGATGACCACCTACTCGTCCTTGTGGGCCCCCGCCGTCTCGAGTGAGCGGGCAACCTCTTCGATCTGATACGGCTCGAGAATGTCGCCGATCTTCACGTCGTTGAAGTTCTCTATGCCGATGCCGCATTCGAAGCCTTCCTTTACTTCTCTGACATCCTCTTTGAACCGCCGGAGGCTGGATACTGTGGAGTCATACACTTCCACGCTATCCCTCACCACCCGCACACGCGCCCCCCGCTGGACGATGCCGTGCCTTACGAGGCATCCCGCGATAGTCCCGAGGCCGGAGATCTTGAACGTCTCGCGTACTTCTACTTCACCGAGTATGACTTCCCTCTGCTCAGGAGCCAACATGCCCTCGAGAGCACTCTTTATGTCCGCTACGGCCTCGTAGATCACGCGGTACGTCCTCACGTCGATCTTCTCCCGTTCCGCCACCGCCCGCGCATTTGCGTCTGGTCGGACGTGGAAACCGATGATTATCGCCTCCGCGGCCCTCGCAAGCAGTACATCACCCTCCGTAATGGCACCTACCCCACGTTGGATGATCTCCACCCGCACTTCGTCGGTCGACAGTTGCTCGAAAGCATCCGCCAGGGCTTCAGCTGGGCCATCCTGGTCGGCCTTTATGATGATTTTTAGAGCCTGGACATGACCCGCTTCGATCTGTTTGGACAGAGCCTCAAGCGAGACGGCTCGGGACGTCCGGCGGTGCTCCGCCTCACGGTCCAGGCGCTGGCGCCGTTGCGCTATCTCGCGAGCCACTACGGCCTCGGACATCACGTTGAAGGTGTCGCCCGCTTGAGGCACTCCATCGAACCCGAGCACCTGCACCGGTATCGATGGTCCAGCACTGTCCACCCTCTTGCCTCGTTCGTCCAGCATCGCGCGCACCCGGCCGGACATGTGCCCGCAGATGAAGTTGTCTCCGACCCCAAGCGTCCCCGACTTGACCAAGACCGTCGCCACAGGCCCCTTGCCGGGATCGAGAGAACTCTCAATGACTGTCCCGATCGCCAGCCGGTCAGGATTCGCCGATAGTTCGAGGAGGTCGGCTTGGAACAGGACCTTGTCGAGTAGGTCGTCAATCCCTGTGCCGGCCTTTGCCGAAATCGCGGCCCACACCGTGTCACCACCAAAATCCTCCAAGACCACCTCGTGCTTCAACAGGCCTTGCTTCACTTTCTCAACGTTGGCGCTCGGTAGATCGATCTTGTTGATTGCAACGACAAGCGGCACCCCGGCGTTCTTGGCGTGGCTTATCGCCTCGACAGTCTGGGGCATCACCTGGTCATCGGCCGCAACGACCAGGACTACGATATCAGTTACCTGCGCACCGCGGGCTCGCATGGCAGTGAACGCTTCGTGACCCGGTGTATCGAGGAAGGTGATCGCTCTTTCGTTCGGCAGGAGTAGGTGATACGCGCCGATGTGTTGCGTGATACCACCCGCTTCGCCAGCGATGACGTTGGTCTTCCGTAGGTAGTCGAGCAGCGAAGTCTTCCCGTGATCGACGTGCCCCATTACCGTCACTACCGGCGACCGCGGTTCGAGCTTCTCCTCACTCTCTTCTTCAGCGGAATCCAGAATGTCAGTTGGGACGTACTCTTCCTCACGTATGGCATTGAAACCGAACTCGCCCGCGATGAGATCGATCTGATCGAAATCGAGCCGCTGGTTCACGGTCACCATCATGCTCAGCTCTTTGAAGCAGAACGTCACGATCTGAGTGGGGGGCACACCCAGGCTGCTGGCCAGCTCTGAGACCGTGATGAACTCATTGACGCGGATGGTGGTCTTCTCGCGTTCTCGCTCCTCCGCCCGCCTCATCGCTTCGAGGTCACGAGCGCTTGCAGCGTCGTCCCGGCGCCGCGGTGCCCGTTTTGCAGGGCCTTTGATCGACGCTAGAGTCCGGGAGATGTTGGCCTGCACGGCCTCCCTGTCGACCTGACTCCGCTTGCCTCTCTTGCGGCGTTTCCTGTCCCGCCGCCTTTCTTCGGTGGCCTCGCCCGGCGCAGCGGACGCTACTGGACGCGGTGTTGCAGATGCCGCCGGACGCGCCCGCGCTGGCGGGGCGGGAGGCCGTGGAACCCGCAACGGGATCACCGGCTCAGTTTGGTCTGCTTCGAGCACAACAACTGCATCAGGTTCCTCGGCGGGCCCGGCCACGTCTTCTTCTCGCGGTCCGGATGGGGGTTCCGCCTCCACTGCCACACCTGTCTCCTCCGGGGGCGGCGGCGCCTGGACCCCAGCTGCTGCACTGTCTTCGGTTGTGCTGACCGCAGCCTCCTCGAGAACGACCGCGTCACACTCAGTACCCTGTTCGACCGGCGCGCCAGGTTCCGCTACGACCGCCGCCTCGACCGGCGGAGCCTCAGCCTCGAAGATCGCCTCTGGGGCTATTGTTACGGCATCCCCTTCAGCAACCGCCCGAGCGGCTACCTCAGCAGCAGTTCTTCTGCGACGGACCGGCCGGCGTTTCTCCGGCTGGGGCGCAGCCGGTTCCTCCCCCTCCTTCTTGCGCGCCCGCCGTCTGGTGGTCCGCTTGACTTCCGTTCCGGCCTTGCGACGCTTCTCTCGCTCCCAGCGGGCCCGCACGAGTGCAACCTGGGCTGGATCAAGAGCCGACAGATGGCTGCGAACATGAATGCCCATGTCGGCCAGCATATCGATCAGCTGTCCACTTTCGACTCCGAATTCTGCCGCGAGATCATGGATCCGCGTTTTGCCCACTTATTCCTCCTAACGCCCGTTCAAGGCGCCACAGCCTTGATTCCCGCCACCAGGTTCGGATCCCTCACACCCACAACCTCAACAGCATCGCGGTTGAGGATGCGGCCGAGATCCGAAGCGCAGGGACCCACGACAACCTCGACCCCGCTTGCAGTTGCCAGCCGAATTACCTTGTCGGCCGTCCTGCGACTGTGATCCTCTGCTACAACCACCAACGCCACATCACCCCTTCTGATGGCGGCGCGAACTCCCGCGGTGCCAGCGACTACGCTCCCAGCTCTGATCCCCAGTCCCAGCAGGGAAATGAGGCTCCCGGCCACTAGGCTGCTGGTGGCGCCTCCGCAGAGGTTTGCTCACTGGAGTCTCCCGCCGCCACAGGAGAGTCCTCCGACTCCGCCGCCGCTTCGGAATTCTCCTCTGTCAACTCCGCCAAGAACGCCAGCAGCACGTCCGCACGTTCAGGCGTCATGCCCTCGATCTTGAGGGTGTCGTCACGCTCCAAATCGAGGATGTCCCGCAGCGTCTCGAAGCCCGCTCCCTCAAGCGTCGCGACCACTTCGGTCGGCAACCCCTTCAGTTCGCTGAGATTCACCTCTACGACTAGCTCGTCCTCCGGTGGGAGCGGCGCGAACAATGGCCCTTCACCACCACGTTCCAACCACTCGCGGCTAGAGTAGAGATCGATCTTCCAACCTGTCAGCTCGGAGGCCAACCGCACGTTTTGCCCATTGCGCCCAATCGCAAGTGAGAGCTGGTCTTCGTCCACGATTGCCTGAATCGTCTGGGAGTCGGGAGCGGCGAATACACGAGAGACCCGGGCCGGAGCCAACGCCAGTTTAGCGAACCGTTCGGGATCGGGCGACCAAGGGACTATGTCGATCCGCTCACCACCCAGCTCGTTCACCACAGCTTGCACCCGGCTGCCTTTGAGACCAACGCACGCTCCGACGGGGTCGATGCCATCATCCCTACTCACAACGGCAATCTTGGTACGGCCCCCAACCTCGCGGGCCGCTTCCCTTATGTCGACGATCCCCTGCTGGATCTCCGGAACTTCGAGTTTGAAGAGGGCCTTGACGAATCCCGGGTCCGCCCGCGACAGAATGAGTCGTGGTCCCTTTGGTGTCTCTTCGAGCCGCTTGAGCACCGCCCTCAGCGTGTCGCCCTGGTGAAACCGTTCGCGCGGGTTCTGCTCCCGATATGGGATGATCGCCTCTGCTTCCCGGAACCTGTTGACCATGATCACAAGGCGACCGCGCTCGATCTGTTGGATCTCCCCCGAAACCAGCTCACCGACCCTGTCCCCGAACTCATCCCGGATGCGCGACCGTTCGCCTTCGCGCACACGCTGGATAATGCGCTGCTTCGCGGCTTGGACCGCAAGGCGTCCGAACTCCTCGAACGGGACCTCCTCTTCCAGCACGTCACCCACTTCGAAGCTGGCGTCCTCGTACCGGGCATCCTCCAACGACACCTGGGACGTTGGGTCTTCGACCTCCTCAACAACGTTCCTGAGGACGGTTACAGTTATGGTCCCCTTGAGATCGTCAATCGCGATTTCGTCGCGCACAGTCACGCCATAGCGCTTGGCCAGCGCAGCGTGAATACCATCACGCAACAGATCCAGCAGCTCGTTGCGATCGAGCTGCTTCACGTTTGCCAGCTCTTGGAGCGCCGCCAATAGCTGGGCGGAACTCGTCATGCACTCTCCTCGCTCGTTGTCCCGGTGAAAGATCGATCCACCTTAGACCAATCCACCAACAGGGTTGCGTCACGGGCCTCGTCCACCGGGACGGTTATCTCTTCAGCAGCTCCCCGCAGGCGGAGAACGATCCGATCTTCCTGTTCCACTCTAACGATGGTAGCTTCGATCCGACCGCTACCGGGCAGGCGAACCCTCACATCGCGCCCGGTGAACCGCCGCCAATGCTCGATCCAGCGAAGCGGCCGTTCGATGCCTGGCGATGATACCTCCAGCACATACCGGCCACCCAGCACGCCCGAATCGTCCAGCCACCGTTCCAAGGCCCGGCTCACCACGGCACAGTCGTCAGCCGTGACTCCATGCCCCGGCCCCGAATCCGGGCGGTCGATCCGGATCTGAAGCGACTGCCTCTGTCCAGCCCCCCGCTGCCTCAGGTCGACCAGCTCGAACCCCAGTGCCGCGACTCTGGTACGAACCTCAGCCAACAAATCGGCGTCGTTTCTTTCCATTTTGATTCGCCGCAACAAAAAAGCGGGCCTACTACGCCCGCACCGCTTCGCACAACGAATATACCGACCCCGGTCGAAGGGGGTCAAGTATTTGGCCGGCCTATATATGCGACCATTCTGCCGGCGGCACCTTCGGAAGCACGGTGCGAGTAAAATCGATCCCCATCGTGCGCCGTGCACCAACCACTGGATGTGGCTCTCCCCACCCCCAAGGCCACCGCTCGGTCTACCAAGTTCGCCCGCAAGTCGAGCCCGGTCGGCCCGGCCACGGAAACACCAGTCACCCGCTCATACACTTCAGTTCCTACTTGATAACAACTACCGCAAACACTTACACCACAATGTATTGCAATGTCATGTGGAACTGCATCAGCAACCTCGCAAAGACGTTCGATTCCGTGCTCCATGATGCCGGCGGCCACACCCTTCCACCCAGCGTGCACTAATCCCACAGCACCACTCGCCGAATGCGCCAGGTACACGGGCACGCAATCGGCCACGGTCACCGCCAGCAGGACACCCGAGATTGCCGAGACGTGGCCGTCCAGACCGTCTTTCAGCAGCAGTCCCTCGACTCGCCCTTCGTGAACGCCAACAGCGGAACCGTGCACCTGACGGCTCACGACTATCCCGCAGAATCCGGCTGCCAGCTCGTTGCCTAACCGGCGCCAGCGAGCGATGACGATATCGGCTGCAGCGCCGCCGCTGAATCCGAAATCGCAGTCCTGGTCACGACCCGTGATCCCCGCCACTATCCCGTAGGACTCAGCCCATTCAACCAATTCGTACCGTGGCACACCGACCCGAGAGATCGGGCGCTCGCGCAGCAGCGTTCCAGCTTCCCGGTTCACCCCTTCTCTGCCTCACCCTCCCGTTCGATCTCAGCACCCAGCGCCTTCAGACGTTGGTCGATTCTCTCATAGCCACGGTCGATTTGAGACACATTGTAGATCAGGCTCTCTCCCTCAGCCGCCAATGCCGCCAGTAGCATGGCCATACCGGCCCTGATATCGGGACTCTCCACAATACCTCCCTGTAGCCGCGACGGACCCGAGACTACTACCCTATGAGGATCGCACAAGACCAAGCGAGCCCCCAGTCCAACCAATTTGTCCACGAAGAACAGTCGCGACTCGAACATCTTCTCAAAGATCAGAATCATCCCCTCGCATTGCGTCGCCACCACCACTGCTATGGAAGTCAAATCGGCCGGAAACGCGGGCCAGGGCCCGTCTTCTATCTTCGGAACATGCTCGCCCGAGTCGGGCCGGATCCTGCGCTCCTGGGCTGCCTCAACTACCAGAGCCTCCCCGGCGACCCGGGGGCGCACTCCCAGCCGCTCGAAGGTGAGCAGAATCGATCTCAGATCCTCTGATCTCACACCCTCAATGACGATCTCACCATTGGTCACGGCCGCGAGTCCGATGAAGCTCCCTACCTCCACGTGATCTGGCCCCACCACCAAGCGGGCACCGTGTAGTTGTGAGACACCATCCACTGTAAGGGTGCTTGTGCCAATACCGTTGACTTCAGCTCCCATGTTGACCAGTGCCCGGGCGAGATCCTGCACGTGAGGTTCGCAGGCGGCATTACGCAGTATCGTACTGCCAGGCGAACCCACGGCGGTCAGAAGCGCGTTCTCCGTCGCCGTCACGCTGGGTTCGTCGAGGAAGATGTCACTCCCCCGCAACCCTCTGGTCTCAACGTGGAAATCCGCTCCCACCGTCACTTCGGCCCCGAGTGCCTCGAAGGCCAGGAAGTGGGTGTCGAGACGCCGCCGACCAATCACGTCGCCGCCCGGCGGCGGCAGCGTGACGCTCCCAAACCGCGCCAGCAAGGGCCCTGCAAGCAGCACTGACGCGCGGAGGCTGGCACAGAGTTGTGGGTCGAGCCGCTTGGGTTTGACACCCACCGGATCGATCACGACCGTGTTGGGACCGGTCCAGGTCCACTCAGCGCCCAGATCCCCTAGCAGGGCCAACAACATATCTACGTCGCGAATGCGCGGTACGTTCACTACCTCGCTGGGACCATCTCCCAGAAGCGTAGCCGCGAGGATTGGAAGTGCGGCGTTCTTGTTGCCCGAAGGCTTGACGGTGCCCCTCAAAGGCGCTCCGCCAGTCACTCTGAACAGTTGCCTCATAGTGCGGCAAACCATATGGCACACCTCGCCACTTCGCAAGTTGCTTGCTTGACACACTCTTCGGCCTCGGAGATCTTGCGGGAGTGAATGCGGCTCCCGGTCGCTCCTTCACGCACTCTTCCCCACGTAACAAGCGCGCTATCGCATGCAACTGTTAGTCTGCGTGATCAACCAGGAAGACAAACTCGAGCCCGTCCTGTCTGGGCTCGCGGAGTTGGGAGTAGCGGGCGCCACAATAGTGGGTACTCGTGGCATGGCCGAGCATTTGCCAGCCGACACCCCAGTTCTCGCCGGTCTCCAGGATCTGATATCTCGGTCCCGGCCTGAAAACAAGCTGATCTTTTCAGTGATCGAGTCGGATGCCACGCTGGAGCGGGCAATTGAGATGATCCGGAACGTGTTGGGTGATTTGGAGCGAGCGGGCTCAGGCATTCTCTTCACGATTCCGGTAACTCGCGCACTCGGCCTGGCCGGGAGTCCCGGTTCGGGACTAGATTGACTTTCTCATGGTCGCTGCGCTACCACTGGAATCCGAGCGTCCGTGACACGGTCGGACCAGAGTGACGGGTATTCTTGGCGGGAGCACCGCTGCAAACGGGGCTCAGATGAAACCGGCTTGGGATGGGCGTCCCCACGTCCACCAGGCAAGGAGGGCTGACAGATGATGTGGGCTGAGGCGGCTACTGCAATAGCAACAGTGTTCATCGCGCTGGCCGTGACCATCGCCGGTTTAGCGTTGCTTCCGGTGCTCATCGAAGTGCGCCGCCTGGTTCCCGAGTTGCGCCGGCTCACCGAGAACATCGACCGTGAGACTCGGCCGGTACTCGACTCTGTGCGAGGCCTGGTGGGCGATGCCAGCAAGGCAGTTGCAACCGTGCGGTCTGAAGTCGACGGCCTGGCCAACACTTCCCGTGGCCTCCGCGATCGGGTCGAGCGGGCTGCCGACACCGTCGAAGATCGGCTGTTGGACCTCGATGCGCTGTTGGACGTGGTACAACAGGAGGTGGAGGATGCAGCCCTCGATATCTCGGCAGCGCTTCGCACGACGCGCCGCGGCGGCAAGATCCTCCGCAAGATGAAGCGGCGATTCCTGGATCGGAGACGCTAGCGAGTGGAACTCGGCCGCGCCCTTGCGGCTCTAGGTATTGCGGTTCTCCTGCTCGCACTGCTCCCTGATGTGGCACTGGCGTGGACCCCAGGTACCCACATCTACCTCGGCGAGTCCGTGCTTGCGAACCTCACACACCTGCCCCCAGCCATCACAGATATCCTGCGCGCATTCCCATATGACTATCTGTATGGGAGCATAGCTGCCGACACGTCGATAGCCAAAAAGTACGCACCCGTTGGCCGTCACTGTCACTCGTGGAAAGTCGGTGAGGAGATTCGTGGCCAAGCCGAGACCGATCCCTTGAGAGCCTTCGCGCTCGGATATCTGTCCCACCTCGCCGCCGACACGGTGGCCCACAACTTCTTCGTGCCGAGGCAACTCGTCGTGACGTCTCGGACGATCGCGCTGGGACACTCCTACTGGGAAAGCAGGTTGGAGACACATCTGGGTGACCCCTACTCCAGGACAGCGATGGAGATCATCCGTTTGGATCATGGCAGTTCCGATGCTCACCTGGACCGCATATTGGCCCCAACCATCTTCTCTGTGCGTACCAACCGGCGCTTGTTCAGGGGTATGGTAGGAGTCACTGAAACACAGAGCTGGCAGCGTGTGTTTCAAAAACTGGCTGATAAGAGCCGTTGGGATCTGGGTAATGATGTAGTGGAGCGGAACATGGCCGTGTCGTTCGAGTTCATCATGGAGGTTCTAGCCGGACCCGGTGAGAGACCCAGGAAGCTGGACCCAGCTGGCGAATCATCGCTACAGCTGGCGAAGAGGATGCGGATAGACGTGATGAGTAACCGCCTTCCCGGAGACCATCCAACACTCAGTAGGTTCGCGAACGAGCACTTCGGACTGCCAACATACGGGGTCCCTGTTTGGGAGAGTTCGAATACTGTGAGGCCGTGGACTAAGCAAAACGGGCGTAGTGGAGGCAGGAAACGACGACGCACTGAGTACACCGAGGAGTGAGGCGCTCAACTGTGCCTGTTGAGTCGATCCTCCATTAGAGATCGTGTCAGACTCGGGTGCGCCCGCCCGAATCGACCGACTCGATGCGCCAGAAAGACTCCATGATTTTGGCGATCTGTTGTGCCAACGCGGGCCACTCACTGGACTCCACGTCGCGGGCGGCCAGTCGGATGATCCACTCAATATCTTGGCGCTGGGGGAGACTCACGCGCTCTCCCAATCCCGCTCCAATCCGGCATAGGCTACCAGCAACTGCTTTCTTCCGACTTCCTCGTCATCAAACTCGATGGTGGCCTTGAGATCCCGCCCGCTCCCCGATAGCGCCGCGATCGTGCCCGATCCGAACTTGCGGTGGTGTACTCTCTCACCTTTCACGTAGCGCGGAGTATCCTGCGATACCATCTCTGACTCCGCTCGCTCGGTTGCCGCCCACCGCAGTGACATCGCCGGCTTGCGATAAGAATCTCCACCGAACAGACCGCTGGTGCGGCGCTCCTGAATGACACCGGGTGGCACCGCTGCTAGAAACCGTGACGGCACTCCGGGCATGAGTTGACCGCCGCGCCGGCGCGAACGGGCCCAGGTCAGGTACACCAGATCCTGTGCTCGGGTCACGGCCACGTATGCCAGTCGCCTTTCCTCTTCCGTATCCTCTTGCGACTCCAGGGCGCGCCGCAGCGGAAACAATCCGTCTTCCAGACCGGTCACAAACACGATGGGCCATTCCAGACCCTTGGCGGTGTGCACCGTCATGAGGGTCACACCGTCTGCATCGCCGTTCGACTGATCGCTGGGATTGGTTAGTGCTGCCCCTGCCAGGAACTGCTCCAAGGGAGACTCCGGGCTATCGTCATCCACTTCTTCGGACCATTCAGCTGCACCGGCAATCAACTCGCGAACGTTTTCCAGACGCTCCATGCCTTCGAGTCCCTCTTGCGCCAAGTACGACTCGTATTCGATTGCCTCTAATACTCGCTCCAGCACTGCAGCGGGAGGGACGTCGGCAATCCCGGCCCGCAGACGCTCAACCAGCCCGGCAAAATCCTGCAACGCTCGCTTGGCTAGCGGCCTCAGCTCTACTATGCGGTCCGCCACCGCGGCTGTGTCGAGCAGTGACTTCGACCACATGGCTGCCGTGGCTTGCAGAGTGGTGAGGCTGGCCATTCCGATGCCGCGCCTGGGAACGTTGACGGCCCGCAAGAACGCTTCGCTGTCCGACGGATTCACTAGAAGACGTAGGTAGGCAATCAAGTCCTTGACTTCGCGTCGCTCATAGAACCCCACGGCACCGATCACTTGGTACGGAATGGCCGCCCGGCGAAACGCTTCTTCCATCGCACGTGACTGAGCGTTAGTCCGGTACAACACGGCCATACTCTGGTGGGGATAGTGGTCGGCAGCACTCCGCTCACGTATCTCTCGGGCGATCCACTCCGCTTCGTCTCTTTCGTCCGCTGCCACCACTACGGCGATCGGCTCACCCCCCTTTCGTATAGTGAACAGCGTCTTGCCCAGGCGTTGTTGATTCTCGTCGATGATGCCATTGGCTGCATCGAGTATCACGCTGGTAGACCGATAGTTCTCCTCCAGGCGAATCACCTTGACACTGTTGAAGTCCTTCTGGAAATCGAGCATGTTGCGAACGTTGGCGCCCCGCCAACTGTAGATCGACTGATCGTCGTCTCCGACCACGCAGACGTTGTGGTGTGCACCGCCCAACTGCTTCACCAAGAGATACTGGGCCCGGTTGGTGTCCTGGAATTCGTCTACCAGGATAGCATCGAATCGCTGCTGGTAATAACGTAACCGGTCAGGATGCTCCCTGAACAACGTCAGCGGATGAATCAGTAGATTGTCGAAATCCATGGCATTGGCGGCCTGCAGCGACTTATCCAATTCGAAGTAGACCTCCCCGGCGATCGCGGTGATGCGATCTGCCGCACCACCGGCCAACTCGTCGGGTGACTCTAGGCGGTTCTTTGCGCCAGAGATGATGTATTGGATCTGACGCGGTGGATAGGCACGCTGCGAATGGCCCATACTGTCCAACAGGCGCTTGATCAAGGACAGGCGATCGGCCTCATCGTAGATCGAGAACTGGGCAGTAAAACCGATCCTGGCCGCCTCCCGCCGCAGCAGTCGAGACGCCACAGAATGGAAAGTGCCGATCCACAATCCTGCAGGGTCACGCCCCAGCAGTTGCGCGACGCGGCCTCGCATCTCCCCAGCAGCTCGGTTGGTGAAGGTGACCGCGAGAATGCGGTTTGGGACCATCCCACGACTCCGTGCCAGGTGCGCCAGCCTCGTCGTGAGGACGCGGGTCTTCCCGGAACCGGCACCGGCCAAAACCAGCAGTGGACCATTGGAATACTCTACTGCCTCACGTTGAGCCGGATTCAGCGCGATCTCAGTCGGCATTCACGGGGCTTGCTGCGACCGGCAGGGTTGCCTGGAAGGCGGCTCCAGTCGGTGTCGGCAGCAGTTCGAGACGTCCGCCGTGCACATCCTCGACTATCCGACGGGTGAGCGCCAGGCCGATACCCCATCCGCCTGACTTGGTGCTAGTACCCGGCTCGAACAGACTGGATCTGACTTCCGGTGGCACACCGGGTCCATCGTCCGTAACCTTGACGGTGACATTATCGCGACCTTCAGAAACCTGGATCGTGATACTCCCACCCCGTCCGCTCAGCGCATCTATTGCATTACGGACCAGCGCTTCGATTGCCCATTCCACCAGCACGGGATCGGCCTGGATCGTTGGACCGGACTTGGGAGCCCTAACCCAAAGCCGAACCCGATTAGCGTGCTTCGGCAGACGTGGTTCGAAGTATGCGGCTACCCGCTCAGCCAGCACGCCAAGTGCGACTTTGTCATGCCGCGCTGGTCGACCGATCCGCTCGAATCGCTTGGCAACACGTTCCAGTCGATCGAGATCGGCCGTGAGATGACCGGCGACCTCGCGGGCCCCTCGATCGGTGGAGTCCGCCAACCGCTCCACCCAAGCACCCGCACTCATGAGGGGAGTCCCCAACTGGTGAGCCGACTCTCGCGCCATGGCAACCCACAGACGATCGCGATGCCGTTCCACTTGCGTACGATAAGCCCAGAGCCCGATCGCCACTGCGGCGATCAGGATGATCAACTGCAAGAACCACAGACCCACCAACTGCCGTGTTACAGGCAGTTCGCCGAAATGGACCCGGCTACCCCCGGGGACAGTCATGGGAGGATTGGTTCGGTCGAGTTCTCCGATGTACTCTCGTACTCGAGGATTCCGCTCGAAATTCGGGCCGATCTCGAATGGCAGATTCACAGCTGCCGTGGGTTGCCCAGTTGAATCCGTAATCACGAGAGGAATCCCCGTCAGGTTCACTTCCTGCACCAGGTTGAACAACGTCTCAGTCTCCCGACCCGTCGTGTCGTTCAGAGCCGCCACGATCTGTCCGTATATGCGGGAGGTCTCGGTCGCCACGCTGCGGAGATGCCTGACCAAACTCCAGGCCTGCCAGCCAGACACAGCTCCGAAGAGAAGGACGAGAGCGAGGACTACGGTCGGCCCGTTCCGCTTCAGCGGTGCGACAAGCTGGTTACGCGCCGCCATCGGGTATCAGGCAGTCGGTCCCCAAGTATGGGACCAAAGCCTTGGGTATCCGAACGGACCCATCTGACTGCTGATTGTTCTCAAGCAAAGCGATGATAGTCCTCGGTAGCGCAACTCCAGAAGCGTTCAGTGTATGAACGAATTCTGGCTTGGAACCTGGTTCCGGACGATACCGAATGTTTGCACGCCGTGCCTGAAAATCGGTGAAAGTGCTGGCGCTGGACGCCTCGAGCCACATACCCACACCTGAAGCCCACACCTCCAGGTCATAGGTCATGTGGCTGGCAAAGCCCACGTCGCCTGCCGCGAGTAGCACCACGCGGTACGGTATTTCCAGCTTCTGTAGAATCGTCTCGGCGTGACCGAGAAGCAGCTCCAGCTCCTTGCCTGAGTCTTCCGGTCGGCAGACTCTGACCAGCTCCACTTTGTCGAACTGGTGCACCCTGATGATACCACGAGTATCTCGCCCGTGCGCACCGGCCTCTCTTCTGAAACAGGGAGTGTATGCCACGTAGCAGCAAGGCAGCTCGCTGGCAGCCAGTATTCCGCCTCGGTGCAGATTGGTAACAGGTACTTCAGCCGTGGGGATCAGATACAACCCGTCCTCGGTCACATACATGTTACCTTCGAGGTCCGGTATCTGACCCGTTCCCTTAGCGGTATCGTGAGTAACGAGCAGGGGTGGGGCGACTTCGACGTAGCCATGCTCCCGCACGTGAACGTCGAGCATGAAGTTGATCAGAGCGCGCACGAGTCGCGCACCCATTCCCAGGAAGAGCGGGAATCCACTTCCCGCGATCTGGGCGCCGCGCGGCAAGTCGAGGATGCCGAGCCGCTCTCCCAGCTCCCAATGAGGGAGGACATCAAAGGTCGGTTCGGCACGCACGCCCCACTCTCGGACGACCAGATTGGCGGACGCATCCCCGTCGGGCAGTTCGTCTGAGGGTATGTTAGGGACACGCAGCATCTCGTACTCAAGATCCTGCTCCACCTGGCGCAGTTCCCCATCCAGCTGTTTGATCCGGTCGCTCAGTTGCTTCATCTCCGAGAGCAGAGAGCTGGGGTCGGACCCCTCCTTCTTGAGGCGGGCTATTGCTTCGGAGGAGCTATTGCGCTCGGCCTTCAGCCGCTCGCCTTGCACGAGCAGTGCACGGCGACGCTCATCGAGTCCAAGGATGCGGGTTAGTCTTGCGCCCAACTGCCCGTTACGACGTACGAGAGCTGCCCGCACGGAGTCGGGGAAGTCACGGAGCAGCTTGAGATCTATCACTGGATCAAGACGTGGGGATTCCAGGCTCCAGGCTCCGGAAGCCACAGTTCGAGTTCACCAGGAACTCGAGAGTCACTGACCTTTCCTGCGCATCCAACGCCAAGACATGAAACTTGCCATACCTGGGCAACGAGCCCAGATAGGTGCAGAGCACCGAGCTATTGCGGGAGCGTCCTATGAAAATGTCACCCGTGGATATGGTGAACGTGCTATCAACAGTGTAATCCCTGTCGGGCGCCCGCTCGATAGACTCAAAACTCTCTTCGCTCAACAGGATCCCGGCCTCAGGCGCGAGTCCCAGCACACCGGCTGGCAGGATCAGCGCGTCCCCTGCGGCATTGATATCGAAGGCGAAGTCGAACACTTCCCCCTTTTCCGTCCTGGCAGGCTCCCCGAAGATGATATCAAACGCACTCGGCATCGTGAGGGGCGTTCCACGCAGGGCGTACAACGTGACCGTGTCAACCACGTTGGGCACACTGGCCGGGAAAAGCCCACCCGAGCTATCACATGCCGAGAGTCCCCAAACGCTCAGCCAAACCAGCGTCGCCAACCGGAGGCACTTCAATGAGATACGCGTCATCTAAGAGCTGGAAGATTAGCCGCCGTCGGAAATGCGGTCAACCCGTTGCTCCCGCTTGACTTCACCAGGGGCCGATCCTAGCTTGGCGCGCATGCCCAATATACGCGATGTAGTGCAGGCCTTGGGGAATCGAGACGGCATTGATGCTGTGATCGTGCTCGGTAGGGACGGTCTCATAATCGACAGCCGCGTCCGCAACGGACTTGACTCGGAGAGCCTCGCTGCCCTCGTACCGTCGGTGGTGGACAGCTGCAATCGCTTGGGAGATGCCGGTGACAAGGGGGAGTTCGGCATGGGTGTAGTCCAGTTTACGGACGGGCTCGTGATAGTAGCCGACCTCACGTCAGAGTCTTTGCTCGCCATCTTAGTGCAGCGGAACACCAACGTCGGGAACCTGCTGTACGAGCTGAAACGCCATCGAGCCTCAATCGCTCAGCTACTTTGAAAGCGCGGACCCCCGACACCGCCAGTGCGCCTGGTAGTCCACTGTCGCCAGCAGCACAAAACCCCAGTGGCCCACACAGAACGCCTGTGAACAACGATATACAGCGCGTAATGCTGGACTCACCATGAGCCGGTGGGCTGCGCTGTTGGCCGGCGGATCTGGTACCCGCTTCTGGCCGTTATCGACGGCGGTCAAGCCAAAACAGATGCTGGCCTTGGCGGGCGATGTACCACTTCTGGTTCAAGCAGCCAACAGGCTGGCTGGCCTGGTGCGTCCCGAACGCACGCTGGTGGTGACCGCAGCGTCGCTCGTGGACGAGACCAGTCGCCTCCTCCCTACCTTGCCTCGGGAGAACATTCTGGGAGAGCCCAAACCGGCATCTACTGCCCCGGCCCTCACGTGGGCGACTCGGGTTGCGTCTGACAGGGATTCTGCCGCAACTGTGTTGTCGCTCCACGCTGATTGGTTTGTCGGCGACGACATCCTGTTTCGCGAGACCGCATCACGCGCCCTGGACGTGGCGGAGCGCCACGACATGTTGGTCACAGTTGGCATCCAACCCACCCGGCCCGACACGGGGTACGGCTACATCCAGCCGGGCCCCCCTCTGGATGACGACGCCACCACCGTTGACAAGTTCCTCGAGAAACCCGACGCGCAACTCGCCGCGGACCTGATAGGATCCGGTGCGCTCTGGAACAGCGGTCTGTTCGCCTGGACGGCACAGCGGTTCTTTGCTGAGACAGCGGCCGTCGCGCCTGAAATCGCTCCCCACCTGCCGCTGCTGGATCGCAACGATGTCGCCGGTTTCTTCACGGCCGTGACGGCCGTCGCGGTGGACGTGTCACACTTCGAGCGCAGTAGGCGAATCGCTTGCGTCGCAGGTCGCTTCCCGTGGGACGACGTCGGCACGTGGGCGGCCTTGAAGCGAGTACGCACCGCGGACGCTGCGGGTAATGTGCTGGTGGGCCGGACGTTCGCACGGCAGTCACGGGATTGTGTTGTGTGGGGTGGTGCCGGAGCGATCGTCGTAGACGGAGTGCACGACATTGTGGTTGTCCAAGCCAACGGGATCACACTAGTCACGACGCTCGATCGGTCGGGGGAACTGAAAGCTCTCTTGGCTGATCTCCCCGACAACATACGCAAGCCACAGCAATGACCGAGATACTTTTGTTGGAGCCCGAACTCTCACCGGCATGGTTCCCCTTCGCCGACTGTCGCCCGATCTGCGAGCTGAGGGCAGGCGCCTGGCTGATAAGAGAACGGTGGGAAGCTGCAGCCGATGGTGAGACACGGGCGATTTTCGGGCCGCCCCACCTCACTTCATTTGTCGAAGAGGGAGTGCCGCAGGTGGTATCCCAGCAACCAACCGCTGGCCCCGTGATCGTGGGACGGTCGGATTTCGCCCCGTCAGGAGTGAGACTGGACCTCCCAGAAAATCCGGCCCGGTTGGTCAACGACAATGCGACTGTGGGCTGGTGGGCCCCACAGGGTACGACGTGGGAGGGCCAAAAAGTTGAGTGGGACGAAATCGCATGTGAAGGAGTACTGTTGCATGGTTGCTACGATCTGGTAACGGCTTTGGAGCACCTACTCGCACCAGATACGCTGGACTTCACCAATGAAACCAGCGATCCACTCCCTCAGGGTAGCGTCGTCATCGGCGATCCGGACGACGTCGTCATACTCGGGGCTGCCGTCGAGCCGGGCACCGTGTTCGATGTGCGTGGCGGTGTGGTGGTGCTGGAGCAACACAGCTACGTGAGGTCGGGCACGCGACTCGAGGGCCCACTGTACGTCGGACCGGGATCGGAGATATTGGGCGGGACGGTGCGCGAGTGCAGCATTGGCCCACGTTGCCGAGTGCGAGGAGAGATCGTCAGCTCGACGATTGTGGGATACTCCAACAAGTCCCACGATGGATTCGTGGGCCATTCCGTCTTGGGACGTTGGGTAAACCTAGGTGCGGGCACAACAACATCCAATCTCAAGAACACCTACGGGGTGATCCGGCTCGACGTCGCTGGGACAGCGATCGATACGGGCAGGCAGTTTCTCGGAACCCTGTTCGGCGACCACTGCAAGACAGCGATCGGCTCGATGCTTTCCACGGGAGCGGCGGTCGGGGTTGGAGCCAACGTGTTTGACTACAGCTCGGCGCCCAAGTATGTGCCGCCGTTTGCATGGGGAGCGGGTGGTGGGTTGATGGACCGCGCAGGATTTCTGAAAACCGTGGCGCGTGTCATGCCACGCCGCCAGGTGGAATTCACCGACTCAGTACGCGACCTGCTCGAGACTATCTACGATCACTCCGTAAAGCCATGAGAGTGGGGGTCCTGGGTTCTGGCAGCCAGGGCAACTGCATAGCTATCGAATCCCACAGGGCAACCTTGGTGCTTGACGCGGGATTCAGCCCTCGAACCCTGGTGCATCGTGCAGCACAGGTAGGCATCGGCTTCGACTCTGCGGTTGGGATCGTGCTCACTCACGAGCACGGGGACCACACCCGAGCCGCATCACGCTTGGCACAGCAGCTCGAATGCCCCGTCTACGCATCGGCTGGCACCCTCGCGGCCATGACGCGAGCACTGGAAGCAATCGAGACCGTTCCACTGGAACCGCTGCGTGCAGTCTCCATTGGCCCCTTCACCGTTAGGACCTGCCGCACCAACCATGACGCGGCTGAGCCGGTCGCCATCACCGTTGAGAACCCAACCACGGGAACCAAGCTGGGACTGGCCTACGACATCGGTCGGGCTTCGCCCGGAGTACGGCACTTACTGCGGGACTGCAACTGCCTCATCGTTGAGGCCAACCACGATGACGCGATGCTTCGGACCGGACCCTACCCGCCTTCGGTCAGGGAGCGAATCTCGGGATCAAGTGGCCATCTATCCAACCGCGCCGCAGCGCAGTTGTTGGAGGACCTATGCCACAGGGGGCTCGGCACCGTGGTCCTGGTTCACCTCAGCGACAAGTGCAACCGGCCCGACATCGCCCACGAAACCGTGGCCCGGGTGCTCGCTGAGCGTGACTTTCGCGGTGAGCTGCTGATTGCCGCTCAGCGTGACCCGCTGCCGGCATTCGAGGTAGTGGGATCGGGCAGCCAGCCGTTTCTCCCTGGCTTCGCCTAGGCCGCCGGTAGCGCCTCGTCCTCAGTTAGCGTGGTGAGCTGCGGTTCCCAATCGCGCATCATGCGCGTGAAGGCGTGTGCTATACTGCCATCAAACTCTATCCCAGAGCGCTCTTCCAGATATGCCAGTACCTTGTCCGCAGGCCATGCATCGCGATACGGTCGGTCGGTTCTGAGCGCGTCGTATACATCGCACACATGCACAAGCTTGCTCGCTCTGTGGCAGTCACGAGCGTAGGAGAACTTGGGGTACCCACCGCCGTTGAGCATGATGTGGTGCTCGTATGCGACCACCGCCGCCATGTCGAGGTCGGGCTCGGACGCAATGATCAGCCGCGCTCCTTCTGCCGGGTGGGAGTTCATGACGGCGCGTTCTTGCTCATCCAACCTACCGCTCTTGTTCAGGATCTCGAGGGGCACTTTGACTTTACCGAGATCATGTAACAAACCCGCCACACCGAAGGCCCGAACGTCTGCGGCACCCAGTTCCAGCCACTCTGCCAGCGCCATCGTGAGCACAGACACATTCAGCGAGTGGGTGGTGGTGTACTCGTCGAAGCTCCGCAGCTTGAGCAACGGTAGGAGGATCCTGCGGTCCCCGTGCATCGCCACCGATAACCCGCGCACAACCGCCTCGGCCTCCAGGAGCGGCAGGTCTCCCCCTGACGTCACCTCCTCATGAAGCCAGCGGATCGTCTCTGCTTCATCGCCAAGAGTGAACGATAAAGTGGCCGTCTCCACTTCCCGGATCCGCGAACCGTCTTCTCCACGGATGCCGATTTCACCCCATTTGATCCCGGAGGGGCGCATTTGCCGGGCTTCTGAGGTGTCGACAGGTCGGAGTGTGATGCGTTTCAGCGCTTCGTCCAGAAACTCCTCGAGTTGTTCTCGAGTGGCGGTGCGATCGAACTCAAGGCGCTGCACCCCGATTCCGGACAAGCGCGTGGCCCATTCCCAGTTCCGCATCTCCCGGATGGGGATGTCACGGTACACAACTTCTTCCCCGATGAACGAGTAGACCGGATTCCCATCCGCGCTGAGGAGATCCACCAGCTTCTCGTAGGCAGAGTCCAGGGCTCTTTCCCGCGAGGTATGTCCCTCGGGATACAACGACATGGCGGCCAATGTCTGGGCTAGAGACTTGAGGAAATCGGCCGGATTACTCAACTAGTCCTGCTCCTCGGCACCGGAAGCAGCCTGCACCACGTCAGCATCACCGGTCCGCATGGCAATGTCCAGCACCTGTTTCACGCGAGGGTCCCGACCGTGGGGTCGCAATGCTCTCAGCGCCGCGAGGAAGACCTTGCTCTTCGCCGGTAGGCTCCACCGCAACAGCTTGCGGCGCGGTGCCACCATGCGAATCAGTGTATCAATCGCCGACCTACGGCTGGATTTTCCGAGAACTCGGATCGCGGCAAGCCGCAGCTCTTCCATGTCACCGCCAAGCGCTCTTTGAACGACTATCGGCAGTGCCGCTTCGGGACAGTCTTGCAGCGCGGCCACGAGCCCCATCCGGACGATTCTGATGTCCGAATCGGCCAGCGCCGCACACACAGCTCGTTCGTACGTGGTTGGCATCCTGAGGGCCAGCTCGACTACGTGGCGCCGCACGCGCGCGTCCTTGTGTTGAAGGAATTCAGCCGCTTTGAAGTCAGCAGGGACCTCAGGCAGTTGTGCCAGAAGAGCCAGCATGTTGCGCTGCACGTACCACCGGGGATCGTTCAGCCGGGCCAGGATCGCAGGAGCGAGCTCCATACCATATCGGGCAAGGCGATCTATCACGACACGACGAGTCTGGGTAGAATCAGACTCTCTCAGGGTGTCTAGCATTGGCTCGACGGCATCGCTCCCAACTCTCAGGAGGACCCGGTCCAACACCTCGACATCGATGGGCTCCGCAGCGAGGATCCACTCCAGCCGCTCTTTGGTACCGAGATGCTCCCACAGAACGTCTGGCACCTTGGTCGCTCGCGACTCATGGAGGACCGTCACCACCATCCTGAGATTGCCACTCTCGACCAAGTCATCGACCGCGCGTTTGACCGCCTCACCGATTTCGTCCACCTCAAGTGCCATCTCAAACATACGACGAGGCTCCGGAGCGAACTTTGCTTGCGGTGCGACGGAGAATATGGGACCCGTCGATGACGCCTGCTGCAGGGCCAGACCGTACCCGTCGGGATTCGGGTCCTTGAGTGACCAGCCCTTGATCAAGTCGACGACCTGCTCTCGCATCGCGGAATCGGCTAGGATCCCACGCTCACCGACACCCGTCTCCGCATGCTGCGCCAACTTCTGAAGCATGCGCAGCATCGAGTGAGAGACCGTCTGCTCCTCGTCACCTGCCGCCTTTACCAACTCAAGTACCGCATCCACCGCCATACCTTCTGAGGCATTGAGAATGAACCGTCTACGTTGGGCTCGGTCCCCACCCATCTGCAGCAAGCGCCCGACAGTCCCCTTATCCAATTGGGATACGAGTTTGGACATTCGGTTCCTGAGTGCGATCGCTTCGTTGCCCCTACTGGTGCGCAGCTCATCCGCGATCTTGAGCAAGTACCCGACGATCACCTGATCGTAGGCGGTGTCTCCACCACGTTCGTCAATCGCCTTTGCCACCACCGCCGGTTCAGCGTTCGGCAACGGCTCGTTTTCGTCGGCCTCCTCTGTCGCCATGGCGGCCCGCGCCAGCCCCACCCACAATGCCGCCGCCTGCGACCTGGCCTCGCGGGATACTGCATCTTGCTCACCGTCCGGTGCCTCCTCCAGCAACTCCAGCGAATCATAGCTGACTGGGTGAAGCGTGATACCAGACCATCGGTTGAGGTCCGACGCAGTCCTCAAACCCAAGGGCCGGTGGGTCCTGTCGGCTTCTTCTGCAACCGTCGTGAGCACGTCGTGCAACTGTATGGGATCGACCCCACGGCGGAACGTTATCGCGCCGAGGTGATGGCGATGGAGACGACCCGCAAGATCTGCCAGGACAGGGTTCTTCGAATCAGTTGCCACCCCCTCGATCACCAGCTGATCGCGGGCCACTCCCAGCGACAGGCTGCCACGCTCGACCAATAGCGGATCAAGGCGCTGGAGGACCCGATCGGCCGCTGGCGCCAACGACGGATGCCCCTCGGGATACATGGCGTGCTTGTGCAGCGCGATCGACAATTCCACCAGGAAATCGGATAGATCGCGTGACAGCGCAGCGCGGCCCGTTCGCTGCCCTGACGTGCCGTCAGCAGGATCGGTCACTTTGATTCAGGGTGTGGGTCCTGACCGCCCGAGTTCACTGTGGAGGAGTTGTCCTGGGTTCCTCACCAACTCCGTCGATCCGCCGCCACCCTGGGGCAGCGCTGGCCCAACGCGCTGCAAGGTAACCGGCTCCTCCAAGTCTCCACCCGAGAGTGTGAGCAGATCTCCTTGTAGCAGGAAATTGTAGCCCACCCACTCATCACCGAACTCGATATAGATGGTGTCAGCCAGCAGTCTCCAGCGTACCGTCTCTTCGCCGAAACTCGCGGAAGAATCAGACCTGACGATCACGGTCTGCGGACCGTCGGGAGTCTCCGCCTCCCATGTGCCGGATATGTCAGCGGTCGGAGACTGGGCTCTCAGACACGCTGGCGCCAGCGAAACCAACAAGACGACCACAAGTTCACCTAACCTCATGGTTTGAACTTATAAACCCAGTTCGCGTGACGCCATACTTCGGAGAGAGAGCTAGGAGTAACGGTGGAGTACGACTGATTGCTGGAACCCAAAGAAACGGGCGCCTCGGGGAGTTCCCCGAGGCGCCCTGATCCGCACCTAGGGTGCGACTAGCACCTGCGCGCTAATACATCCCTCCCATGCCACCACCTGGCATCGGCGGGGCTTTCTCCTCTTCCGGCTTCTCAACCACCACGCACTCGGTGGTGAGCAGCAGCCCTGCAACGGAAGCCGCGTTCTGTAGCGCGGTCCGCGTCACCTTGGTTGGATCGATCACGCCGGAGGCAACCAGATCTTCGTACTCATCTGTCTGAGCATTGTAGCCGAAGTTCTTCTGCTTCGAGCTGCGGACTTTCTCAACCACGATGGAGCCCTCTACACCGGCGTTCGAGGCGATGCAGCGCATCGGCTCCTCGAGAGCGCGCAGAACGATCTTGGCACCCACCTGCTCATCAGCATCGTCGAGAGCGAACTTCTTGAGCCGATCTTGAATCCGCAGCAGAGCCACGCCACCACCGGCAACGATGCCCTCCTCAACTGCGGCGCGGGTTGCGTGAAGCGCGTCCTCCACCCGGGCCTTCTTCTCCTTCATTTCAGTCTCGGTAGCGGCACCGACGTTGATCACAGCGACGCCGCCGGCCAGCTTTGCGAGCCTCTCCTGCAGCTTCTCGCGATCGTAGTCAGACGTGCTCTTGTCTATCGCCGCCTTGATCTCCTGAATTCGTCCTTGGATGTCCTTCTGGGAACCCGCACCATCGACGAGCGTGGAGTTGTCCTTGTCGATCACGATGCGCTTGGCCTGGCCGAGGTCGCTCAATACGGCATTCTCAAGTTTGAAGCCGACCTCTTCACTGATGACCTTGCCACCGGTCAAAGTGGCGATGTCCTGCAGCATGGCCTTGCGGCGGTCGCCGAATCCAGGTGCCTTTACCGCACAGACCTTCAGCGTACCGCGCAGTTTGTTGACCACCAGAGTCGCCAGAGCCTCACCTTCGACGTCCTCTGCAATGATCAGCAGGGGCTTGCCAGTCTGAGCTACCTTCTCGAGCACCGGCAACAGATCCTTCATAGCGGAGATCTTTTTATCGTGGATCAAGATGTAGCCGTCCTCTAGACCCGCCTCCATCTTCTCCGGATCAGTGACGAAATATGGCGACAGATAACCGCGGTCGAACTGCATGCCGTCCACGGTCTCCAGTTCCGTGGCCAGCCCTTTGGCCTCCTCGACCGTGATCACGCCGTCCTTGCCAACCTTTTCCATGGCATCAGCAATCAGGTCACCGACCTCCTGATCGCTGTTGGCGGAGATGGCGCCGACCTGGGCAATCTCCGTCTTGCCTTTAGTTGGGACCGACAACTTTTCAAGCTCAACTACAATTTCTGCAACCGCCTTATCGATACCGCGCTTGATCGCCATCGGGTTGATTCCTGCAGTGACGCTCTTCAAGCCCTCTCGGTAGATGGCTTGTGCCAACACGGTCGCGGTCGTGGTTCCGTCACCCGCGACATCGGAGGTCTTGGTGGCTACTTCTTTGACCATCTGAGCGCCCATGTTCTCGAGCGGGTCAACCAGTTCGACCTCTTTCGCGACCGTCACACCATCCTTGGTGACAGTCGGCGATCCAAACTTCTTGTCGATGAGCACGTTGCGGCCCTTCGGGCCGAGCGTCACGCGTACAGCGTCGGCCAGCTGATCCACACCCCTCTTGAGGGCGCTGCGGGCATCAACGTCAAAATGCAGTTCTTTAGCATTCGCCATGTTCGCAGTCTCCTTCGGTTATTCCGAATCGCCCGATCAGCCGATTACGGCCAGGACGTCCGATTCCTTGACGATGAGGTACTGGTCGTCGTCGATGGTCACTTCGGTCCCGCTGTACTTCCCGTAGAGAACCTTGGCACCGACTTGCAGCTCCATTGGAACCCGCTCACCCTTTTCCACCCTCCCTGGACCGACAGCGATGACCTCCCCTTGCTGTGGCTTCTCCTTTGCGGTATCGGGGATATACAGCCCGCCCCGCATCTCCTGCGTCTCGTCCAGCGGACGGATCACAACTCGATCGGCCAGAGGCTGGACCTTGGTTTTCCCTTTGCTCTTGGCGGCAGGAGCCATATTCCTGTCCCTCCATCAGCGTAAGTGATTGATTGGTTTTAACATACGTTAGCGTCATTAGCACTCAATGGCAGTGAGTGCTAATTACAGGACAGAAGTATAGCCGCAGGAGGTACGTTGTCAAGCGACCCGAAACCGGGGCCAAACCGAGCAGTGACCCGTCGAACCTTGAACCGTTCGCCAGGACACCGGTGTGGTGCAAGCCGTCGCCAATTCGGTCGGTCCGGCTGATCTCGGTAGGGCCGCAACTCCAGCCGCAGTCCCTGCGCCCTTGATTGACGCAGTTGTCGTTCGCTACGGCCTGACAGGTGTCGGGAGCCTCGAGTCAGCCAGACCTGCTGCTCGCAGCAGGGTGACATCGTCCCCACCGACCGGAGTGGGCACCCTGGTGAGCTTCACCGCGTAGTACAAAGTCGCCCGCTCGGGCTCGCTCATCCACCGAATCCAGGCCATGCGCACTCGCTCCCTTGTCTGTTCGGCAGGAATACAGCCGACGGTGGGATTTCACAGGCCTGTTTCACAGGCGGCTTCGAACGGGAGCGGTGCTGCCATCCGCCGGGCGGTCGACAGGGAGTTCCGTCAGTTGATTACCCGTCGCGCGTTCACCCAACGTCGCTGCCACCACGTGCCGTCGCCTGCGGTGGCGGTCAAGCTCGATAGTCGGACCCCTTCCGACGAACTGTGAAGGAACTTGCCGTCACCGACATACAGGCCAACGTGAGTTATTCTGCCTCCCTCTCCGAACCCGAGGATATCTCCCGGCACCAGTTCGTTAACGCTACGTTGGACCTGCGTCCCTGTTCTGGCCTGATCGCGGCTGATGCGCGGCAAGATCAAGCCGTGCTCCCCATAGGCGTATCGGATCAGACCGGAGCAGTCGAACCCGTTGCCGTCCGTTCCTCCCCAGCGGTACGGTGTTCCCATGGCGTCGAGCGCGGTCTGCACCACGAGAGCCCGCTGGTTCGCCGCTGTCCCATCCGACTCCCCGTCGCCGGCCGCAGCGATCAGCTCCGCGTCACTGGGTGGCCTCAGCTCCCTGGCCGGAGCCGCAGGCAGTGTACGCGGTCCCGGTTCCCGGTTCCCCACCCCGACGGTAACTCTGGCCAGAAGCATGACCCCACGCCGGTCGTCGGGCTGCAACCTCCAGAAGCCTCTCACTGCCGTGTCCTCAACCCGATAGCGCGATTCCACCGCAACAGAGAGAAAGCGCAACGGACTGAACGAATACCCAACCCCGGCACTCCACTGGGCGTCCACTCTCCCGCTCGAGTGACCCATGGAAAGGCCAGCACTGGCCACCGCGTAGGGCCCGGGTCCGCCACGCGAGAGAGCCAGGGAGAACTCCCCTCCGGTCCGTCTGCGGTCGTCGGTGGCGGAGCCCTCGGCGAGATGGGTTACCCCCAGGCCGTACGCCAGCGGCCCCAGCAGCTCGCTGAAGTACCCGGCAGAATAGCTCACAGCTGCAGAGCCATTCCACCAGCGACCGTAGCTCAAATCGACGCCCCTGACTTGGCCCGGGGCGGGAGCGGCCGCCCCGAGCAGCAACACGGCGCTGAGCCACGTGCGAATGGTTTGGAATTCATTCATAGAAGAGACGTAAGTGCCAACGTAGCAACAAAATAAGATACGGTCAACGCGCAATATTCGGTCCATCCTACTTGACCACCACCTACCTCACCATTAGCTACTTCCGCATGCCTACAGTCACGGTGACTCGCCGAGTCCATTTCAACGCAGCGCACCGGCTACGCTGCAAAGATTTGTCGGACGAAGAGAACGAACGCGTCTTCGGGCCCTGCAGCAATCCCAACTATCACGGGCACAACTACGAACTGGACGTATCAGTAGAGGGTGAGATAGATCCGGTTACTGGCTACGTGGCAGACCTCAGTCATGTGAAACGCATAGTGGAGCAGCTCGTCGTCAGACACCTCGACCACAAGAACCTCAACCTTGACGTGCCGGAGTTCAGCGACCTCAACCCGACGACGGAGAACATGGTAGTGGTCATCTGGAATCTGCTGGAGGGACGTCTCCCGGGCCAGTTGAGCAAGCTCGTGCTGTGGGAGACGCCCCGTAACTACGTAGAGTACCGCGGAGAGTAGACCTACGCCCCGGGCCAGAGCCAGCCGAACACCCCCCCGGTGAACAGACCGTATACCAGCCCATCCAGCAGGATCTTGAATGAGAAGCTCCACGGGCGGCCGAACCAGATGGAGTCCTGAACCACGCTCATTCCGTATGCCAAGAACGCAGCCACCGACACCAGTCGATGCACCGTCAGATACTCCGCTCCGGCTGGCAGGTGCCGCGACGCAACGTACGCGACGAAGACGCCGACTATTAGATACCAGACGAAGGCTAAGGCCATGCTCTTGCCCATCCCAGGCACTCCTGATTGCATCACGGTCAGGATGGCAACAGGGCCTTGCTGGTATTTCTGAACGACCGCCGGATCCTTCATCGCATGCGGTTCAGCGTGCGGCATCCAGTAGAGCCCCGGAGGCAGGTTCTGTGGTCTCAGGGCGTTGAGAGCGGCATCCTCGTCCGGTAACGGCTGGAAGTCTTTCTTGTGGTGCGGCGATACTGTCCAGAAGATCGCACTGAGCACGAAGACCACCACTGCCGAGAGCAAGATCGCCAGCCAAAGGGAACCGATCGTGACCATTTGGAACCCTCCGAAGGAGAAGTAGGTCAGCAAAAATACGGCCTGGACCGGGAAGGGCCAGGCCGCATCGGATCAAGTCGTCGTACCGTGTTACAGTTTGACGATGTCCAGGACGCTCTTCACCGAATCGGCCGAGGCCTTGAGAGCCTCCTTCTCCTGTTTGCTCAGATCGACTTCGATGACTCCTTCCATACCGCCCGCTCCGAGTTTGCACGGGACACCCAAGTAGAGGTCTTTCAGGCCGTACTCCCCTTGCAGCCAAACCGAGCACGGGAGGACCCGCTTCTTGTCCCTGACAATCGCCTCAGCCATCTGGACGGCACCTGCTGAAGGGGCGTAGTATGCCGAGCCGGTCTTCAGGTACTTTACGATCTCACCACCGCCCATACGGGTGCGTTGCACGATGGCGTCCAACTTCTCCTGATCGATGAATTTGGTTATGGGGATCCCGGAGACGTTGGTCGTGGATATGAGTGGCACCATACTGTCACCGTGTCCGCCCAGCACCATTGCTTGAATGTCCTGGACGGAAACGCCTGCGGCTTCCGAGAGAAAGGTCCGGAATCTGGCGGTGTCCAACACACCCGCCATACCGAAAACGCGCTCACGCGGGAATCCTGTCACCTGCTTGGCCACATAGCACATGACGTCCAAGGGGTTGGACACGACAACGACGATGGCGTTCGGTGAACACTTCTTGATCTCCTGGCTAACCGACTTGACGATCTCGACATTCGTGTTCACCAGATCGTCACGGCTCATGCCGGGCTTGCGGGCTACACCAGCTGTGACGATGAACATCTCCGCGCCCTTGGCCGCGCTGTAGTCGTTGGCTCCGATCACACGCGTGTCGAAACTCTCGACTGGACCCGACTGCCACTGGTCCAGCGCCTTTCCCATCGGGATACCTTCAAGTATGTCGATCAACACCACCTCACGTGCCAACTCCTTCTCGGCCACGCGCTGCGCGGTGGTTTCACCGACATGACCTGCTCCTATAACGGCTATCTTTTGCATTGGAAACCCCAGCTAGAGTGTTGGACCTACCTACATTCAGCCACGGGTCGTCAGCCCACGGTCTCCTTCCCAACAGGTGCTTCCGACGGACGATCGTCGAGCTGGACTCTCAGTTGGCGGATCGCTTCGTAAAGCACGATACCAACCGCCGTGGCAAGATTCAAACAACGTACCGCGCTGCGCATCGGAATGCGAAATACGCGGTCGGGATACTTCCTCAGTATGGGACCCGGCATTCCATTGGTCTCGTTGCCGAACACCAGCACGCAGTTCGCTTCGAACGGCGCCTCGGTGAACAACAAGGACCCATGCGACGAGAAATATAAGCAGCGTTCTCTTGTGATGGCGGAGCGAAAAGAAGTCCACGTGGGATGCAGCCAGATGTCGGCATCATCCCAGTAGTCCAAACCCGCTCGGTCGAGTTGTGAATTGTCCAGGTCGAATCCGAGCGGTCCGATCAGATGCAGGGCGGTGTCTGTGGCGGCGCAAAGGCGCGTAACGTTGCCTGTGTTGGGAGGGATCTGTGGTTCGATCAACGCAACGGACAGCGCCATGGCTAGCCGATCCGCTCGGCGCTATTCCCGCACCAGCGCGCAGTTCCGCCTTCGATGATCTCCTTCTTCCAGATGGGAACGCGCTTCTTGGCTTCTTCTACCACATAACGGCATGCCGCGAACGCATCGGACCGATGCGGTGAGGCTGCTACCACTGCCATGCTCGCCTCTCCGGTGGGAACGTGGCCGAGGCGATGCTGCAGGGCGACGCGGGTGTTCGGCCAGCGATCCGATACCTCTGCGACTATCCGATGGAACTCGCGATCAGCCATTTCCTGATAAGCGGTGTACTCAATGGCCTCCACAGGGCCGTCCTCCGGACTCCGCCGCACGCTGCCAATGAAAGTAGTTGCCCCCCCTAAGTGAGCGGCCGAGACCTCCGAGTTCAACCGGGCGACATCGATCGGTGCGTGCACCAGGTAACTCATCTCAGCCGCCTGCGAGCGGCGGGAGGAACGCCAACTCGTCGCCATCGTGGATTGACTGGTGTGGCAGCACGTGTTCGAGGTTGACGGCCACCAACGGTTTCTCAGGTAGTGTCGCACCGTTGGGTAGTAGCTCCCGAACATACGATACTGCGTGAGCTACAGTGGCGGGCGCCTGCAGCTCGACCGTTACGGCATCAGTTCCCAACACTTCTGCATAGCGGGCGAAGAACCGGAGACAAACGGAAATTGTGCTGCCGGTGCTATCGGTTCCGAAACTGCGGCTCATGGCGGGAAACAATACATTAACTGTCACTGCCCTGCCAGTTGATCGACGCGCCAGCGGCACCAGGAAGCTGTGTACCTCCAGCGACTGAAGTGGGTGTTGTACCTCGACGCACGGTCACGTTGCGCGGCCCTTTGCAGCTTGGAATCGCTTCCCGGAGCGACGACGTGGCAGCCCGGCCACGAGGAGCCAGCCCACAGCGCAGGCTGCCAGATGTCAGCGGCGACCAAGCAGGGGCCGGTGCCACACTGTTGCAGCGCCGGCCGCCGCCGTGGCGGCTGTACACGAAAGGCGGCTGCTCCCTGCGGGGAGCAGCCGCCTAAGTTCAATACGGAGAACCCGTTACGAAGCGGCGGCTTCGGGTGGGCCGGGCGCCGACGCAGGTGCCGGAGCCGAATCCCTCTCAGCGACTTTGGCCCTCAACTCCTTCGATGGCTTGAATACCGGGACCGGACGGGCTGCGACCTCTACCGGATCCCCGGTTCTCGGGTTGCGGGCCATCCGCGTCTTACGCCGTCGAATCTTGAACGTGCCAAAGCCGCGGATCTCAATGTTGTTCTGTTCGGACAGCGCCTCCCTGACAGCGTCGAGGAACGCATCGACGACTCGCGCGCAGTCCTTCTTTGAGATCATCGGACCGGCTGTGCGCGCGATGGAGGCAGTGACTAATTCGACGAGATCCGCCTTGGTCATGGATCCCCTCTCCGTTGCTCAAGCAATTGGGGAAACCGAGCCCCGAATGTGTCGGAGCCGGGGAGCCATTAATATCGGCTTAAGTGTTGCCTGTCAAGAGCTTGGACGAATTCGGCGAAGTGGTTCCTAGCATCATGGGGCCCCGGAGCTGCCTCCGGATGGTACTGTACACCAAAGGCTGGAAGGTCTATGTGTCTGACACCTTCGACGGTGTCATCATTGAGGTTACGGTGTGTCACTTCAAGTGATTTAGCACCTGGCACAGCCTTACTCATTCCCCTGACTGCAAATCCGTGGTTTTGGCTGGTGATGAGAACTCGACCAGTGGCCAGATCCCGCACCGGATGGTTTCCTCCCCGATGGCCGTACGGCAGCTTCACGGTCTCCGCTCCGAATGCAAGTGCCAGCAGCTGGTGCCCGAGGCAAATCCCGAAAGTCGGTATGCCACCGTCGACCAACTCACGGATCACGGGAAGTGCGTACTTGACGGCTGCCGGGTCACCCGGCCCGTTCGACAAGAACAGGCCATCCGGATTTAGTTCCCCGACGCGAGACGCTGGCGTATCCGCCGGTACTACTGTAACGCGGCACCCGAAGGAGTTCAGCAGCCGACGGATATTGGCCTTCATTCCGTAGTCGTAGGCCACCACGTGGTACTTCCCCTGCCCTTCAGCAACCTCGTACTCGGCAGCACAGGTGGCCCTTGAGGCCAGATCCAGACCCTCCATTGACGGGCTGGCCCCGAGCTGAGCCCGAGCCTCGTCCGTTGGAGCATGTCCCAGCGCCAGAATACCGCGCATTGCCCCCGCCGAGCGGATATGGCGCGTGAGCCGCCGGGTGTCTACACCCTCGACCACGGGTATCGCACGCTGCTCCAGCCATTCCCCGAGTGAGCCAGATGCACGCCAGTTTGAGTAGGTCCGGGCCAGTTCTCGAACCACCACGCCCGCAACCTGTGGCTTTTCCGACTCCAGGTCTTCGGTATTGATGCCGTAGTTCCCGATCATCGGGGCAGTCATCGTGACGATCTGGCCACCGTAGGACGGATCGGTGAATACCTCCTGGTAGCCGGTCAGGTTGGTTGTGAAGACCACCTCACCAGTGGTGGCCGCAAAACTACGGCGCGCGGTTCCGGAAAACCACGCGCCGTCCTCTAGCAGCACGTATGCCTGCTCCGCCCTCAGCACCGTCTAGTTCTGTCCACCTGGTGGCCGCTCCGTCGGCTGATCCTGCTGCGCTGCTCCGGGTTCCACATCCAGCGGCAGCGGATTCGCCGGAGCAACCGGAGTCGGCGGCCCCAGATCCTGTTGCAGCACCGAGCGGGGAACGCCACGCCCCGAGCTGAGACCAGCGAGAATCAAGGATAGCCCGAGGAATATGCCCCCGCACCACCACGACAGCTTGGTCAGTATCGTCACGGCTTGGCGACCGCCAAAGAAAGAATCGGTCGACGACCCACCACCCAGAGCGGCGAGGCCACCTCCCTTGCCCGACTGCAACAACACCACCGCCCCCAGCACGATGCAGTCGAGAATGAGCAAGATGATGAAGAATGTGTACATAGGTCCATCCGGCTGCGACGCGGGGCAAGATACTTGGGGCCGGTACTAGGGTCAATCCACTGTGGCCCCGACTATCGTTGCCCACGCACTGGGGTCAAGTGAGGCCCCTCCCACGAGGACCCCGTCAATCTCCGGGCTCGCCACAAGCGAGCCCACGTTGTCCACCTTCACGCTTCCCCCGTAGAGAACGCGCACGTCGCGCTCTGCAACGCCGCGCTCCACCAACCACCCGCGAATGGCCGCATGCACCTCCGCAGCGTCGGCGGGAGTTGCCGTCTTGCCGGTCCCAATGGCCCACACGGGCTCGTAGGCAATGACGACTCGACTCAGCAGAGCGGAATCCAGCCCACTCAGTGCACCCAGTTGCCCTGATACGACGGCGAGCGTACTGCCAGCCTCACGCTCCTCGATTCTTTCACCAACACACAGCAACGGCGTGAGCCCGCCATCCAACAGCGCCCGGACTTTCTTGGCCGTGTCGTCGGTGGTCTCCCCGAAGACGTGCCTCCGCTCTGAATGCCCGACCAGAGCTGCTGCTGCACCAGCCTCAGTGACCATGGAAACACTCAATTCGCCGGTGTACGCTCCTTGCGGTTCCCAGTAGATGTTTTGGGCCCCGACCCGAACGTCGCTCCTGTCCCGACTCAGATCCGCCACCGTCTTGAGTGACACCGCGGGAGGAAAGAACCATACTTCTCGATCCAGCAGCTGCCGGTAGCGCTGCGAGAACACCTGAAAGAACTCAGCCGCGCCCTGAGGCCCCAGGTGCATCTTCCAGTTGGCAGCGAATATCAGTCGCCTCATATCTCATCCAGTGCTGCCACACCTGGCAGCACTTTCCCTTCCAGCAATTCGAGCGAGGCACCGCCACCGGTCGAAACGTGACTCACCTTCCGTTCGAGCCCCGCGGCGGCTACAGCCGCCGCTGAATCGCCGCCACCCACTATGGTCGTCGCACCACGCTCCGTTGCCGCAGCCATCGCACGTGCAACAGCGACAGTCCCAGCATCAAACGGCGGCACCTCAAAAACCCCCATGGGCCCATTCCACACAACCGTCTTGGCAGCTGTGATCTTCCGTGCAAAATCCTGGCGCGAGTTCTCGTCGATGTCGTAGACGCTCCACCCACTGGGAATCGACTCCCGCGGTACGCTCCTGATCTCGGTGTTCTCTGCCAAGTCTCGACCAATCACACCACCACCCGGCAACACCAGCCGATCACCGGCTTGTTTGAGCACCCGCTGCGCCAAAGCCACTTTCTCCGGCTCGACTAAGGAGTTGCCCACTTCCAGCCCCATGGCCAAGAAGAAGGTACAGGCCATTGCCCCACCGATGAGAATCTCATCGACCTTGGGAAGCAGCGCCTCTATCGTGTCGATCTTGCCCGAGATCTTGGCTCCACCCAGGACCGCGACGAACGGTCGCTGAGGATCTGCAAGCGCTCCCTCCAAGTAGCGGAGTTCCCGCTCCATCAAGAATCCGGCTGCAGCGGGCTTGAGCAGATGCGCCACAGCCTCAGTGGACGCATGCGCTCGGTGAGCCGAACCAAAGGCATCATTTACGTAGAAATCACCTAGCCGCGCAAACGCACCAGCCAGCTCCGGGTCGTTCTTCTCTTCACCCGCATGGAATCTCGTGTTCTCCACCAAGACCACTTCGCCCCGCTTCATCCGGCGGGTGCGGCTCTCAGCAGCATCGATCAGGGGATCTTCCAGGAAGGATACGGGAACGCCAAGTTCTCGCTCGAGCTCGGCCGCTACCGGCAGTAGGGAGAGCTCCTCACGCCGCTGGCCCTTGGGACGCCCCAGGTGGGAGAGGAGCACAACCCTGCACCCCTTCTCTCGCAGCCAGCGGATCGTGGGCAGGGCCTCTCGGATCCGCTTGGCGTCGACCACCCGACCGTCTTTCAGCGGTACATTGAAGTCCACCCTCACGAGTGCGCGCTCCCCCTCCAGCGGTTGGCCCTCCAGTGACCCCAGCGTCCGTTTCAACTGAGGCCCTCCGAAATGAACTGCATCAAGTCGACGCACCGAACTGAGTAGCCCATCTCGTTGTCATACCAAGAGGACACATGTACCAGGGTTCCGTCGATAACGTTGGTACTCAGAGCGTCGATCGTGCTGGAGAAGGAGTCTCCTATGTAGTCACTCGACACTAGCGGCTCATCACTCACCGCCAGAATGCCCTGCAACGGCCCTTGCGCAGCAGTTCGGAATGCACCGTTGACCTGTTCCGTCGTCGTGCCCTGCTCTACAGCGCAGGTGAGATCTACCAACGATGCATCCGCTGTGGGGACGCGCAATGCGACCCCGTCGATCTTGCCCTTGACCTCAGGAATCACGAGCGCCGTCGCCTTTGCCGCACCTGTGGTGGTGGGAATAATGTTCAACGCTGCAGCCCGTGCCCGGCGCAAATCCTTGTGAGGGAAATCGAGGATTCTCTGGTCGTTTGTGTAACTGTGAACCGTGGTCATGAAACCGCGCACGAAACCGAACGAGTCATTGATCACCTTGACGACCGGCGCCAAGCAGTTTGTCGTGCAGGATGCATTTGATATGACGTGATGGGTGCCAGGGTCGTACCTGTCATGATTCACACCCATCACGACAGTGATGTCCTCGTCCTTCCCCGGAGCACTGATCACAACCTTCTTGGCACCCGCGTCGATGTGTGCTGCCGCCTTGTCGCGCGACCTGAAGTGACCAGTCGACTCGAGCACGATGTCGACACCCAGGTCACCCCACGGAAGCTTCGACGGGTCCGGCTCCGACAGAACAAGCAGCTTCTCGCCGTCAATGTTGAGAGAATTTCCTTCCATTTGGACGTTGCCAGGATAACGGCCGTGTACGGAGTCGTACTTGAACAGATGGACCTGAGTCTGCGGATCCGTGAGGTCGTTTACCGCTACCAAGTCCAAGTCAGGCTTGCTGCGTGCCATTGCGCGCACAACCAGTCGTCCGATCCGCCCGAATCCGTTGATCCCAATCTTGGTCGTCATATGATCCTCGGTGTTATTCTCATTGATTCGTGAATCCGCCCCACGTGCCGCGGGACGAAACACAGTTCGAATGTGGTATTCAGGTCTCCACCCGCACGGTCAATGGAAGAGCTCTCGCGAAAGAAACGGCACCCACTGAGCTCCACCCAACATCTTCCAGCGCGGTTGCCGCAGCGGATATCGTCGCGCCCGTGGTAAGAACGTCGTCAATCAAGATAATCTGGACGTCAGCCTGAGACGAAGGCGGCGCAGCCAGGAACGCCCCTGCAACGTTAGCAATCCTCTCTCTCGGTGCCAGCTCGGTTTGCGTCTCAGTTTCCCTAGCCCGCTCGATCACGCCCCGCGCGACCGGCAGCGACCAGAGAGAACCGAGACTGACGGCCAGTTCAGTCGCCTGGTTGTAACCCCGCCGCCGCTGCCGGCTCGGGGACAACGGAATCGGCACCAACTGGGCACGACCGGGGTGCGGGATCAGTCTGGCCATCACCTCGGCAGCGATTCGGGCTAGCCGGGTGTAGCCCTCGTACTTGAGATGGTGGATGATCTCTCGGGCCTCGTCTCCGAGCCATACCGCGCTCGCAACCCAACGAAGCGTTGAGGGCCATTCCGAACAGAACCGACACGGGCCGATTGGAGGCAGGGGCTGCCCGCAGCGCTTGCACCCGGCCGGCACCGGTCGCAGTCTGGCGACGCACAGCGAACAGACAAGGTCCTCTGGCCGCGATTGCTCCACGAGTCGGCCGCAGGAGACACATGCGTTTGGCAGCAGCAGTCGTTCGAGACACAGCAGAGCAGCGCGCATCACCGCCGCAAGGCTCGGCCCACCGCCGCCAGCATGATCTCGCGGGGAGCCGCAGTTCCTGGGAAGAACCGTTCGAACGAGCGGGCTCCCTGAGCCACAAGCATGGTCCTGCCATCCGTTGCCTTCATACCCTGCTGGCGACACTCTCGTATCCAACCCGTCTGTCCTGGAGCGTATACCAGATCCAGGGCGGCCCGGCAACCCTGCAAACGCTCACTGGGAAACGGATGCGGATCGGATGCTCGCAGGCCCAGGGGCGTGGCATTGATGGCGGTGCCGGCTGGCCCACCCTTGTCGACTTCACACTCGACGCCCAGGTCTCTAGCCCAGGCAGCGAAACTAACGGCCCTGTCTCGTTCTCCCGACCGAATTAGCAGCTGTGCCCCCAGTTCTCTCGCTGCGGCAGCGACCGCCCGGGCCCCACCACCGGTACCGCGCAGCAACCAGGGACCATCGGGCCGCAACGGATGAAGCGCGTCGACTAAGCCCTGCACGTCCGTATTGTCGCCGACTAGTCGCCCTCCATCGGGCCAGAAGGTGTTCACAGCATCGAGTTCCTTGGCCAGCGGGGTCAACCGGATCAACAGCCTGGCCACGGTCATTTTGTGCGGGATCGTCACGTTGCCTGCGATTCCCACCGCCTCCAGTCCCCTAAAAAGGTGTGGCAGGGCTGACGAGTCGGTATGGACCGGTATGTAGACCGCATCGATGCCCAACGCGGTGATTGCTGCATTGTACATCGTCGGTGAAAGCGAGTGCGCGATCGGATCGCCGATGACCACTAGAGGACGACTAGTCCCGCTGATCCTGTTCACGACGTTCTCCTACGAGACGTTGGGCTGCCACCCGCACGAATCCCTGCAGCTGACTGAAAGTCGCTCGATAAGCAGCGAGGTCCGATCCCCACGGATCAGCCACCTCCGCTGACGGTCCGCTGCTCCCAGCAAACTCGCCAAGGACGTGGACCCGCCCTGTACCACCCAACTCTTCCACGCGGGCACGCTGGTGCCTGGCCATGGTCAGGATGATATCTGCCTCACTCACGACATCCCTGGTCAACAGTCTAGCCCGGTGACTCGACAGATCGACGTCGTGCTCCAGCCCCACCAGTAGTGCTCCCTCTGACGCCGGAGCCCCACCCCACGCCCCCGTACCAGCTGAGGATACCGCCGTACCGTCCGCACCGTGCCTGGTGAGCTCCAACCTCAGCAAGACTTCCGCCAGGGGACTGCGGCAGGTGTTGCCCGTACAAACCATGAGCACGTGGCGGATCACGGAGCAAACCTACCAGCCCGCTGCCGTAGCTCCGCACGAAGGATGGCACCCTCCCGTATCAGGCTCGGTGCTGCACGCGTGCAGTCGATCACTGTAGAGGGTGGCACATTGCCCAGGACCCCTCCGTCGAGCACGAGTAGCCGACCCGACTCGACAGCCGGCCCGAACGCGGTCACGATGGCAGCGACTCCTGGCGCGGTCTTTTCGCCGGGGAGGTTGGCAGACGTCGAGCTCAGTGGCTCACCGAGTTGAGCCACCAAAGCGGCGGTCTCACTGTGTGAAGTCCACCGCACCGCTATCCCCCCTTCCGGACCGCGCAGGGCATCGGGGAGTCTTCCTTCGGACCCGAGCAGGACTAGTGTCAGCGGACCGGGCCAAAATCGGTCTGCCAGCACCTCAGCTGCAGCCGTGAAGACCAACCCATAACTGACGGCCATCTCGCGAGTGGATACCAACAGGAGAAACGGCTTATCGTCCGAGCGGCCTTTGAGGACGGCTAGCCGGGCCAGATCTTCGTCGCGTGCCCTGGAGCCCAGGCCGTAGATGGTCTCGGTCGGATACGCAAGAAGCCCACCCATCTCGAGGTGCCGCTCAACTGTTCCGATAGCGGACTCAACGTCCTCGAGAGACCGGAACGGCAGTACAGTCATGCTTCAGCCAACAGCTCTGCGATCATCAGATCTTGGGCGGTCGTGACCTTCAGATTGTAACAGCTATCGGGCACCAGACGAACGGGGAATCCGGCCGCTTCGACCAACGACGCCTCATCGGTGAACGTCGACCAGCGCTCGGGGCCGACTGCTCGGTATGCCCTCTGGAGCATGTCACGAGGGAAACCCTGTGGCGTGTGGGCCCGCCAAAGCCCGCTGCGATCGACTGTCGCGACTATCGCATCGCTGTCATGCTGCACCCGTTTCAGCGTGTCCGTCACAGGCACTGCTGGCACAGCGCCAGTCTCACAAGCTACGCTGATGACCGCTTCCACCGTCTCAGCGGACACGAGTGGCCGCGCGGCGTCGTGAATCAGCACGATACGGCAATCCTCACTCAGTGCACCGAGTGCCGCTCTGACCGAGTCACCACGGGTGGCACCACCAGCAACCAGCCGCAATCGGTGTCCGGCGACCGACCCCAGCCAATGGGGCGGCGCTGCTGCCCACTCTGGCGGGAGTGCGACAATGATCTCATTGACTCGCGGATGTTTGGCGAACGGCCGCAGAGAGCGCAACAACATGGGAACGCCTGCGATCGGACGAAACTGCTTGGGCTCACCTCCGAACCGCTCACCGCGACCTGCTGCCGGGATCAGGACTCCAACGTCAGGCAGCGAGTTGGTCGGCGAGGTTGGACACATGTGCTATTGGGATTGCTTGTATCGCGGTAGGACCGGCCGCAGTCCGGGCCGAAATGAACGCGCGGCTGAACCCCTGACGCTCCGCTTCGGCAAGTCGTCGATCCGACATTGCCACCGGCCGCACCTCCCCACCGAGCCCTACCTCACCGAGGAACACGCAGTCGGCCGGCACGGCATGATCGGCCAGGGAAGACATCAGAGCGGCTACCACGGCGAGATCGGTGGCCGGCTCCACCAGGCGCATCCCACCGGTCACGTTCACGAAAACATCGAGATCGTGGAAGCGTAAGGCCGCACGCCGCTCCAGCACTGCCAGTAACACGGCCAACCGCCTTTGATCCAGTCCGGTAGCTACACGTTGCGGGGTCCCATATGCCGATCGCGCTGCCAGGGCCTGAATCTCCACCAGGACCGGTCTCGTCCCCTCCATTAGCGCAGTTATTGCGGAGCCAGGGATATCAACCTCCCGACCCGAGATGAAGGCCGCCGATGGGTTGGGCACCGGCCGCAATCCGCCTGCGGTCATTGCGAACACACCCACCTCATCAACCGAACCGAAACGGTTCTTCACCGCCCGCAGGATTCTGAAATTACCCTCCGTTTCCCCTTCGAAATACAGCACGGTGTCGACCACGTGTTCCAGAGTCTTGGGGCCTGCGATGGCTCCTCCGCGAGTGACGTGTCCGACCAGGATGACTGCAGCAGACGACCGCTTGGCATAGCGCATGAGCTTGGCAGCACACTCTCTCACCTGGCCGACGTTGCCCGGTGCACCCTCGAGTTCCGCCGAATACGTAGTCTGAATCGAGTCCATTATTACGACCCGTGCGCCCAGTGATTTCGCGCGCGCGATGATGGATTCCACGTGCACTTCTGCCAGCACCTTGACCGCGCCCGCGTCCTCCTCAATGCGGTCGGCACGCAGCCGCACTTGCTCCACCGATTCCTCACCTGATACATAGAGGGTCGAGATTCCCTGGGCCTCGAGGCCAGCCGCACACTGTAGCAGGAGTGTTGATTTCCCGATGCCTGGTTCGCCTCCCACGATAGTCAAAGATCCGGGAACGATTCCTCCACCCAACACGAAGTCGAATTCGTTGAGCGAAGTCACCAATCGGGGAATCGCATGCGCCGCTAGATCCGCAAGTCGAACGGGCTCAGGCCCAGTGGGTCTGCCGTCCAGCTCCACATCGCCGAGTCCTCTGCTATGCTGCGACGCGGCGGGCTCTTCGATCAGGGTGTTCCAGGCCTCACACGACTCACAGCGACCCGCCCATTTCGGATGTTCCGCTCCACAAACCGAGCAACGGTATACCGAACGTGACTTACGGAGCATCCGGTTCTTCAGGCTCGCGGCTCGTGTAGTTGTCGAACCGCGTGTATTCCTTGTGAAACGCCAGCTTGACGGTGCCCGTAGGTCCGTTACGGTGCTTAGAGACCATCAACTCCGCGAGCCCTTCCTCCGTATCCTCGCGCTCCAACAGAGACTGGTACATCTCAGCTCGGTAGATGAACATGACGAGATCAGCATCCTGCTCGATGGCACCGGAATCACGCAGGTCGGACAGCATTGGGCGGCGGTCGCCGCCACGTTGTTCGGGTGCGCGGGACAGCTGAGAGAGAGCGATGACCGGCGTGTGTAGTTCTCGGGCCAGCGCTTTGAGAGACCGGGAGATAAAGCTTATTTCTTCCTGACGGCTGTCGTGCCTGCCCGTTCCCCGGATCAGCTGCAAGTAGTCGACTATGACCAGACCAATATTGTGTTCGGCTTTCATGCGCCTCGCCTTGGAGCGAATCTCGAGCAAGGTCAACGCAGGGGTGTCGTCGATCCAAATCGGCGCCGTCCCGAGCAAACCGGCTGCCCGCGACATCTTGGGGTAGTCATCATCCCGCAGCTTGCCGCTGCGCAGCCGCTGAAGGTCAACAAAACTCTCGGCGGCCAAGAGACGCTCCACCAGCTGATCACGCGACATCTCCAGTGAGAAGATGGCGGTCGGCGTACCGCCCTCTAGAGCAGCGTTTACGGCCGCGTTCAGACAGAAGGACGTCTTCCCCATCGAGGGGCGTGCAGCGACGATGATCAAGTCACTGCCCTGGAACCCGTTCGTTATCTCGTCCAAATCTGTGAAGCCACTTGGCACCCCGCGTACCGAATCGTCCCCCCTGTGGCGCGCTTCGATGCGTTCCATCGCTTGCCACATGAGTTCTTTGATGCGAACAACCTCTTGACTGCCACGCTGGAAGGAGACCTCGAAGACCTGCTGTTCCGCCTGATCGAGGAGTGTCCCAACGTCCTCCTTGGCGTCATACGCGGTTTGAACGATGCTGGTACCGACGTCGATGAGGCGCCGCAATAGCGCCTTCTCTTTTACTATGCGGCAGTGGTATTCGATATTGGCCGCGGTGGGAACGGCATCGACCAACTCGGCTACGTAGTCGGTTCCGCCGGCTGCCTCTAGGTCTCCGCGCCGCTCGAGTTCGTTGCGCAGCACCACCGGATCCACCATATCCCCGCGTTCGACCAGAGCCGCCAGCGCGCGAAATATCCGGCGGTGACCCTCGCGGTAGAAAGCGGTGTCTGCGAGCAATTCGACTGCCTTCAGACCAGCATCCGGGTCGAGCAGGGTTGCTCCCAGCACCGCTTGCTCCGCCTCGAGACTCCACGGAGCTCGCCTGGTTAGGTCGTGATCGGCGTTATCGATCGAGGAGCTGGCGTGCGATACGGACGTCATCCCAAGTCGGCTTCTTCCAATTCGGGTTGCGGAGCAGTGCCGCCGGATGATAGGTGACCAGCAGCTGAATACCTCGGAAAGAGTGCACTCTGTTGCGCAATGACGCCAGCGAGCGCTTCGTGTTGAGGAGAGTCTCCGCGGCCGTACCCCCCATCGCCAAGATCACCTTGGGTTGGATCACCTCGATCTGCCGATACAGATAGGCAACACACGCATCGATCTCGTCCTGTAGCGGCTTGCGGTTGGCTGGAGGTCTGCACTTGACGACATTGCAGATGAACACTCGTTCGCGCACCAGATCAATCGCCTGCAGCACATCGGTGAGCAACTCACCGGCGCGTCCGACAAAGGGCAATCCAGTCTCGTCCTCCTTCGCCCCCGGGCCCTCACCCACTACTACCAACTGCGCGTCGGCCGGGCCATCCCCTGGAACCGCATTGGTTCTATTGTCACACAGCCGGCACTTGTTGCAGGATCCAACTCGCTTCGCTACAGCCTCCAGATTACACTGGGCCAACTCGTCCCCAGTGAATAGGTCGCTTGCGGGTGGCGCGATAACGACCCCCGGGGGCGGTATCGGCGGAGCACCGTCGCGCCAGTCTTTCTGCACCACCCCGCTCCTTCGGCGCGTGGATTGGCGAGCGGGTGGGTGGGCGGGCGGTATCTGCCGCTCTGCCACTCTGCCGGTCCGGCTGCCCTCCTCAGTCTCACGATTGGCAATGGGCAGACCGTCAGACGGACCGGTGGACGGGCGCTGCCGCTCCACTGCTCCGCTGGTATGTCGTTGCTCGCTCCGCCCTGACTCACTGTTGGTGGCAGCCTGGCGGTCAGACCGGCCGGCCGCAGAACCAAACGGTTGCTCCAGTACGAGGTCCTCCTCCCCAGCTTCACGCCGCTGCATCAGATAACGTTGCAGCAGATCCCTTGCACCGGTCATAACATGGCCTCGACTTCGTCGAGTAGCCGCTCAGCCACTTGTCGTTTGGAGAGCAGCGGTAGCGCTCTGCTCTCCCGAGCCGTAACGAAAGTGACCTGATTGGTGTCAGTCTCGAACCCCGACCCGGCACGGCCGGCCTCATTCAGTACTATGAGGTGCAGGGCCTTCCGCTCGAGTTTGGCCCGCGCCCGTTCAACGCCGGGCTCGGTCTCAAGCGCGAAGCCCACGGCGATGCACTTACTGGACCTCCTGGCAATCGTGCTCTCCAACACGTCAACGGTGGGCTTCAGCGTAAGTTCTATGGCACCCTCGAGCCGCGGGAGCTTCGCGACCGCTACGTCACTGGCTTGGTAGTCAGCCGGTGCTGCTGCCATGACGAGTACGTCCACTTGTGGGAGGAGCCGGCCCACCTCATTCACCATCTCCTCCGTCGACACTACGCGCTTGACCACCACACCTGGGGGAACAGAGAGTTCGGTCGGTCCTGCAACCAGGACCACGTCTGCACCACGGGCGAAGGCGGCTGCTGCAGTCGCGAACCCCATGCGCCCACTCGACGGGTTCGTTATCACTCGTACTGGATCGATCTTCTCTCGAGTGGGACCTGCTGTCACCAGGACCCGCTTGCCATGCAGCTTGCTACCGGCACTGCACAGCAATCGCTCTACATGCGCTATGATTTCGGTTGGTTCCGCCATTCTCCCAGGCCGGTCACTGGGCCCCTCAGCGAGATCACCGATCACAGGCCCGACCAGCGTCCAGCCCCAGCTTCTGAGCAGCGACAGGTTGGCCGCTGTAGCGGGGTGAGCGAACATGTTGTCGTTCATTGCAGGCGCTGCCACGACAGGAGCCTCGGCTGCCAGCAGGATTGCGGTCAAGAGATCGTCTGCTATCCCCGCAGCCGCTCTCGCCAGCAGGTTTGCCGTGGCAGGAGCAACGACAATCAGGTCGGGTTTCCTGCCTAGCTCTATGTGGGCCAGCGCTTGATTGCGCTGCCAAAGGGAAGTCACAACCGGCCGTCCGCTGAGTGCTTCAAAGGTGACCGGCCGCACGAACTCGGTCGCGGAAGCCGTCATCACCACATCCACGACGGCACCCGCCTCCGCGAGCCGCCGCACGACATTACACACTTTATAGATGGCGATGCCGCCCGACACTCCGAGCAGAATGCGCCGGTCTTTGATCACGTCTCTTGGCGCCTCCTCCGAACCAACCGGTACGTCAGCTCACCATCGGACAGCTCTTCCAAGGCTCGGGTGGTGAGTTTCTTTTCGAATTCAACCGACCGGTCACGAGGGAAATCGTTCACATAGCGTGCAAACTTCGCTGCGACCAGAACTCCCAGATACTTGTTCCCAGCACGGTTAGCCACCTCAGTCGGTGTCACAATCAGCATTCATGTCTCCTGTTCCGGTGCGATTTGGTTAACTATCTCGAGCAACCTCTGACGCATTTTCGACACACTCTCCTCCAGCGCCGTGATCCGACCTGCGCGGCGGGATTCTGAGTCGATGATGGCAGCGACTTCGGACACCGCCTGCGTTCGGTTGTCATTTTCGACTATGTAGTCGTACATGGGCGCGAGCTCGAGTTCTTCTCGTGCTCGCTGCATGCGCCTTCGCAGCTCTGCTCCCGTCGCAGCCCCTCGCTGGGACAGGCGCTCGACAAGGACGTCCGCCGAGGGCGGTAGTATGAAGATACCAACCGCGTCAGAGCGTCGCTCTCGCACCTGCCGCGCCCCCTGCACCTCGATATCCAGGACCACACTTCTGCCTGTTGCCAGCACACGATCCACTTCGGCATTCAGAGTACCGTAGAGCGAGCCACCATACTCCGCCCATTCGAGAAACTCACCGCGGCTACGCCGCTCTTCGAATTCCGCGCGGGATTGGAAGAAGTAGTCGACTCCATCCCTTTCACCTTCCCGGGGGACCCGAGTTGTGGCCGAAACGCTGTAACCGAGATCATCGCGTGCTGCCAGGAGCGCCCGGGCAATTGTCGTCTTGCCACCGCCCGACGGCGCCGAGAGAATCAACAAGAAGGGTGTCACTCTATGTTCTCGACCTGTTCCCGGAATCTCTCAATGGCACCTTTCATTACTATCACCGCCTGTCCGATAGTCGCGTCGTTGGCCTTTGATCCAATGGTGTTGACCTCACGCAGTATTTCTTGGCCTAGGAAAGTCAATTGTCGTCCTACTGGTCCGTCCACCTGCAACGACTCTCGACATGCAACAAGATGAGTCTTGAGCCGCACTATCTCCTCCGTGATGTCCAGCTTGTCAGCAATGATGGCGATCTCCTGCCCCAGCCTGTCTTGGTCCATGGCGCGGCCGTTCAGTAGCTCTGCGACAGACCGTTGCAAGCGATCCCGTTCCGCCGTGAGCCTGTGCGGGGCGCGAGCCTCGACTTTGCGCAATTCGTCTTCCAATCCCGCCAAGAGACTCCTCAAATCCTGTCCTAACGCCTCACCTTCACGCTCTCGCATCACCAGGACGTCAGCCAACGCAGTGTCCACTACGGCAGTCACATTGGCCTCATCCGCGGAGGTTTCATCGGTGGCGCCCACAGCGAATACGTCCGGCTGCCGAGCCACGAAGCCCAGATCGATCTCGCCCGGCAGATCCAGCTCCTTCTTGAGGTCGCTGAGTGCGCGCACGACCTCGCGGGCCCGTTCCAGGTTCAGTTGCACAATCGCCTGACGTTGCGGCTCCTCAATCCACCTTGCGGTTAGAGTCACATGCCCGCGCGCAATGCGCTCCCGCAGCCTGTCCCGGACCGCAACCTCTAGCGACTGCAGCGGTGTGCACAGCTTGAGGTTCGCGGTGAAGTGCCTGTGATTGACCGTCCGTATTTCCACCTGCAGACGTCCCCCCCCTGCAGGCCCATCAGCTACACCGTATCCGGTCATCGATCGGGGCACCCTGGTTCTCCTGAAACAGCGTAATAATAACCTTTGAAGTTAGTCAGGTAGGATCGTTGCGACTACTGGTCGAGAACCGTCAATTGGAGAACTCCCACTTGACGCCAAAGGTCTGCACACTCTTGGGATACGCCAGTCCCGGAATATAGGGGTCCTCCGAGTTGAGCATGTTTCTCAAGTTCCAGAACCCCTGGAAGGAGGCTATCTCGAACTGAATGAAGCCCTCGTAGTATTTGGCACCCTCCAGCTCGACCGGGTTGCCTCCAGCCAGCCCTGCGGTTCCTGGACTCCAGTACTCCATGGCCACCTGAACCTTGAGATCAAATGCGCCACTACGAAACGTGCGCCAGAACTTGGATCGGAAAGTAATCTGGGCGCGCCCATGCTTGGGCGGCTGCAGGTTGGGTGCCTCACCCTGAGTGGGGGTCGAGTACCAGGCCTCCAGGGTGAGAGCCCGGGAGGATTGGAGCTTCACATCAGCCACGACGTAGGTAGCGGCAGTCGAGCTGTCAAATCCGTCGATTACTCCTAGTTCGGCATAAGGCAGTGGGAGGAACGCATCACGGCGCACGAGCGCAACGTGACCCGCCAGAGGCCGCGTTTCAATACCGGTTCGAATCGACTGCGCTACGGCACGCTGCGCAGAATCAGCGAGAATGGCCGGAGCCTGGACGGCATCGCCAAACTGAACGTCTCCCACCACTGAGAAGGGACCTGCGTAGAGCCCAACTGTGCCGTGCGCACCAACTGACGTCCGCTTCCCTTCGTGCCGGTGCCAGTAGGCGTCTCCCGCCAAGACTACACCTGGGATTGGTACCCAGCCGATGCGCCCGTCCACGCCAGACAGCACACGAGCATCTCCCAGCATCCCGGTGGCGGCTACAGTCCAGTTCGGCGTCATGTAGCGCAGTTTCAGCCGGGCCTGGCGGACTGTCTGATCCAGGGTGTCCACTGCGGTCGAATCGGACGACCAAGCACTGGTTGCCAAGATAGCCTCGGATCGGAACCCCATCCCGTCGTCCCCGGTTCCGGCGAACATGGAGAAGATGTAATCTGTTCTGGCACCCCGCCTTTCACGCACGTCGTCCCCAACCGCGTCTCTGTCGTGGCTCTGTCTCCTCACCTGGTAGCTGGCGCCTGTGCGCTGTGACGGTATCCATTTGAGGCGCCCCCACAAATCAAAAGTCTGATCACTGCGCGCCATACCGCCGCTGCCTTCCGTCCCCACGAAGTCTGCAGCCAGATCGAGGCCGAGCCCACTTGGCCACCGCTTCTGAAACAACCCAGCGTAAGCACCGGTCGAAAAGGCCCCCGCCATCACTCGCAAGAACGAGCGCGGTTGGGTGCCACCATACTCCTTCGACACGAGATAGATGTCGAGCCCGCTGGGAAGAACTACGACGTCGATCCGCTCCAGATAGGTGAGGTTTACCCGCCCCAAGTCGTGAAATAGTGAATCTGCTCCCAGCGCCGGCAGCGGGAGTCCGTCCCAAAAGATCTGAATTCCCGCACCGGCTCGGCCGGCATATTGGATGTACTCGGGTTGTCCCAGGAACCCCGCTCGAGCCACATACACGCCAGGAATCGTTGCGATCAGATCGGTCAGGGTCACACCCGCAGTCCAAAGCAGTGAATCTCGGGTGAAAGTGTACCGTGTGCCCGGCGGGAGTGGCCCGGGGGGGACGGCGGGCGCGCTGACCGCGACCGTATGATGCAGCACCGGCAGGAGCGTGTCCGGCTCTGTCGTGACGGAATCTGGGTGTACAACAGTAGTGTCTTGCGCGATGCCGGCTGAGGCCGTCGCCGTGGATGCGAGTATCGCCAGCGCGGGGATCAGTAGGGTGTGAATTCGGCGCGTCACCTGCCCACGCGCCCGAGGACAAACTGCGTGAACAACCGGACCCCGATCCCCGTCGGCCCTTTGGCCAAGTCAGGGCGGACCGAATCTGTATACGCCGTCCCAGCCACGTCGATGTGCGCCCAAGGAAAACCGTCAACAAACTCACGCAGGAACCAACCCGCCGTGATAGACCCGGCAGCCCTGCCCCCAGTGTTCTTGATGTCTGCGACGTCCGATTTGAGTTGATCGCGGTATTCGTGCCACAACGGCAACGGCCAGCAACGCTCCCCTGCCAAGTCCCCAGCCCACCTCACTTCCTCCAGCAACGCGTCGTCGTTCCCCATGAGCCCGGCAGCGTGAGCGCCCAACCCCACCACTATGGCCCCGGTGAGGGTGGCCGAATCGATCACACAGGCGGGCTTGAAACGGCGTGCGTAGGAAAGGGCGTCACACAGAACGAGGCGCCCCTCAGCGTCGGTGTTGACCACCTCGATGGTCTTTCCGAAGTGACTCCGCACTATGTCACCCGGCTTCAAGGCGGTACTCGAGGGCAGGTTCTCCGTAGCGGGTATCAGACCCACTACATTCAGGCGTGGCTGCAGATGCCCCAGCACTTCAAACAGGCCTAGCACCGCTGCAGCGCCGGACATGTCATACTTCATTTCTTCCATGTTCAGCGCGGGTTTCAGGGAAATGCCACCCGAATCGAACGTGACGCCCTTGCCGACGAAACAAACCGGGGCCGACCTGCCCCCTCCGTGATGCTCCAGCGTGATGAAACACGGTTCCTGCCGGGACCCCTGTGCTACCGCCAGCAGGGAGCGTAGCCCAGCTCTCTCGATCTGAGCCCGGCTCAGCACGGTGACCTTGTAACCGTACGCCTTGGCGAGCGCGCGAGCGATTTCAGCGAGATACGAGGGTGTACAGACGTTGGCCGGCAGCGCTTGCAGGTTCCGCGCGAGTTTCTGTCCAATCGCGATCGCAGCCCCGACCTTCCGACCGGCTTCAACTTCGGCGCGGTGTTCGCGTGACACTATGATCTCCAGCTCGGTGACCCGCAACCTCTCCTCATCCGACTTGAAATCGGTGAAATTCCAGGCGCCCTGAGCCGCTCCTTCCACCACCACCTGCCCGAGGTCCTGGTGGGTGACCCCGCCGTGGGTCTCGGGAGCCAAATGATAGGCCAAGGTTCCCGCCCCCACCTCGATGGCCTTGCGTGCCGCTATCGCCGCGCTCCGCCTCACCGCACCGCGGGTGATCTCCGGGGCTTTCGCTAGACCGACGAGCATCACCCGCCGGGCACCCTTGCGCGGATAGAGCAAAGCGGTTTCGTCCGGCTTGCCAGAGAAATCCCCCGCTTCGATCACGCGCGAGAGTTCCCCTTCCAGAGTGGCATCGAGCCTGAGGAGCGAACTGGGGAGCTTTCCGTTCAGTATTTCGCCGACGGCCAAGGCCAGCAGTGGGGCTTTGACCTGCTCGAGCGGAACGACCTTTATGGAGGACTTCACGAACCGTGTCCTTATGATGTTGTGGATCACTGTGTTGGCTAACCCGCAGGTGGGCACGAAACCGGCCACCTCCGGGGCGCCAGCGCCGCCAAAGGTAAGCCTGAACCGTCTCCGACTGCAAGTTGGGAGTGAGATATCGAGCAGGTGGACACCGTGCGGCCGCCAGCCCGCAGATCGGCCCCCCACGCAGGAGCGAGTTAATTAGCGGAAGCGGCGCGCCGCAGTAGCCACCTAGTGGACAAGTAGGGAAACGTGAATGTGATCGGCCGTCCCAGTATGCCGCAGCGTGCCGAACCCCATCAATCTGAAGTACCTCTCCACGACCCAGTTCTTGAGCCAGCCACGACCCAGGGTGCGTACGTCCAGGGCGTGCACATAGCCATCCGATTGTCGGTAGTGGAGCGAGTTCTCTCGCACCGCAAGATCCATGGCGGCGTAGTCCACCGGATCGCGCTTGGTACCGGTTATCACGATGTCCTTGTCAGCCAAGATCAATGTGCTTACGGCGATCCGCAGCGCCGGATGGAGTGACCGATAATATTCACGGACCTCGGCCTGTTTCGCGTTGACGCTCGACAAGTAGAGGAGTGAGTAGGCACAGTATCCAACCACCAGCGGAATGACGACACGACGGAACATGGTCCGGAAGCGTGCCCTGCCAGTGAGCTTCCGAGACACGTAGGCCGCAAACAGAGTGAGCACCAGTCCTGCCGTCAGCGCTGCAACCGCGAGAGCCAACCATGTGGGGAAGTCGCGCTCGGCGTACAAGTAGGTGGTGAGACGCACGAGAATCACGAAGGGGAGCACCAGAGCCGTCGCAGTCGTGAGCAGCACCCTGACGAGCCGGGGGAACCGCGTCCGCGATGGCTTGCGCTCGAGGGGCACGGTAACGGCGAATCCGGTCGGGGGCAGTCCCGCTGTCGCTCCGATGGGGTTGGAATGGCTCACGTATACCGGTACGAGCCGCGCGAAACCACAGTTTCAACAGTGCGACTGTCACCTCCACGCTCGACGGCGGATTGGCCGGTCCCGAGAACCTGTGGGTACATTGTTGGTGGCTGGTCGAACACATACTGCGACAGTCAGGTTGGCGGGCTATGCTCGGTGGTTACGGGGGAACTTCACTTTCAGGCTGTTCGGAGGGTATTGGATGAACAAGGGTCGAAAATTGGCTTTCGTAGTCGGACTGGTTGCGCTGGTCGCGATATTGATCTATGGCAGCCTGGGAACGGTACAGGCAGAATGTGAGTTGTGCGTGCAATACAACGGAAGGACAGAGTGCAGGAGGGGATCGGGTGCCGACGAGCAGGAGGCCAAACAGGCCGCACAGAAGGCGGCTTGCGCCCTCATGGCAGTGGGAATGGCGGAGTCAATAAACTGTCAGAACGTGGCCCCAACTGAAGTTCAGTGCCAGAACTGAGAGCAGTCACCTGCCGCACCACCCGAGTTCACACACCACTAGCGAATGACTAGGAGTCACCGCGGGCCTAGGAGTCGCCCTGCTCAGCCCGAGAGTCACGCACGTGTTGAATCAGCGCCAGTGGATGTAGTGGCTTGGGGATCACAGCGACATTCAACGAGTCGGTGGCATCGCGTACGGGCTCCAGATCAGGCTCCTCACACATAACGACAATATGCGCGCCCACCGCCATCGCCCTGAGTTCCTGCACAGCACTTACGACATCGATATCCTCATCGCCGACGCCTAGCAGCACAGTACTGACGTCTTCCCCCTGGGCCCGCAAGACCTCCACCCCAGCCGCAAGGGTGCGCGAAGTCAACACCGCAATTCCGGCATGTTCGAGTACCGTACGGACCTCCATTAGCACTCTCTTGTCGCTGTCCACTGCCAACACGCCGGTCCCGGTGGTTTCCCCAGCTCGGGCGTCGACAGGTTCGGCTGCTGTCGCTGCAGCATCCACGTCCGGCGTAACTTCGGTGTGGCGCCCATTCGTGCCAACAGGTCGGATGATACACTGGTACCCCGACACATAACCGTCGCCGTCATGCCGAAACGCCGCGGTGAGCAACCCTGTGAAGCTCGTCCCTTGCTTGGTCCTGAACTCGATTTCGAGATCCCGCACAGCTCCTGCTTCGCTCACACCGGACTGAAAAGCCCGGATGTCCTCAGAGTGCGCGTACAGCTCTCTCCCTTCCAGCCCAATGAACTCCGTTCGCGAGTACCCGAACAATTCTATCGCGGCCTCGTTCACCTCGGCCACTGTCCCGTCCCGGGCCGATAGGTAGATGGCGTCGCGCGAAAGCTCGAACAGGCTACGGAACTTGTCTTCGCTCTCCCGTGCCACCAGCTGAGCGTGATGGCGCTCCTTTACGTCCCGAGCGACAACAAGCATGTACTCCCTGTCGCCGAACGTGCGACGGGCAATCGCCACTTCGACAGGGAAGGACGTACCGTTGCGACGCCGGTGCGCACCTCCAGTGACCATACGAGGCCGACTCGGATTCCTCGTGTCCGTGACATGCTCGGCGACCCCGTTGGGGCTCTCGAGCGCGAACTCCAAATCGAGATCGTTCACGCCGAGCGTAAGGAGTCTGTCGCGCGGGAAGCCAAGCCAGCGGCAGGCGGTCTCGTTCACATCTACGAACTTGCCGCTATTGGGATCCGTAATGAAGATCGCCTCTCCCGCTTGATCGATGATCCTGCGGAACCTGTCCAACTCGTTTTGGTGACACTCTCTCTCCGCCAACGTGTTGGTCAGCGATGCCAGGTCGTGAGAGACCTTTTCCAGCTCAGCTTTGAGTCGGTCGCGCTCGTCGCAGAGTTCGTCCTGCTCGGTCTTCCAGCGAGTAATGTCACGGGCAATGATGGTGGCTGACACGACCTTCCCCTCCCGCACATTGGGAGCCACCCTGCACTGGTACCAGGAGCCCCGCTTGAACGGCTCGACACCGGCACATTCGTAGCCGCTCACCTCGCTAGCAGCAAAGACGCGCTCGAGAGAGTCTCGCAGTCCGTCATGCCACGCCGGATCAGTGTAGGAGTAGACCGAAGTTCCCGGGATTTCAGTATCGGCCGTCCCGCCTACAGCCCGATTCAAATAGAGAATTGTACCATCCTGCTTCACTATGAAGACGATGTCGGCCGGAACATCACCGTCGCCCGATTGAGACCGTGCTGCTCCCCCATCCTGGACGTCAGTTCGCGGCTCGAATCGCACGTCGTTACCCTGGGCCTGTCGGCCGGCTGCCCAGCTTTCTCTACTCGTCTCGTCCACTCCCCCCTCCCTCATTCTTGAGCCTCGACCGGATGCGTGCCAGCGATGTGACTTCGTTTCCTTCCCACCAGCAACGGCCCCTCCCTCATGCGAGTCGGGGCCGGGACCGTCCGGTCGCTGCAAATTGCCGCCCGTCATAGCTCAAAGCCAGTTCAATTGGTGCCAGACGCATATCTTGTTAGCAAGAGACATGCCTTTCATTTCACCTGCTAAGTCGTTGCCCTTTATCACCTTCGAGCCCCGATGGGGAAGTCCCCCGCGCAAAGGGTCGCGGCCACTGGCAAACCGCAAGTGCGGAGCTCGATACCGACTCACAGTATCACCCGCCCCTTGGTGACAGCCCAGTGCTCCCAGAAACGTTGATAGTAGGGATAGGACCGATTCTGGGGAACCTTGAGCCAAGGATGGTCGGGATCATCAATCGGGGCGGTAATGAGAACGCTCTTCACGAACACGTTCTGGCTGCCGATCACGAGTTGTTGGCGGCAGTATGGGCACGTATACCTCTTCTCATCAGGATGCACCCACCAGATGTACGGCGCGCGGGCACACTCAGGCCAGCTCTCACAGTCGTGGGCTGTGGGGGTGAATCGCACTGGATCGTGACCTACGAACTGCCAAAACCCGCACAACCGACAGGCTCGGTACTTCCTGCCTGGATCCATGGCGCGGGGACCGTAAAACCCTGTGTAGCCGCACTTGGGACAGGGGCGGGGATTGGCCCGCATGACGAACAGGTCGTACGATTCTTCCTCCCAATCAGCTTCCGTGTACTGCAGAGAGTCTTCGTTGATATCGGTTAGGGGCTTGCCAGACACACCCATCATCGTTGAGCAACCTCGCCAGCTGTGGTTCAGAGGGCCTGCAATCTAGTTCCGCATCACCTGTTATGGATGCAGGTCCGCGGATAGTCAACATGCGGATTTGCCGCCAGCCGCGCTGGGTTGCGGATCACATTTCGTCCAACCCGTGATCGCCTCTCATGGCGGCAGCTGCCGTTGCCCTGCCGCTGCCGTGACGAAGCTCAAGAGGTCTCGCTCTAAGTTGTTATGGTAAATAGAGTTGCGCCGTTGTGGCTGATCAGGTAGCGGTCACTACGTGCGAGATCTCACGCGGAGGGCGAGTGGAGTCTCACGCCGCCGATCATCCCCAGCTCGAGGCGTATGAAACACGAAGTGGCGCGCGCTAGCGGCCTACTTGCCGCGAGTTATGGTGTGCGCGCCGCACCACCCTTATCAGTGGGAACAAGCCGGCCGCCGCGATCGCGACACCAAAGCTCGCAGCCCAGTTGAACATGCCCTGTCCGTTGAAGAACAGGTTCCACACGAACACGACCGGTACGGTAACGAGTAGTGCTACGACGAAGGCAACGCACACGGCGCCGAAGACTTGCTTCTTGACCATGGTCCTCGATCCTGAAGGGCGGTTGGCCGCGGGGCTCTCACCATCTACGCTAGTGATGACGGATTAAGAGGTGATTAAACGCGGGTGAAGGAAACTCCAGCACCGCTCGTCTAACCGTTCCTTCAGAAATTCCTCATGGATCCCCGCGACCATTGGATCCCGTGCGACTGTCGAGGGAGAGTGTGTGCAGGGAGCGGCGCTGATCGCGCCCCTAGGGGGCTGCTACAACGCCGCTCGATATCAGGAGTTGAAACTCGCCAGATAGGGTTCGTCCCAGGCAACCTCGAAGATCTCGTTACATCCCTCGCAACGCAGCGTTTGTGGCTGGCCCAGCGGCAACTGGCGCCAGCGACAGTTGGGGCACACAGCATACCCCTTGCGCCAACGGGCCGGGATCAAGACTGCGTTACGAGCACCGGACACAATCGTCCACTTCATCGGTCGATTGTTCACGATCTCCAAAAAGTGCACGGCAAAGGACCGCTCCCTACCGTGCACTTCCAGCATGGCTTCGGATTGTCCCAAATCGACTGTCCGATACCACGCACCACGGCGCAATCCGCAGTCCACATCCTCCCGTAACCGTGCCCACTTCGTTACTTGCATACTGAACGCCCTTTGGAGAAGCTGCCGCAAGGTTGGACCCGGCCAGCCAATCTTGCTGTGCGCTAGGTCACAGCTGACCACTGGGAGCCAGTAACTGTCGCCTGACAGCCACCGCGAACGTTCAGTGGACAAAAGGTGTACAGAGTGTTCTCATGTTGGGAATGGCGGCGATGGAGACCAGCGAAATGCCTGGCGTCCCGGCAGCGCGCGGCAGGCGGTTTGCGGCAGGGCAGACCTCCACGAGACACGTTTGTCTGTTAGCTGGCTCACAGAGCAACCGTAGCCACTTGTCTACCGTTCACGCCATGCCTTTCGTGGACTACCTATGCAAGGGGTTTCTGCTCTGCCTGGGACTGTTTGTAGTCTTGTCAGTGCAGGCTTGTGAGCTTCCCGAGCAGGAGGCCATCTGGATCAGGATACCGCCGGGCGATCCTGTTCAGGCGGTGGCTGAGTCGCTAGCAGCGCATGAGATAGTGAGATCGGCCCGTGCGTTCGAGCGGTTTGCCAGAATGGGTAGGAAGCACCTCGGGATCAAGCCAGGCTTCTATCCTTTCCGGGCCAGGACCCCAATGGGCAAAGTGCTGGCGATGCTGCGGGAAGGTCGACCAGACGCCAAGAAGATCCGCGTCAAAGAAGGTGTGTGGCTGTCCGAGCTAATCCCTGTCCTCGGTCGCACGTTGGATATTCCCATTGACAGCCTGAAGCTCGCCGTTCGTGACTCCGGGCTGCGAGCTGAGCTCGGGGCCACGGCCGAGACCGTTGAGGGCTACTTGTATCCCACAACGTACTACGTCCCCGTGAATGCCACGCCACTCGAAGTAGTGCGCCAGATGGTTGACACCTTCGCGGCTCGTTGGAGTCCCGAATGGGATGACAGACTGGTGGTATTGGGCTTCAGCCGCCATGAGATCGTGACCCTGGCGTCGATCATTCAGGGGGAAGACCCACTCGACCTCGATCGACCGTTGGTGTCATCGGTGTACCACAACAGATTGCGTAGCAACCAGCGGTTACAGGCAGACCCAACGGTGGTGTATGCGCTGGGGCGAAGAGGTCGACTCTACAACAAGCATTATGAGGTGAAGTCAGCGTACAACACGTACAGAGCAAACGGACTGCCACCAGGGCCAATCTGCCAGCCGTCATACCACAGCATTCTAGCTGCCCTGTATCCACCCGAAACGGACTTCTACTACTTCGTGGCAAACGCGGCAGGTCAGCACATATTCTCCCGTTCCTATCGCGAACACCTGAACACCATCCGCGCGGTCCGCGCACGTCGTTCAGCTGCTGAGTCGAAGCAGTAGTTTGCTCGCTTAGCTGACATGCGGGTCCAGTGACTAGTCGAGGGGCAGGTCACGCACGAAAACCGTGTCGGCTCCTGCCAGCAGCTCCACATGGCAGCGACACGGTGCGGGAACCGCGAACACGAAGTCCGCAACTATCCTGGTGCCAACCCGGCTCCCGGTAATCCGGAGGGTATCGCCCTCGCTGGAAAAAGCGTTGAGCATCCCGTCGTCGGCCACCAGATATACCCCGGGTATCAGCAAACCCAACCACCCGGGTTGCAGGACCTTGCCGGTTCGCAGATTCGTGCGCGTGACGGTGAGATCTGGCACCGGATTGCCTGTACCATCTATGACTGTGACTGAGTAGGCCCGGTACTCTTCAGTGCAGGCGCACCCGCTTACGGGATCTTCACAGGCAGCAGATCCCAGTGCGATGGCGGTGGCAGCGGTTATTACAGAGAGCCGGGCAGGCCTCATCGAGCCTCGCAGTCGTTTGTGCTTAGCCTGAATACTCTGCCAGAAGCCACCGCGTCACATGTGCCGTAACCGCAATCCTACCAGAGATTCCCTACGCTCCCGCCCGCGCGCTCTGAATCGTAGCTCTAACCAACACATCTGTCGAATCGACGAGTGGGCGCGGCACGTCCCTCTCACCGAGCACCAACGGCACCTCCGTGCATCCGGCTACGAGCACTTCTGCGCCGCGCTCGACGAGCGCCGCAGCTATGTCCCGCATCCCGTCAGCAAAAAGGTGGGCCGTTTCGCCCGATTTGATTCGATACACCAGCTGCATGAACGCGTCACGCTCGGCCGCGACCGGAACTACCACCGCGATCCCGCGCCTCGCAAAGGCTGTCTGGTAGAGTTCGGCATCGATGCACCCAGTGGATGCCAAGACACCCACACACTTCACGGCAGGGAAACGCCTGACAACCTCACCGCAGGTCTCTTCGATGATACTCACAAAGGGAATCGACACAGCCGATTCAATGGCGCTCTGGAATGCGTGAGCCGCGTTGCACGGCATGACCAAGAAATCGGCACCCGCATGCTCCAGCCTCCGAGCCATTGCTGCCAGCGCCGGAGCGGGCGACGGACCTACTCCAGCCACAGCCTTGTTCCGATCGGGCACCTTGGGGTTGTTGTCGATGATCAGATGGATGTGGTCTTGATCTATCGCTGCCGGCGTGCTGGCCAGGATCTTGGAAAAGAAATCCAGCGTCGCTTCAGGACCCAACCCGCCGATGACACCAACTGTCGAGTATCCCTCGTCCCTCAACCGTCCTCCTCTACTAACGAGGTGTCTATAGTGTCGCCGCATCCGTTACTCAGCAAGGATTGGCCATACTGACATTGCGTTGCGGGAGGCGTCACACTCTCAACTCAGTCCATATAGCAGCTCGCGCTATATAGTGGATTCTGCTATATTGTGCTGGGAGGCGGTTCGGATGCCTCGGTGGTCCCAGGTAGCGCCGGACGAGTATACCTCCCGGTTCAGGGCGCCCCGGGCGAACCCTCGACAGGTCGGCTAAAGGAGCTCCTCGTCGATCTTGCCCGGGGTGGCTTTTGCCCTACCCACGTCGACAGCTAGCTGGGATTTGCCGTACCCCGGCGCGATACTCAGCGAGACGAAGTTCCGTCGTCGGCCCGCCACCACAGCTTATCTCATTGAATTTCAAAAACAGGTACACCTAGATGAGGGCATGCGTCGAGTTCACGGCCGGCGACAACACGTTGCAGGGCGCGTGTCACGAAATCGCAGTGTCGGCGAGTCAGGCCAGCAACCACCCCAGCCGCTTGTCAGCTACTGCTCGGTCGATTTCGACGGCCATTTGCTGATTACCAGGGCGGTAATCGCCGCACCGAACAGTGAGAGTGCCCAGCGGAACTGTATTTCCTGGGGCAGCAGCTCGAGGTGTAGCAGGAGAAAAACTGCACCCCCGAACACTAGGGCCACTATCCTCCGGCGTACCGAGCCCACCTTCACGGGTTTGGCGGGCTCGTCCAACTTGTCTGGCGGATCGAAACTGTGCGGATCAAAGATGTGGGGCCGTTTCTGCCACCATGTACCCGGTCTGTCGGACGGGGTTTGTAGTTCGCCTCCGCCGACACCGGGTTCACTCAGCTTGCCGGCAACCGGGCTGGGCGGTTCGGCCGGTGTGGCTGGCGAGGATGTGGCTGGCGAGGCCTTCACCGGGTACCCACACTCCGGACAGGCTACCGCCACAGTGGAGACCTTGTGGCCGCATTCAGGACAGTCGATCAGCGCCATTTCCCCTCAGCTGGAAAGTACGTCACAGGGCGAGCAGTGGTAACCGTGGCCGGA
>JBDHKN010000050.1:0-35240 GCA_039586365.1 Gemmatimonadota bacterium | reverse complement strand
TTGCAAGCACCTCCCTTGAGGTGTTGCGATGACCGGCTGAATCCACCCTATACCCGTCCGGCGCACTACACCGTCTAGGTACTTCTCGTTGACATGCGGTTATCGCCTCGCATCACCATGAGTTCGTGATTGCCGAGCACAAGATGGACTCGACCGCCCGCCAGCTTCGCTTCCCGCTCCAACCGATGGGGAACCACAGGACCTCGGTCACTCTATCGCCACGATCGAAGACATCGCCGAGGGCTACGAGGTGTCCATCACCCCAGCTCCAGTGCAGTTCTTCATCGATAACACGTGAATTCTGGAGCAGGTCAATGAGATGCTCATACTCACCGTGGACATCGCTGACCGCAAATATCTGCTTCACATCCTCAAACACGTGTGGTTCTATTTTGGGCTCAGCCACGACCATGACGTACTGATCCGATGAATCGTCGCAGAGACCGCTGAAACGGAGGGTGTCAACCACTCGAAGTGTCGGCCTCAACACCTGTCCATCACAGGAATAGAAGACGACAGCACTGGAATCGCTCATCCAATAGACGTGGGGACCGTCGTTCGTGGAATCGATTGCCATTGATGGAGCTGCTGCTGCCGCGAAGTTATCGACCGTCACCTGCCAGACCCCGATTGCTGCTGCGTCGCCAGGTCTGGTTACTACGACAACAGTTGTGGCTACAAGTAACACTGCCAGGGCATTCCTCAGGCGATACATGAGGTCCGGCCTTTCTCCGAATCTGTCGTAGATTGGTGAGCTGATCGTCTGCCAAGCTCGACGCTGGCGCTACACAAATATGCCCTGGCACCGGAATCTAGGAAGCATGCGGGGTTACTCAATGCGATCTGCCCGACGGCGCGATCGGGCTTTTCCCACCGATCACCGCCTCGTTCTGATACAGCTGCCTCATTTTGACTCAAGTGCCCGATCAGCAAGGTATCTCTCAAAGTCAATAGTCGCATGTGTTTATACACTTTGGTGGTCAGGAACGCAGCTTGCGGTAGAGCGCGCCGTTGGTGTCAGGATCCCACGGCACTGTGGTGATTTCGGTCACTAACATGCCAGCCGCACGAGCTTATCATGCTGCTTCGTCATAACAGTTGGGACCACACAGATCCGAGGGATGCGATGGCCGACAGTAGCGCAGCGGCCCTGGAGACCGCATTCGGCACAACCACTTCAACTGTGGCGTCTCCGGGTTGTCACGAGGATGCCCGTCGCCGAACAAGTTACCCAGTCAGACGGCCTAAGGCACTTGGCCAGCAGCTGCTTTCCGCCACACTGCTGCTCGTGTGGCTATGCATAGTGGGCGCCACGCTACTGGGGGGCTTGGACTATTACGCAACACCGTTACAGGAACGGCCTTTCTCAGAACTGCATGAGATCTTCAAACCCTCCGGGCTCATCGGGCAGGGACTGGGAATATTTGGCACACTGTCCATGCTCTTGGGCGTCGGCATGTACTCACTCCGGAAGCGGGTGCGCTTCCTAGCTGGAGTGGGAAAGCTGGGGACTTGGTTACAGCTGCACGTTTTTCTGTGCACCCTGGGGCCCGCTCTAGTGCTGTTCCACACAAGCTTCAAGTTCGGCGGTATCGTCTCGATCGCCTTTTGGAGCATGAGCATCGTGGTCGTGAGTGGTATCTTCGGACGCTACTTGTATGCACAAATACCGAAGACCATACAAGGCCAGGTCCGGTCTCTTGATTCGATCCGACACCAGAAGGACGAACTAGTCACCGCGATCTCCAGTGACTTCGGTTTGAAGCCTGCTGCGGTCGAACTGCTGTTTCCTCCAGTGAGAGTGCGTGAGCCAAGGGGTTTCTTTCACGCCCTTGGTCTCGCAGTCCGTTATGACTTATCAAAGAGAACGCAGAAGAGACGCATCGGAAAACTCCTCGCGGCTGTCTCGGCACCATCTGCTACTGTCGGACCACGACGGATGGCGGACGAAAGACCAGTCTACGTACGCGATTCGATAGCCACTCTGATTCAATCGCAACTTCAACTGGAGCAACAGATCGTATTGCTCAAGCCGTTCCAGCGGCTGTTCCGCTATTGGCACTTGCTGCACTTGCCATTGGCTGTGGTCATGCTGCTCATCATTGGAATTCACGTGGCTGTAGCAATCCTGTTCGGCTATACGTGGATCTTCTGAGCTACAGCATGGCATGAACGCGCGGCTGCTCCGGCTGCCGTGGCCACTCCTTGTGCTACTGACACAGCCGCAGGCTGCAATTGCCCAGCTTGTGTCTCCCGGCGAGCTGGCTGCTCCGCACAGCGAACTCAGTGGAGTGCGCAACTGCACGAGCTGTCACACCCTCGGCAAGCGCGGTGTCTCGAACGACAAGTGTCTGGACTGCCACGAACCAGTGCGTAGTCGAGTACGACAACGCCGAGGACTTCACGGTGACGTATCGGAGAAGAACTGTGCCGACTGCCACAAGGAGCACTTCGGTGAGGATTTCGTTCTAGTGAGATTCGATACCACCACGTTTGACCACGAGGCGGTTGGCTTTGAGTTGATCGAAGCGCACCGCACAGCTGCCTGTGACGATTGCCACCAACCTCAATTGATCACAGCAACCAACGTCTTGAAGTTCAAGGGTGAGCACGGTGCACTCGACAGGACGTTTCTCGGCCTCGGTGCCACCTGCATGGCATGTCACAGCGCGGAGAATCCGCACGGCGAGCAGTTCGGAAAGCAGCGCTGTGAGGAGTGCCATACCCAGACGACGTGGGATCGGGCGGAGCTTTTCGATCACGACCGGTCCCGGTACAAGCTGACTGGACTGCATCGTAGGGTAGCGTGTCGAGATTGTCACAGGCCGACTCGCTCATCCCGTACCGGCCCCGCGGCCAATGTCCAATATGCCAAGCTGAGCTACTCGACCTGCCGCTCCTGCCACCGGGACGAGCACCGCGGAGTCATGGGCATTACATGCGCCAACTGTCATAACACGACCGGCTGGCGTCGCATCGACCGATCTTCTTTTGAAGACCAGTTCGACCACGAGGCCACCAACTTTCCTCTTGCCGGCCGCCACACCGAGCTCGACTGCGCGCAATGTCACGACCGAAACCAGCCTCAGCCTGAAGGTTTGATGTTGACTTACCTGGAAGGAACCAATCGTAACTCTTACCCCCAACCGGCCGCCGAAGACTGCATGTCCTGTCACTTGGACTATCACGAGGGCGCATTTGAGCACACTCCGGGCGGTCCGTTGTGTGAGGACTGTCACACACAGCACAGCTGGCTTCCCACGACATACGACATAGAACGACACAATGGCGGTGCGACCTTTACCCTGACTGGAGCGCATGTTGCTACACCATGCCGAGCCTGCCACACCAACACAGCAACAGCAGATGAGACACCACTGTTTCACTTCGAGAGCGCCGAGTGCCACTCCTGCCATATGACCCACGATCCCCATGGTGGGCAGTTCGAGGGGCAGCAGTGTTCGGCCTGTCACAACACCGACTCCTTCGAGATCGAGTCGTTCGACCACACCGCTACGCGTTACGTGCTCGATGGAGCGCACCGCAGCGTTCCTTGCGTTGACTGCCACGGTCTCGAGAGAGACTCTACCGGCAGAGAGTACCGAATCTACCGGCCGCTCGGTACGGAATGTCGTGACTGCCATGGAGTTGTCCCATGAATTCCAAACACCTAGTGACCATGATTGCGGTGATGGCGGTCGTACCTGCAGTGGGCTCAGCCCAGCGCGACGGCCTCAACCCTCACGGCATGCTCTCGGCAACCGTCGGTTGCGATGCCTGTCACACGACTGAAGGATGGCGACCCACCAAGGTGCCCTTAGAGTTCGACCACAGCGACGTGGGATTCCCCTTGGCAGGCAAACACGGGGATATCGAGTGCGCTAACTGCCATCTGGACCTGTTGTTCGACGAACCCAAGATATCGACGACTGGATGTACGGGTTGTCACGTTGACGTTCACCGCGGTCGACTTTCTGCAGACTGCACAACATGTCACAACACCACTGTGTTCTCAGATGTCAGGGGGGTGGAAATACACGCCAAGACCAGTCTTCCCCTGAGTGGAGCCCACGTCCAGCTTTCGTGTGAGAGTTGCCACCCCAACGATCGAGACGGTGCCTTCACGACCCAGCAAACCAGCTGTGTCTCATGCCATGACAGCGACTACAGGGGTGCACAGCCAATAGATCATGTGGCAGCCGGGTTTCCCGTCGACTGCCAGCAATGCCACAGTACGCTCGCTTGGTCATTCAGCGTGGCGTTTGATCACATTGCGGTCTCCAGGGGTTTTGCCTTGTTGGGCAGACACTCGCAAATCCGATGCTCGAGTTGCCATGAAGCGGGAACAACTGGCTCACAATTCACTCCAGTCGACCAAAACGACTGCATAGCCTGCCATCAGAGCGACTACGAGCGTCAGCACGCTGGCACTGGGTTCCCCACGAACTGCCTGACGTGTCACACCGTTGACTCCTGGGGGGACGGAACCTTCGCCGATCATGACGCCCAGTTCTTCCCGATCTTCTCCGGTGCTCATCGCGGCAGGTGGACCGACTGTCAAACGTGCCACGCGACGGCCGGCAACTTCCAGGTTTTCACGTGCTTCAACTGCCATGAGCACGATCGGTCAGGAATGGATGACAAGCACAGAGAAGAGGGCGGCTACGTGTACGAGAGCAACGCCTGCTACTCGTGTCACCCTGACGGGAGGGCTGAATGACCAGCATTCTCACGCCTCGAACAGCCAGCAACGCCCTGCTGGTCACAGCTCTGTGTTGCTCGTTGAATGGCATGACCGCATCCACCGCAGCCGCTCAGCAACCGACTTTAGCCGTGTTGGTCGAGCAGCTCGCTGGAGCTAACGTATACATACGGGCAGGAACTGATGACGGCGTTGTGGTGGATGATACCCTGTCGGTCTACGACGAGTCGGGTGAAAGATACCTCGGAGCCTTTCTCGTAGTCAGCTCATCTAGCGCCAGATCCGTGGTTGCGTTCCTGGGAGACCCATTCTCAGTAACCCGGGGAGCCACGATACAGATTAGACTTGGTGCCGCAGCGGTGATTCCCGAGCCAACTTCAGACACACGAGACGCCACTGAACCAACAGCGAGTCAAACACGAACACAAACCGGGTCTACTCCCGACGTTACCGGTAGGTTGTCGCTTCAGTTGAACGCTCTCGAATCCACGACCCGATGGCTGAGCAATGAAGAGATGCGAGTTGAGCGCCAATTCGCTACGCCCGCTCTTGGCTTGCGATTGACCGCGACCCACCTGCCCGGTGATCTGAAGTTCACGACGAACCTGAAGGGCTCCTACCGTTACAGCTCTGCAGACTTGGTTCAGCCAAGCCAGTCCATCCGCATATACCAGGTAGGCTTAGAGAAATCGTTCGACGGAGTGCCGATCCAATTCCAAATTGGTAGGTTCTACAACCGGTTCGAGACGTTTTCCGGATACTGGGACGGACTGCTATTGCACTACGGGGAGAGAGGACTTGGCATGGGAGCGATAGCCGGATTCCAGCCGGAGCGGGCCAACGAGGGTCCCAATTCGACATTGCCGAAGTACTCGGTGTTCGTCGACTTCAACCAGGCCGGTCAAACCACTCGGTACTATGCCAACATTTCTTTCCATCAGGTCTTGCCGCGGGACGACTCACCCAACCGCACGTTCGTCGGGTGGTCTCAACGTCTGACCGTAGGTGCAGTGCGACTCGGCAGTGATCTTCAAGTTGACCATGACACCGAGAGTGCCTCGTGGTCGGTGGCTCGGTTGCATGCAAATGCCACTGTGCCACTCGTCCAGGGACTCTCGCTTCGCGCGCGCTATGCATTGGACCGGCCACTCTCCCAATTCAGTCTGATTGCGCTGGACAGAATCTCCTTCAAGCGTCAGCAGGGCAACGCGGGAATCAGCTATTGGGCGAGAGGAGGTAGCTTCAACCTGGATGTGACCGCCAATCGATTCAACGAGAACGACATTACCTACACCTACTCGGCTTCGTTCAACCTGAGTCGTACCCCACTAGCTGGGCTCGGGCTCTTTGGAGCCGCGAGTTACTGGACTGTGACAAGCACTAAGGCCGCGAACCTGTATGCAGGCTTGAACAGATCCTTCGGCGTCGTCCAGGCGCGTGCCAGCTACCAGCTATACAGGACTGAGAGTACAAACAACATACTGCTGGCTCACACCGGAGAGGCTGGGTTGATGTTTCCAATCAGTCAACGCGTATTCTGGACTCTTCAGGCACGGCTGCAGCGCGGCAAACACCAAACTGCGAACAGCATATTCGTGAATCTCTGGACGAATTTCTGATGTCCGACAGTCTCATCATCGCCGGCACTGGACTTGTTCTGTTTGTTCTCTTCACAGCGCCATTGTACTTACGGCAGCGCCGCATGGAACGGGAGACGATCACAGCGGAGACAGAGGCTATACGCTATGGCCTGCACGAACCCATGTCCCTCCATCCAGTGGTCAACGCCGGTGCGTGCATTGGGACCGGCAACTGTCTCTCGGTCTGTCCCGAGGGGGACGTGCTCGGCTTGCACAACGGTCAGGCCAAGCCCATCAGTCCCGCTCGCTGTATCGGACACGGGTTATGCGAGCGGGCATGCCCAACAGACGCCATTCAGTTGGTCTTTGGCACCGAGAAACGTGGTGTCGACATTCCGCGCATCAAGGAAAACTTTGAGACCAACGTCCCCGGCGTCTACATCATCGGTGAGCTAGGCGGGATGGGACTCATCCGCAATGCGTTCGAGCAGGGTAGGCAGTGCATAGCCGGAATCGCCCGAGAGCGGAAACGTCCGGCAGACGCCTTGGACGTCGTGATTGTGGGCTGCGGCCCGGCCGGCCTATCGGCATCGCTCAACTGTCTGCATCACAGACTACGGTTCGCAACGATTGAGAAGGAAGACATCGGTGGAACTGTGCGGTACTACCCTCGCAAGAAACTCGTCATGACAACACCCGTGAAGGTACCCGGCTATGGCAAGCTCGGTTTCAGGGAGGTAACAAAAGAAGAACTGATGGCAAAATGGCAAGACATAGTGGCACGTACGGGTTTGGAGGTGAACACCGAAGAAAAGGTCACCGATGTCAAGCCAATTGAGAATGGCTGTTTCTTGGTGACAAGTGACAGGCAGACGTACAAGACAAAGAGAGTGGTGCTGGCAATCGGGCGTCGTGGTACACCACACAAGCTGAATGTTCCCGGAGAACAGCTTCCCAAAGTCATCTACTCCTTGCGAGAGCCGGAAGCGTTCCAGCGGGATCGCATAGTGATCGTTGGTGGTGGTGATTCTGCAGTTGAGGCGGCTCTCTCCCTGTCCGGTCAGCCGGGTAATGAGGTAAAGATAGCTTATCGACGAGACAGTTTTGCTCGGATCAAGCCCGGCAACATGGAGCGAATCGAAGACGCGATCAAGCGGCACCAAGTTGAGGTCCTCTGGTCCACAAACCTGCTCGAGATCAAACCCGATGCAGTAGTGTTGAAGAACGAGTCGGGCATCGTTGCGCCCATCCCGAACGACTTGGTGGCAATCTTCGCGGGCGGGGAATTGCCTACCAGATTTCTCCAGGCCTGCGGCATCGAGATAGATACGAAATTCGGAGAGCCATAGAGTCTTCGTTCGAGCGTCTGCCACCCCACACTCTTTCACTCCACCCGCCAGGTCGTCGCAAGGGTCGACGTGGTGATACCTGCTGCTCTCGAGACGTGCCAAGAGATCGCAAGCGGGGTGCGTCCGAGCGTGGCTATCTGCAAATCTCAGCCAAACCGCTGGACGCGTAGCCTAGCTGACCGTATCTTCGCCATGAGTCTGACATGTCCGTCGCCAAAGTGGTTCACTCCTCGGGGAGACGACAGCCGTGATGCGATTCGTCGCCAGCCTGTTCTGCCTGTTCCTTATTCCGTCGATCAACACCAGCCAATCCGGCCCCGGAGAGATTCGTTTCGTCGAGACCAGCGTCGACCTCCGCGCAGACGGATCTGCAGTTGTGCTCTACGCAGTGCAGTGGGCCGTTCTGAGGGGTGAGATGCATGGCTTCTACTTTGAGGGCAATGACCGGCTCTCAGTATCCATGCTGGACCAGAACTCCTACGCGATCGACGCCGCAGGACGACGTTATGAGTTGTCAATCAGCCAGGTTTCGCGTGGACGCTGGGATATAGTTCTGGCGCGAGGCCAGGGTGTGTCTGCGGGAACCGTCACCTTCTTCTTCGCCTTTGCCACCAACTTCGCAGCGGCCGGCTACGTTGCGCCAACGACGTCACCCGACGGTCGCCAGCTCACCGTATTCAACTGGTCGCCGGTCCAATGGAATGAAGCGCGGAACCAGGATCACTACACATTGAATGTCCTGCTACCGCACGTTCTCGAGCCCGGTATCGATGCGAGAAGCTACGTGGAGGAACAACAGGCCGTGCTCACGGAGCGTTGGGTCAATGACAAGTTCAGGATTGACTACCAGCGTGGTGAAGCCGACCGGCTGCGCCTTGTATTTCACCGCGATCGGCCCGGAAGCGAGTACGACATGCGGGCCCAATTCTATTTGCCCGCAGAGTGGTTCTCCTTGGCCGAGTCGGTGGCTCAAACCTCCCGGTTCGGCTCACCGCTCAAAGTGAACCTGATGTTCGCAGGTGGCATCGTCCTGCTACTTGGCTTCTTCTTCCTGGTGGTAACCGGCAAGCACCGCTCCATGGTAACCGCACACCGTGGACTCGACGACATCCGCTGGGATACCCTGGACTGGACACCGCCCAAGTTGGTGCTGTCCAGTTTCCGCCAGCCTGGGAAGATCTGCAAAGATCTTTCCGCCCTCGAGGCGGCATTCTATTTGGGCCTCCCCTTCAAACGCATCTTGAGCGCAATGCTGGACTCGATGGTGACAGAAGGCTTTCTCGCAGTGCTATCCAGAGACCCGCTGAGGGTACGCGTGGTGAATCGGCCGAACAAGGAGAAGCTCGACCAGTATGAGCGGCTCTTCTTCGAGTCGCTGGAGGATGACCGCCGCCTATCCCAAGCGGAGCTGGAGTCACTCATGAATCTGGCGGTGGACAACATCCGCAAGAAGGCCTGGGATTGTGATGTAGCTGCCACCAAGGCCTACTACCAGGACCTAGTAGCAGAGAAGGCCAAGGAACAACAGCGCGGCACCGACTCCGACTGGTATTGGTGGTATCACAACCACCACCCGTATTACACACACCGATACTACCATGACCGCGATCCGTTTTGCCACGAGACCGACATCCCGGCCACGAGTGATCACCTGGTCTCCGGATTCGTCGACGCTGACCTCATGACGGCCATCAACGTATGCCATGATGCCTGCCACTCGGCATGTCATTCCGCCTGCCATTCGGCGTGCCACTCGGCCTGTCACTCCGCCTGTCACTCAGCTTGCGTGAGCGGGAGTTCCCATTGATTGCGCAGGGGAACGCGATTGATCTCAGCTGGATTGACGAGTTCGTAACCAGGATTCGACCGTACGTCTTCGTGAGAGAGCGAGACAACGTCATTATCAAGCGACCCAACCAGGCGCAAAAGCTGAACCCCCAAGGAGTGAAAATCATCAAGACTCTGCTGGCGGGAGTCAGCATCCACCAGTTGCTGGACCAGATCGGCCGTGAGCCGCATAAGATCCACGACATCCTAATGTTCATATTCGAGGTGAAACGCTTCCTGGAGGGCCGGCTCGACGATCAGAATCGGACTTGCGCCGTAGAAGTCCGCTCGTTCAACCTGCGGTTCTCCGAGCTACCAATCTTGTCGGAGGTGGCCGTTACCTATCGCTGCAACCTCAAGTGCACGTTCTGCTATGCGGGCTGCAACTGCACCACGAACCCTGTGTGTGACGATCGTGAGATGAGCACCTCAGAGATCAAACAGGTGCTGCACAAGATCTACCACGACGCGGAAGTGCCCTCGGTGAGCTTCACTGGCGGTGAACCCGCCCTGCGCACCGATCTACCCGAGTTGATACGGTACGCCAAGGGGCTGGGAATGTGGGTCAACCTCATCACGAACGGAACGCGAATAGGCCGGAAGTCGGCCGAAGCACTGGCCGATGCAGGACTAGATTCTGCCCAGGTGAGTCTCGAGGGAGTGACCGCCGAAGTGCACGAGCGCGTGACGATGATACCACGGTCGTTTAGACCCACAGTGGCGGCGGTCCAGCATCTCAAGGAATCAGGTATACCCGTACACACCAACACCACTATCAACCGCGACAACCTGCATGAGTGTGCCAGGATGCCGCAGTTCGTCAAACAGAAGCTCGGAAACGAGAAGTTCAGCATGAATCTCGTGGTGCCAACCGGCAGCGCTGCTCTGAACGATAGACTGGTGGTCCGTTACAGTGAATTGGGAACTCACCTGACGGCCATCGCCGAAGAGAGCAAACGGTACGATGTGGAGTTCATGTGGTATTCGCCTACGCCGATGTGCATGTTCAACCCTGTTGCCAACGGTCTTGGGAACAAGGGCTGCAGCGCCTGTGACGGCTTGCTCTCAGTAGGAGCCAACGGCGACGTCCTTCCGTGTGCCTCCTATGACGAGAGCGTGGGCAACTTGCTGCATCAGGATGTTCAGGAGATCTGGACGGCGAGACGAGTAGAGCACTTCCGTGACAAAGCGTTGGCGCACCCTGAATGCCGCAGTTGCGAGCACTTTGCAGTCTGTAATGGCGCCTGCCCGCTGTATTGGCGGCAGCTTGGTTTCGCCGAACTGAACGATAGGAAAGGCTTTCGACCAGTCACCACGGAGCATTTCGAGCAATGATACTTCCAGCGTCGCAGGATCGCGGCATAGTCGTCTTTCTACTCCTCCGTTCAGTACGCTACGGGACCAGGCTCTCGATCAGCTTCGTTTTGATCGTGATCGGGATTCTCATCCAGGCTCTCTCAGGTTCGTTCCTTACAGGGGGCCTGCTACTCCTGGCCGGAAACCTGTTGTTGCTGGTCAAGGGATATGACAACCGGGTTGAAGCGAAGGGATTCGATCCGGAAACGCATTGGGAGCGGGTAGACATGGGGAAGCTGGAACAACTGAAGATCCTCGATAAGAAGATCAAGAAATGGGACAGCAGTGCATTGGACATTACAAACGGCCTGGGATTTGTGCTCTTCTTGTTCGTTTTTGGTGGGCTCGGATTTGGAGTCGTGACAACTACCGGTTATGCACGCGTCCTCGCCCTGGATGCCATAGTGCTATTGCTACCCCATTGGGTCACTGGGATTCGGTCAATACTGCGGAGGCCCAACCTCCTCACCCGCATCGAGACGATCCAGACGGTGTTGGCCCGAGCTGAGCGCCGCCTCAGGGACCACAATTTGACCCTGTTGATGTTGTTGAGCGGGGGAGAAACACCGATTCCTGAAGACGTCAAATTCAAGATTGATCCGGCGGGTCGAGACGAGGGCTTCCTGGGCCTCTATGGGCAGGTCGTGATCAATGAAGTGCAGGGCACCTCGTACCCGTACTTCTACGTCGTCTTGGTGGCGCGTAAGGGGTTCGGCCTGCACGAGGCATACCGGGGACATGTTCCGCTCGACTTTCTCACCAAGGAGTTCAAGCGCGAGGGCGAGGTGGAGGTCATGGTGCTGAGACAAACCACGACCAAACGGAAAGGATATGCCACTGATGCCCTGTCGGCGGAGCGCATCCTGTTAGACGGGCTGGGTGTGGCCGAGCGTATAGCAAAAGGGGTCGCGGCCTAAGCCCCGTATTCTCACTGGACGGGCACCGCCCGGTCTGCAGCTTTCCCTGCGCTGCGAAGTGCTGCCACCCGGACCATTCTTCCATTGTCAACTGATTTGACCTCGGCCGAGGCTTCACGCGCTTGATTCAGCAGCGCTGGTCGGCGTGGAACCGACGGATCCAACGACATTCGTCGGCGTTGGTCTACTGTTCGGTTTGGTCGGCGTGGCTGCGTAGTTCATCCCGGCGCGGCGAGCGGTGCAATTGGACCCGATCAAGACGTTGCAGGTATAGTGAGGTACAGAGAACCGGGTGACAACTGGCAGCTGACACTTGATAGGGGACAGTTGATATAAGACAGCCATTTGTTGTTTCTGCCACCCAGTGAGATATCGAGTTTCCCCGTGCGGAGACGATTCAGGGGGCACCCTCATTCATTACTACGAGTTCTGCAACGTGCTTGGCCTGGCGCGCCGTAGCCATGAATACTGAACTTCCGGCATCGGCCGCATTCGCATCTGTGGCCTTGCACAGCTCCGCAAAGAGCTGACCAACCCGTCGCACCAGATTCTCTGGCGACGTTTCCGACTCTTCAGCAGCTCCCACCACCCGCCGGTACATCTCCACACGAGCCTTGAGTGTCTGGAAATCGAGGGACGCCTGCGGATTTGAGTCTTCACGGTACTCACGTACCATGGGTCCATACAACGCCGCCAGCAACCTGTCGTATCGGCCGGGGTCACCTGAACAACCGAGGTAAGCGCCCGATTCAACCGCAAACAGCCTTAGAGCGTGCAATTCCCAGCGGATCTGATTCTCGTCGAGGTCAGCGCTATTGCGTACAATCGAGATGGTTAGATCGTTCTCCCCGCTCGAGCCACGCGCCAATAGCCAGAGGGCTCCCTCGAGCTGCTGCTTGTTTCCTGTCATAAGGTTCCATTCAAGTGCTGTTCACCCGAAGCTGCGAGACTACCTACCGAAACTTGGTGCAGCATCACGGGGAGAAGATGTGAGCAGCAGAGTAACCGGTTAGCACGGGCGGACTCCGGCCCGGGCGCTATTGATCCCCGGGCCCTGCCGCCGTGACTGTTTCGGTTATGAAGGCCTGGCTGATCCTCCGCTATCTCAGCGAGAACGTTTGTTCTACAGTGCCACCCTTCAGACTGGAGTACCTCACCGTGACGTTACCCGATCCCTTGAGAAGGTACTCGACAACACGCGACCTGTTTCCAGGATGACCGTTACGGAAGATGATTCGTTTGAGGTCGTGCTGGTCAATCCTCTCACTCGGATCGGGCCGGAACTTGTTCTGCACTATGCCAGCCGATATGACTTCTACGGTTCCGTCCAGCGTCATGAGATCGGGGCGCACCACGTTGTTTTGAGCGGCCTTCTCCATGATCGTCGGCGTAACCCTATCGTTCATCAGTTCGACTCGCACTCGGTAAACGTTGCCACTGACCCTCTCTACCGTGGGCTGCTTCATGCTCATTAACGGCATCTGGTCGGCTTGGTACAGGGTGAACGCCATGTTGCGGTGTGCCAATTCTTCGTTCATGAACCGTGGTGGCACTCTGCCGCGGGTCTTCTTCCAGCCACCCATTTCAACCCGACCGAAATCAGGATGGTCAAACGCCTGCCACTCTACATACTCGTTCCCTAGCTCCAGGAGATCGTCGAAGAAGTAGCCGTCCTTGGGCGGAGCGATGGGGCTGCTCGGGTCTTGCTGCTGGCGCTGCAAGTCGGGACTGTTGAAGTACTGATCGCGCGCCCACAGCTCATTCGAGAACGACAGTATGCCGAGACCGTCGTTGGTCCAGTCGATGAAACCACCGTGAACAGTGTACAGGCCCGACCAGAGGACTATGTAGCGGTAGTACGGCAGCATGCGTGCACCGTTCTCTCCCAATTCATTGTATGCACTGACGTCCGCTGCAGGATACACTCCCTGCCATTGCGCACCCGGCCCACGCAGAATCATACCTCCACTGTTGTGGTAGGACTGGACGCCGGCAATGTTGTGATGCGCCATCAAGAAGTCATTCACGGCTCGAGCCTCAGGCAGTTGAAACGGGTAGTCCATTGAACCACCCTGGATGTAGCTGGGCTGCCAATTCGAGCCCCAGTTGCGGTTGGGATCGTACCCACCCAGCGGGTCTTCGTTCACTCGTCCGTCGCCGTCGTTGTCAATGCCTTCCGATCCCAACAGTACCCAGTCACCTTTCTCACCACTCGGCACTGGCTCCAGGATGCGGGGATCGAGATGACTGATACGCATATCACCTTCACCCGGCACGTACTTGCGAATCTGCTCGATGACACCGTTGCCGTTCAGGTCGTCAGGACCGTCCTCGTCGAACGCACCGTCATTGTCGTCGTCGACCGGTACGTGACCTGTACGGGCACCTGATCCGGTGCCGTCCATGAAGTAATCGCGGCCGTCGGGATTCACAGTTGGGAAGAGGTAGAACACCCGCTCGTCCACGAGTCGCGTGACGTCGGCTATCTTCCCGTAGTTCTCCATCAAGTACCATATGGTATACAGGCAAACCTCACCGCCCTGAATCTCGTTGCCGTGAATGTTTGCTTCGATGTACATGGCGGCCTTGCTATTCTCCGGGCCTGTGTCCGGATTGTTGATCGTCATGAGCATCATGTCACGGCCTTCGTAGCTCGACCCTACCGATGAGTAGGTGAGAAACTTCGGGAAGGCCTCCTCCAACCGGAGTAGATCTGTCTTCAACTCGTCGTAGTCGTGCCAGCGATTGAAGTCGATCTTGACCCTGAATTGCGGATCCGATCCGCTCTGCGCGTCCAGTTTCGGAGTCACCACGCCAAGCAGTGAGATCGCGGCCGCAAACAGGATAGCCACTCTGAGCGCCGCACTTGCTGTTTCTCTCGTCGTCTTCATGGCGCGTCTCACCTGAGTGTGATGGTTGCTGAGTCTCTGCCACCCTTCTGTGACCTCACCCGAAGCTCTATCCGGGCTCCCTGCACTCCCCTGATCACCCATGAGTAGCTGCGGCGCGCACCAGAGCCGTCCAGGGCCGGGAAGAAGCTCGTCTTAGCGTCCCCTGTAATGACATCCTCCGGGGGCACTCCCAGCTGCACCATGGTGGGAGCCACAGCTCTGGCGCGCACACCGTGAGCCGTCGCGGTCGGCAGGAATCCTGAGTTCTCGATCTCTGCCCCCACCTCGAACACCCCCCCACCGTGGTCGGTCACCTTGACGTCTGCAATCCTCACTCGGGGGAACAGCGACGCCAGATAGACCGCGAACTGTGCGTTCAGTTCACCGAGTGAGTCCAGCACGGATGCAGGTGGGTTGGTCAAGGCATACGGGCTAAAGCCACCGATCTCGACAGAACCAAGGGTGGGATGCTGATATTCCGTCCAGTCGACGAAGCCGTCAATGTCCTCAGCATCCATCCACCTGAGGAGCCTGAGGTCGGTATCGGCACCGCTTCCTGAGGTGGCGCCTGCCATCGCTCTCGGCATGCCCTGCCCTGGAACTCCAGCCGCAGGCGCCCCGCGCGGCCTTCCCCGTCGCTCGGGCGGCTGAGCTGCGGCACCGGGCTCAGCATCAGCGCCGCTCGGATCTGTCGCCCCCCAGCCGGGCGTCGAGAACGCCGGGACGCCAAATTGGAAGTATGCATATTGGAAAAAGGCCCCCTTTGGCGAGCGGGTCGTCGCCACCTGACCGACGCCCGTAATTTCCCGATATTCGCGGCCAATGACATTGACGTACTCGAGATCTGCCGAGTTGATCGTAGTCGCCGGAGGCTGAGGAGTTCGTCCCCTGGCATCGGCATCCGGCCGCTGCTGTTGTTGCTGCGGCGGGAACATGCCGAACCGTCCGAACCGCCCAGGCTGCCTGACCTGAAACAGACCAACCTCAGCAGCATCCCCAGTACTCTGGGCCGCGTAGTCCAGCAACGCCACAATAGACGCTTCCGCCAGGGCCCCACTGGAGGTAGGAGCATTCACCAAGTTGTCGCTGGCGCCATATGTCAGCACTATGGCTATGTTGCGATGAGCAATCACGAAGTCCATCAGGGCCCGTGACTCGACTTCGCTCACCATGTGTGGGCCTGCGTCCGGTTCGTAGTAAGGGTACTCGTGTTGGAAGTTCCGGTTGAGATCGACGCCACCGGCAGGGTCCTCGTTGATGAAACCGTCGCCGTCGTTGTCGACTCCCTCCCAGTAGATCTCGTAGCTGCCGGATTCCCCCTTGGCTGCCTCAGCCAGCTTCATGAGCCGTGCTTCATCTGGGTGAACGGCGTAGGCGCCGGACGGATCGGCGACCCGCATCACGGTGATCAGTCCGTCACCGTTCAGATCTTCTGGCCCGTCTTCGTCGGTACGGCCATCGTTGTCGTCGTCGTAGGGCCGCGTGTTGGTACGCCGGCCACTTCGCACGTCAGCGAACATCAACTCCGCCGCGTCGGGATTGAGCCGCGGAAACACGTACACGACGTGGTTGTCCAGGCGCTCCTTGACAGCAGAATCAGCTGCGTAGTTGGTCAGCAGGTACTCGACTGTGTGGACGGCGATCTCGCTGCCAACTACCTGATCTCCTTCCAGACTCGCCACGACCAAGAGGCCGGGTCGCTCCTCGACCGGAGTGCCGCGCCGGTTTGCCACCTCGACCAGCCAGACATCTCGGCCCTCGAGGGTCTTCCCCAGAGTCTCCATCCTGGCGAGCTCAGGGTTCGCACGGACGACTCCTCTGAGGGCGGCCGTCATGTCGTTGTAGGAATTGTATTGCCGTTGGGCCTGCGTTTGGGACCCGGGTAGAAAAAGAACACCCGCTGTTGAAGCAATCTGGAGCAGGCGCAAGCGAGCGCGTCCTCGAAGCGGATGTCCTCCGGTAGACCGTTGCTGCACTGTTGCCTCCGGGAGGTGGGTGACACACAGTCTGTCTCCGGAACCGGCCCGAGCGTGCTCTCACCCGGCCCGAGACATCGGCGGAGCAATTGGCTTCGCCCCAACCGACTCAACAAGCCACGACATTGATGAACTAAGTATGAATTCTATGTGAAAGGTCCGCACCAATTGCCGCAGAAACAACGGCCAGCGCGGGTTCGCGCTGGCCGGCTGGTCCTGAAATGTCGCCGTCGCAACTACCGCGACCTCATGGGCTAGGCCATTCAGCTCTTCTCGACAACGATCAGGAACGGCGAAGCGGCCCAGAATTCATTGGGCGATGAGATCCGCAGACTGCCGCTGATGTTTCCCTTCTCGTCAGGCGTGTTCTCGAGATAGGCAAGGTCATGCCGCGACACGACCGTGTACACGGCGTCGGGGTTGGGAAACTCGATCTCAGTAGCATCCCGTCTGTCGATCATGGTAAAATCGCCCGGATCCAAGTCTCGCCCTGGTACCAAGGTCTGTCCTCGCTTACCGAAGATGAACAGGACTCGCGATCCACCTTCTTTCTGGATGATACCTCGTTCCAGCAGCTCCTCTTCGGTCCCGATGATGTAGTAGACCTTCGCTGCGGCGTCCTCGAGCGTGGTTATCTCGGCGGCAAGCTGCTGCTTCTCCGCCTCGAGTCCGGTCACCTGTTCCGTCAAGGCTGCGAGGCTCTCACGCTGGCTCGCCAGCAGGCCCTCGTAATTGGCATAAGTCTGCTCCATCGTGGCTCTCAAGCTGTCCGACAGACTGGTCAGCGCACTCACTCTCTGCCGGCTCTGTCTCAAGCGCGCTTCGGTCTGCGCCACCCTCTCGTTGATGTATCTGATCTTGTTCAGGATCGAATCGCGCGAAGCCGCGACCGGTGACTCGACTGCCACCATCAAGTCCCTTCCCTCCATTTGTATGTCGGCTAACTCGGCACTGATGACACTCATAACCTGAGCGTACTCCGCCACAGCCTCAATCAGGCTGTCCTTCTGCGCGGATACGATCTCGAGCTGAGCCAGTTGCTGCTGGATTTCCTCGGAAGGTCCGCAGCCCACAACGGTCAGCAGGGCGACGGCAAGCCACCCTCTCCTCAACACATTCACATTATTGCCCAACATTGGTAACTCCTCCGCTAAGTCTTCTGCTACGTCTCACGAGGCCAACCAACAGCCTCTCGTTGCCAGCTGTAGACTGCCCGGGGAAACCCGCTGAATACTCCCAGTCGTGTCACGACTTGCCTGGAAACTCAGCGGAATCTCAGCTCCAGCACACCTCTGGCACAAGCCCGGATCCAAATCACAGCAGGCATTAATTGAACATGAATTCCGCATGAAAGAAAGGTGCGACTGCCACTTCCCCCCAAACCGAATCCGAGGAACCATTTCGCCGGTTGGCTGGACGTCAGGCAAGCAAGGAATCAACTTGATCGCCGCCCCCTATTCGGCTCCACCTCGCATTCGGACAGGGAGGCCAGTTGTACTGCAGCGACACGAATACGCAAACTACGTCAGTCGATAGCGAATCCTAAGTGAGGTTGACCATGCCACAGGGGAAAACAACCAGCGCCAGCCCCGATGTGCGGACTGAGCACGACCTACTAGGCGAAAGGACGGTTCCTGCAGCAGCCTACTATGGTATACAAACGGTGCGCGCCCTGGAGAACTTCCACATCACTGGAGTGCCAATCAGACAATATCCCGAACTGATTCAAGCACTGGCCATGGTAAAGCTGGCGTCCGCACGGGCAAACAGCGATGTGGGCGAGCTGACGAGCGAGATCCTAGGAGGCATCGAAGGCGCTTGTCAGGAGATCATCGACGGCGCGCTGCACGATCAGTTCCAGGTCGATGTCATTCAGGGCGGAGCAGGTACCTCCACAAACATGAATGCGAACGAAGTGATCGCAAACCGAGCTCTGGAGCTGATGGGCCATGAGAAGGGGGCTTTTGAGCACTGCGACCCGCACGATCACGTGAATTGCTCGCAGTCCACAAACGATGTCTATCCCACCGCTCTGCACATCGCCATCGTACTGGCGAACGACGAATTGATCGCAGAGCTACGTGACCTAATCGCGGCGTTTCGGGACAAGGGAAGGGAGTTCTCCGGCATCCTCAAGATGGGACGCACCCAGCTTCAGGACGCGGTGCCCATGACTCTGGGGCAGGAGTTCGAGGCATTTGGCGAGAGCCTGGAAAACGAGATGACGGCCCTTGAGCGGATCGAGGAGATCCTCCGCGAGGTAAACATGGGTGGAACAGCCATCGGCACCGGCCTCAACGCTCCTCCAGGATACATGGAACGTTGCGTCCACCACCTTGCCGAGATTACCGGCAAGGAGATCTATTCCGCTCCGGACCTCGTCGAGGCGACGCAGGACACGCAGGCATTCGTGCTGTACTCGTCCGTTCTCAAGAGCCTTGCTATCAAGCTCTCCAAGATCTGCAATGACCTGCGGTTACTCTCTTCCGGGCCGCGCGCAGGCCTGAATGAGGTCAACCTACCAGCGATGCAGCCCGGCTCATCCATCATGCCGGGTAAGGTGAACCCAGTCATACCCGAGGTCGTGAACCAGGTCTGCTACCGGGTGATCGGCAGTGATCACACCGTGACTCTTGCCGCCGAGGCGGGACAACTCCAGCTCAACGTGATGGAGCCCGTCATCGGCCACTGCATCCTCGAATCACAGACTATGTTCATGAACGCTGCAAGAACGCTGCGGGTGCACTGCATCGAAGGCATTACAGCGAACGAAGCCGTCTGCCAGGGCTACGTGGATTTCAGTATTGGAATTGTCACGGCGCTGAACCCGTTGCTCGGCTACGATACTGCCACGGAACTCGCAAAGGAAGCGCTGGCGAGCGGTCGTGGCGTAGTTGAGCTCGTTAGGGAGAAGAGCCTCCTCTCTGAAGAACAGATCATGTCAGTGATGGACCCCGCAAAGATGGCCGGCACGAAGCGCGAGTAGGCAAACAGTAACCATGGAACGTCGTGACGCAACCAACAAGGGCAATCAAGTGTTCGGCAGGCAATACCACGAGGAGCCTTCGATGCGGATGCGATCCGAACGGTGAAGGAGGAATTAGCGGGTGGATCATTGCTGGAGTCTTGGGATAGCCACGCGTTCGGAACCGATTGAGTCCGCTTCGAAGATTTCTTCGGTTCGGCTGGCTACGAGACTCTCCATGGACGAAACGGACACCGAAGCACGGAAAGCAGAGTGGGTACTTTAGAGTCCACTCGCGCGAGAGCAATGGCAGCTTATTCACAAAAGGCCCGGCGCTGGGATTGGCGGCGCTGGCGACAGCTGAGCGTTGAGCAAACGCCTGTCGCGACTCGCCTTCGCTTGGCTACTTCGCCAACCGGAAGGCCACGAACCGATTGGTTCCGTTGAGGGCCGCTTTCGCCGCAGCCAGCTTCGGATCCTCCTGCACCTCGCAGAATCCCACTAGGCGCAGGCTCAAATCTCCGTGGGCCGCCGATATGGCAACGATCACGGCGGGACGGTCAAATGACTCTACCGTCTTGATGTCCAGCGTCGTAAAGGTACCCTCAGCAACTCCGAAGGAGCGCTCGAGAGCTTTCAGCGCTGCCTCTGCAGCGCACCGCAGTTCACCGATCGGCGACCAGACGGACTCGGCCTTCCCCACAAAGGTCTGGTGCAGATTCGGACCGAGCTGCCGCCCCAAAGTCACGCGCACCCGGCAGCGTTCGTCGGGAAGATGTTGGATCTCTACTCGCTGGAACTCTGCGCGCTCCGATCTCTTCGTTGCCACTGCAGCTACGCTCCCAGGGTGCCTGATTCACAGATATTACGCAACTCACGTACAGCTCGCCAATCCACGTCGACGTCGCCAGTGGTCAAGCGAATCTGTCCCATAGAATTCCAAGCAGCTCTCAGTTCTCTTCGATGCCACCATCGAGAGCCGCCGGAATCGTGCACCATCCCCCCAGCGCCGCTAGCATCGCAACTCTTCGCGCAGCCAGCGCAATGCGTCAGTGACTTTCTGCTGCAGGTCGTCCCGCGTCAGGTGCGTTTCGTCACATTGGTTGGCATACTCCACTGCCCTGACAGCCTGACGCTTCAGTGAAAACCATGGAATCCACCATCGCATCCGGGCATGCCACGTCTTCTGGAGATCGGGCCAGCGTTCACCCCGCCAAGCCCTTATCTCGGCGAACCGGGCTCCGTGATTAACCTTCACGTCCACGTGCCAGTTAGCCGTACGGTGTACCGTGACTCTGACTGTGTCTTTCACTTCAGATGGTGTCGAATTGGGAGAACTGAGGGGAAGACATCACTTCGTGTGACCCCACAAGGTACCCGCGGTTCCGCTACCTCTCGCCACAACAGCATCTTCTCGTCAGACAGCCGGCCGTCGTTGGGCTCGTAGCGTTTTGACCATGCCTGCCGAAACCAGATTGGGAGGACTGCCGAATCGTACCCAGTCATGCCGCCGAGCCAAGCCTAGTACGTACAGACCCAAGATGGGTGTGACCCCACGTCAACAACCGTCTGGGATAGAGCTGATACCTTATCTAGCTTCTACTTCGGCAGCGCATTACCGGCGATTTCTTCCCGCACCAAATCCGCCATCAAGGCTTCTAGCGTACCCTTCGAGACGCAGCGGACCGGGTTACCGCTGACAGCCCGGGGCTTGGCGTTGCCACCAATCTCTATCGAAAGCAGTGTCCCCCCACCGTCAGCCTGCTTGACTCTGGTGAGCAGTGCCATGGTCACTTCATACGCGTCAGCGTTCTGAGTCGCTGTTATGCCGCGTCCACAGTCTATGTACTTCGAGAGACGGGATCCTCCGATCCGGCGAGGTTTGAAACTTCGGTTCCCAACCTGCATGGCTACGGTGTCGAGCACCGAAAGCGGTACGTCCAACCTCTCGTAGACGCTAGGCAATGCCCTCCACACGCTCTCGATAGGGGCATCGATTGCCGAAGAAACGACGGTCTCCTCACCAGTATAGAAGTCCATATCGCCAATCGCAGGACCGCCAACGTATGTAGCTGCCTGAGTACCGGACTCTCTGGGTACTCCTGTAGCACAGGCAAAACAGGCGAGAGCCGCGATCGGACTCGGCCAAGCGAACCACCACAACGATCTCTGCATAGTCTGCTCCTCGAAGTAGGCTCAGAAGGATGATCCGTGGCTTCACTCAGATGCCACCATCCTTGTGACGACAATCCGGGACGCGCGTTAACCCTACATGACCTGCCACCCAAATCGGAAACGATCGAGCGTTGGCTGAGGCAGCTCGGTCGGGTCAGCTTCAGATTCGAGAGATCACCATTTCACACCACCAACCAGTCGTCCACCAGCTAGAGATACCGTCTTTCTTGGGTCAGTGAGAAGCCGAATCACCGCCTGAGAACCTTCAATCCGAAGGGACAAACCGCTGAGCATATGCCACAGTTGTGTCCCTGATGGAATTCAAAGTAATGCTTCTTCTTCCAGTTATCACACGCCTCGGCATCCAGCAACCCCTCTCGTGGCAGACCTGGTAGCCATGCCGCTCCGCTCAGGGCGCCGGCCGGACATGCGTCAACACAGCGAGTGCAGGTACTGCAGAAGCTCCGCTCTACGGAAGGCCCACAGGGAATCGGCATGTCAGTGAAGACCGTCCCCAAGCGCACCCAGGAGCCGAACTTGCGAGTGACGAGCTGGCAGTGCCGGCCGATCCAACCCAACCCGGCACGGGTGGCGGCCGTTTTATGAGGGAAATCGCCTTTGATGTCGATCCAATCTGTACGCTCTGACGCAGCCAAGGGTTGGGCCCGGTGGCCAACGCCTCTGACCTCGGCTGTCAGCCTCTCCGCCATCTCATTGATCCTCGCGTTCACCCGTGCGTATTCATCGGCATAGGCCTGGTTGGGACCTTTCCGTACGCTCACCATGATCGGGGCCGCCATTGGAATCGTCCACGAGATGGCGGACGGAAACCCCCGCCCGTTGGTGTCAACCGGCGTGGCAAACTGACGCAGATCGGCAGCGCCCCACAGTTCAATGGCTTCGGCTAGCATCCACGACACCAACCAATGAGGAAATGAGGCTGGGGATTGCCTCATTGCGTCACTCGTTCTCAATGATGCTCTCTCTGAGGTTGTCACTGCTGAGCACCGGGACCGGATAGCAGTTACCTAGCGTCGGTTCATACATGAACCGGTAGGACCCCAGGCCGCCCTGGGCCGTCATGGTTTCCCACCCAGCGACGAAGAAGGTACAGTCGTCGTTGAAGCAGATGTAGTGGTAGTCGCTCGGCCATTCGGTGAACGGCGTCTGTGGTACCTCCCACTTACTGAGGCTCTGGTCACAATAAGGACAGCGGAGCGTCTGCTCGACTCGCTGTCTTCTTCTCTCGATTTCCGCCCCATTGAACATGGGACCCGCCTGTTGGGCGGCTACTGGTTCCGGGCGTATGCGATGTCCCCCAACCTTGTCCGCGTATACCGCATACACCGGTTTCAAATCGTATGTGGTTCACAATTGGAAACTTAGCTGCGGCCGATGACTAAATTGTACCCGTAACTGTAGCCGTACGGAACGGAGGCACCTTTTTGCCGCCGTTTTCGTGCATAGCGTGCACTTTCTGTAACCCTTCCCGGAGATCCGCCTCGCACGTGATAGCATAACGCTGATACATCGACTCGCTCTCATGGCCAATCCGATCACCGCCGTGTCCTAGGTGGCAGCCCTACCGACGTTCAGTAGCTTGCTCGCTTCCCGTTGTGAAACGGCATGAATTCGTGCCGTTTCAGCGGGCCGACCTTGGGTTACAGCTAGCGGAATTCCGCTAGCAGCCTTGTGGAGACTGACGTCGCCGTCCTCGGCCGCCTTGATCACCTTCGGCGTTGCCTTCTTGCGAACCTTGCGGGCCTTTCGAACACTTGACTCACTTACGTTGAGGAGCTTTGCGGCTTCGCTTTGAGAGCAAGCGGTAACTTTACCGCTTGATGTTCGATCCCCGCCCCACGAATAGCCGGCAACCCTATCGCCTACCATCGACCGCTGCCCCGTTTTCAGATGCCGGCGCTTCAGGTTGGCTGAGATGACGTGCGCTACGAGCTGGTAGCGGTGGGAGCGCTGCTTGGTGAGTCCGAGGTCCTTCAAGGTTCCGTCGCGGAACTTTGAACCACCCTGGGGCAGGTCCATCTCGGCCAGCATCTCACCCGCACGACGGTAGGCCCGGATGGCAAATAAGGAACGCAAGAACCCCGAACGGGATCCGGCTGACGACGATCTGAACCACCGGCTGCCAACCGGAATCGCCGACGCGGGTCTGACCGCTCGGGGCCTTGCTTCGGGACGGGACAGCCCCGCCCAGGATACGTGATGAAGGGGGGACTTTTAGGGCCGTGAGCAACGAAGCACGTGACGAACATACTCGCATGGAGGTCTCAAGGGTACGGCCTTTACACCACCAGCAGTCACTCACGCCAACAGGAGGCCGCCTGTTGTCCCCCCCTCGACGGTCATGATAGACGCAACCAGCGCGCAGCACCATAAGTGCTTGTACGTACAATCCGGACGCCATCCGGCATTGTACCTCAATTGTACCCTAACTGTACCCGAGCACTCCGGGTAACGCTGTTAACTGGCGTAGACCGAATCGGAGGAAAGCCAGGAAAAACGGGGGTTCTGGGTACACCGGTGCACGTGGTGCACACCTTGTTCAGTATACCGCATACACCGGGTCACTCGGAATGCCGAGATGGGTATACCTATCACCGGCGGGCTGGAGTTGCCCCTTGGAGACGAAGACACGTGGCTCATCAAACAGCTGTGCATCACTGAAGTAGTGCTGGACCAAGCGCACTCGTTCCTCTTCACCGGATCGTTCCCAGATCTTTGTCATCGGTCTCATCGAGGCGAGAATGCATCACTCAGCAAACGTAAAGGTGCATGATTCATCTCGAGACGTCACTTCCTAGACTCAACCACAGACAAAAATGCGCACCGCAGCGGCACCCCGGCAGCGGCTACCGCGGCGACAGCACCAATCCCGCCAACAGAAACATCCACCCCAAGATCAAGAGCGCGTTCATCTTCCGACGGAGGCGCTCACCAGTTGGCGTGAATTGCCCGGGAAGCCACGGGAACCACCGCTGCAACCGAGTTGCAGACGGGCCAACTCGTTCCTTGTTCACTCGCAGCGCCAGGTAGAAGAACCGACAGAACGCCACTGTTCCGGCCATGAAGCACGCAAACGCAAGTGACGCTCTCACCAGTCAGGATCCCCCTAACTTCGCCGTCCAAGCGGCTTCAGCTCCAGCGCGTCGGCGTAGCGCGCAAGTGCGGTACGCGCGGCCACTCCGTCCGCGGCCGAGGCCGGACGCTGGTTTCCTGTCCTCTCGAACCGACAGGAGAGTATGCGCAGGGCCCCTAGTTTGCGCTCTGCCTTGAGATCGAAACGCGCCACGAGTCGCTCTCCAGCCAGCACTGGCAAGCAATAGTAGCCGTAGGTGCGTTTGTGGGCGGGTTTGAAGACCTCCAGAACTTGGTCGAACCCGAACAGTCGCTTGACCCGAGCCCGGTCCCACAGCAGTGGGTCGAAAGGTGACAGGAGCACGCCGCGGTCGCTCTGGGGCCGCACCTTCTCGAGGCGGGCTGCGAGCACCGCGTCTTCCGGCCGGATCCACCCTTGAGTAGTGCGCCCTTCCAGGCTATCCAGCGCACAGGCGACGATCAGCCCCTTGTCAACGAGGCGTTGCAAGGTTGCAGCGATCTCCTTCTTCCGGTTGTGCAGCCGCCACGTAGAGGCAAGTGTTCCGGTGGTCGCCCACCCATGGCCGTTGAGCGCCTTGAGTAGCAGGACCTCCATCCCTTCATGCTTGGGGAGCGGGCGGCATCGCACTTCCTCCGGGATGACTCGCTCGGCAAGGTCGTACGTCCGTTGGAAGTTCCTCCGTTCGCGGATCGCGAATTCCCCGCTCGACCAGAGTGCTGAGGCCACCCGCTTCGCGACCTTGAGATCCCACCAGCCGCGGCTGCCCTGTCCTTCCATATCGGCGGACCGGAGCGGTCCCTCCTCCCGAATGCGGCGACGCAGGTCGCCGGCGACGTGCGGATGCTTCCCAACCAGATCGCCCCACCAGGGGTGGTGGTGGAACTCGCGTCGCCTGAATTCAAAGGCGGGATAGAGATCGAGCGGGATCCAGCTTGCTTCGTGGCCCCAGTATTCGAAGAGAGGAGCGCCAGGCTGGAGCAATTCCTCAGCGACAGTCGGATCGAATCCGCCCAACCGTGACATGAGGAAGATCGTGTGGCTGCGTGCGCCTGCGATTGACACGGTATCGAGTTGGAGGTAGCCGAAGTGTTCGATGACTGTATTGGCGGCAGCCCGGGCTCGCTTGCCACGACCCGTCGCGCGCTGCGGAAATCCGACCCACTCGGGCTTCAGCAGCCCAGCCCGGCACAGTGCCAGGCGTCGAGCTTCGCGGACCGTCACAGTATGCATGCTAGTCGCTGCTGTCGCCATGCTCGAGACGACCAGAGAAGCAAAGCCAAAACACTCCAGCGCCCGTCGCACCCATCGTTACCCCCACGACAACCGTCCACAGGTGGAGCCCCAGTGCAAGCGGCAACGTTACAGCGCCACTGAAGATCCCGGCGACCATCATCGGCCACAGTCGGACCTCGCTCCATCGGGACAAGACGAGATAAGTCGGTACGCAGACAATAGCAGTCGCTCCGTAGGCCCACGGTGCCCCGGTGTACACGGCGAATGGAAGTGCGAAAGAGAATTCCATGAACCATTCAACCGGGTCCTGCAACACCACTGGCGCAGTGACAACGAGCCAGAAAGCAACCGGGGCCATCAGCGGTGCCACAATGAAGCCGAGAGCTGCGCGTTTATGGTTGGCCATCTGGCCCTTACTACGTGCCCATCTGGCTATGCAATGACAGTGGCTCGGGTGCGACAGATCCTGGAGCGGCGTGAACGAACAACAGTCAACGGTCCGAATCCCTTGCAGCCAACAAGGCGTCGATCTTCTCTTCCGTGTAGCTCAGCAGATTTCCCAGGCGGCGCGCTACCGAAACTCTAGCGGCAGCATCATAACTATCCGACTCAATCAACCGTTGCTTCGCTACCTTGAGATCCAAATACTCCTGTTTGGTCGCGCCGCGGTAGATCAGCAGTACGTGTTTACCGTCGGTCAAATCGGCTGGGAACAGGTCGGTCACCAGGAACTCTGTTTCCCGATATACCTCTACCCCATGATCGGCAGCGATCCGTCGTGCGTCCGCCGCCAGCGCATCCATCTCTGCAGGGCTGAGTGGAGCGCTCAGGGCCAGTCTCTTCACGCCAGCGTCTACCATCTCAGCGAACGCACCGATAGCACCGAGGTCGTATGAACGGCGATCGATCTGTAGTGCCTGATCTTCAACCTCCGGTGGCTCGTCTTCGATCGTGCAGCCATTGGAGGGAAAGACAGTGCACGCCGTTACGAGTGCAATTCTCACAGTCAGCGACCTCATTTGCCAACTCCACGCGGTGGGAAACGTGTCGCAGCTCTTGCACTAGCCCTGGCAGCCTCGACTATCCGGTCTCGAGTGGGAGCGTTCGTCTCAAGTGAGTCGAGCAGCGCGCGTGTAGCTCTCGCAACTCCATCCACTGCGCTGTCGAAGGCTACCTCGTTCGCTTGCGATGGCTTGGAGAAACCACTCACCTTGCGTACGAACTGCAGGGAGGCCAGGCGGATTTCGTCGTCAGTCGCGGGCGGATCGAAGTTGAACAAGGTCTTGATGTTTCTACACATGAGTCACCGGTTCAGTTGTCACTATCGAGACGGTCCGGATCAACCGGACCGAGTGCGCACTCCAACAGCAGATCCAGCATCGCTCGCAACTGCTGCACCTGATCGGTGCTGAGACGTTGACCAACTAGGCTAGCTACATGGAGTGACACAATCGTGAGGGTGCCTATTGGTACAGCGAGCAACCCCCACGGCGTATCGCCCATCACCCACTGTGTATACCCGAAAACTGCACCCAGAACGACTGCAAACACCATCAGGAAGTAGAGGAATGCGATGAGAGTCCACACTTCCGGCCGCGGCGCGAAGCGTCCTCGCAGCACTGACCCACCATCCGAATCGTCAACTTGTACAGATAGATGAGGCGACCAGAAACGTCGCTGTCGCTGATCCACGAACGAATCGGCGCAGCGACCGGCAGAGATGGCGAGGCAGCCTAGCTCCACCGTGTCGAGGCTGGAACGGATGCGCCACATCACTTCGTCGGCTCGGTGTGACAACTCCAGCGTGAACTTGGGCCGCATTCTAGTTGCTCGCACCGGTATCACCCCCGCACCGCCGGGAAACCCGACTGACTGGCAGGGCACCGCGATGGCGGACAACTCCTCAGCTTACGGCTTCCTCCCTCGGACAGCCACGTAATCACCGCGGTCGTAGCCCTCTATAGGTTGCTCGACACCGTCGTTGGAGAACCTCGGGTGAACGGTCAAGGTCTGTGCGTACTCCAGGTCGACGAAGCCGACTGCGGTTAGCAACTCTATCTTCTCTGCCGTCGTCCTCCACTTTGCCGCAGCAGCGAATTCGATTGGGTAGGGATGGGGCGGCGCCAGACTGCTGAGATACGGGTCATCCCAGCTTCCCTTCACCGTGGCCAGTTGGTAGAGGAGCCCGTATGAACTCTCTGCTGGCACGTCAGCGACTACGATTGCGCCACCCGGCTTCAAGACACGGCCTGCCTCGGAGAAGGCCTGCTTCAAGTCCTCGACGTAGCCAGGAGTCCCATTCAAGATCACAGTGTCAAACTCGTCATCGTCGAACGGCAGTGCTTCCGCGTTCCCGCTCCTCACCGTCATCCCTCGTTTTTCTGCTATGTGTGCCATTCCACCGGCTGGCTCTACGCCGTGCCTAATGTCGATCCCATGCTCAGAGCGGAGGATGTGCTCGAACAAACCACTGCCGCACCCGACACTCAACGCCTTCCCAAGGCTACCCAGGAAGTGTTTCAAGAGAAGTACCTCAGACTCCAGAACTTGGCGATTCTTCAGAAACCAGGCATCGTACTCTTCTGCGTACTCATCAAACGGTCTATCCGGCATTGCATCCACTCCTTATCACGATCACTGACTTCTGTCTCCGACACCTCCGCCACAGCTGCTTTCCACGATGTGCCCGTGTGACATAGCTCAGTGTCGCTCCATCCCTGCCTGGAGTACGTCTCCTGTCACAGGACGGACGCCCGGCGGATTGGACTCACGATCAGGGACCTCGGCGGAATCTAACGGCCAGCCCTGGAAGCCGTCGACTATCCTGCATCCTTGGGCAGAGACGATTTACCAGAAATGGACTGAATTTCGATTCGCCAAACGCGGAGCTTCTTCAAGTCTTCAGCCGAGAAGACGTGGTCCGACCTCCCGTACTGGGAAACGATGGCCTCTAAGGCACTTATCCGCTCTTCCTGCATCGTAACTTCAACGATCGACCCCTGACCCGCCACAGACTGGTACTTGAATGACCACTTACAAGGCGGTTCGGGAGAAGAAACCAGTTCGACAGTCGATTCAAGACAGAAGGCGACGTTGGGGTTCGTGGTGAAATGTTCTATCTTGGCCCCGTCGTCCGCGGTGTGTATGTAGATGCGGCCATCGACATAGCCAAACGAGAACGGCAGTACGTAGGGACGATCATCCTTCGACATGCCTATGTGACAAACGAGACATGATCGGATGATCTCATCGATCTGCATGCGATCCGTTACTTCGCGGTCAGCCCGTCTCATGATTTAGCATCCGGATTAGAACACAGCGTGCCTTATCGTACGGCCCCTGGCACCAACCTGAAACCCGCGGTCATCTTCAGGAATATGTCGTGGTGTTCCACAAAGTCCGGATCATTCCCATTCTCCTCATCAAACAGGATGTGGAACATTTGGTTGGGTCGTACCAGAAGGTACTCGCGGCCGAGCGAATCATAGTTCCAACGGACCCAGGTCTTCACCGGGTGGCCCGCCAAAATGGTGTCGGCAGCACTGCTATCCCAGAGGTCAGACAAATCAAACTGTGCGTACGCAGTTTCCAGCGACAGAGAATCCGGATTCTCCAAGACCCGGACCGTGTACTGTCCAGGCCAGAAACTGTTGTCGCTTTCGTAGAACACGGTCTTGTGGAGTTCTCCCTCTAGGAGAATCTCAGGTTCCCAGGTCGTACCGGGACCGGATCTTGGTTTTGCCACTATTACACGCCAAGCGTCTGGATATGGGATCTCAAAACCTGCTGCCTGATCGCGGTGGACATTCCACTCGACTTGTTGCGCGCTGACTTGGACGTGCCCACCACTGGCGGCGGCTAGTGCCGTGACCAGTCGAGCAAGCCGCTTGTATACCGGAACGAAGGGTTTCATAATCCCAGCCTTAGTTCTCCGTGGCTTGGTGATGTAGCGGGCTCGCGTGCAATCCGCGTCCGTGGCAGCCGGTATCTGATAAGATGCGCAGAGATAGTCCGCCACGACAAGCGCAAGTACACTTCCTACGGGGATTTGCTAGTTGGAGATCTTCAGCGTTGAGTGCAGCACGAGGTTGACCGTTTGCGTTGGGGAACGAACCGGCCACCCAAAACACCTTGCTCCACAACGTCGACCTACTCTTGACTCGATCTCCACTTAACCAGGAGAAGTTCAAGGGTCACCAGCCCGAACTCGCAACTCGTCAATCGTCAATCGTCAATCGTCAATCGTCAATCCTTACCCCCCCGCCCGCAGCGCCAGCACCGGATCTACCGAGGCAGCCCGTCGGGCCGGCAGGAACGTAGCGAGGAACGCCACCGCAAACAGCAGACCGGGCACCCCGAAAAAGGTCACAGGATCCACTGCGCTGACTCCGTAGATGAGACTCGCCATGAACTGGCTGGCACCCAAAGACGCTCCCAACCCAAGAATGACACCGATCCCCACCAAGACCATCCCCTTCTGAATGACCGTTGACACAACCTGCCCTCGGGGTGCACCGAGGGCAATCCGGATCCCGATTTCTCGAACCCGTTGACTCACAGAGTAAGCCATGACGCTGTAGATGCCCACGGCGGCCAGTATCATGCCCAGTATCCCGAAGATGCCGAGAGTCGCACCACCCAAGCGGGCCGGGAAGAGCGCGATACCCAATTGGTTGTTCATACTACGAAGGTCAGCCACCGGCATGGTAGGATCCAATCGCTGCACCTCGCGACGCACCAGCGTCGCTAGTGCCTCCGGATCTCCGGTGGTCCGAATGTGAACCGTCATTGGGAAGTTCCACACTTGAGCCTGAGCTAGGTACATGAAGTCCAGAGGGTCTTCGCCAAGGCTACGGTACTTCCCGGTCTTGACTATACCGATCACCTCTCGATCTTGGCCTGCGGTCCGTACGATCTTCCCCACGGCATTCTCGCCGGGGAAGAAGCGGTCGGCGAACTTCTGATTGATCACGAGTACCGGGGACCCGTCCCGGCTGTCTACTTCACCGAAAGCTCGGCCCGTAAGAACCGGGATCTCCATGGCCGCGAAATACCCCGGCGTCACCACACTGTAGCTGATGCTCATTCCTTCGTTAGGGGCAGGTTCATAGCCGGGGATCGACACGCCCCGGTCGGACATACTGAGACTCAGCGGAACCGCGCTGGCATAGCCCACGGCTCGAACTCCAGGCAGCGCTCGCAGCGCAACATCGAGTTCGCGGTAAAACGTCTCCGCCTCCTCCCGATCGTAACCCTGGAGGCCCGGATCCACTGAGGCGAGCAACAGGTTCTGCTCGTTGAATCCCTTATCCACGGAGGTTGCGGCTTGCAGCCCTCTCAAGAAGAGCCCCGAACTGATGAGCAATAGGATAGAGAGAGCGGTCTGCGCCACGACCAGCATGTTGATGAGACGGTTCCTGCCACCGGGTTCCAGAGAGACCTCGCCTTTCAGCGCTGATATCATCTCAGGCTTGGACGCCTGTACGGCCGGAGCCAACCCGAACACAATACCCGTCAAGACTGCTAGCCCAAGTGTGAACAACAGGACGGTTCGGTCGAGGCTCAGGCCGAAATCCCCATGATAGTCGATTGGCAGCCTGAGTGAGTTGGCGATCCCCACTGCCCAATAGGCGAGGATCAAGCCAGCCGCACCCGCTATCAGGGAGAACATCACGCTCTCAGTAAGAAGTTGGGTGATGATCCGTCCCCGTCTTGCGCCGAGGCTCAGGCGGATTGCCATCTCCCTGCGTCGCTCGCCGGAACGTGCGAGGAATAGGTTCGCCACGTTGATGCACGCGATCATGAGAAGGAACGCAACCACCAACATGATCACAGCGGACATGCTCACTTGAGCTGAGCGGAACATGGGATGGATTCCGGCCTGCTTCTGGGGCACCAGATTGATGCCTGATTCATCGTAATGATCGGGCAGTTCTTCCCGCATCTGGAGGACAAACGCATTCAGATTCGCCCGGGCTTGCTCAACCGTGATACCTGGTGCGAGCCGCGCCACCACATTCATCCAATTATTGCCACGAGCTTCGATGAGATCACGCCCAGGGATCAACTCCCGCTGCATCATCAGTGGCGCGTAGACTGGCGGGTCGAGTATCGGCATGGCACCCCGAAAACCCTCACGGGCCACGCCGACCACAGTCCACGACTGCCCATTCAATGTGATCGTCCGACCAACCAGCGAAGCGTCCCCCCCGAACCGGGACTGCCAAAAGGAGTAGCCCAGCACCAAGACCCGATGCGCCCCCGGGTCGACAGCCTCCTCGGGGAGAAATCCCCTGCCCAGCACCGGTGGTGATCCCAGAACAGTGAAGTAGTTGGCCGACACCATGTTGCCAAGGATCCGCTCACTTTGCCCATCCGCGCTCAGGCTCATCGGCACGAACGTCCACGCCGCCACTTGACCGCGAAAGGCGTCTACACGATCCCGCAAGTCCTGATAATGGGGAATGGAGTTGGACCCATAGATCATGTCGCCAGGCCAGGTCCGGTAAAGCTGCACCAACTCTGCGTCGTTGCGAACCTCCGGGATGGCTCTGAACAGCAGCGTGTGAACTGCGCTGAACACTGCGGCGTTGAGGCCGATTCCCAGCGCCAAGGTGAGGACCGCAGCCGCAGTGAACATTGGGCTCTTGAACAACATTCGAACAGCGAAACGGAGATCTTGGCGCAGGTTGGCCATGTGGCTACTCCCGTTGTGCGTTGGGGGAACACTACGAATGCAGTACGAAACCGGCCGTCAAGGAGTTTCCCTCAACACCGAGGACCCACACCAGATTGTCCAGCTCCACGGCCATGCACTGTGAGGCGAGGCATCCCCTGGTACAAGACCTGATTGCCAGAGCTAGCCCCGCTACGGGGTTCGGCTTACGTTAGCGTTCGCCCTATGTGAACAGTCACAATGCACACACGAGAACCTCCAGAATCGCACACTCTCCTGTCGGAAAGGGAAATCGGGCACCTAGCCCCCGTTTCTCTGCGTCACCCTCCGGGTACCTACGGGCTCACGCCTGCCAGCATGGTGTGTGTCCGCGCTCTCAGCCAGAATCAATGGCTTTTCGGAGGTAGGGGCATCGACTGGGGTTGTGGCACAGGCTGCTTGGCCATCGTCGCGGCAAAGATCCCTGGGGTGAGGTCCGTCATCGGCCTCGACCTGTCGTGGTCCGACGTCGAGGCAGCAAAGGAAAACGCAGTATTGAACGGCGTGGCCAAAGACACGACCTTCCTGCACGCCGACTCCTATCGTGCGCTGACCCTGCTGGGACAAGAAGCCCTACAACGCGTCAAAGGAAACATCGACTTCGTGGTGTCGAATCCTTCGGGAAGTGAAGGAGACGACGGGTTCTCTCTTAGGAGAGCGGTTCTGGCCGGATGTTGCGAGTTCCTGAGGGATGGCGGGGTTGTGGGTCTGCAGATTTCAATCCAATACGGTCGGAGGCGGATCGATCGCACCCTAAGAGAACTCACCGGTCTAACCTACCAACGAGTCATCGCCACGACACCGTGGGTCCCTTTTGACCTCCGGCGTGAGGATTTGCGAGGGCTGTTGGACAGTTACGTGACCGTTGAGCAGCAGGGAGGGCTCACCTACTCGTTTGGTGATCCCAGGAACGAAGGTCAGACCTACATGAGTGCCCGCTCCGCCCTTGACCTGTTCAACTCGGCTGGAACCAGCCCTCTCACCAAGTGGCAAGTGCATCTGTTTTCGTTCTGCAGATGAATCTGTTGCCTTATGCGCGTGCTACCGCCCCACTAATCAGATCTCGGTCCCCGGCCCTCAGGTGCTCCGTGCCGGCCGTCTATCACCGCACTTGCGACCTATGTCATCTACTCAATCGGTTTGCTAGAGCGTTACCATTGCCAAGGCCGTTCAGTTGTTCCCCCCACCCAATAGACGTCGTAGCTCACTGATCAGTGGTGCCACCCGATCGTACAGCCGCGAACTGGCAATCCTCGACCGCCGCGTAGGCCGCCAATATGGGGAACAACTCTCTGTGGGAGCTGTGCCTCTGAGGAACACCTCTGGCTCGCCTCGACAGCCCGGCCCTCCAAGGAGGCCCGTTTCCCGATCTACCTCAGCTATCTCCAGGCCGCGGGGTATTGAGAAATCATCCTCACCGTACCGTCCGATCGCGTCGACCAGGAACCGCCCGAAGATCGGGAGAGCCGCTCTGGACCCGGGAAGCCCCACACTTCTGCCGTCGTCGAAGCCCACCCAGACGCCTACGACCAAGGAAGGTGTGAATCCAATGAACCAGGCATCACGAAAGTCATTGGTGGTGCCCGATTTGGCCGCCACCGCGCCACGGTAGCCGAGGGAACTCAGGCTTCGACCCGTCCCGCGCTCCACAGCACCGATCAAAGCCGACGTCACCAAGAAGACTTCCTCTGGCGTGTACACTTCCTCGCCAGCTACTTCGGCTCGATCCACTAACTCACCTGCCCGATCGAACACGCCTAGCGTGGTGTGGACTTCGGATCGGAATCCCTCCGCCGCAAAAACTCCATATGCCCGCGTCAATTCGAGTGGCGTGACCTCAGACGAGCCGAGGGCCAGGCTCGGCAGCTGCCGCAGCCTATTATCGATTCCGAGCTTGTGGCCCGTAGCCGCTATGCGATCAAGGCCTACGGCCATTCCGAGCCTGGCGAATGGCACATTGAGCGACCGCTCCAGCGCCTCTCGCACGGTAACCATACCGCGGAACTTGCCATCGTAATTGGCTGGCTCCCAGAATCCCGCGTGCGTCTCGACCGAGAGCGGTTCGTCTGCCAGCCTCGACGCGAGCGTGAATCTGCGCTCTGCCAGTGCTGCGAGCGCAACGATTGGCTTGAACGAACTCCCCGGTTGACGATACGCCTTGGCCGCCCGATTGAACTGTGACTGTCCGTAGTCGCGCCCGCCCACCATTGCCACTATTTCACCTGACCTCGGGCCAATCGCTACGAGAGCCGCTTGTAGCGGCGAATCTTCACGTCTCAGCCTAGGATAGTAGCGCTCGAGTCGCTCGAGTTCATCCCGCACGGCGCGTTCAGCCAACACTTGTAGCCTCATGTCCAGAGTCGTGAACACGGTGAGACCACGATCTCGGATGTCGCGCCCATGCTTGGCGCCGAGTTCCTCCATCACTAGGTCGGCGAA
>JBDHKN010000119.1:0-14210 GCA_039586365.1 Gemmatimonadota bacterium | reverse complement strand
TTGGCCTGCTTTTCCTCTTGATCCCCCGTGCGCTGCTGGGGCTCTTTGGCATGGACGATCCGGCAGTCGTGAGTCTGGGGGTGGCGTTGTTGGCCTCTTTGAGCGTGTCAGGTCTCTTCATTACGGTTGCACTCTCGTACACCGGAGGGCTACAGGGTACCGGTGACACGCGGAGCCCGCTCTACATCTCCCTCGTGTCGCAGGTAGCAGTACCCCTCGGGATGTGCGCGGTCATCCAGGGGGTGCGGGGGCTGCATCCCGGAGACATCTGGCTCGCGATCGTGCTCGGACACCTGACGCGGGCGGTTCTGAGTATGGTCCGGTTCCACCAGGGCAGGTGGAGAGACATAACAGTGGAGATTGAACCGGCCCGGTGAGGCCTAAAAGGCGGAGTGGTGACGGGCTTGAGCCCAACATGACCACCGCGGACGCTGCTGCAAATCAGCGGATCGGAGGGTGTTCGAACACCCTCACTGACCGGACGAAACGGCGTTTCTCGCTCGTCCGCTCAGCGCCGAGATCTCACTCCGCCCGCATCGTCAGGAGCGGATCGACCCTCGTGTAACGGAAGACGGGGAGCCAGATGGCCAATGCAGCGGTGGCCAGGAGGATAGCCGGGGCCAGGGTGAAGATTACAGGATCATGTGGACTCACGCCGTAGAGCAGGCTCTCCATGATGCCTCCTACGAGGAGAGCACACACGACGCCCACTGCTGTGCCGAGTGCCACCACCCCCATGGAGTTGGAAAAGATCGTCTGTCGCACGGTCCCGGACGCGGCGCCTAGGGCCAGGCGAATCCCGATCTCCCGGGTGCGGCGGGAGACTGAATAACTCACCACACCGTAGATTCCCACTGCTGCCAAGATCAGCGAAAGAACCGCAAAACTCCCTAGCACCGTCAGGGTGAACTTCCGTTCCCTGAGACTCTCCCCGATTCTGGCGTTCAGCGTGTGGATCGTACCCGGGACGTTGGGGGCTACGGCCCGGAGACGCTCCCGGGCCGGTCCAGCCAACGCCGCCGGATTGCCATCCGTGCGTATTACGGCCGTCAGATACCGGGTGTAGTTCAGCCGTTGCGGCCAGTAGACGAAACCCTCCAGCTGGGTTCCTGGCTCCCTGCGCCAGTCCCGTGCCTCAGCCACTATACCCACCACCGTAAGGTCCACTCCCGACCAGAAGGGGACGAATTGAACCAGCCTTCCGGTGGGATCTGCCCCGGGGAACACCTGGTTCGCCAGCGCATCGTTAAGGATGATCACAGGACGTGCGTCCGGTCCATCTTCCCGGGAAAACGCCCGTCCCAGGAGAAGTGGGATACCCATCGCGGTGAAGTAGTCTTCGTCCACCACCCGCCATCCCGAACTGGGAGGAATGTCGGCCTCGGGGATGTTGTCCAGATCCGGGACCGGAACCGGGAGCACGGGGCCGGTCATCATGGTGCCCTCCGTAGGGAGGTGATTCACGAAACCCACGGCGGTGACCCCGGGGAGCGATTCAAACTCCCGCTTGAGCACTTCTAACTCGCCCGTTCGGGCCTGAGCAGACTCGTATCGGTTAGCCGTGAAATCCATGGCCACGGTCAGGACTCCCTCGGGACGGAAGTTCGTTTCGACCGAGAGCACTTCCTGGAGACTGCGGACGAGCAGGCCACCGGCCACGACCAGGACTACAGCCAGAGCTGCCTCTCCCCCCACCAGGAGATTCCATCCCACTGCTTTGGTGTGACGGGTGTCCTCCCACTGCCCGCTGCGCAGGGTGGCGGCCGCATCCCCCGAGACTCCCAATGCTGGCAGCGACCGAACAGCACCGATGTGACAAACGTCGCCCCGCTACGGGGAACCACGACTGCGGGTTTCAATCGCCTCACCGTCCCTCACCGCCTTTTCCCGCCCTTTCCCGCCCTTCCACCTCACTCGTATCTGAGTGCCACTATCGGATCCACTCGCGTCGCACGAAGCGCCGGAATCAGGCTGGCCATCAGTCCCACGAGCCCGATGGTGAGTACTATGGCCCCGAACACCGCCGGATCATGGGGTTCGACATCGAACATGATGAGTGCCACGACTCTGGACACCGCAAACGCCAGGGCGAGCCCCAGTGTGAGCCCGATCCCGAGCTGTACCGCACCTTCGCGTACCACGAGCTTGACAACGTTCCTCGCCTTTGCCCCGAGTGCCATGCGGAGCCCCATCTCCTGCACTCGTCGACTGACGGAGAAGGCGAGTACTCCGTAGAGACCCACCGAAGCCAGGAACAACGCTGCGACTCCAGAGACGATGAAGAGCGTACCAAACACGTTGTAGATCCAAGTCTCCAGCCGCACCACCTCCGGCATATCGCGGACCCAGTAGATCGGGAGATCCGAGTCGACGGACCGTACGGCGCTGCGGACTTCCTGCGTGATCCCGAGTGGCGGTCCCCCGGCGACCTGTAGCGCGATGCTCACGAACCTCCGGTCTCGTTGCGCCAGCGGTACGTAGTAACCAGCAGGGTCATTCTCTTCGGGATCGAATCCCTGCATTTGCATGTTCGGCACGATCCCGACGATCGTTCTCCATTCCTCCTCACTGTCGGAGGTGCCCTCACGAATCCGGCGGCCCACGGGATCCTCCCCTGGGAAGAACCGTTCGGCGAAGCGCTGATTGACGAGTACCACTACTGCGGCGTCCGCATCGTCCATGAGAGTGAAATCTCGGCCCCGCAAGACGCTAACCCCGAAGGTCTCGAAGAAGTCGGTCGAGATGGCGGCCATGTTGGAGCGTGGGTAGTCCTGGTCCGTAGTATATACCTCACCCTCGATGGCGAACCGGCCACGGTAGCAACAGACGGCCGGAAGCATGTCGGTCAATGCCACCGACTGGGCCCCCGGGATGGTCTCCAGCCGTCCCTTGAGCTCTCGGAAGAATGCTGTGCGCTGCTCCGCAGTGGGATAGTCGGTCTCGAAGATGCCCACCCGTGCGGTGAAGATCCGTTCGGTGTCGAAGTTGAATTGGTAGTTATTGAGCTTGGTGATGCTCTTAGTCATCAAACCTGCACCGACTAGTAGCGCGCAGGAGAGTGCCACTTCACCGACGACCAAGATCTTACTGGTCCTGCCAGCGCGGAAGCTCGACGAACCGCGGTTTTCGTCCTTGAGTATCGAGTTCACGTCGGCCCGGGCAGTCTGCAACGATGGAAGAGCTCCCGATGCCAGGGCAGTCAGTGCGGTTACCGCCACCACGAAACCCAGGATGGGAAGGTCGACCGCAAACTCCATGTAATACGGTTTCCCCAGACCGGTTGTGGCACGGTCAAACAGGGCAACACCGATGAACGCGATCGCGATTCCTAGTGCAGCTCCACCCAATGAGAGGACGGTTGCTTCTGAGAAGAGCGGTAGCGCTACGCGCAGTTTGCTAGCGCCTAGTGCCGTCCGGACCGCGGCTTCCTTGGTGCGCAGGGCCGCCCGGGCAAGCAGCAGGTTCGCCACGTTGGCGCAGGCGATGAGGAGAACGAACACGGTAGCCAGCTGCATCGCTGCGAAAACCGGGACGGCCTCTTCACCAATGGCTACGTCTATGAAGTCAGCGAAGACCACGCCGATACCCTCGTTGGACTCGGGGTATTCCTGTGCCAGGCGCTGGGCGACCAACGACATGTCGAGAGCCGCTTGGTCGAAAGTGATCCCTTCTTTCAGTCGACCGACAACCTGAAACTGCGGTCCATCCCCGCGCTCCGGGTTCTCCCCGCGGACGTCGCGGCGCGGAATCCAGAACTCTTCATCTTCGGGGAACCTGAAGCCATCAGGCATCACGCCAAGGATCGTGGCCTGCTCGCCATTCACCTTGACCGTTCGGCCAATGACTCCCGGATCCGACTCATAGCGGCTAACCCACACCCCATAACCGATCAGGGCGGTCAGCGGTGCGCCCGGTGCGTCGTCGCCCTGCCGGAAACCGGACCCATGAACCGGTGGCACCCGCAGTACGTCGAACAGGTTGGCTGAGATGAAGGCACCATCGAAACGTTCAGGTTCGCCGCTGCTTCCACTCACGTTGATGGTGCCGGTCGAGAAGCTGGCGAGGCCGACGAACGACTGCTGCTGTTCGCGCCAGTCGTAGAAGTCGTGCTGGTCGACCCCCATTCGCTCGATGTCTTCCGAGGGATTGGTCCGAAATATCAAGGTCAACCGGTCAGCCTCGGGCACCCCAATGCCGCGAAAGTAGATGCCGTAGATGATGCTGAACATCGTGGCGCACAGTCCGATACCTAACCCAAACGCCAAAACCGCGATCGCTGAAGACGCGGGCCTGGTGACCAGAGCCCGTAGTCCGAGCTGGAAGTCCTTGAGGAAAGCGCCCATACCGAGCCTCTGAGGGAATGAGAGTGGTTAGAGGCCACTACGGTTGGGGACTGAAGTACGTTTCAGTTGTTCAGCGTGGGACGGTTCTGTGATACGGTTCACGACCAGTTGTTGCTGCTACGGATATCATGCTCCGTCCTATAATCCCAGCCGTTCTCACAGCCGCGTTCCTGCTTCTCACTGCGTGCCAGCCGCGAGGGTCGGAGGAGGCAGCAAAGTATTCAGTAAATCCGAGTCGGCGCCCGAACATAATCGTCATAGTCGTAGATGATCTTCGGTGGGACGAGCTGGGAATGGCAGGCCACGCGTATCTCGAGACTCCGCGCATCGACCGGTTGGCGAGCGAGGGCGCTTGGTTCTCGAACGCGTTTCATGCTGTGCCGCTCTGTTCCCCCAACCGTGCCAGTATCCTGACCGGTCAGTACCCGTCGCGTCACGGCATCATCGACAACGTGGCGCGAAATCGGATGAGCCACCGGCTGGAGACCTTCCCTCGGGCTCTGCAGAGCGGAGGCTACGAGACTGCCTTCTTGGGTAAGTGGCACATGGGTAATGATCCCACCCCCAGGCCGGGCTTCGACTATTGGGTGGCCATTCCGGGGCAGGGACGCACAATCGATCCAGAGCTGTACGAGGACGGGAGGATCCATACGGTCGAGGGCTACATCACAGATGTTCTGACCGATCGAGCGGTTGCGTTTATCGAACGCGAGCGCACCAAGCCGTTCTTCCTCTACATAGGACACAAGGCGATTCATCCGGACGCCCGCCAGCTCGACGACGGCTCGGTGGATCTCTCAGTTCCGCGGGGCTACGTTCCGGCGCCGCGGCACTTGGGGCGTTACGAGGACAAGGTGTTCCCCCGTCGTGCCAATGTCGTGTCGTCCGTTGACGAATTGGTCGGCAAGCCGGCGTTGCGGAGGGCATTGACTAACAAGTACTCCGACGAGATTGTCGAGATGTTCGGTGAGAGAGAGCTCGATCCGGGTACGAGGGAGGAGACTATCCGGCGTCGGGCGGAGATGCTGCTTGCCGTGGATGACGGCCTGGGACGGATCGTAGATGCGCTCTCGGCCAAGGACGTTCTCGACAACACCTTCATTCTTTTCACCAGCGACAACGGTTTCTTCTATGGAGAGCATGGCCTGTCGCTAGAACGACGGCTCCCGTACGAGGAGTCGATCCGAACCCCCCTGATCATGCGATTCCCTGCTGTGGTGGGCGGTGGCAGGCAAATCGATGACCTGGCGGCATCCGTGGATATCGCGCCGACCGTGCTGGACATCGCAGGTATGCCCATTGGGGATCACATTCAGGGCCGCTCGCTGGTGCCCTTGCTACAGGGCAATGCAGCTGATTGGCGCCGGTCGGTGCTGGTGGAATTCTACACCTACGAGAACCCGTTTCCCTGGTTGCTCGACATGGACTACCGGGCTATCCGGACGATGCGCTACAAGTACATCCACTGGATGCAGCATCCCGGGGAAAGCGAGTTGTACGATCTGCTACAGGATCCGTACGAAACCCAGAACCTGATCGGTGATCCGCGGTTGGCGGACGTCGTCAGCGAACTGCGTGCGGAAATGTCGGCTCGCGTGCTGGAAGCGTTGGGAATTCCGAGATAGCTGGGGAGGCCAACCCTGTCCGCCAAACCAGGAGCATGCGGACGGTTGCAGGGAAATCCGGTAGGCAGTTGGTTTCGGGGCCAGGTCGCATGAGTGTTGGCCGGGTTCGATGTCGTAAGCTGTTGTGGTATAATGTTTTACGTGCGTCCCACTGTCGTGCCGATGGGCTTCCCAGCGCATAGAGTGAGCTGCCACATGAAATGGGTGAGCTCCCGCACAGGCCAGGTGAGCTTCCCCACGACAAGAGTGAGCTTCCGCACTACGTAAGTAACGTTTCCCACGACGACAGTAACGCTCCCCGCACCGAGAGTAAGCCTCCCCACGACGTAGGTGCGCTTCCCCGCGAGAGAAGTGAGGGTTCCCGCCACGTACGTGAGCCTCCCCGCGACAACTGTATGCCTCCTCACCACGACGGCAGGCGTCCTCACTGCGAGAGTGCCGCGCGCCCCTGTGAGTGAGCTCTCCTTGACTCCTGCCCCACCGGCTGGGCGCGTCGCCCACGGGGTACTCCATTTGTGCGACAGGTGAGCCATCAATCGGACAGCGGGAACGCGAGTACACGACACGGCCGCCGTGAACTCTACAGTTCCAGGAAACTCCACTCTTTCGAGAATGGCACGCTCGAGAACCGGACGCCCCGGGTAGCGGTCACGCGGAGGTTGTCGCTCGGGTTAATGCCGCAGCCCCGTGTCGCGTCATACAGCCCGGGTTCCATGCTGAACGTCATGTTTTCTGCTAGTACGCTGTGATCGCCGAGAGCAATGAACGGTGGTTGGTGTCCAACAAAGAACTGTCCCTGCCCGTGAGCGGGTCGATGGTAGATGAACTCCGCCATCCCCGCGTCCACCTGATGTTGGTGGATCTTGGCCGCGATATCCGAGCACACGGCGCCCGCTTTAGATTCTTCCTCTTGGATCTGGATCGTTTCCGCCACCACCTCCCACATCCGCTCCTGCCCCGCAGTCCAGGGAGCGAGCAGGTAGTTGCGGTAGCACTCTCCCCCGAGGCCACCGAGTCTCAAATCAGTGTTCACATATACTGTCTGTCCCCGCTCGATCTTCTGGTGAAAGAACTGATTCGGATGCGGATAGGCGCTCGCAACACCTGCCCGCACGTAATGCGATGAAACCTCGATACCGACCGCCGAGTGCGGACGCCCGTCCTTTATCAGATCATTCATGAGAAGCTGGACGCCGTACGCCTGCAGTGCCTGACCCAACTCGAAGTCCGTCAGGTCAGTACCCCGTTCCAGGATGTAGTCGCGGGCAAACGCATGGACGCGGTCGAAGTAGCGATAGGCGCGCTGAGTGAGTGCGTTCTCCTCGGACGTCTTCACCTGCTGCATGGCCAGGCAGTCGCCCTGCACGTTCACGAAGCGGGTCCCTGGTATGACCTTCCGTACGCTGGCAAGCTGTCGCTCACTCAGCGTCCAGTCCGTCGCGATGGTTGTGCGCGCCAGTCCTCGCCGCTTGAGACCGTCGAGCATCCACTCGAATAGATCGACACGTGCACCCTGCACCACTTGCCCGCGGTTTGGGAAGCCACCGTCCGCGTGGGGATAGCAGAAGTAGTACTCGTTTTCAGTGCTCCACCACGAATCGATCAGGTCCCGGTCGATGCCGGGTGAGTACCAGTACACAGTATCTTCCTCATCCGACCGGAACAGTGCCCACGTAGAGCGCTCGCCACTTCCACGGAAGCACCCTGTGTAATACACCATGTTCTGGTCGTTCCCGAGCAGGATCGCGCTTGCACCGCGGTCTGCTACACGGACCTTCAACTCTCGGGCTCTCGCCTGATGCCACTCCAGCGGCAGGCGGTCGTACCCGACGGGTGCTGGCTCCACGTGGTCGGGATCGGGCTGGAGCAGTCCCTCAGAGTTGCGCGCGGTGCCGGCTAAGCCGCGGCTCCCAACCGCGGAGCCTTCGTCTCGTGGACTGCAGGCAAGGGCACCCACTGCGGAACCGGCGGCCGCGAGGCCCGTTCCCATTTGACGGATGAAGTGTCGCCGTGTAGTCGTCATGCGATTCTCCCTGAGCTGTTGCTGGGTGTGGTCACAATCTGCCCATTCTGACTGGAAGCATCAATCGGTTTCTCACAGATCGGATTCTCGATCACAAGGCTCACAGATTCTCCAGGATCATGTAAGCATGGAGCAATGTCTACTCGCCGGCCTCGTCTGCTTCGTCTTCGCCTGAAACGCCGGCGATGATGAGGTGGAGCAGACCGGAGATGCGTACCCGCGACTGGACGAGTTGGGCAAGCGAGTCCTGCAGAGGTACTTGAGATCGCTTCGCGACTCAGGACGGAGCCACAGGCTGCGGCAGCACCGTCTCGGAGCCCTAACCACATCTAGCCAACACTCGTACGGCACGTCATACTGCTTATTCACCCTCCAAGCCACGTATGTAGGGACTAACGCACCAATGAGTTTTTCTAGCTGGGTCCCACCACCAGATGCGTACCACGGTACGACGCCCGTCCGATGACGCCAGCAAGACAGGCTTGGGACCTCACCTGTACTGAGTCTCACCGGGGTTTAAACTCAGCTTGACTGAGCCGCGCCAGATGAGATCCAGACAACCATATCGAGGTAACGGTATGCGACACATTCGATTGTTTCTTGCATTCGCATTGATTATCGGCGCGCCCGGCTTATCCGCGCAGGTACCGCGGCGTCCGTTCTTGTTCAAAGACGCGCGCGGTGAGCTAGCTGCAGCCCGGGCGCGAGGTGAGAGCGATGTGCTCGTGGTGGTTGCAGCGATGCCGGGCGCGAACCCACGCTTGGCACGCACCATCGCCGAACTCGGCGGAACCATTCAGTTCCGGGATGACGACGTCGACTACATGCGGGCGCGTATTCCCGTGGATAGTGTTGAGCTGCTTGCGAGCCATGCAACCGTGCATAGTATCGACATCTCCATCACCGGGCGGTCCCGCACGTTCGGACTTGCCGACCTGGGCGCCCAGGCGGGAGCTCCACCGCCTGCCGTGGGTGAATTGCCGACTGCCACAGCCGACACCGTCAGACCTGACACAACCAAGGCAGTGTGGCCACCTGTGCTCTCCGACTATCCGATCACGAACCGGTATAGTCCCCTCGCCGACATACGGGCAGAAGACTTCCTGAAAGCCAACCCGAGCTTCGATGGCCGTGGGGTGACGATCGCGATGATCGACATGAACCCGGACCCCCTCCTGCCCGAGCTGCAGGTCGCCACGACCCTCGGTGGACAACCCACGCCGAAGATTGCCATCTATGAGACCGCCTTGGATGCAGAGGAGGAGGACGACGGCCGTTGGCTGCGGATGACTGACATGGTTGTCGCAACGGATGACCGCTTTGTGTACCGGGACTCGACCTACACGGCACCGCGCAACGGCACCTTCCGCATCGCGATGTTCGACGAGGCCAAGAACGATTCGCTGTCCCGTGCCGGCCTGGATAAGGACGTCAACCGCGATAAGAATCCTGACGGCTCGAGTCGGCTCTTTGCAGTGCTCTGGGACGAGGAGACCAACGACGTGTGGGTTGACACCGACCAGGACCTGAGTCTAGCAGACGAGACTGCCCTCACCGAGTACAACGAGCGTCCAGAGTTCGGAGTATTTGGAACGGACGACCCGGATACCCCCGTCCGCGAGTCGGTGGCGTTCGCCATTCAGATCGACCGCGAGAAGAAGCTCGTTGCGTTGAACCTAGGTGTGGCCAGCCACGCGTCGCTTGTGGTCGGGGCAGCGGTGGCGAGTCGTGGGACAGAGGGACGGTTCGACGGTGTGGCACCAGGAGCTCGCCTCGCCAGTGTGTCGGAGGGAGGGTCGGCGTACGGGCAGACAGAGGCCACGATCAAGGCTGTCAAGCATCCTTCGGTCGACGTGGTGTATTTCGAGCAGAGCTCTCTCATCACGCGGAACTATCTACTGCGCGATGGGCGGCTGGTGCCTACAGTTGTGTATGAACGCCTCATCGACAAGTACGGCACATCAATCGTCTCACCCACCCACAACTACCCCATACTCGGTGGTATTGACGACTTCGTGTTGGCCCGTGGTGTCATTGGTATCGGTGGACACGAGAGCAGAGACAACTTCTTTACCAATCACGGTGTGCGCGTTGAGCATGACGACAACCTACTCATCACCGGCGGCTACGGCCCGATGGGCAATGGAGCGCTCCAGCCCGATGTGATCTCACCGTCGAATTACGTGAGTACCGCGCGTGGGTTCGAAGAGGGAAGGGCGATTCCCGGATTGTTCCAGCTGCCCCCTGGCTACACCATCGCTGGGGGAACGTCGACGGCGACACCTACTGCTGCCGGAGCTGTGGCATTGCTGATCAGTGCTGCGAAACAGGAGGGAGTGACTTACGACGCGTACCGGATAAAGCACGCCATCACGCGGTCGGCGCGCTACGTGCCGCACCTTCCGGCGTACAAGCAGGGCAATGGTGTAGTGAACGTTGCCGGCGCATGGGAGATCCTCAAAGCGCTGGACACGGTCGGGGAGCAGGTGACGATCAATGGTCGGGCACCGGTGCGACACTCGTACAGCCATCTGTTACCAATTCCGAATGAGGGGGTGGGGCTCTTCGAGCGGGACGGGTGGAATGTCGGCGACCGGGAGGAGCGTACGATCACCCTCACCCGCGCCGCGGGCCCGAGTGCACCCATGACGTTCACTCTGAGTTGGACTGGCAACGACAACGGTACGTTCTCGGCACCGCTGACCGTGACACTTCCGCTCAATAGGCCGGTGGCGGTACCCATCACCATTACGCCGAGTACGCACGGGGCCCACACCGCACACCTCACTCTGGATCACCAGGACGTTCCGGGATACGCTTACCGGACGCTCGCCACAGTGGTTGTGGCGGAGCCCCTCACCGCCGCGAAGGAGTTCACGATCGAGAAGAAGACGGAGGTACCCCGACCTGGCATGCGCAGCTTTTTCTATCGCGTTCCTGAAGGGCTGACTGCTCTCAAGATCGATCTGAGTTGGTCGGAGCGGGAAGTGAGTCTCACGGTCGTTCGTCCGGATACACGCCAGCAGAGAGGGGCCCGCACAACACCGCAAGGGACTAGGAGGGTCACGCAGGTCGTTGCCGATCCTATGCCCGGAGTTTGGGAAGTGAGGCTCACGGACGTCGCTGACACGCGCACGTTTGACTGGGAGCAGGCGAAGAAGCCCGAACCCGTGCCGCCGACGCCAGCAACGCTCACGATCTCAGGGCTGGCCACGCAGCTGACTCTGCTGGATGAAGGTGGCGAACTAGTGGATGAGGGTAGCAGGAGCGCAGGCGCGACCAGCGAGGTGTGGCTCACTAACCAGATGGCGGCATTTACCGGAGGGGCAATCAGCACCCCGATGGGAAGCGCCCGGCACGAGCGCCGCGAAATCGCGGAAAAGGAACAGCAGATGTTTGAGGTGGAGGTACTGCCTGGGTCCATGGCCCTGCTGGTCCGGGCGTCGAATCTTTCGGATCCCGCTGCCGACATCGATGTGTACCTGTTCGACTGCACCGGAGAGGAGTGCCGCGGTGCTCTGGCCGACGCCGATCCGGTGGGTGAAGAGTCGGTCATCGTGGAGAATCCGGCGGCCGGCAAGTGGAAGATCGTGGTGGATGCCCCCACCGTGCCAGGGAGTGAAACGACGTATGAGTACCTGGACGTAGTGTTCAACCCGGCATACGGGATGGTAAATACCACGGACCTTCCGCAGGAGCGTAGCGAGGGGGCTCGCTGGACCGCGAAAGTGCACTCATGGATCGCAGCTGCGGCGCACGCCGCGGGGCGCGTGCCGTATGCGGCGCTGCGTGTGCAGGGGCAGCCCGAACAAGGGGGGCCGTTCATGGTTAGTCTGCACCGGCTCGCGCCAGCTGTCGATTCGGGGACCGGACCTGACCAGAGGTAGGCCTATCGTTTGGGGGAGGATTGCCCTGCCTCACGTCCTCGGTTTCGCTGTGTTGCGCGACGTGCTCGCGGGCTGCTGCTAGGGCTACCCCCTGCTTATGGGTGTACGTGCTGCCTGGCAGAGTCTATAGCCGGTCCATAGCTTAAGGCACTCTCGGTCGCAGCCATCCCCCTAACCGTGTGGCTATGACTCTGGTCCTATTGCTGCTATCGACCGCCGTTGCGTTCGCCTGTCTGACTCTAGAGCGAACCCGGTTGGACCGTCATCGGAGAGCCATCGCGCTCGTCATCGCGGTCACTGGAACCCGGGGGAAGTCTAGTGTCACACGAACGCTCGCCTCGGTGCTGCGGAACAGTGGACGACAGGTTCTGGCCAAGACCACCGGATCTCAAGCTGCCCGCATACTACCGGATGGTTCGGAGCAGGAGGTCCCAAGGCGCGGTCACCCTTCCATCATCGAGCAGAAACACTTCGTCCGCTTGGGGGCCAACCTGGGTGTTGACACCGTGGTGGTCGAGATCATGAGCATCCACCCCGAGAACCACCTCGTGGAAACCCACCGGTTGATCAAGCCTGACCTGGTCCTCGTCACCAACTTCCGCGTCGACCACACGGCTGCCATGGGTAAGACACGGGACGAAGTAGTCTCGGTGATTGGGTTGGATATCCCGCAGGGAGCCCGCGTGTTTGTGCCACAGCAGGAGTGCGTTCCGAAGTTCCGCCTTACGGTCGCCGAGCAAGGGGGAGAGTTGATAGAGGTGCCGCCGCGGACAGCGTCGGCGTTGGCGGGGGGCGGGCCTGAGCCAACTGTCTCGGAATTCGGTGAGAACATCGATCTGGTGTGTGCGGTTGCCCGTTCGCTCGGTGTGGGTGACGAGACGATACGGCAGGGCATTGCACGGACCCGCCGCGACAGCGGGGCTCTCAGGATCTGGCGGTACCGGCCGAGCAACGCCCAAACCGACTGCTATCTGGTGAACGCGTTCGCGGCCAACGACCCCGAATCCACGCTGCTCATCCACGACAAGGTCATGAGCGCACTGGGTACAGACCCCAAACCATGCGTCGGTCTGTTGAATCTGCGTTCCGATAGAGGTGACCGGACGCTCCAGTGGGTGGAGTCGCTGGCAGGGGGAGGCCTGAGTCGATTCGATCGCCTCTATGTGTGCGGACTACACGCACCGGTCCTCCGGCGACGTCTAGGGCGCTCTGACGAGGTGCCGGTCGAAGTGCTCCACAGGACCCGACCGTCGAGAATGACTCAGACGGTGATGTCGGGCATAGGTGACACGGGAGGAATCGTGTTCGGATTCGGGAATATCGCAGGAGCGGGTGAGTCTCTGGTGGCGCACTGGAGACGGGTGTGTGAACCTTGGGATATTTGAGATACTGTGGTGTTTGAAGTCCCTTTTGTAGGGTTGCTGGTTTCGCTGGGGTTTATCGGTCTGACTGGACTCTATCCCGGCGGGATCATAGTACCCAGCTACCTCGTGCTCTTCCTCCAGGAGCCACAGAGGATCGCTGGCACACTGGTCGCGGCTCTACTAGCGCTAGCCGTCTACCGGCTTTCCTGTCGTTGGTTCATCCTGTTCGGACGACGTCGTTTCGTCTTTCTGATCCTCGTTGGCGGGTTGTGGGCGCTGCTCTGGTTCGAACTTTTCCCCTACATCTTCCCGCTCTCCCTCGAATTCAGAGTGATAGGCTGGGTGATCCCTGGACTGATAGCAAACCAGTTCGACCGGCAGGGTGTCGTGGTGACTACGGCTGCGCTGGTGACCGTGACTGTGGTGATCGGTTGGCTGGGTCGGTTGATGAGCTTGGTGTGAGGTTGTTGTGAAACCCGGTCTGCCTGTAGCTGGCTGCGTGAAGGTCAAGATCATACTGGCTGCGATGGTGAGCCTTATCGCCTGGCCGGTTCTGCAGACTATCTCCCCTGCGCGATCCATACCATGGTCACAGGAGATGCGTGAGGCAGCAAATCGCATGTTCGAGGCGACCAACGCTGTAGCGAGGTTCTGTGAGACAGCGGGAATTCCGATCAGTGAATCGCTGGATCCCAACCGCACTTGTCTGGTCGGTCCGGAATACACCCCGCTGTTCACGACTCTCGGTCAGTTGGAGGCGAAGCGGACCACCACAAACCCGGACATGGCCGGACTCCTCGTGCACATCTTGAGTCGTGCCGGTGTATCTGCCGGAGATACGATTGCGGTGGGAGCATCCGCTTCCTTCCCCGCATCAGTGATTGCCACACTCACCGCGGCAGAAGCCCTGCGAGTTCATCCGGTGACTGTCCTGTCTCTGGGCGCCTCATCGTACGGAGCCACCCGGC
>JBDHKN010000049.1:0-36088 GCA_039586365.1 Gemmatimonadota bacterium | reverse complement strand
CACAGTGATGAGGGAGGAATTCGACGGACGTTTAGCCGGAGTGCGAATCGCAATGAAGGTTGACTCTGCCATGACGCATGCAAGGGCAGGAGAAAGAGAGCGGATAGCTCGTGAGGTGCTCGACCAATACATGGTTGGAATCCTCGTTGCCGGTGACAGGGTCACGCTGGTACCCCCGTTCTTGGCTCGCAAACTCCGCCGTGAAGCAGACTGGGAGTTCTCTTATGGCGGATTGGATCGGGCCATCCTGAAAGCAGAGCGACTGAGATTCGCTGGCGACACCGTCGATACACAGAAAGCGAGGAGTTCCGCTAGGTGAGGAGTAGCATCCGGGTGGCCCACGGGGGCTTGTTAATCGTAAGTCTCTTCTCTCTACTTGGCTGTGGCGGCGATGCTCCAGACGGACGGGGCGGTGTTGTAGCGCGAGCTGGCGGTCAGGAGTTCCCGGTTGACAGGTTAGCCGAAATAGCGGCTCGTGGGAGCTACGTGCCGTTGGAAAGGGATGTGTTGGAAAGGCTCGCGGGCCTGTGGGTCGATTATTCTCTGTTCGCCCAGCGACTAGCCCAGGGAGACTCACTGCTCGATTCGGCCACTGTGCTGAATGCCATGTGGGACGATGCGCAGTTGCAGATCATCAAACACTATCACCGGGAGATTGTCGGCCAAAGAGTGGTGGTAGACGATGCCGCAGTGGACAGCGCCTACCAAGCGGGAGATCATCGGCTCATCTACCACATTCTGGTAAGCGCACCTGCGGGAATGACCCAGGCCGAGAAGGTTGCTAGGCGGCGTCGAGCAGAGCAGCTGAGAGCCGTGGCGGCGAGTGGTGCAACTGGGTGGATTGAGGCGAATCGTGAGAACGAGGACTCGGTATCGCGAGTTGAGGGCGGCAGTTTCGGATTGATTGGCCCAGGCGAGACGGTCCCGGAGTTCGACAAGGTGGCTTTCTCACTGAGCCCTGGTGAAGTATCGGCTGTTACTGAATCAGCCATAGGGTACCACATCATAAAGCGGCCGCTACTGGGAGAAGTGAGGGAGGAATTCACAACTGCGATACAGGATCTAATGATCCAGCGAATGAACGTGGCATTCGCAGGCGAACTGGAGGAGCGGTGGGAAATCGTCGTGAACGGGGACGCACTTGAGAAGACTAGAGAGGTTGCGGAGGACCCAACCCACGCGAGACGACTGGGTCAAGTGCTGGGAACCTACAAGGGCGGAAGATTCACGGCGGCTGATCTGGTGCGCTGGCTAAGGGCGTTGACGCCCGATTACGCCGCTACGGTACGCCAAGCTGACGACGAGCAACTGAAGCAATTCCTCAGGAGCCTGATGCGCAACGAGGTCTTGGAGCGGGAGGCTAGGGAGGCGGGCTACGGGCTCACCGAGCCAGACCTTGCAGAGTTGCAGGAGGCCATGGCATGGGAACTGGGACAACTGCGCAGCGCCATGGCCCTGGATTCCGCGCTTGCCGGGGCGCAGGACCCAACCGAGAGAGTGCGTGTTGCGGCCGCAGCAGTCGACCGCTACATGGCGGAGGTGACGAGTGATCTGGCGTTGCTGGTGCTTGTGCCGCCGTTCTTGGCAGAGCGACTGCGTGCCGAGATGGAGTGGGAAGTCTCACTGGAAGGTGTAGACCGGGCTCTGGCTCATGGCGCGCGCCTCCGGGTATTACTAGAGAATTCTGAGCGGGTCGGGAACCATTCCCAAGCAGTAGACTCCGCTCCAGCGAAGGAGCACGAGAATGAATAGGAGTACGGCCGTCTCTATTTTGGCTGTCCTTGGTCTGGTTAGCGGTTCGCAAGGGGCGCTCGGGCAGGAGGTTCTGCGGGAGCGAGTGGACCGGATTGTCGCGATCGTCGGGGATACGCCGATCCCTGAATCCCGGCTGGTCGAACAAATGAACACTTACCAGGGCCAAGGAGGGCAAATTCCCACTGATCCCCAGGCCCTAACAGCATTCAAGCGGCAACTGCTCGATGGCCTGATCGACCAGGAGTTGATGGTCCAAGCTGCCGAGCGCGACACCATGGTGGAAGTCACCGACGAGGAGGTGCAGAGCGCCGTCGAGGAAACCCTTCGCAACATCCGCGATCAGGTCCCATCCCAGCTCGATCTGGAACGTGAGCTTCAGGGGGTCGGGTTCAAGTCGATTGATGACTACCGGCTCTGGCTCTCCCGTCAGCAAAGGCGACAGTTGTTACAGGAGGCGCTGATAAGGGAACTGAAAACGCGTGGGGACATCGTTCCTCTCCCGCCCACCGAGTCAGAACTACGAGCTTTCTATGAGCGAGTGAAGAATCAATTCGGTCAGCGGCCGCCTACAGTGAGCTTTCGGCAAATCGTGGTTGCTTCCGAGCCGGACAGCGCCTCCCTCCAGGCAGCGTATGTGCTGGCTGACTCCATCAGACAGCTGTTGAACGACGGCGCTGACTTTGCCACGTTGGCGCAGCAGTACTCTGCCGATCCTGGCAGCAAAGACCGCGGAGGTGAGTTGGGCTGGTTCAGGCGAGGGGAGGGGATGGTGCGGGAATTCGAGGAGGCCGCGTTCCGACTCCGGCCAGGTGTGTTCTCATACCCCGTATTCACCGAATTCGGATTTCACATCATCCAAGTGCAGCGAGCCGAGCCGGCAGCAGTTCAGGCTCGCCATATCCTGATCTCGCCGGAGGTCACCGCTGCGAACCGGGCAGCGGCACGACTCGAAGCCGACTCTGTGAAATCGATGCTGCAGGCCGGAGTGCCCTACGACTCGCTGGTTCGCATACACCACGCTCGATCCGAACAGCGTGTGGCCGAGAACGCCCCGCGCGAGAACTTGCCGGAGGCATATCGCGAACCGCTGGCGGGCGCCGAACGCGGTGACATCGTGGGGCCGATCGAGCAGGATCGGGGCAACGGGCGTATGACGTACGCCGTTGTGATCTTCCAGGGCGCAAGTGCCGGAGGGCTTGCAACGTTCGAGGAGTTGCGAGATCAACTCAGTCCGAGGCTAGCGGAGGAAAATGGAATCGACCGGTTTCTCCAGATGCTTCGTGCAGGCACGTACGTAGCGATAAGACTCTGAGGGCGCGCGTGCGGCCTCGCATCGCAGTTACGCTCGGCGATCCGCGAGGAATCGGGTCGGAGATCGTGAGAAAGATGTTGCAGTCTCCGCCGGAGGGAGCGGATTATGTCGTGATCGGGCCCGGCGAATTGGTCTCTGGTATGCCGGCGGAGCAGATAGTGGTTGGCGAGTCGGTGGCGGGGAGCGGGACCGGTAGTGACACGCTCGCGGTATCAGCGGCAGACGCTGGCCGCCTCACAGCGCTGCAGGTTGAGGAGGCTGTTGCCCTGGCCTTGTCCGGTACCATTCAAGCGGTCGTGACTGGTCCGGCCGAGAAACGCGCCTTGCACTTGGCAGGATATGAGTACCCCGGACACACCGAATGGCTTGGTGCGCTTTCTGGCGGTGTGGAAACCGCGATGATGCTAACGGCAGGCGGATTGCGGGTCGTACTGATTACCACGCACATGCCGTTACGGGACGTTGTGCATGCGGTGACTATCGATCGGGTGGTGCGCGTGGGCCGGCTTGCGGTGCGGGCTCTGAGAGAATGGTGGGGTATTGCTGAACCGCGAATCGCGCTCTGTGCATTGAATCCACATGCTGGCGAGAGTGGCTTGTTCGGGAGCGAGGAATTAGAGGTGCTTGCACCGGCTGCAAGGGAACTCGGCGCCACGGGACCGTTGCCTGCCGACAGCGTGTTTGTTAGGGCGCTACGGGGTGAATTCCACGCTGTGCTCACCCCTTACCACGATGTTGGCATGACGGCCGTGAAGATCGTTGGCTTCGGTAAGGGAGTGAATGTGACCCTTGGTCTGCCATTCGTCCGCACCGCGCCAGATCACGGAACGGCCTTTGATATTGCCGGTCAGGGGGTTGCGGATCCGGGCTCTATGAAGGAGGCCGTAGCCCTTGCTGCCCGGCTCGCGCAGAATAGTGTAGCCGGCAAAGGCTAGGTGGGCGGCTGCTCGGCGTCGGCCTCATTGGGAATCAACTTCACCGTCTCCACCCGTCGTGCGTCCATGTCCAAGACTTCGAAAGTGAGGCGGTCCGACCGCACCCGGTCACCCGTTTTTGGCAAGCGCCCCAGTTGCCCGAACACGAAACCTCCGATCGTCTGGTAGTCTGCGTCATTGATCGAGAATCCGTATCTCTTGTTTAGATCAACTATCTCCATGTCACCGGGGACCGTTATGAAGTCGGTCCCGGTGGTGGGTCCCGGCCCGGCCTCATCATATTCGTCGTAGATCTCTCCCACTATCTCTTCGATCAGATCCTCCATCGTGACAATGCCGGCGGTTCCGCCGTACTCGTCGAGGACGATTGCCATGTGGGTCTTGAGCCGTTGCATGTCAGCTAGGACGTCTTCCACTTCACGGGTGCCCGGCACGAACAGCGGTGCGCGCATTAAAGACGACACCTTGTCGCCGGAATCACGCCTTGCGGCACTCAGCATTTGCTTCACGTGCACGATTCCGACGACATCGTCCAGCGAATCCTGATATACGGGGTAGCGGGACCGACCGGCGTCGGCGATTCGATCGAGAGCTTGCTCGATGCGGAGATCGGCGGGCAGGCCGATGACCTCGGTGCGGGGCGTCATTACTTCTCGGGCGTTCTTCTCGGTGAACTCGAACACGCCCTCGATCATTCTGACATCGTGGTCGTCCAACCGACCGGACTCGTGGGTCTGTTTTACGAGCATCACGATCTCTTCGGGAGAATGGATGTTCTCCAGCTCTTCGGGCGTGCCTCTGATGCCGAGCAGACGTACCAACCGGCTGGAAGCCCAGTTGAGGGAGTTGGTGAGCGGTCGGGTTACCAAGGAGAAGAATATGAGTGGCGCTGCGATCCAACGGCTGGTGACTTCTGGATTGGTGATCGCCCACGCCTTCGGCGCCTGTTCACCTATGACGACGTGCAGTGCTGTGATGACAAGGACTGCAACGACCGATATGAATGTCGCTCGTCCGAGAAAGCTCACCACCGGAGGCAGGCTGGACACCCAGTTATGCAATACGACGGCGACAGTGTCTTCGGCAACGTAGCCTAGCAGTATCGAGGCGAGCGTGATGCCAAGCTGTGCCGCCGAGAGCTGGCGATAGAGGTCCTGCAACGCAGTCTGCACGATCCTGGCCTTGCGATCTCCTTGCCGGACCATTTCTTCGATGCGCGTACGGCGGGAGGCAACTAGCGCGAACTCAGCAGCAACGAAGAAGGCGTTGGTTGCCAACAGCACGACGACAATCGCCGCGCGCACTAGTAGGGAACCTAGGGTCATCTCTTCCATGTGGGCCCGATGGTGTTAAGGTAAGACGTGACACCCTGATACGGAACGGAGCAAGTGGCGACGCATCCAGGATCGGACAACTCACTCACGTGCGCTGGTGGAACGCCCACGCGGAAGCACGCTCGACTCCTCAGGCTGGTACTGGTCCTCACCGTCACGATCATGCTAGTAGAGGTCGCGGGTGGCTGGTTGGCCAACTCACTCGCGCTGCTGGCTGATGCCGGACACATGCTCACTGACTCGGCAGCCGTTGCTCTGGCCCTGTTCGCCTCCTGGATAGCCGAGCGACCTGCCACGCCAGAGAAGACATACGGCTATGTGCGGCTGGAGATCCTGGCGGCCCTGGTGAACGGAGCCGTGCTCTTCGTACTTGCCGGGCTGATCGTCTGGCACGCGATTGGGCGGTTCCAGCATCCGCCGGTGATAGAGCCACAGCTACTGTTTGTGATAGCGAGCGTCGGTCTGTTGGGGAACGCGATTGCGCTGAGAATCCTCCACGGGAGACACGAGGACTCGCTCAACGTCCGCGGAGCCTACCTGCACATACTGGGTGATCTCCTGGGTTCGGTAGGCGCTGTGTTGGCTGGAGGCGTGATTATGGTGACGGGGTGGACGCTAGCAGATCCCATCGTCTCAGTGGTTATCGCGCTGTTGATTCTGATGGGTGCATGGCGTCTGGTCCGCGAGAGCGTGGACGTACTGCTCGAGGCAACACCGGGTCATATTTACCTGGGCGACGTGGCAAGCGCGATCACGAGTGTGAGCGGTGTTCGAGAGGTACACGACCTGCATGTGTGGACTGTCACTTCAGGCGTGGTCGCCATGAGTGGCCATGCAGTTGTGCCGGATCCACAACAAAACCAGCCTGTGTTGGAGACCGTGCAGCAGCGCTTGGCCACTATGGGCATCAACCACGTGACACTGCAAATAGAGAATCGTGGGGCGGGGTGTGGCGACGGGGAGCTGGGAGCCGGGAGCGGGGAGCCGAAAGCCGGGAGCTGATAGCTGACCATCCTGCTCCCCGCTCTCCTTGCTTCCGAGCCCCTGCTTCTTCTATAATGCTCCGCTTCGGCTAAGTGTGACAGAACGATAACCTAGGGCGCCATCGACTTGGAAACCCGCAACGTTGCTATCATCGCGCACGTCGATCACGGTAAGACCACCCTGGTCGACAAGATGCTCCGTCAGGCTGGGGTCTTCCGCTCCAACCAACAGGTGCAGGAGCGGGTCATGGACTCCAATCCCTTGGAGCGCGAGCGGGGAATAACGATCCTTTCCAAGAACACCGCCGTGACGTGGAACGATGTCAAGATCAACATCGTGGACACACCGGGGCATGCGGATTTCGGGGGCGAAGTCGAGCGCATACTGCGGATGGTGCAGGGTGTGATTCTCCTGGTGGATGCCGCTGAGGGGCCGATGCCGCAGACACGATTCGTGACGCGTAAGGCGCTGGAACTGGGTCTCAAGCCGATTGTCGTCATCAACAAAGTGGATCGATCCGACTCGCGCCCCTCGGAGGTGCACGACGAAGTCTTGGAGTTGTTCATGGATCTCGAGGCATCAGAGGACCAGCTTGATGCACCGTTTCTCTATGCATCGGCGCGGGATGGCTGGGCGACGGGAACGATGGTTGATGAACACGTCGTCGCGGATGACGAATCACCGTCAATCGTCAATCGTCAATCGTCAATCGTCAATCGTCAATCAGCCGACCTCGGCCCCCTGTTTGACGCAATAGTAGCCACTATTCCCGCTCCTCCCGGCGGCCCCGACTCCCCGTTCCAGATGCTCGTGTCGACCATCGATTACTCCAATTACCTCGGCCGGGTGGCGATCGGACGTGTCGAGCGGGGGCAGGTATGGGTGGGGCAGACAGTGGCGCTGCTACCGCTTGGGGAGGCGGGTGACGTGGCGGAAGATGAAGCCATCAAGGGCAGAGTGCAGAAGCTCTATGGATTCAAAGGGCTCGAACGAGTGGAAGTGGAAAGAGCCGCTGCCGGGGACATCGTGGCTCTGGCCGGGATTGACGATATCGAGATAGGGATGACGTTGACCGACGTCACGCGATTGGAGCGGCTACGCGGGATTGCTGTGGAGGAGCCGACCATCTCTGCTGACTTCATGGTTAACGACTCTCCCTTTGCTGGGCGTGACGGCAGGTTCGTGACCACCAGGCAGGTTCGCGAGCGGCTGTTCCGGGAGATGGAGCGAAATGTGGCTCTGCGTGTAGAGGATACGGATCAACCCGACGTATTGCTGGTCTCCGGTCGGGGAGAGCTGCATCTCGCGATCCTCATGGAGACCATGCGTCGCGAGGGCTACGAATTCCAGGTCAGCCGTCCGCGAGTCATCACCCGTCAGGGGGTTGACGGTGAGCGCCTCGAGCCTTATGAGGAGTTTGTGGCCGACGTCCCGGAGGAGATGCTGGGCGTGGTGATCGAGCGGATGGGCACGCGTCGCGGCGAGATGATCGACATGACCAATCCTGGCCGGGGCCGGGTGCGCATGAGCTTCACAATTCCGGCGCGGGGACTGTTCGGCTTCCGTTCCGAGTTCCTGACCGAGACCAGAGGTGAGGGCACGATGCACCATCGCTTCTTGGAGTACGGCCCCTGGGCTGGGCCACTCGGTGGGAGGAGGCGGGGTGTACTGGTGGCGGATCGGGAGGCAGAGGCTGTAGCTTATGCATTGTACGGTCTGCAGGAGCGGAGTACTCTGTTTATAGAGCCCGGGACGTTGGTATACGGGGGGATGATCGTGGGGGAGCACGTGCGGCCGGGTGACATGGAGGTCAACGTAGGCAAGGGGAAGAAACTCACCAATGTTCGCGCGGCCGCGTCAGATGAGAACATCTTGCTCGAGCCGGCGCGCAAGGTCACCCTCGAGTTGGCACTCGAGTTCATTGAAGACGACGAGTTAATCGAGGTGACGCCGGACGCAATCCGGCTTCGCAAGCGCACCCTCGATGCGGGTGTGCGTAGGAGGGCTACCCGGCAGGCACGTGTTGCGCATGGGTAGCGCAGAGTCCCACTCTACTAAGAGGAGTTTCGGAGGATACCATGTTGTCCTGGGAATCGTCGCTCTTGCCCTTGATCGACCAGCGTATTGATGATGACGAATGGCAAGACGGCTACGACGTCGAAGAAGACGACGAAGGCGTGTACGATGACGAGGATGAGGCCTACGAGGACGAGTACGACGAGTTCGAGGAGGAGTTCGAGCTGGATGACGAGCCGCGGCACGGTCGTCAACCGGCTGAGTGGGAGTAGGTAGGCGGGCAGCCAAACCGCACACCGCCCAGCCCGGCGGTGGGCGGCATGAACCAACGAACTGCCCTAGCTCGGCGCCATGGGTGGCACTTGCCGGATGTCGAAACCCGGTGGCTGGCGCTGATGATGCGGTGGTGAGGTGGGGGCGGAATTGGTGTCGAAGGGGCTTGGCTTTACCGCGGCGCTTCGGTCGCTACATTAGGTTCTGTACGAGGGCCAGTAGCTCAGGTGGTTAGAGCGCACGCCTGATAAGCGTGAGGCCGGAGGTTCAACTCCTCCCTGGCCCATGGTTAACTTATTGCCCTGCTTGAACTTACTGTTTGGGCGGGGTTTAGCTTGCCGGTCTGCTGTCGGTTTTGCTGTCGGTTCGGGGCCTCAGAGTGCCTTCCGATGCTTCAGTGCGCTCGCGCATTGTGTGCTCATCGGGCCGCTGGTAGGACTTCAGCACAGTCTGAGGGTCTCTCCAACCTCCCAGCTCACACAGATCCTTGAGCGGCGTGTGCTTCAGCTCACTCGCGAACTTGCGCCGCAGTGAATGCTGCTCCCGGATACCTCGTTCCGCAATCGATCTGTCCAGAGTTCGGGTATATCGCGGTAGCTAGCCATCACGGGTGTGCCGTCCGAACTCCACTGCATCATTGTGTAGCCAACTCGCCGCCCGGACCCAGTGACTATGCCGGCGTGTCCACCCGCTCATGTCTCGGCTGGGTCAGCAGCCGGTCATGGAAATCGAGACGTTCCTGCAACTCTGAGACATCCTCGCGGAGCAAGTGGGTCTGCTCGTGCAGCGCGTCCAGGGCATCCGTGATCTGCTCGAACTCCTTGGTTCTATTCTGGCCCTGCATCTTGTGGGTGAAACGCATTCTCATGCCCACGAGCACGAGTATCCCGAGGCTAACCGTTCCCAAGACCCCAACAAGGCCCCCAAGTACATCAGGTGGCATACTGCTCCTGTAGTAAATGGCGTCTGTTTGCTTTACGGAATCCCGCGAACAAGAGATTCAACCGAGCCACCGATTCGTTGGTTAGCTGCCAAGCTAAGCAATCTAAGCGGCACTAGCGGAAACGCTGACATGTTAGCCAGGCAAACGGGGCTGACCCGAGCCCGCGAGAGGCTGATAATCACCGCGTTCGGCGGGTACGGCAGAAGGTAGGTTCCGAGTTACGCCCCCAGTTCTCTATAGCTTTGACTGCGTCAGCCAGATCACCTCGATGCAGAACACGCGGGCGCGGGCAGCGACCTCGGCGTTGAGGCGTAGGACGATCGGAAACACGTTGCGCGTCAAACAGTACACTCAGTCGAACAGTGTTTCCACGGCCATGTAGGCGGTGTGAACCGCCTCCAACGCGGCCTGGAGTGCCTCTCTGTCCGCCGTCTCCAAGGCTTGTGCGAGTTCGCGCACCTGTTCGCCGAGCGCTGTAACGGCCGCATCGAAATCGGCTTGACGGTCGGCCACCCTACCTGACAGCGTCGCGGCCCGGAGCGGCTCCATCTTGTCCGCCATGGCCGCTACCGTCTCCTGGATCTTCGCTAGGTCGTTGGTCGGGTTGTAGTAGTGATAGAGCCTGTAGAGTTCCTGGTGGAAGGCCGCGAGCTCGGGCACCACCGGCCGGATCACCCGCACCAGTTGCTCGTAGGCCATGTGGAAGGCCTCCGTATGCCCTAGCATGCGTTCGTTGTCGCCGGCTGCGGCGGTCTCCTTCAGACCCGCAAATGCGGCCAGCATCACCACTTTGCCTTCATCCCATGGCTCCTGCTTGTCTCGTAGGATGCCGGGAAGCTGCACCGAGTCCACGGCCGCCAGCAGCGGCTCGAACTGAGGCACCAACTCGCGGATCGCGTCGTAGTCCTTGTCGGGGAATGCATCGTGCCAGAGCGGGTACATCAGCTCGTGTACGGCGTCCAGTTCGGGCACCTCGGCGGTCACTTCGGCGGCCGAGATCTCCGGAACCGACTCGGAATCGCCGCCACATGTGACAAACGCGAGCGGTGTGAGAGTGGCTAGGATGAGGTGAAGCTGGGTTCGACAGCGCACAGTAACAACTCTCCGTTGCTGGGAGTGTGATGATGTGAACTGTCGAGCAATGTAGGACCGTCGCGCTGGCGGGACCAGAGTGAAGTCAGATGAGGTGCGTCTCGCACGACGAACGTACGCCGTCGCAGGAATCGCACTGGCCAGTACCGAATGCGACTGAACCTCAGTGCGTGCCTGTGGTGGTGACTTGCCGCGTCGCGATCGCCGACTCATTGTCCCGAGGTTGCCTCTCTTGCTATGGCGCGGAGCATCCCCGCGAACATGACCGTGTGTATCGGATATAGAGCATACCAGTAGAGCAAACCTGCCAGTCCAACCGGATCGAACACCGCTGTCTGCGTGATTCTCGCACCTGCTCCTTCATTCTCGACCTCGAATTGCAGCCAGGCGCGTCCGGGTAACTTCATCTCTGCACGGAGACGCAGCAGCCGGTCTGGCTCCACGGCCTCCACCCGCCAGAAATCGACCGTGTCGCCTGGACGGAGCCACTCAGGATGGCGGCGTCCTCGGCGCGATCCAACACCTCCCACTAGCAGATCCGCGAGGCCCCGCAGCCACCATAGCCAGTTAGCATAGTACCACCCCACGCTGCCACCAACCCGGCGAACTGGTCGGAAAGCCTGTTTCGCCGGGACACCCACCCGAGCCGTGCGCGAGTCCACGATTCTGGAGCCGGAGCGGCTGCCGGCACCTCCAGTGCCGGCAACACCGGGAGACGAGACCGCATCGGACCAACGCGTGAGTGCGAACTCACGGTCCTCGTTCTGCAGGGCACGGGAGATCGCCTCAGCCACCCCCATTGGACGTAGCTGGAATGCACGCAGAGCCGAGTCATCGTTTACTACAGTCGGATTGCGTAGGCTATCGACTAGCTTGCGCCCTATCCGCGCGTAGACTGGAGTGACCAGGCCAAGCCAGAGCGACGAGAGCGCCGGTGTGAGAACCGGTACCGGAATCATGAGACGACGCAGGCGGCGTTGCCGTGCGTACTCCTTCATGATGTGGCCGTACGACACGCAATCTGATCCCCCGATCTCGAACACGACACTCTCGTCGTGCGTGAGGTCTAGCGCCCCGGCCAGATAGGCAACGACATCTTCAACGGCTATCGGCTGCGCTTTGACGCTTACCCACCGCGGCGTGATCATGACGGGGAGTTTCTCTACGAGTGCTCGGATCATCTCAAATGACAAGCTGCCTGACCCGACTATTATCGACGCGCGAAACTCCACGGTCGGCACGCCAGACTCGCGCAGGATGCGGCCCACTTCCTGACGACTCGCCAGGTGCTTCGAGAGGTCCCTCCCGCCCCCCAACCCACCGAGGTAAACGATCCGTCTTACTGCAGCTTTTCTAGCCGCAGCCGCAAAGTTCGCTGCAGCCGTGCGGTCGTCGCGCTCGAAGTCCCCCTTGGCACCCATGCTGTGCACCAGGTAGTAGGCGGTGTGGACTCCGTGTAGTGCCGCCTCGAGCGAGGCGCGGTCGAAGACATCGCCCGAGACCACTTCAGTCGATGTTGCGACCCGGGGAAGGAGGAACTCTGGCTGACGAGCCATGCATCTCAGCTCGAGGCCGCGCGACTCGAGGGCTTCGAGGAGTCGGCCACCGACGTAGCCGGTGGCCCCGGTCAGCAGTATCCGGCGTTCAAGATCGCGCGTGGCCATGATTCAATGAGAGTTGTGGTGGTGGAGGGAGAGCAAAGGACGCGCCCTCCCCCCAAAATGGTAAGTTTACTAGTTGCTGCTTGGGATTACTACGCTGTCGATCACGTGAATCACGCCATTGCTGGCGGCGATGTCCGTCTGAATGATCTTGGCGTTGTCAACCATCGGCGCGCCGTTCTGGACCGAAACGGTGAGTGACTGGCCCTGCACGGTCTCGGCAGAGCTGATGCCCGCCACGTCGCTGGCCATGACGCGACCAGCTACCACGTGGTAGGTCAGGATCGCCTGGAGCTTCTCCTTGTTCTCGGGCTTGAGCAGGTCCTCTACGGTTCCCGCAGGCAGCTTGGCGAAAGCTTCATCCGTGGGGGCGAAGACGGTGAACGGGCCCTTACCCTGTAGCACCTCGACCAGGCCGGCTGCCTTAAGAGCGGTAACGAGCGTGGTGAACGAGCCAGCGGAGGTCGCAACCTCCACGATGTCCGGCCTGGACTCCTGCATGTACGATTGAGCGAAAGTGGGTGCTGCAGCCCCCATCAGGGCGATTGCAGCGGCACTGGCAAAAATGTTGCGCGCTTTCATCTTTACTGCCTCCAAGAGTGGGTTGAGTGATGCGTCGACGCTCGGGCCGGCCGACGGCGTAAACCGTGGCGTCATCAGCCAGCTTTCACTGGACCATCGGACCTCCCAGCCAGCAAACGTCTAACTGATGTCCAACAACGTACGCCGATGCCGTGCGATTGTCAAGTGTTCGTCCAATTTATCATCTTGACATTACTTGGACGTTGTCCTACTTTGGTCGAACCATGGAAAGCACGCAAAAGAGTTCAGAAGCGAAGCGCCATCCGATACAGGTGGTCTCACGTCGCTCAGGACTTACGCCCGATGTGTTGCGGGCCTGGGAGAAGCGCTACTCGGTCGTAACCCCTGGACGCAGCGAGGGAGGGCGGCGGCTCTATTCGGATGGCGATATCGAGCGCCTGCGCTTGATACGGGAGGCAGTGGCAGGTGGCAGACGAGTCGGGCAGCTGGCGCACTTGAAGGTGGACGAGTTGCGGGACCTGGTCCAAGAGGACAGACGAGAGGCAGTGAGCCCAGCTGAATTTGGGCCCGGGGAGCGGGCTCAGGAGGATGCTGCCGTCTTGCTCGCGGAGTGTCTCGACGCCGTGAGAGCGCTCGACTCGGACTGGCTCCGGTCCGCTTTCGGAAGGGCTGTCATAGCATTGCAGCCGTCGGTCTTCCTCGAGTCGGTCGTGACACCCCTCATGCACCAGATCGGCGCACTCTGGAGCGAAGGCCGGTTGACACCGGGTCACGAGCACTTGGCCTCCAGCGTAGTCCTACACACTTTGGCTGATGTCACGTCGGTCCTACAGCCGAACAACGGAGCCTCCCGGATAGTCGTGGCGACGCCGGTGCACCAGCGTCACGAGATCGGTGCGATCTTGGTGGCGGCGGCCGCCCAACTCGACGGTTGGCACGTGACATATCTCGGGCAGGACCTTCCCGGATCCGACATTGCACGAGCGGCGGAACAGACCGAGGCGAGGGCCGTGGCGCTCAGCATAACCCACCCTGCGGGCGATCCCCGGCTAGTTGTAGAACTCAGAGCCCTGCGCCAGATGCTGCGCGACGACATTGCACTGATAGTCGGGGGCCAGGCGGCGCAGTCCTATCGCAAGGTCTTGGAGTCTGTGGGAGCGCAACGGGTTGCTGGGTTGGCGGAGTTCCGCGAGAAGCTGCGGGAGCTGGCCCACCCCGAATGGGACAACACTTCAAAGTCGGTAGGAGCGGGGTAAGACCGGCAGCGATGGTGGAGTCGCCCAGCGGTTCGCAGTCACGCACCACGGCAGCGAACGCCGGTCAGGTAGCACCAGGTGGTGCATTCGTCCTCTATTGGATGACGTCATTCAGGCGCACCCACTGGAATCACAGCCTCGACCGGGCGGTGTCATGGGCGCAGCAACTCAGCAGTCCGCTGTTGGTATTCGAGGCTCTCAGGTCGGACTATCCGTGGGCCAGTGACAGAATCCACCGGTTCATCCTGCAGGGAATGGTCGACAATGACGCTGCGTTACGTCGCACCCGGGTGATGTACTACCCCTATTTGGAGGACTCCCCGGGTGCCGGGAAAGGCCTGTTGTCCGCACTGGCTCAACATGCCTGCGTCATAGTAACGGATGATTACCCGGCTTTCTTCATTCCCAAAATGGTGGCCAAGGCGGCCGCGCAGGTGCCGGTCCTGATGGAGAAAGTCGATTCCAGTGGGCTGATCCCGCTCCGCCTGCCGGCGAAGACGTTCACGTCCGCCCATCACTTCCGGCGCTTCTTGCACAGGCACCTGGCGGACTGCCTGTACGATCTTCCGAACCCCAGGCCGCTCCAGGGAAAGCACCTTCCGCAATGCGGCCCTCTGCCAAGCGAGATCCAGGGTCGTTGGCCACGCGCGGACTTGCAGACGCTCCTCGAAGACAGCGATGGCATTAGCAGAATCCCGCTTGACCACAGTGTGCCACCCGTCGTGTTGCCAGGAGGGTCCGCAGCGGCCCGCCGAATTCTGCGCAACTTCATCAATGAGCAGCTGCCGCGTTACGCAGAGCTCAGAAGCCACCCGGAGGCGGGCGCAACTAGCGGCCTATCACCGCACCTCCACTTCGGGCACATCTCTGCGTACGAGGTCGTCCAGACGCTGCTCGACCACCAGGGTTGGCTGCCGGACCGCATCGAAACTGCCGCCGCAGGACAGCGTCGGGGCTGGTGGGGAGTAGATGAAAACGCCGAATCGTTCTTGGACGAACTCGTGACCTGGAGGGAGCTAGGCTTCAATACCTGCGTTCAGTCGCCTGACTTCGAGTCCTACCGTTCGTTGCCGGAGTGGGCACGGAGCACGCTCGATGCGCACCGGCATGATATCCGCACTTACCTCTACACCCCGAACCAATTCGAGCGAGCCGAAACCCACGACCCGCTGTGGAATGCCGCGCAGCACCAACTTACGCTCGATGGCACTATCCACGGATACCTGCGAATGTTGTGGGGCAAAAAGATCCTCGAGTGGTCGCCGGATCCCGAGACTGCCCACACGATAATGATCGAACTCAACAATAAGTATGCGTTGGACGGTAGAGACCCCAACTCGTATAGCGGCATATCCTGGGTGCTCGGCAAGTACGATCGTCCCTGGGCCCCGGAGCGTCCGATCTTCGGCAGAGTGCGCTACATGAGTTCCCAGAACACCGCCCGGAAATTCAAAATTAGCAAATACTTAGAGCGGTACGGCTAGCCCAATCCTCGCCAGTCGCTGATCCCTCAGTGGCCTGTCAATCCATCGCACAGCGACACCCGCGGGCCCCGTTATATCTGCAGTCCAGAACAATTGTCGACCTATTGTCTAATTAATAGGTTGACAACCTCTTGACATTCTGATTGGGGCGCGCTATAATCTTGGACAGTAGATCGACGGTTTCGAAAAGGCCGTCAATCGCAGTCGACAATATAGACAAACCTTAGACAGAGGAGATTTGAACAATGCAACAAGTTAAATCACGCAGGAACACTCTGGCTGCGCTCGCCATACTGGGGTTAGCGCTGACGGCGACAGCGTGCGATGACGACGACCCGATCGTGGAGGCGGACAACAGCATAGTCGGCACCGCGAGCGCTGCCGGTCAGTTCTCCACCCTGATCACCGCCGTTGAGGCCGCCGGCTTGACCGCGACCCTTACGACTGGTGGGCCGTTCACCGTGTTCGCTCCCACCGATGCAGCGTTCGACGCGCTTCCGGCCGGAGCGCTGGATGCTCTACTGGCCGACACTGACGCGCTGACGCAGGTGCTGCTCTACCACGTCGTGGACGGTGAGTTCACCGCCGCGCAGCTCGAAGGATTGAGCTCGATCGAGACGCTTCAGGGTCAGCCGCTCGTGGTGACCCAGGGCAGCGTCGTGGTGAACGGTGTCACGGTGCAGCAAGGTGATATCCAGGCTGATAACGGGATCATTCACGTCATCGATCAAGTGCTGTTGCCGCCCGAGCTGGACATCGTTGAAACCGCTGTGGCGACCGCCGGCTTCTCTACATTGGCGGCTGCTGTAGAAGCCGCAGGCCTGATCGCGGCGCTCCAGGCAGACGGACCGTTCACGGTGTTTGCACCAACCGACGAGGCGTTCGCTGCTCTGCCCGCAGGCACCCTCGATGCACTGCTGGCCGACCCGGCGGCGCTCGCCGAGGTGCTACTCTATCATGTGGTCGACGGTAGGGTCTTCGCTCGTGACTTGGATGGCGTAGTGTCCACCGAGACGCTGGCGGGTTTCCCAGTCCTGTTCGACCTCTCGGACGGTGCCAAGGTCAACTCGGCAGACATCACGGCCACCGACATCCTTACCACAAACGGCGTTATTCACGTGATCGACGAGGTGCTCTTGCCTCCAACGGGAGACATCGTGGAGACGGCGGTCGCGGCTGGCTTCAACACCCTCGCGACGGCGCTGACCGCAGCGAACCTGGTCGACGCGCTCAAGGCCGAGGGCCCATTTACCGTGTTTGCGCCAACTGAGGAGGCTTTTGCGGCTTTGCCAGAGGGTGCTCTGGATGGCCTGCTGGCCGACGCGAACGGGCTAACGGACGTGCTGCTGTACCACGTGGTGTCCGGTCAGATCTTCTCCGGCAACCTCACGGACGGCGCGACGGCCGAGACTCTTCAGGGCCAGAGCATAACGGTCGATCTCTCTGACGGCGTCAAGATCGACAACGCCAACGTCACGGTTGCTGACATCATCACCAAGAACGGTGTGATCCACGTGATCGACGCTGTGTTGCTGCCCGAGACCAATTAACCTGCAACTCACAATTGGCCGGGTCCTGGACCTGCTCCGGTGCCCGGCCAATTCATTTCACGCATGCCCAAATACCTGCTAGAGCGGACTCAGTTGATCGAGAGCGGACCTGCGAAGGTGTTCAGGTTCTTCGAGAACCCTCACAATCTGAAGGACATCACGCCGCCTTGGCTCAGCTTCAGGGTGAAATCCGCGACCAACGAAACCATTGAACAGGGCACGAGAATCCGCTACACGATTCGGTGGCTCGGTCTACCGATGCGCTGGGAGTCCCTGATAGCCAAGTACGAGAAGGGTGTCATGTTTGCAGACGAGATGCTGAGAGGGCCCTACAAATCGTGGTATCACACCCACGAGTTCAAACAGGTACCCCGGGGCGTAGAGATGACAGATCGCGTCGAGTATGAGTTGCCGTTATGGTGGCTGGGTCGGATCGCCCACGATGTGATGATCCGGCAGCAGCTGGAAGCGATCTTCGATTTCCGCGCAAGAGAAATCGCACGCATCCTCGGCAACTGACTCCGGCATCGTACCGCCATCGATCAGCCGCACCTCGATCTCCACGCTGTCGTCCAGCCGATATACGGACGGTTCGACCCGAGAATCAACCCGGGTGACAGTGGAACGCTCCAGCAACCTGCTACACCCGCTCGGGCCGGGGCCATGGCGAGAGACCACCAGGCATACGCTTCCGTCTCCCGCGCGGCGTCAAAATGCCAGTTTCCCTCATCATATGCAGCGACGTCAAACGACCGTCAAGAATCGTGGTTGCGGTCTCACAGGTCAGGAGGCAAGTTGAGCGTGGCAAACGATCCGGTCAGCGCCTGAGGGAGGAGGGCGAGCGACGATGTCGAGATGGACGGTCGGGGTTTGGCTGGCGCTGATTCTGCTGTCGGGGTGCAGTGAGCGGGCGCGCGAGCGGCCGCTCGCGTCCTTCGACTCGTCGGACGGATTCACCCGCGTCTCGTCCGGTGGCATCGTTGCGCCGGGCTCTGGAGACCCACCGCACCTGAGCTGCACGACGCCCGGTGACGGCACACCGGTCGTAGTTGTGAACAGCCGCCCTTACGACCCACCCCTAGACTTCACGAAGCGCTTCCTCAAGGTTCGCGTTCGGGTCGACGACGTGATGCGACTGTCGGGCCTGGAGTTCCATCTCTTCTCGGATGCAGACCGCACGCAGGCGTTCGTGCTGGCGATCCCGCTCTTCGAAGACGAGGAAGCCAACTTATTGCAGGACGGCGAGTGGAGCACGGTGACGCTGAGCCCTGGCGCCGCGCGCCGCGTGGGAACCCCGGACCTCGGGGCGATCCGGGAGATCGTGTGGCTCGTGGCCGACAACGGATCAACCGAGTCGCCGACGCCCGTGCGTGCCGACTGGAGCGAGCTTGCCGCCGTCGACGCGACGCGGGGCGTGGTTACCCTGACCTTCGACGACGGCTACGACGAGCACTACTCCGTGGCGGCCAAGCTGATGGCGGAGCACGGATTACGGGGCACGGCCTATGTGACGCCGGACCGGGTGGGCGAGCCCGGCTATATGAAGCTCGAGGAGGTGCATGCGCTGCACGACCGCTACGGGTGGGACGTGGCGGCTCACCACCAAGATCCCTTCACTGGCTTCCAAGCCGACGACCTCCATTGGGTGATCTGGGAGACCCGCGGATTCCTTGACCACGAGGGCTTTGCGGCCGCCGAGCACCTAGCGTACCCGCTCGGCAAGTACGAGACGCGGACCGTGCTTCCGCTGGTGCGGCGCTACTTCACGACGGCCCGGCTGGCGTCGGGCGGGCCAGAGACGCTGCCGCCCGGGGACCCGTACCGGCTGCGCGCCATGAACGTGCTCTCGACGACCGAGCCTGAGGAAATCCTCGCGGCGGCCCAGCGTGCCGACAGCACCGGCGAGTGGCTGATCTTGATGTTTCACTTCCTGGTGGCGGTGCCGCAGCGCGACACGGAGTACCCGCTGGAGAAGTTCACGCGCACTGTCGAGTTGCTGGCGGAAGCGCGGGTCGACGTGCGCCCACTCTCGGAGGTCTGGAAGGAGTACGGATCGAGCCCTGCCCCACCCGGGCGCTGAGGGTTGTGGATCGTCGGAGCATGCTGTTCGTGTGGGCGCCGAGATGGTGAGGCGGCATGCCGAAGAGAAGGGCGGTACGTCGGCATCAAACGGTTGTGAGGGTCCCCGGTTGCGGTCGCACAGGTCAGGGGACAAGTTGAGCCCGGTTCTGTCAGGACAAACCCAATGAAGTGCCGAGACATCACCACACTGGCAGCAGCGATGCAGTTGGCTGCGGTCACGGGAGCCGCTGACGCTCAGCATCCCGTGCTGGTGGCTCGCGAGTATGTGGCGCAGCATCGTGCTGAGATCGTTGCCGAGTTGCGGGACTTCTTGGCCATCCCGAATGTCGCCTCTGATTCGGCCAACATCCGACTCAATGCCGCCGCACTGGTCGAAATGATGGAACGTCGAGGTATCAGCACGCGGGTGCTAGAGGGTGGAGGCCCACCGGTTGTATATGGAGAGATCGGTGATCCAAGACTTCCAACCGTTCTCTTCTATTGTCACTACGACGGTCAACCGGCAGATCCCGACGAGTGGGAGCAGGAATCGCCCTGGACGGCTGTACTCCGCAGCGAGTCTATCGAAGCCGGAGGGCAGGTGCTGACTGAGTGGCCGGCTGCTGGTGATTCGGTCGATCCCGCTTGGCGGATGTACGCCAGGTCTGCTAGCGATGACAAGTCTCCCATCGTGGCGCTGCTGCACGTGCTCGACGCGTGGAGTGAGGCTGGGATAGCGTTACCGAATCGACTCAAGTTCCTGTTCGAGGGGGAAGAAGAGGCAGGATCGCCGCATCTGGACGAGCTGGTCAGCGAGTATCGTAACCTGCTAACGGCTGACCTGGTAGTAATGGCCGACGGCCCGATCCATCCCTCAGGCCGTCCCACGGCCGACTTCGGGCTGCGGGGCATGGCGAGCGTGAGGCTCACTCTGTACGGGCCGATCGTGCCGTTGCATTCGGGTCACTACGGAAACTGGGTGCCCAACCCCGCCATGCGGTTGGCGCAGCTTCTCGCCACTATGAAGGGTGCGGACGGAGTGATATTGGTGGAAGGATGGGAGGATGATATGGTGCCGCTTGGGGAGGCGGAGCGCGCGGCACTGGCACGATATCCGCACGATGACGATATCCGTCGCGAGCAGCTACAAATAGGTTCGATCGATGGAGAGGGTGAGAAGCGGCTCGCCCTGGTTGCCCGACCATCGCTGAACGTCCGCGGAATGAGGAGCCTGTTCGTTGGTGCGCAGGCGCGCACGGCCATTCCGGATGTCGCGATCGCGGAGTTGGACCTCCGCCTCGTTGCTGGGAACCAGCCCGACCGTCAGGTGGAGAAGCTCGCGCGTCACATAGAAAGGCAAGGGTACACCGTCGTGAGGGCAGAGCCCGACTCAGCGACTCGCGTGAACACGGCGCGTCTCGTCAGGCTCGAAGTGGGCGGTGGGTATCCAGCGGGTCGTACACCCCTGTCTTCACCGGCGGCGCAAGGACTCGTCGCTGCGCTGGAGGGCGCGGGCCTGGGCTTACCGGTAGTGAGCCCTACGATGGGTGGATCAGGCCCCGCGTACGTCTACACCGAAATCCTCGGTGCACCGTTTGTAGTCATTCCCACCGTCAATCATGACAACAACCAGCATGCGCGGAATGAGAACGTTCAATTGGGTCACGTGTTTCGCGCGGTCGATATACTGGCGGCTGCGGCCAGCGCAACCGTGCGTCCTGTGCCGTAGGAGGTGGGGTCGAGACCAGGGCGCCGGCCGCGACGGGATCTTCGCGCATGACAGGTTCGGCAAGAGCAACGGATCGGAAGGAGTTTCAGGTCTTTGCGAAGCCAGGCGGAGCCATCTGTAACCTCGCTTGCGACTATTGCTACTACTTGGAGAAGGAGCGCCTCTATCCGGATGTAGGGTCCTTCCGAATGAGCGACAAGCTGCTGGAGCGGTACATCACTCAGCACATTGCGGCGTCGCGCGGTCCGGTGATTCGTTTCTCCTGGCACGGTGGGGAACCGACCAGCCTCGGCGTGGACTACTTCCGCAAGATCGTCTCTCTCCAGAGCAAGCATGCACCTCCCGGAATGCGGATCGCGAACGGCATGGTTACCAACGGCACCCTACTCGACCAAGAATGGTGCCACTTTCTCGCGGCGGAAGATTTCGCTGTCGGGCTTAGCGTGGATGGCCCTAGGGAGCTGCACGATGCGTATCGCTTGACCAAAGGTTCGAAGCCGACACACGACGAGGTGATGCGTGGCTGGCGGCTGCTCCAGCGAGACCGGGTGCCCTGCGACATCCTCTGTGTGGTGCACGATAGGAACGTCGGCTACCCGAAAGAGGTGTACCGGTTCTTCAAAGAGATAGGTGCGACATACCTAGGGTTCTTACCACTGGTGGAGCGGAGGGACGATCTGCCCGGGGGAGTTGGAGAACACACAATCCCGGCCGCGGCTTTTGGCTCGTTTCTCTGCACCATCTTCGATGAGTGGGTACGGCACGATATCGGTCGCATCATGGTGCAGATATTCGACGAGGCGGCTCGGCCGACCAGGGGTTTGGATCATTCACTCTGCATCTTCCGCGAGACGTGTGGTGATGTCCCGGTGCTGGAGCACAACGGTGATCTCTATTCGTGCGATCACTTCGTCGACGAGCAACACCTGCTCGGTAACCTCACCGAGGCCTGCCTTGCCGAGTTGCTGGTGAGTCCTGCACAAGTGCAGTTCGGGAACAACAAGCGAGATTCACTGCCGCGCTACTGTCTGCAGTGTGACGTTCGGGCGATGTGCAATGGCGGGTGTCCCAAGGACCGGTTCATCCGAGCACGGGACGGGGAGGAAGGGCTGAATTACCTCTGTGCGGGGTTCCAGAAGTTCTTTCGCCACAGTCGCTCGACCTTCGAGCAGCTGGTGCCGCTGTGGCAGGCCGGCGCGACCGACGAGCAGCTCATGGCGGCGGCACGGGGTGAGTACCTGCGAGAAGCCCTTCCAACCCGTCGTAACGATCCATGTCCCTGTGGCAGCGGGCTGAAGTACAAGAAGTGTTGCATGGGAAAGCTTCGCTAGTTGCTTCACAGCCAATGTGCGCGGGACCAAGTGCTCTGCGGATTGCGCGGCGTCAGTCAACTCAGTTCGTTTGCGTAGCGTGTCGGTGGGTGACCAGCGTGCTACGTGCGCAGCTGGTCCCCTCCGCAGCGCTCAATAGATACTCGATAGATATCGAGTCCACACTGTGCTCTGAGCATTCCGGGTCGTCACGAGAAGGGCCGCGTCCGTGCGCGGCCCTCATGTGACTCTGTTGAACGATCTCAAGAAGTGAGGTGTCTCTTCAGGAAAGCGATCGTCCTGCTCCAGGCCAGGTCGGCCGCCTCCTTGTTGTAGCGCGCCTCATTGGTGTCGTTGTTGAAGGCGTGTTGCGCCCCTTCGTACATGTACAGCTCGTATGTCTTGTTGTTGGCCTTGAGCGCTGCCTCGTAATCTGCAATGCCGGCGTTGATCCGCTCGTCGAGTCCAGCATAATGGAGACACAGTGCCGCTGTGATGTTCGGTACCTGCTCGGCAGGAATCTGCCGGCCGTAGTAGGGGACACTCGCGTTGAGTGATGTTCCAGCGGCGGCCAGCTGGTTGGCGTACCCACCGCCCCAGCAAAAGCCAACCGCCCCGACCTTCCCGGTCGACTCCGGGTGGCCAGCCAGGAACGGCACTGCGGCTGAGAGCCGAACCAGGGTTTCGGCGGCGTTCAGTCCACCCATCATCTCTCGTGCCCGGCTTTCGTCCTCAGGCGTGCCCCCTTGGGGTGATAGGATATCGGGTGCCACCGCCAAGAATCCCTCCAGTGCCATGCGCCGGGCCACGTCCCGGATGTGAGGGTTGAGCCCACGATTCTCGTGGATCACGATTACACCCGGGCGCTTCTCACCGCCTTTGAGCCTCGCCAGGTAGCCGCTCATCGTGGTGCCATCGGCGTCCCACTCGGCCTGGGAGATATCCAGGCGGTCGTCTTGTTGTGACACGATCTGCCTGGTGTAGTCATTCTGGAGGAACGGCAGGACGGCCATCGCAGCCGAGGAACTGCCCAGTAGTCGGGCCAGCCGGTCGAGGAAATCCCGCCTGTTCAAGTCCCCGTGGGTGAACTTGTCATACAGATCGATCATCTGCTGGTTCACTCTCTGATCCATGTTACTCCTCCGGAGTCTGGCTTGGCGACACCGCTAGAGTGGGTGGCCGTCGCGCACATGTCAAGCAGCTGGGGTTGGGCCGCCGTGACGCTGCTTGGCGGCACTTTCAGCGCCGCGGCGCTTGAGAGCTACTTGCTGTAATCCGGCGCAGCGTGGGCACGATACTCGGTGGGATCGATGGAGACGTCGAGCACCGCCGGACGGCGCATCTGCACTGCCGCGGCGACTGCGCGGTCGAGGTCGTCCATGGTCTCGATACGCACGCCCCATGCGCCATGCGCTTCCGCCGCCGTGGCGAAATCGACCTTGCCGAAATCGACACCGCAGTTTGCATGTCCTCTGTATTCCTGCGCGATCCTGATCAAGCTCAGGCTGCTGTCGTTGTATACCACGGTTACGATGTGAATCCCCTCTCTCACGCAGGTCTCTAGTTCGCACAGGGTCATGCCGAATCCACCGTCCCCGATCGTGCACAGCACAGCTCGGTCTGGGAACAGGAGCTTGGCGGCCATTGCTCCAGGAACAGCATAGCTCATCGACGACAGCCCGTTGGACAGCAGAAACGTCTGGGGCTCGTACGTCTGCCAGCACTGCGACGTCACGAATTTGACCGATCCCACGTCGGTCACGTGGATAGCGTCGCGCGGGAGTAGCTCGCGCAACCGCCGCGTAACCTCGCAGGGCGAGAGCCCTCCCCGTGGCCGTTGAGCCGGTCGCAATGCGGCGCCGAACAGCTCGCGGAACCTGTTGAGCTCAGCCACCGACCAATCGCAGGAACCCAAATCCATTTCACTGAGCGCCGGTAGGAGTTCGTTGATGTCACCCACGCACTCCAAGGCGGGTCGATATGCCCCGGCCGCAATCGAGCACGGACTCAGGGAGATCAACTGCATGGTCTGGTGCCACAGCTTGTTGGATTCCACCGGATCGAATCCGACCCCGATTAGGAGATCCGCACGACCCATGAAGTCGACTACGATGTTGTCGGCCGCCACCCCAGCGCACACGCCGAAGAACAGGGGGTGATCCTCCGGGAGCATGCCCTTTGCCTTGGGCGTAACGCAGACTGGCGCGCCGAGCTGGTCAACGAATCGGCGGACAGTGGCGCAGTGGTTCTCGGGATCGAGGTCGAAACCCAAGATGATCAGGGGTCGTTGTGCGTTGCGGATCGCGGTAGCGATGCGCTCTACTTGCCCGTCCGGCGCCGCCGTAGCTGCCTGTGTGTCAAGCCGAATCCCGGTCCCGCCTTGCGTCTGGCGATCGGGTGACCGCCCGATATCGCTGGGCAGAGCGATATGGATCGGTCCCGCACGCTGCTCCATGGCCAGACTGTAGGCGTGGCTCACGACTTGGGCGGTATCCTCCCCATCCAACGTCAGCGACAACTTGGTGAACGGTCGATAGATGGCGTTCAGGTCCAAGTTCTGATGAGTCACGTAGGGGCTTGCGGAGGCCGACACCGCTGCGGTTATGGCGATTACGGGTGAGCGATCGAGGTAGGCATTGGCAACGCCCAACGCCATGTTGAGCGCGCCTGGACCGAGCGTCGACACGCAGACACTTGGCCGGCGTTGCAGCTGCCCCGTCGCGTCGGCCATGAAGGCAGCGGTGGCCTCGTCTCGGGTCAGCACGAATTCAATGCCGACTGCCCGGGAGGCTTCGACGAAGTCCAGGATCTCCCCACCGGGGAAGCCGAACATACGTCTCACGCCCAGGTCGGACAGCGTACGAGCCATGACTTGTGCGCACGATGGCATGTGTGATTCCTCTTCACCTCTGATGCAGCCACGCTTCCACGCGTCAGGTATGTAGACGCGAAGCGGCGATGTGACAAGGGGGCCATTGGTAGTGGTGGGGAGTCAGCTACGTGGTATTGATGATCGTCTGTGACTTACGCAGTGGCGAATCCGGGCCTCGCGGCTCATCAGAATACCAGCGGGGTAGGATTTCTTGGGACCACGCTGCATTCAATATGAGCAAACCGCAAGTCGATGCGGAGGCCGCGATGACCGATCGAGTGAAGGATCAACCGGACAGGAGTGCAGAGATCAGTCGCCGGGAGTTCGTGCGCGTCACCGCGTTGGCGGCAGCGAGTGCAGTGACGGGTGCGTGCGGCGATTCAACCGGGCCATCCGGGCCGACTGCACAGGTGGCGGCAGTCAGGGGTACCGATCTGCAGACGATGACTCGCGACGTCCTGGACGGGCTCGGCGGCATCCAGACGGTCGTGCACGAGGGCGAGACCGTATTCATCAAGCCAAACATGGTCACCCTGCCGTTGGCGGGGCAGAGTAATGTTTTCGCGGTGGGTGAATGCACCAAGCCAGAGGTCATCATAGCCGTGGCTGAACAGTGTCTCGAGGCAGGAGCTGCAGAGGTCGTCATCGGCGACGGATCCCACCAGCCGACGCTGGATTGGGCGCAGGCGAAAACGCTGGATGGCTCTACCAACCTGAGCAGCGAGGCGCAACGGCTCAGTTCCGCATTCGGCCGGACGGTGAGGGTCGCCTCGCTCGAGGTCGATTCGCCCGAGTGGGTGGACGTTCCCTCCGATACGTATCTCGGCACGATCGCGGTCTCGAGCATAGTCGCTGATGCGGACCGCGTGATCTCCATTCCCGTAGCCAAGACTCACTCCTGGGCGCAGCTCACGCTGTCACTCAAGAACTTCATCGGCATCACGCCGCTCGAGCGTTATGGCGATGTGCCCAACGGGATCATGGATCGTGGAGTCGTATTGGATCACAGCAGCCCGCGGGCGATCGCCGCGATCTATCTCGACATCGTGCAAGGTATCAAGCCAGATCTCGCGATCGTTGATTTCTCGATCGGGGTCGAGGGTAACGGCCCGAACCTCGGTCACGGAGGACGTACGGTGGATATGCGGGACCGGCTGGGTTCGTGGCTGTTGCTCGCCAGCACAGACTTGGTCGCTGCTGATGCGACCGCCGCGCGGATCATGAGCCACGACCCGGCCGAAGTGGTACAGCTCGTGATGGGTTACCAAATGGGACTGGGGCAGATCCGGGAGGACCGCATCGAGCTGGTCGGCGCAGACCTTGAAGACCTGCGAGTCCCGTGGTCCGCCGCGCAATTGAGAAATCAAATGCAGGCGAGCGTTGGTGGCTGTCCGCTGCTCCCCTGCGGTCGGCGTGCTGCCTACGTGTAGGATTGCGCGACGTGTCAATCTGTTGATTCACCGCCTCCCAACAGCTGCGGGAACCCGTGTACCACCTTCTTCTTGCCGTCGCCCGAGATCCGTTTTTCCCCCAAGTACACATCGAACAGAGCCCAACAGAGAGCGGGGGAGTCGAGTTCCGGTTTCACTTCATCACGCACCGAGCTCATGAGGGTGCCGCCACTGCATGTGAAGACCAACTCGGATTCCTTGGTCATCTCCTCGACGTTGAAGTACGTGCGGAACTGCTCCAGGGCTTCCTCTCCGCCCGGCATGTTCAACTCGGCGGCCGCCCGTTGCACCCTCGGTCTCAGGGCACCTTCGAAGGCGTCAGCCATGTCCTCACCACCCACGTCACGGGTCATGACCAGTCGGAGCGTCATCGGGAAGCTCATTTCGAGCAGCCGGCCGAAAAACTCCTCGTTCTCCTCCAAGTCCCTGGCCGTCAGGTTCGCGAAGTCGCCCAGGGCAGCCCGAGCGGCGCCCGCGTCTACGTAGAGTCCGAAGGCGTAAACCTTCACTTTGAGGAAGGTCTTGGTCCGGACGCCGGCACCGGTGAACATGTGCTGCTCGCTGCGGCCCGGCACGGTCAGCTGCACCGGGAACGGTACCTTGCTACTGGGTTCCAGGATCGTGCCTTCGGGGGCGGCCTCTTGGGCTCGTGACGGTTGTGCGAGTGCCGCGAGCGCGGTGAGAATACAGAGAACGCGCTTCATGATTGCTCCAGGGTCGTTCGAGTCCCAGCCAAGTTGCCCATTCTGCCGCCCCGCGCAAGATGCAGGCATGACAGCTCACAGCTGATAGCTGCCAGGCAAATAGTGATCACCGTCACTACGGCCGGGCGCTCCCCACGCTAGCTTCGCTCGTAGCGACCCGACTAACCAGGTGCACGAGGGGGGTCTCCGCCCCCGTTTACAAGGAGCGAATGATGCCGGTGTTCCGTTCAGCCAACGATAGTTCCCCTCAGGTACAGAAGCCCCGCAGCAATGGGCAGGAAGCGAATCTGTCCATCCTGGCAGCTGGAATGCGGGTAACAGGCACCCTCGAGACCGATGGCGTCGTGCGCATCGAGGGTAGGGTGGAGGGGAACCTCAGCGCCGGTGGTCAGGTTCTCATTGCGGCGGGGGGTGTGGTTGAAGGGGACGTTACAACCCGTCAGGCAATCGTCGCGGGCGAGGTCCGCGGGCAGATAACCGCTAGTGAGTCAGTGGAGCTCAAGCCCGGTTGTACGGTCCACGGCGACATTGCGACGCCGCGCATCAAGGGTGAAGAGGGGGGAGAGGTCAACGGGAACCTGCGAATGACGGATCAGAGAGTGCAGCGTGATGGTCGGGGGCCGGGCCAGGGAGCGGGGAGAGATCAAGCCAAAGAGCGGGCTGAACTGAAGCAAGGTGAGACGGCAAAGTCCGAGCGGCTGGAGCTGCAATCGGTGGGTTAGGGATGCGCCAAGCCTCGAGAGAAGCCCCGTAGCTCGATCTGAGCTACGGGGCTTTGCTACATGTGCCTGGCCGCCGCCCTACCACAGCGCCGCCTAACCCTCCAGTGTCGACACATCTCCTTCGGGCAGACCCTGCGCCCGAGCCTTGAGCAAGCGGCGCATGATCTTGCCGGAGCGTGTCTTAGGCAGACTCTCGACGAATTCGATCTGCTGGGGCTTGGCGATAGGTCCAACCTCACGCCCAACGTGTTGAATCAACTCGCCGGCCAGCTCGTCGCCGGCTTCGTGGCCGGCCTTGAGAATCACATAGGCGTAGATCACGTTGCCGCGGACATCGTGGGGGATGCCGATCGCTGCCGATTCGGCGACAGCAGGATGGCTCACCAGCGCAGATTCTATCTCGGCGGTGCCGAGTCGATAGCCGGATACTTTGATCACGTCATCGGTGCGACCGATGATCCAGAAATAGCCGTCTTCATCGACTTTGGCGGAGTCCCCGGTCAGGTACTTGCCGGGATAGCGCGACCAATACTGTTCCTTGAACCTCTCGGGGTCCTTGTAGATACCACGTAGCATCGAAGGCCACGGCGTAGTCAGGACCAACGCCCCCTCTTCTCCCGGCGCCACCGGTTTGCCAGCTTCATCGAGCACCTCGGCCTGCACTCCTGGGAATGGTTTGGTGCCCGAACCTGGCTTGAGCGGATATGACGGCACCGGAGTGATCATGAACGCGCCGGTCTCCGTTTGCCACCAAGTGTCGATGATGGGACAACGGCTCTTCCCGACCACTTCGTAATACCAGCGCCATGCTTCGGGGTTGATTGGCTCTCCAACGCTCCCGAGTAGGCGCAGAGTGGAGGTGTCACGCTTATTGACCCACGACTCACCGAACCGCATTAGCCCACGAATGGCGGTCGGCGCTGTATAGAGGATCGTAACGCCGTACTTCTCGACAACTCGCCACCAGCGGTCCGGGTAGGGATAGGTCGGAGCACCCTCGTACATCACCGAAGTGGCCCCTAATATGAGCGGGCCGTACACGATGTAGCTGTGTCCCGTGATCCATCCGGGATCGGCGGCGCACCACCACCTGTCCTCCGGTTTCATGTCGAAGGCGTACTCCAGTGTTGTTGCGATTCCCACTTGGTAGCCGCCGTGGGTGTGAACGATCGCTTTGGGCTTCCCGGTCGTGCCCGAGGTGTACAGCAGGAACAGAGGATCTTCGGCGTCCATCTGCTCGGTCAGGCAGCGATCGTCGTTACTACGTGCCACCGGTAGACTCATCAAGTCGTCGTAGAAATAGTCCCGCTCCGTTTCCATCGCCACGTCGTGGCCGGTGCGCCGGACTACCACGACATGCTCCACGGTGCCACAGCGGCGCAGTGCCTCGTCCGAGATGTCCTTCAAGGGAACGATCTTGCCACGCAGGTATCCGCCGTCCGCGGTGATCAGGACACGCGACTCGGAGTCTTCGATCCGCTCCGCCAGGGCCTCCACGGAAAAGCCGCCGTAGACCACCGAGTGCACCGCTCCGACCTTGGCGCACGCGAGCATGGCCATCATCTGCTCCGGAATGCGGGGCATGTAGATGGTGACGCGATCACCTTTCTTCACCCCCATACTCTTGAGCACATTCGCGAACTGGCACACCTCGCGATTGAGTGCGAAATAACTGAAGGTTCTCAAGCTGCCGTCTTCACCTTCCCAGACTAGAGCGAGCTTGTTGCGCGTGGCGTTCTTCTGGTGTCGGTCGAGCGCATTCAAGACGACGTTGGTCTTCGCTCCAACAAACCACTTGAAGAACGGAGCATTGGAGTCGTCGAGCACCTTGTCCCAAGGTTGGTACCAATCCAGCTGGCGGGCGCGCTCTTCCCAGAAAGCCAACGGATCGGCGGCCGCCTCTTGGCGCAAGGCGTCGTAATCCCGTACGAGAGCTGCGTCGATTATCTCTTGCGGGGGGTTGAAAATGCCGCTGTCGTTGGCCATGAAGCCTCCTCTGTGCAATCAGCTGGATGGGAGGTGAACAAGCAATGAACGTGCCGATCGGACGAAAGCGCAGATTATCGAGGTTTTGCCTCTCAGGGGCAAGGGAGCGCCAGCCAATGGCCAAGAGCCTGTGCCTAGCGGCTAGTGGCGAGACCTGTCCGGGCGGCCATTCCTCACCGCAGCAGGAATGCCCCAATCGCCGCCAGCAGTCCCGCCAGTCCAGCACTAATCGTCAGCGCCAATGCTCCTCCCATCTGGGCGTAGATGGTTCCAAACGCCAGGCCCCCTAACAGCGCCGCCAAGCCGACACTTGCATGGTAGGCCCCAAAGCTGGTACCGCGGCTACCTGCACCTGCCTCGGACACCACCGCCCGTTCGGGCGATTCTGTCAAGATCGCGACAGTCCCGAAACCTAGGAACCACAAGCTCGCCGCGAGTGCGGAATCCGCGCGGGCCAGACCCAGGCACACGACTGCGTACACTGCCCATCCCAGGACCATCGTGTGGCGGGCTCCTATGCGGTCTGAGAGCCATCCGCCGGGATAGCTGCCGGTGGCTCGGATGACGTGTAATAGCGCCCACAGTGCTGGCACCAACGCTACGGCCAAGCCAGCTTCCTGAAGCCGGAGTAGAAACAGTGTCTCGGGAAACCGTGCAAAGGCAAAGGCGGCTATGGGAAAGAGCACGGCCGTCGCGGAGCCTCGGCTGGCGGCCACGGGCTCACTGGTTTCCGACCGGTGCCCCCGTTGCTCCCCCTGCTTGGCAGCTCGTGGAATGTTGCGGGTGGCCCAAGCTACCACACAAACCGCCAACACTCCCGGTACTGCGCTCCAGGCTATGATCTGGAACGGCGTCATCCCTCCCGCCGTGAGCAGCATCCACGCGAGCAGAGGTCCGACGACGGCGCCGGCATGGTCCAGGGACCTGTGGTAGCCGAACGCCCGACCCCGGATTGCAGGAGACGCCGCGTCGGCGATGATCGTATCGCGCGGGGGATTGCGGACGCCCTTTCCCACGCGGTCGGCCGCACGTAGCACAATCACTTGCCAGGCCGCAGAGCTGTAGGCCATGAGCGGCCGAGCCATCGCTGCAACCGCGTAGCCTCCGAGCACCAGTGGGCGCCGCAGGTGGACCCTGTCAGCTAGCCGACCCGAACCCAATTTCACCGCAGCGGCTATTGCTTCGGAGACGCCGTCCAGCACGCCGAGGGCCAAGGCGCCCGCACCGAGACGTGTGGTTACCAACGCCGGTAGTAGCGGGTACACCATCTCGCTGGCGAGGTCGTTGAGGAATGAGACCACGCCGAGTCGCTTCACGACCGGTGGAAGTGGGCTGCTAGAGTGGCGCACCGTATGAGTTGTCTGCTGTCGAACGCCTCAAAACGACGATTGCCTCGGTGCCGTCCCGAAACTTAGAATCGTCATGTGGTCAGGTCACTAGGATGTTGGGTTGCCGGCTAGACAGTTCCTTGAAATGCACCGGTGCTGCCATCCGATTTAAGTTTCCGGTCTACCGTACGTCAACAAGGGGTATGACGCGCATAATGACTGAGCGATCGACCACGGATCTGGCGCAACGCATTGCGACTGCAGTCTCAGGACAATATGAGGTAGTCCGCGAACTGGGACAGGGTGGTATGGCCGTGGTGTACCTGGCACGCGATCTCAGGCACGACCGGTTTGTGGCTCTCAAGGTGTTTCGTCCCGAGATTGCTTCCGCCGTCGGCTCGGAGCGATTCCTGCGCGAGATCAAGACCGCGGCTGCTCTCCAGCATCCACACATGCTGAGCTTGATCGACTCGGGGGCGGCTGGGGGGCTGCTATTCTATGTAATGCCCTATGTTGAAGGCGAATCGCTGCGCCAGAAGCTGGCTCGGGAAAAGCAACTCGGCCTGGACGATACCGTAGTCATCGCCAGGCAGGTGGCGTCGGCCCTCGACTACGCGCATCGCCGCGGCGTCATCCATCGTGACATCAAGCCGGAAAACATCCTGCTGCACGAAGGCGGTGCACTGCTCGCCGACTTCGGGATTGCGTTGGCCGTGAACTCTGGCGGCGGTGGTAGGCTGACGGAGACAGGATTCTCCCTGGGAACTCCACAGTACATGAGCCCCGAGCAGGCGGCAGGCGACCGGGAACTGGACTCACGCAGTGACACGTATGCGCTCGGCTGTGTGGTCTACGAGATGCTGACCGGAGAGCCACCGCATACGGGGGCCACTGCCCAAGCCGTTTTCTCGAAGATGATGACGGAGGCGCCAACCCCCGTCAGCGTCATTCGTCACGGCGTACCGGAACACGTGGAGGCAGCCGTCGAACGTGCGCTCGCCAAGGTGCCGGCGGACCGCTTTGGCACCTCGCTCGGATTTGCTGCAGCGCTGGTAGATCGTGATCGACCGATTACCGGTCCCCGCTCGCGTACGGGTGCCAGCACCGTCAAGGCCCGTTCGCTGGTGGCGGGACGCCGCCGCAAGGTGCTGCTCGGATTCGGAATACCGCTGTTGGGCGGCGTTGCCCTGATGCTCGGTGTCGTTGTGACAACCTGGCTCAGCTCCGGTGACGGCGGCTCCGCTGGCCTCACCGGTAGCCCGTCGAGCCGGCAGGTCACGTTCTCGGGGGATGCTAGGGCGGTGTCTCTTGCCCCGGATGGGGAGATGTTCGCTTACCTGGTGGACGACCGCCGCACGCTGGTACTCAAGGATATAGGTGGCGACGTCGAATTCCGGCTGGTCGAATCCGGGGAACCGCTTGGTCCACCACGGTGGAGTCCTGATGGATTGACCTTGGTTTCCGCCGGGAGTATTGCTGGCGGGCACGGCATCTTCACGGTCTCGCGGCTGGGTGGTGAGCCCCAGCTCATGGTCGGTGGCTTCACGGAGGGTCCTGGGTCGCTGGGCATTCCGCTGGCGTACGGTTTTGCGGCGGGGCATGACTCGTACGCGCTCGCGTGTTGCGGGGCTATGATCTACCTGGGGCAGGATCCGGCGAGTATCACCCGAGTCTCGCGCGACTCATTCGTTGCCGCCAACGGCACGCTGATCGACCTGCGTTCCTCGGTACAGAGGATCCAGGCGCTCAACGTATCGCCCGATGCAGCGTGGATTGCGTTCGTCGGCGCAACCTCCGATCAGCAGGTCGTCCTGGGCACTGTTGCTTCGGACGGTTCGTCAGTCAACCTCGTTCAGCAGGCAGACGGCATCGGTTGGGGTGGCCTAGACCCGTTCGGCTCACCACAGTGGACGCCAGCCGGTGACGGTCTACTCTACTCTCACCAGTCGGGCGGCGGAGCCAACATCTTCAGCGTCGCGATAGACCCGCGTACAGGCGAGCGGCGCGGCGAGCCCCGACTCGTGATGCCCAACTTGCCGGCTGATCTGACATTTGGAGCCGTTCCCGAGCAGGGCCGCTTGGCGTACGCGGGGGGTGCCAACCGCTCACACCTCGAGCTGGCACAGCGCGGGGTGACGGGCAGTGAGCGGCTGACTACCGGTACGTGGACCTACCACTCACCGGCAATGGCTCCTGACGGGAAGGTGGTGGCGTATGCGAAGGGCAATGGAGAGGATCAGGACGTCTACGTACTCTCGTTGGTTGACCGGAGTGAGACAAGGCTCACTAGGGATCACCAAGTATTGGGTGCCCTGAGCTGGTCACCAGACGGTACTCGTCTCGCGTACTCCGCCGTCACGGCAGATGGTACGGTGACCCGGGTGGTCGACGTCGGAACCAGTAGGGTCACCGACCTGGGTGCAGGAGTCACTGCGCTGGGTCAGGCGCCTCAGTGGGGTGCTGGTGGGAGATCATTGCTGCTGGGGCGTACGGGTGTTGGTCTGGTCGCTTTTGACCTCGACTCGCGGACGGAGTCGCTGGTCCAGCTACCGCGGCTGGGTGATTTGATGCGAGACGCTGTGCGGAATCGGTCCGACCTGCGCCTGCCAGGAGCGGAGGACCTGGCAACAGGGCCGCTTCCCCGGCCGGACTCCGCGGCTCCCATCCCAGATCGAGTGGCGCGAGGCGGCTTCGCGGCTCGGATTCGGATGCCCGTAATAGCGCCTGATGGGGGCCGGTTTGTGGCGTTTTTTGGGTTCGCTACAGAAGTCGGTCTGTGGGTGCTCTCCACTGATGGGGGTGTCGCAAGGAAACTGGTGACCGGTCTCGCTTGGCCACTACTCTGGACGGAGGACGACACGATCTTCTTCGTGCGCGATCCGTTCGGTGGCTCCGGAAACACACAAATCGAAAGAGTCTCGAGCGGCGGTGGCAAGACCGACGTGATGCTGCAACTCCCGTTTCGCTGCGAGTTCGGAAACCTCACGATATCGCGTGACGGGGAACGCGTGGTGTGCGCCGTGCGAGAGGACATCTCGGACGTGTGGGTGATGGACGGACTCGACCTGACAGCGCGCTAGCGGATTTCGTTCTGTCTGGTCGCCACATACAGCATTGTCGCAGCAAGACAATCGTCCGTATTGTGTGCCAGGCTACCCGTGATGCTGGCACTCATGTTACTTCTCTGCGTATTGATTCTAGTGGTGGTGTTAGTCGCCCAGCGGGAGCTGGCCGCGGGTGGCACAGTTAGGATTGCAGCGCTGTACTTGCAGCCGTTGCCCGGCACAAAACCCACAGAGCTGACGCTAACAGGTAACAGCCGATAGCTGATAGGATAGGACCACTCAATGAGCAAGAAGGCCAAAAGGAAGCAGGAAGCGGAACAGCAGCCCGAACCGAACAGCGCAGCGCCACCGAAGCAATCGTTCAATCAATGGCTGCAGGGCTGGATCAAGTCCATCGCCATTGCGCTCGTCATCTGGTTCGTGCTTCAGGCTATGGTGCTCAAGTCGTTTCGGATCATCTCAGATTCGCTGGAGCCGACTCTGTTGGTCGGTGATTGGCTGTTCATCAACAAGGCGTTGTACGGCGCCGAGATCCCCCTGACCGGAGCGCGGACACCAGCCTTGCGAGAGCCCCGGCCAGGCGAGTTGATTGTGTTGCGTGGCATCGAAGAGCCGATCCTCACCATAGTGAAGCGTGTGATCGGTGTGGCCGGAGACACCCTCCAGATGCGAAACGACTCCATCTTCCGCAACAACGAGTACCTACCGGAACCCTACGTTCGCCACGTCGACCTGAGCGCGCGCATGGACGCGCTGCAGCGGCAGAGGAGCCGCGCCTGGCAACTACCACATCTTGTCGCAACCGTAGACAAAGAGGACTATCTCCCCGATCTACGAGACTGGGGTCCGTTCGTGATCCCCGAGGGACATCTCTTCACCATGGGTGACAATCGGGACCACTCGTATGACGGACGTCACTGGGGGTTCCTGCCTCGGCAGAACGTGCTGGGTCACCCCATGTTCATCTACTTCAGCTACGACAGAGACCACTGGCGTCCGAGAGCGGAGAGCGAGAGCCGTTGGCTGTTAACAGACTGCGGGTCAGTAGCTTAACCTCTAAGAGGGCCGAACAAAGCGACCGATCCGACCTCGGATCGCCTACGCTTTAGGTTCGGGACCCAGGTTGAGACTATCCAATGAGAGCCCTGTGGTTGTCGCGGGAACGATCTCCTGGCCAACAGTCAAGTCGTTGTCATTTAAGGACTTCTAGCCTTTGTAAGTACCGATGTAGGGGTCCTACAGTGGGTAAAGTACGGGCATTCTATCCGGGATAATACGGATTCACTTTCTCTTCACCAAAACTTCACGGACCCCGGTCTAACATCCCACATCGCGTTTTGCCCGTTAATGTGCCCGCTCGTCCCCTCCAGCAGGTGTCTTTGGGCCACGGCAAAACAACTCAACTTGGTGGCGCCGACTGTAACGGCGCACCCGCACAGACGGGCGAACCGTCAGCGACCTTCAAAGGAGCTCCATAACATGAGAAGATCGTTTCTAGGTCTAACAGCGTTGGCGACAGTTCTGCTGTTCGCGGCATGCGAAGGGCCTGCCGGTCCAGCGGGGCCGGCAGGCGCGGACGGCGCGGACGGTGCAGACGGCGCGGACGGCGTTGACGGGGTCAACGCTGCCGAGACGTGCAGCGACTGCCACAAGGACGACACCTACTTGCTGGTGGTGCAGTTCCAGTACTCAGGATCCCAGCACGCCGTAGGGCATACCGCT
>JBDHKN010000118.1:0-9838 GCA_039586365.1 Gemmatimonadota bacterium | reverse complement strand
CCCCTCATACGGGCATGGGAGATTTACCAAGGTGCCTATCAGCGAGTGAGCGGGCTCGCACGAACTGTAAGAGGCCCGAGCATGTCGACCAATCTCGGGAAGGTCCAGATTCTGGGAACTTGCATCGTTCACGGAGAACGAGTTTTCGTTCTTCAGTTCCTTCAAGGACGACGTTCCAACTGGACCCGGCGGCCTTTCCTCGCCCAGTACGACGAGGACGCCACTTGGTTCGACGAACTCAAGCCCCCCTTCGACCAAGACCGGTTCTTTTTCGAAATGCCGAGGCAGAGTAAAGTTCGGGAATTCAGTTCATCGTCTTGATACCCTACCCCATTTCTGACAGTAAGTCAAAGAAGAAACCGACGATCAGAGTTGATTTGCCTCTCAATTGAAAAAACACTTGACAAATTAATTCTATATGGTATTATTCTATATAGAACTAATTCCTACATTTTCTCAAAGGAGTCTGCTATGATGGATCTGGCGGAAATCAAAAAGACGGTGCTGGAGTTGATTGAAACCTCACCAGCAGCATATCTGTCGACTCTAAGTGAAGACGGTTACCCGTATACCCGGGCACTGCTCAATATGAGGGACAGAGAACAGTATCCCCAACAAACCGGGGTGTTCGAGGGGCATAATGACGATTTCATGCTTCTATTTTCCACCAATACCTCATCGGGGAAAATCATCCAGATCAAAGCCAATCCGAAAGTTTCGGTTTATTATTGCAAACCAGAAATTTTCCACGGCGCTATGCTGGCCGGTGATATTGAAATCGTCGATGACCCGAAAATCAAGCATGCTTTGTGGAATGAAGGCTGGGAAAAGTACTACCCGAACGGCCCCGATGATCCGGATTATTCAGTCCTGCGATTGTATCCGAAGAATGTCAGGGGATGGCTGGGATGGGGAACCTTTGAATTTACGATATAATGACTATGGAAAAACAAAAACAGGGGGGATTTCTAATAGCCCGGATACATCAGCTCGCTGGAAGGATTTTTACGCGGATGCTGAAAGAACACGGTATCGATGAATTAAATCCGGCCCAGGGCAGGATTATGTTTGTTCTTTGGCGTCATGACGAAATCCCTATATACGAGCTGGCCAAAAGGACGTCGTTGGGTAAGTCGACTCTGACCAGCATGTTGAATCGGCTGGAAAATACCGGATTCATAGAGCGAATCCATTCCAAAGATGACCGCAGAACTATCTTAATAAAACGTACCGAAAAAGATAAAGCCTTTCAGGATCTCTACGTAGCCGTCTCACAGCAAATGACAAAACTGTTTTATCATGGCTTTTCGAAGAACGAGATTGAGCGGTTTGAGGAATACTTGAAAAGGATTTTGGATAATCTTACATCTTGTGAGCATGCATGATCTGACGGAATAACTTCAACAAGAGCAAGATGATATAAACTGCGATTTTTATCTATTTAAAGAATGGAGGCATTCAACTGGAGGTTTGGCTACTTCATAGAATACATGGTACGGTCTGCAAAATATCTTGGCAGAGATAGGTTGATTGAGCGGATGCTTCATCCACAACTGAGATTGGAACGCACCAAAACATTGATGGAAGGGCACGATTGCTGTAACCATCGCTGGATTTTCGAAGGTTAGCCAACGATCAGATCATAGCGTTGCTCTCGTAAAAGCTTGCCAAAAGCGTTCGATTCTTTTTCTTCAGTCAATTCGAAACCATACCTTGTATAGAGAGAAGCAGCTGTATACAGTTCGTGTGTCGTCCAGAGATATGCTGATTGATAATGACAACGATGGAGGAAATCCAAAAAAAGCTCCATCAGCTTTTTACCGAGACCAATTCCTCTATACTCTGGCACGATGAGGAAATACCTGAGCTGGGCGGTGTTGTTGTCTCTGTGCATTAACAATAGAAATCCAACCATTCTTTTATCGTGTTCGCAAATCCAGACGCGGTCTTTTTTCTGATCATAGTTTTGGAAGAACTCATATAATCCGTGCGCGACATACGTCTCGAATTCAATACCATAATCATACTCGATTCCATAGAGTAATCCGTGTAAATAGACAACATAGCCCAGGTCACCCGGGATCATCGTATTTCGTATACTAATGTCTTCAAGCGTAATCGCCTGGCTTCCCCCCTTTCTAGTAAGGAGCTCCTCAATTCGATGCATAGTTGATTCGATTTCATCTACTTCATCCGGAGCCAGATGGTCGATCATCGATTCTATGGATACCTCAGATGCTTTGTTGAGTTTTAAAAATTCATCCTCTCCCTTTTTACTGAGTGACAAAATGAATACTCTTTTATCCTTTCGTGATTGTTTTTTTGTGATCAAATCCTGTTTGATGAGTTTATCGATCGTACGACTTAGATACCCTTCATCCACGCGCAGGAGGTTATTGATCTTCCTGGCAGAACAGTTGCGATTATGGAATATCTCAAAAAGAATCCTGGCTTCCGTTAACGAATACGGACTGTCTAAAATGTGACGATCTACCAGGCCGAGGATGTTCGTGTAGAAGCGATTGAATGCTCGTATTTCTTTTATAGCTTTCGAATATCGCATATAAAAAAGATACAAAAATTACTTGCCAAAAGCAAGTTTTTTGCCGAACTCTGACCTAGCCTCCTAGAATTACACAGCAATTGTTTTCTTGAGCGCCAGCCTGAGTGATAATATCGCTCCGCCAAAGAGCAGAAGGCCGGCGAGTACCATGACCAAGATTCCGGATGCCGGTGTGGAGGAGAAGCAGATGGCGACATTCAGGGTAGCGATTTCCACCGATTCGGAGTCCCGGACGGTAATCGTGGCGATGCCAGGCGCTCTTGGTGTCCAGGTGATCTTTCCCTCGTCACTGAAATAACCGATAGGCTTTGTGTCAGCATCCACCGTCTGGCTGTTTGGACGGTAAACAACCCACAAACTGGCACCCGAAGGATCATGCACACCATCGAGCATTACCGTCATGCTCTCTCCCAGCACCGGATAAGCCTCAGATAGTGTAATGGAGCTGCCGGCCAGAGAAACCGGGAAAAGGAATACGAGAATCAGGAGAGGGAGCAGGACATTTGTTCTCATGTCTTTTCCTCCTGAGATCCTGTACTCGCCTTTTCTGTCTCCTGGTGACGTCGCAGGAAAGTGAAGAGAATTCCTCCGCCGATGGTGAAAATCAGCCACCCGAAAAAGGCATAGAGGTAAAGTCCACGGAAATTACCGGTCTCATAATTCCATCCAAACATACCATCTTTAACCTCATCTACTACTCCCATGATCAGAATCAGGAGGATGACCAACGGCAGGATATAACGGACAAGGACCTTGAATCTGGTACCGAGCTTTATTCTGGCAGCTTCGTTGATGAACGTGATTAATTTGTCGATATCGCAGAGCCAACCGAGCAATATCAGCTCAAGTAGACCAACAATTAGCAGCCCATAACTAAAAGCCCAGTGATCAAAGAAATCGATAAGTGTAAAACCCAGGGTACCGTCGAATTCGAGGTTCGGATCGATCACTCTGGGCAGGGCAAATAAGATGGAGCCTGCAAGGCCGATGATAAAAACCAAGATGATGCTTCTCCGACGCGAAAGACCGAACTTGTCGATGAGAGAAAGGATAGTTCCCTCCACACCCGATACCGAGCTGGTCAATCCGGCAACGAGAAGAAGTGTGAAGAAAAGGAAGCCAAAAAATTTCACCATCACCGGGAACCTGGTTATACCCTCGGGAACGACAAAGAAGATCATCGAGATGCTACCTCCTCTCGGTGCAATGGCGAAGGTGAAGAGAAGTGAGAAGATAGCAAGTCCCGCGATAAACTCGAAACTGCAGTTCATCAAACTGATGGTGGTTGCGTTCTGCATGTCGTCGCTCTTCTTCGGCAAATAGCTTGCATAGGCGACCATAACACCCATTCCCAAACTCAGCGTGAAGAACATCTGTGAGAAGGCTCCACGCCACACACTGGGATCGCTCATTACCGAGAAATCGGGGGTGAAAAGATAAAATACTCCCTGGATACCGTTCGGCAGGGTCAGTCCGCGGATGATCAGGACAATCATCATGAGCCACATCAGTGGAACGAAGATCTTCACCACGGCTTCGATGCTCTTGGCACCCTTCATCACGATCAGCGCATTGAACAACCAAACCAGGATAACGTAGAAAATTGGGTTTGCCTCCGAGATCATGTTGAAGAAATAGGTCATGGAGTTCGAGAGAGGTCCGGTAGTGAATTTCTCTACCACACCGGTGTTCCAGAGTTCACCGAATGAGCCGACCCACATGCCCACAACCCATCCAAGGATGGTTATGTAGTACATGAAGATGATGGCCGCGTTGAAGACGCAGAACCATCCGGCAAGTTCTCCGCGCCTCCCGGTAAGACTGAATAGAGCGTTCGGCAGGGACCTCTGGGTTACGCGCCCCAGGCCGAGTTCGAGAATCATCACTGGTATGCCCATGAGGAAGAGAGCGATCAGATAAGGGATGTAGAACGCGCCACCGCCGAACTTGTAGGCGTTAGATGAGAAAAAGACAATGTTTCCAAGACCGATCGCACTGCCCGAAGCAGCCAGTATAAAACCAATCTTGGTACCCCAGCCACCTCTCGTTTCTGGCATATCCTCTCCAGGCAGGAAATGAATGTAAGAGGTTTATAACTTTGAATATTTATGGGGTAGTTGAGTTATGTCAAGTTTAGGGAACGCTTGCCATCAGAGACAAACACCTTCGTCCACAAATTATGGTTCCAGCTCTTGTTCGAATATCCTATTAGGCGCTTGGCATATGTTTAGATAAGAATGCTTCAACTCTTTCCATCAACGCAATTATTTTTTTCTCGTTGGTAAGCGCATGTCCTTCCCCCTCTACCAGAACATATTCGTATTCTTTGTTGTACTTTTTCAGTTCTTCAACCATTTGCTCTGAATGTTGAAAGACAACCCTCCTGTCGTTGGCCGAATGACCAATGAAGACAGGTACTTGGATGTCTTCCACATGAAACACCGGGGAAGTCCGATACATTTGAAGGCTATCTGAAACCGCATCTCCCCATCGCCTGTTAATTTCTTCCAAATACGGTTTCCATCGAGGAGGAATACTATGATACAGTGTGAAATAATTTGAAATACCCCAAAAATTAATCCCGCAGGCGTATACGTCAGGGGTAAACGTGATTCCTGCCAAAGCCGCATAGCCTCCATAGCTCCAGCCAAAAATCGCGATTCGGTCTTTGTCTGCAATACCCTGATCGATTAACCAGTTCACCCCATCGGTAATATCATCCTGCATCTTGAGACCCCATTGCTTAAAGCCCGCTTGCATAAATTTCTTCCCGTACCCCTCAGAGCCCCTGAAATTAACCTGCAATACGGCATATCCCCTGTTCGCAAAAAACTGGACAAATTCATTGAATCCCCAAGAATTCCGCCATTGGGGTCCCGGATGTGGATTGACTATGACGGGCAAATTTCTGTCCTTCATTCCCTTTGGAATCGTAAGATACCCATGAATAGTTAACCCATCCCGGGATCTATAGTGGATCGGTTTCATTTCCGCCATCTCATTTTCATCCAACCAGGGAGTAGCATTACCGACGAACTGCAGCCTATCATTTGAATGATCATAAAGATACGTTGTACCCTCACACCGATCACTACTGGCGTAAAACATAAACGTATTAAAATCATCAGAAATTGAAATGAATTGGATTTCATAGTCCCCTATTTTTTCTTTGAGTTTATGGTAGATTTTTTCCATATCTCCATCGAAAAAATGGAGAGTCCTCTTTTCCGCTGTGTAGAGGGCATACAAGAGTTTTTGCTTGCTCACGGAATATTCGAAATAATCCCTCTCGTCATCACCAAAGGCATCGTATACCGGATCTTCGAACAAGACTTTCACTTCCTTATTCGCACCCAGATCATATTCGACAATCGCGATCTTATCTCGGCCTATACTTGAATAGGCATATACGTTTTTATTGTCCAGAGTGAAGTAATGAATGGTAAAGGTATCGTCCTCTTCCTCGAGATCCGATAATTTTTCGAATTCGTGGTCTTCATCTTTTCTGTACAGCACATCTTCGGAATAGGCAATGCGTACAATGCCATCATTATCGACCATCCAATTCCGTACATTTCCCGGATTTTGCTCTATCATTCTGAGCTCACCGGTATGGATGTTCAAGCGGTAAACATCGGAAAGTTCCGGATCACGTTTATTAAGTCCAATGATAATTTCGTCAGGGTCTTTGGCGAAAAAGTCAATAATCGAAGTATTGGAATTTTCAAAATCGGTCAAACATTCGATCTCTTTTGATCCGGTATTCAGCCTGTAAAGCTTATAATTTTCATCTCCTTCCGTATCCTGCAGATACAATATTTCATTTTCAGTACCCCAGTAAAAACGCATAATATCCCGATCGGTTGAATGCGTAAGTTGGCTGGGTTCTGCCTTTCCAATTTCCTGGATAAAAATGTTATGGATTCCATTCACTGGAGCTCGATAGATATAGTATTTCCCATCCGGTGATAACCGATATCCTGATTGTTGTGGCTTTCTAAAGAAATCTTCAATCGGTATTTGCCTGGCCAATTCGCCATTGGCTGATCTCGTATCTGTGTTCTCTGTACAACCGGCAATCAACAATGCAATACTGAAATGAATGAGTAATCGGATTCTTTTCATGATTCATCCTTTCCAGGTATTTCCTGATAGCAAAATCGCATATTTGAGCTCCCCCCCAGGTCATATCAAATAAAGGTATGATATATGGTAAATTATTTCTGCCGGTCGATCCATTTCTTGTACAGTACCCGATTCAACCTGTTCCATAAAACAATTTCAGTTTGAATTACTCCGATCGGCTTGACATATATTCCCGCATCTGGTATGATACTTCGTTAGAGAGGAAAAGGTATGTTTTGGTGAGAATCACGGGTTGGAGTTATACGGCCAGGAGGTAGGTAACGATGCGTATGCGAGGTATCGCTCTTCTTATTTTTGCGCTTTCGATCGGCAACACCTTTCCGATATTTGGATCGGATTTTGGCAATCGAATCGAAAGGAATGAACCATTTCCGGATCATGCAAGGTCGGAACTTGGATCATTGTATGATAGTGATCTGTTAACGCAAAACGATCAAACTACGCCACTCTATCCGGTCCAAAGAGAAGTATCGCTCAACGAAGATATTGTAGCGATGATCGAGCAGATCGATGAGTCAACCGCTTTGAACTATATCGAGGGGCTCACCAGTTTCGGACCGCGCGTGACCGGAACGCAGGCTTGTGAATTGGCGGGCGATTACATCTACGACACGTTCGCGGATATGGGCCTCGAGGTCCGTTATCACTACTGGTCGAACAGCGGCTATGACGGGTACAATATCGAGGCGACACTACCGGGGACAGATCCCTCGAGTGACGAGATCTATATCATATGCGGCCATTACGACACCGTACGGGATTGTCCAGGAGCGGATGACAATGCGAGCGGTACCGCCTCCACCATGGTTGCGGCTGAGATCATGAGCCGGTATGCATTCAATCATACGATCCGTTTCGTTGCATTCTCCGGTGAGGAACAATGGATGCTCGGCAGTGAAGTCTACGTTCAGGAGGCGTTTCAAAATGGGGATAATATCGTTGCGGCGCTCAACGTAGATATGATCGCGTATGCCGAGGACGATTACGATAGAACGCATATCAAGGTCTATCACGATACTCCTTCCTACTGGATCGTTGATTTTACCGATCAAATCGCCGAGGAGTATTATGAATACATCAATCTCGATGTAATCCCGAGCGGCTTTGCATACAGCGACAACTCCAGTTTTTGGGATTACGGCTATCACGCGGTATTTTATCACGAATGGAATTTCAACCCGTACTATCACACACCAAATGATGTGACCGAAAATCTGGACCTGACGTATGAGATGCGCGGTACCAAGCTGGCCCTGGCAACACTGGCGGAGTTGGCCGAGCTGGCACCCCGTGATGTCTCGATCGAGCTGACGCCCCACGATCCTCCGGTGATTGTCCCCAGGGGTGGGTCGTTCACGTACAGTGGGGCACTGACAAACAACATGGGGGATCCTCAGACCGTGGATGTCTGGATCATGGCGAATATCATCGGCATCGGAACGTTCGGGCCGATTCAGCAGCGCTATAATATCCCGCTTTCGCCGTTCCAGGCGAGGATCGCCGACAATATCAACCAGGATATCCCCGAGCTCGCCCCAACCGGCGATTACAACCTGATCGGATACTGTGGCGATTACCCATCCAGGATAATCGATTCGTCCATCTTCAGGGTGGAGGTGGTTCCCTAGACATCCTATGGTATTCGGTGATTTCTTCAATGCGAAGGGGACAGCATCAAAGCTGTCCCCTTTTCAATTCGCTGGATTTTACCGCGGAACCTGCTTTCTCAATCCAGGTGGATCATTGCACCTTGGCCGCCCATTCATTGTCGATCCAGCCCGTGAGATGGAAAAACCCGTTATCGCTCCAATCACCGAACGACGGGATCTTCTCCCCCTTCAGCGATTCATGACCCACACCTTCTTTTTCGAAGCTGAAGAAACAGCTGTCTTCGGGAGCGGAAGGATAATCCCCGTAATACACAATATACTGATACGTACCGGCGGGAGCCCTGGCCGGAACTTCGTGCGTCATTCCCGTCACGCTTCGGATCTGGTTCTCCCCGAAAGAGAGGTTGTTGTACCAGATCACCGGCCCGAAAAGATCTCCGCTCGGGAGCCGAACCATCGACCAGATATCCGTCAATCGGGTAAAGTCACAAACGTTCGTGATGGAACCATCGAACGAAAAGGACCCTCCCTCCTCCGGGATGATGATCGGGGGATTATTGGGGCTGCAATCCATCTCCCAGGTGCATCCGCTCGCCAGAATCACGTCGAGAGCGGCGTTCAGGTCGATGAGACCCCATCCGTACGTGTTGTCCTCGCCCGTTGGGCCAAGGTCCTGGGCGGTCGACATGAGGGCGAATTTGATCTGCTCGCTCGACGCGTTCGGATCGGCCTGTCGCAGGATCGCAACCGCCCCGGCCACGTGCGGAGTCGACATCGATGTACCGGACATGTAACCGTATCCTCCGCCGGGCATCGATGAGCGGACCCAATCGCCCGGTGCGGTGACTTCGGGCTTTGTCGTGTAGGGACCACATTCCTCGGGCACCGGCCCACGACTCGAAAACCCGGCAACCGGATCGTTCCCGTAGTTCGAACCGTCGATCGCTCCCACACTGAATGATTTAAAGGGATCAACCGCACGGTTCGACGGATTCCCGACCGAATTCGGTGGGCTGTTCCCTTCGTTACCGGCGGCCTGGACAACAACGACACCGGCCGCCTCGCAGCCGTCGAGCGCATCCCAGAAATACTGGTCACAGGCGCCCTCCAGATAGCCGCCGTGGAAAATCGGTGAGATCCTCCAGGAGTTCGAGCTCACGTCCGGCACGTCATCCACCGTGGTCGGATCGCCATCCGGATCGGCAGTCCATTCCCAGGCCTCGATCGCGTCGGCCATGGTCACCGGGATACTCACGCGGTCGATGACGGCCGCGGAGATCCATTCTGCCTTGTATGCGACACCGATGTGGTCGTCCGTGGCGACCTCGTATCCACAGATAGTTCCCATGGTGTGCGTGCCATGCGTGCTGAAATCCTGTGGGAAATTGGTGAAGGTCACGGGATCGAACCAGCACTCCTCAGGAGGTTCACGCAGTCCTCTCCAGCGTACAGCAAGAGCCGGATGGTTTCCATCGACGCCGGTATCGAGGTGGCTGACGATACGGCCTTCTCCCGTGAA
>JBDHKN010000048.1:0-41944 GCA_039586365.1 Gemmatimonadota bacterium | reverse complement strand
TCATCCAGGGCTGGGGGGCCGGGCACCGCTTGCGGCTCGATCGCTACCACTGTTGGGCTCAGCTCGAACCGCAGCACGGTGGCGACGCCGGGCAGGATCTCCCTCGTCACGCGGACGCTGTCGTACCCCACTCGTGTGGCGGTTATGTCGTAGCTGCCGGGACGCAGGGCGCGGGTCTGCCCCGGGAGTAGCCGCCCCAACCCAACTACGTCGATCCCAGGTCGTGTGAGTCGCCGAATCGGCCGCGGACGCGGGACCAACGAATTGCTTGGCCCGACCGTGCGCGGCTACGATATCGTACAGCAGAGCCACGCTGTCGACCGGCATCTCGGGCCACAGCCGGATCGCCCAGCGCAGCCAGGTTGCCGCCTCTTCCGTCTGGTCGCGCTCCCACAGTATCTCGGCTAGGCGCATGACGCCCACCGCCCACAGGCTGTCGGGTGGTCCCAGGTTGGGATCCACGCCGGCTCTGAGGCCCGCAAACGCTCGATCTACATCGAACTCCTCTAACGCGGCTCGAATGATCTCTTCCCTGGTCTGTTGAGCCTGGGCCGGCGGGGATACGGCTGACGCGAAGGTGATAGTGCTCACCCACACGGCGATCAGCATTCCATAGCGCGGATTCACGGAGTTCTCCTCACGAGAGTGAACCGCCTGAGCACTGTGTCACCGCCGGCCAAGGTGACAACCGTATCCAGCGACAGGAACCCGTCACGCTCCAGTCGCAGCACGTGGCGTCCCGGCTCGAGTTGTAGCGGCACGCGGTTGCCCTCTGCCCGCGTGACGCCGTCGACGATCACTCTGGCTCGGGTGTTGGTGATCACGAGCTGTAGCAGCCCCGGGACAGTGTCACGCGTGGCTCGAGCGGGGATGCGTGGAGTTGCGGCAGGCGGTTCAGCCGCAGGGCGGCGCGGGGTAGGCCGGCCCGAGTACTCCAGCGTCAGGCTCGCGCCGGCCTGGACCGTGACCGTCGTTGCGGTGGTCTCGTACCCCGCGGCCTCGAGCCGAACGTCATACTCGCCCGGCTCCAGCTGCAGCTCGGTCCCGTGCTGCTGCTGGTCGTTCAGGTAGACGACGCCCCCTGCGGGCAGGCCGCGCACGGTGACCGATCCAGTCGTCACCGGCAGCGGCTCGGCTTTGCCCGGCGTAGCACTCTGCTCGGTGTCAGCCGGACGATCTGTTGCACCAGGGCCGGCCCGCAGCTGCTCGGCCGTTTCGGTGCCCGAGCGGGACAGCCTGGGGAGGAGCACGTTCCGGGTGACCCATCCCCCCCCACCGACCACGAGCAGCAATACTGCCAGCGCGGCCAGCCATCTCACTGCTCGGGATCTCGGCTTTCGGACAGCTGCCCCAGCCGTAACCGCTGGAGAGGGCGCTGTCTCAGACACCGCTGCCGGTCGTTCGGCGCGGGCCAGCCCGGCATTCGACTGCGGCACCGGACTGGTGGGCGCGCTGATCTGGGACAGCTCCAAGTGGCGCTCACCACTCTTGGCGAGGTCCACCATGCGGACCCGAATCGGATCGTTTGCCGCGAGCGGGGCTGCCCCGACGGCCGCCACCATGTCCTCCAGCGTGGGCCAGCGGTCACCGGGTTCCTTGGCGAGCATGCGACTCACCGCGGAGGCCAAATCCGGGGGACAGTCCTCGCGCAGCTGTTCGACGGGTGTGGGCTCGTCAAAGAAGTGCTTTTTCATCAGCTCCATGAGGCTGGAACCCTGAAACGGCTGCAGCCCCGTGAGCATCTCGTAGCCCACTACACCGAGCGCGTATTGGTCCGACGCGCCCGTGAGCGGCTGGCCGGCGCACTGCTCCGGGCTCATGTACGCCGGCGTACCAACCACGGCGCCGGTCGCGGTTAGTTCGTCGGCGGCATGACTGGGCTTGGCAATCCCGAAGTCGGTCACTACCGCCCAACCCTCGATGTCGATCATGATGTTGGCCGGCTTGACGTCCCGGTGCACCACGCCGTGCCGGTGCGCGTACCCGAGTGCGCCACCTACCTGCGACAGGATGGCGGTTACCATCCGGGTCGGCAGGGCGCCTTCGTGCTTGATGATCGAGTCGAGAGTGCGGCCCTGCACGAACTTCATCACGAAGTAGAGTAGCGGGCCTTTGTGCTTGACTGAGTGTATCGGGATGATGTTGGGATGGCTGAGGGCAGCCGAGGTTCGCGCTTCGCGCATGAAACGCTCCACCAGTCCCTCAGTCCCCACCAGCGTGGGGGACATCACCTTGATGGCTACATGTCGATCGAGTGCGATGTCATGTGCGAGGTAGACGATAGCCATCCCACCACGACCCAGCTCACCGGCGATATCGTATTCGCCGAGAGTGGCTTGCCGCAGCAACTCCAACAGCTCGGCTTCGGCGCTCCGGGTGAAGATCGATTCAGCTGAGAGCTGCGCGGTGGTGACCAGTCCCTGTTCGGCAGAGATATCTTGGCCGCACTGAGCGCAGTGGCGCATCCCGGGGGTGATGACAGCGTGACAGCTCGGACAATCAGATGTTGGGGTCATACGGATCACCCCGTCGTGGTGACTTCCCCTTCCCCACTCGGGCTAATTGATCACCACCATTGTGCACTGTCAACCCGGCGAACCGGGGTGTCGAACCGGACAGCTGCAGGACTGAACAGTCTTCGTGAGGTGGGGTGTTCGGTCTGTTGTGCAGATACAGCAGGTGTGCAACTCAGACGGTTGGATTCAGTCTATTCCTCTACGTGTGTAGCGGCTCGAGTCTCACCGCCGATCGGCCACGCCAACTGATGCTGCTGCTGCATCTCTTATGCTGCTCCACCTGGCACTCGGAGCTTTCTGCATGCATTTGAACAACGCCTCAGCCAACTGGTCTGGAGTGTCCGGTCTAAACTCACGGACGTCGGGCACCGCGGCGTTCAGTTGTTTGTGCATGACCTGACGCACTGTTTTGCCCTCGAACGGCGGGTGTCCTGCCAGCATCTCGAAGCCGACGACCGCCCAGCTATAGATATCGGACCGATGGTCGATCGCCTTGCTGTCGCTCGCCTGCTCCGGACTCATGTAATGCGCGGACCCGATTATCTCACCACTGACAGAGATACTCCCTCCGTCGGCCGAGAGTGCTTTGGCGATGCCGAAATCGAGGATCAAGGCCTTCCCGCTGTGCTCCACCATGATGTTGGACGGTTTGATGTCGCGGTGGACCACCCCGTGTTCGTGAGCGTATGCCAACCCCAGGGCAATGTCGCGCAGGATGCGCGAGGTCTCCGCTATCGATAGCGGCCCACCTGCCCTGAGGTGCCTGTCCAGCGGCTTCCCTGCGACTCGCGGCATCGCATAGTACGCCATGCCATGGCGATGCTCGGTGAACAACACCGAAAGAATGTTCGGATGCTGCAGGTTCATCGCGAACTCGGCTTCACGCCGAAACCGCTCCAGAGCGACCGACACCATGAGATCCGGCCGCATGACCTTGACGGCTATTAGGTCATCGTGCTTTTTATCCCGCACGGAATACACCATCGCGAAGCCGCCACGCCCCAACTCACCCAGCACTTCGAAGTCAGGACCCAGCGCTTGCCGCAGCCGTTGCGATAATGTGATGCCCAATGATTCTGACTCGCTCGTGCGCTTCCTCAGGATGCCCTACTGCGTCAGACCGGCCTCAACTGTGACGGTCCGCTGTGCGCGTTCGGAAGTGTAGCAGTTGTGCGACGCGGACTGGGGACGCTACAGTAGCTAAGCGACTGACGGCCCACTGCGTTAGCTCAAAGCTACGATTCGCGTGGGGAGACGGCCAGGATCCGGTCACGTATACCCAAGGGACCCGGCGCCACGTGGAGCTGGATCTTGAACAGGCCAGCGGCCGCGTTATGGTAGTCGTACTGTCTTCTGGTACAGGACTAGAGTCCGCCCCCGATACTCGGACTCACCGAACGGCTCATAGCCACATTCTTCGTACACGTGTCGCGCACGCGCATTCGTTTCGAACACGTCGAGCCAGACGCGTGCCCTACCGAGTTCACTGCGACAAAGCTCCGCCACTATTGCGATTGCTCTCTTCCCGTATCCGCGCCCGGGGTCGGATACGACAATGCGACGAAACTCAACGCTATGACCGTCCGGGTCGAGTACGAGAATCAAGAAGCCGACGAGATCGTCGTTGTGATAGATCGACTTGTACACTACGTCCGGCTTGAGCAACTCTGCGCGATGTCGCTCCAGGGAGTACGGAGCGATGAAGTCACGGGCATCACCCTGCTCCATCTCACAGATGCGTGCGAGTTCCTCGATCTGTGTGTCGCGGAGAGTGATGGCTTCATTCCGCATCGGTCACGGTCCGACGGCAGGGCTGGTGTTAACGGCGTCCCCGGGTTCGCTCAAAGCTACGATTCGCGTGTGAAGACGGCCAGTTGGCCGGGAATGGTGCAGTTGTCGGTTCACCGCTGGCGGCCTAGCCCTGGCCGCACCTTGAGTGGGGCATACAGCAACTTGAAATCGCACTCTGTGATCGCAAGAATGCCGCTCCTCTCGTGCGGTGCGGCAGCCGATGCGGCTCGGTGGCTCGGTTTCCTGGCTGAACAACGCGCGGATCACCTCACAGACGGTGCACGAGATAGGCGTTACCAGCAGCCATGTCTCGCAGGCACAATATGGTTAGACGGCAACCGGCGCACGTTTGCTGGCATGCCTCATCACTGAACCATAGATTGTGGTACTCCTCAACCCGAAAGCAGGCAATGGACCCCGATCTGTTTGTGATCTTCGGTAGCCTCGGTATTACCGGCATCGTGCTAGGCGCAATGGCGTTGGTGGGGTGGCGCATGTGGGTCCACCGGCTGCCCCAGTCGGATTCAAGCGAACTCGCCGCATCGCTGGAGCGAAGGCTCAAGGAGTCGGTGCAGGAAGAAGTCGCGCGGGCGCTGGAGGACCGTGACAAGGAAGTTGAGGAGCTGCACGAACGGCTTGACTTCGCCGAGCGTTTGCTGACACAGGCCCGGCTGAAGAGCGGCACGGAGGAGGAGCCTACGGCCGGTTAGCTTCGCGCGCTGCATCCGAACGACTCCCTCGGCACGCCTCCTGGCACCTGCAGGCGGAACCATGTACTACCGGTGACAGGATTTCGCAATTACTTGACATCTCAACTATTCACCTGTAATTTAAGGGCATGACAAGACCGATCACCCAGAGCTTGCTGCAGCAGGAGCTCAAGCAGCGCAAACCGTTTCGGTCGGTGGGACACGAGGCCACGGTGGGGCTGTTGCGCACCGCGGATGTGGTGCGACGCCGCTGGACCGAGACGCTGGCACCCTACGGGATCACCGCACCGCAGTACAACGTGCTGCGCATCCTCCGGGGGGCAGGACGAGAGGGTCTCTGCACGCTCGAGTTGGCGAACCGGCTGATCGAGCGGGCGCCGGGGATCACCCGGATGTTGGACCGCCTGGAGGCCCACCGGTGGGTGCGGCGCGAGCGCTCGGCCGACGACCGGCGGGAGGTCCGCTGCTACGTCACCCCCGACGGGGTGCGGCTGCTGGCACGCATCGACAAGGTGGTGGACGAGGCGGACAACGCCGCCGTGCGTGGCCTTTCCAGGGCTGAGGGGCGCGAGCTGATCCGCTTGCTGGACAAAGTGCGGGCGGGACTGAGATAGGGCAGCGGAACATTTTTTATGGACCAATAGTTGATTAGTCAATAGATGGTAAGACAATAGACAACTAAACAGGAAAGGAGACCAAACATCATGTGGAACAGACTGTTGCGTACCGACGCCGATTACGCTACCACGCTGGCGCGGCTTGCCCTCGGAATCGTGATCTTGCCCCACGGGGCCCAGAAGCTGTTAGGCTGGTTCGGGGGTGGCGGTGTCTCGGGGACGATTGGGTTCTTCCAGAGTGCCTGGGGTATCCCGGCGGCGCTCACCGTGCTCGTAATCGCGGCCGAGTCGTTCGGCGCCCTGGCGCTGATCATGGGCTTGGCGGGCCGCTTCGCTGCGCTCGGCATCGCCGCCGTCATGACCGGTGCGGTCCTGTTGCAGCACGCCAGCGTCGGCTTCTTCATGAATTGGACCGGCACGCAGGCCGGTGAAGGCTTCGAATTCCACCTGCTGGCAGTTGGCCTCGCTCTCGTCGTGGCGATCAAAGGATCTGGCGCCCTGTCGATCGACCGGGTGCTCGCGTCACGCTGGAGCGACCGGGAGGACAACCGCCGTCATTCAGAACAGAGGCTGCGGGCTGCGGCCTGAGCTGCAGCATAGCGACTAGTGATCCGGGCCGCGTGGGCTAAGAGACCTACGCGGCCCTTGGCTTGTGCCGTTGGTGCTGCGCCCAGCCGCGCGCTGCGCGTGCCAGTCAGCGCGGTCGTCAGCGTCGAGTTGGCTTAACGCCTTAGAGACGCTCGGTCGTCGGGCACCTCGGACCGCCGCGGGATGGAGTTCCCACGATCTAAGAAGTCACGCGGCCGGGGCGCCCGCGACCTTGGCGTCTCGACGGCGTAAGCCAACGCGACACCGGGCGAACAGCCGCACTGCAACATCAGTCACTCGTCGAAGGTCTGGCACCCAGCAGCGGCCCACTGGGCGATTGCGTGCCTCGACACTCGACAATCGCAGGGTAACCTTAAGCGAGACTCAGGGAGGAGACACTGACATGCCGGCTCTCGCTGGGAAGGTTGCGATCGTGACTGGGGGAAGCAAAGGAATCGGGCGCGCGATTGCCGCGTCGCTGGCGGAGGCCGGCGCCGATGTGGCGCTCTGCTCGCGGCGGGCGGCTGAAGCCGCAGCGGCGGCTGCGAGTTTGGCCGGTTCGGGCGGCGGTAGCGTCCTCGGCGTCCAGGCCGATGTGCGCCGCGAGGAGGACGTCAGGCACTTGGTGGATACCGCGGTGCACCAGTTCGGCGGTCTCGACATCCTGATCGCCAACGCAGGCGTGGGTGGCGGCTTCGGGCCGATCGACGAGATCGCGCCGGACGACTGGCATCAGGTGATCGACACCAACTTGACCGGCGTCTACCACTGCTGCCACCTGGCGGTGCCTGAGCTGAAGCAGCGTGGCGGCGGCTGGATCATCACCATCGGCAGCCTGGCCGGCCGCTACGCCTTCGCCGGCGGCACCGCTTACAACGCCTCGAAGTTCGGGCTGGTTGGCTTCACCGAAGCTCTCATGTTGGACGTGCGCGAGCACAACATTCGGGTCAGTTGCATCATGCCGGGCTCAGTGGACACCTACTTCAACGACAAAGAGCCGTCAGGCGAATCCTGGAAGCTCGCACCGGAGGACGTGGCGCGGGTGGTGCGGCAACTGCTGGAGCACGAGGATCGTGCGCTGCCGAGCCGTGTGGAGCTGAGGCCGTCGCGGCCGCAGCGGAGCACTCAGTAAACTGCAAGCCCGAGCGTCTCCCCTAATCCGCACGTCGACTCCAGCGAGAAGTGCGGCTTGCTGCGTTCCGCGACGTAACGGTGCCTACAGCTCGCTCCGGATCGCCTCCACTGGGTCGATGCTGGCAGCCCTTGCAGCCGGGATGTAGCTCGCCAGGAGGGCCACAACGGTGAGCGATACGGCCACCGAGCCGAAGGTAACAGGGTCCACCGGATCCACGCCGTAGAGCAGCGCCCCCATGAGGCGCGTAAGTCCGATGGCGGCCCCCAATCCGATGAGCACCCCGGTTCCGGAGAGGATCAAACCCTGCTTCAGGACCATCCTCCGGACGTCACCGGCGTTGGCTCCCAGGGCAAGCCGCACCCCCAGCTCGCGGGTCCGCCGGCTGACGATGTAACTGATGACGCCGTAGATCCCGACGACACCCAGCACCAGTGCCACGGCTGCGGCGATTCCCAGCATGATGAGAGAGAACGATGTCCGGGCCATGGATCGGTCCAGCAGTTCGTCGAGGCCCCGTATCCCGGCCAGGGGGAGATTCGGGTTCACCGCCCAGATGGCTTCCCGCACCTCGGCAAAGAACTCAGGGGAACCGACCCGTGCGCTTCGGATGGCGTAGTACAGGGAGCGGTGTACGACGACTTCGTCAGTTTCCCCGGGCATCGCTGCCCAGACGTTCCGCAGCATCATGGGCCAATAGACCACCGCCGTGGGGTCCTGGTCCAGGCCGTCGTCTCGGACGTTCCCACTGACCCCCACAATCTCGTACCAGTTTCCGGGGGTGAGGCCGGTTGCGATGCGCTTGCCCACTGCGTCGGCGGGAGAATCCCAGTACTCCCGGGCGAAGTTCTCCGTGACCATGACTACTTTGTTCAACTCGTGAGAATCCCGCCATTCCAGCGCCCGGCCGGCCAGCACCGGGATCTGCATGGTCTCGAAGTAGGAGTCCGACACCCACTTCATGCGTCGGATGTCGGGAATCTGCCCCTCCGGCACCGGGAACTCCTCCACGTAGACGGGATCGTTGGAATCCCATCCGTCTATGGTAACAGAGGTGGAGCTTCCGACGCTCGTGACTCCGGGTATCTGACCGATGCGTTGGGCGATGAGCTGGTGTGTCTGAGTTACCTCAACCGGGTCTTCCACCTGCGCCCCGGGGATGCTCAGGCGAACCAGGAGTACCTCCTCACCATTCCGGAACCCCGGGTCCACATTCCGCAGAGCCTGGAAGCTCCGGATCATGAGACCCGAGCCTACCAACAGAAGCAGCGCCAGTGCCATCTGGACCACCACAAGGGTATTGCGGACTTGGTGCTTCTCGCGGCCTGCGCTGCCACCTCGCCCCCCCTCCTTCAGGGCGCCTACCAGTGCTCCTCTGCGGTACTTGAGAATGGGAAACATCCCAAAGAAAACACCTGAAAACAGCGAGATCGCCAGGGTGAACAGGAGGACCTGCCAGTCCAGCGTAGCATCTGCCAGGCGGGGAAGCTCCGCCGGGCCCAGCGAGCGCAGCAGCTCCAGCCCACCGTAGGCCAGTATGATAGCGCTGAGGCCACCCAGCCCTCCCAGGAGGAGACTCTCAGTCAGGAACTCCCTGGCGATGCGGGCCCGCCCGGCCCCCATGGCCGTCCGCACCGCCATCTCCTTCTCCCGGCCCTCGGCCCGGACCAGGAACAGATTCGCCACGTTGGCGCAGGCGATGAGGAGGATCATGCCAACGGTGCCCAGCAACACCCAGAGAACCTCACCCACATCCCCCACCACGTCGGTCTTCAAAGGCCTGGCGTTGGGGCCGAACTGTGCCTGCTCCATGATCTCGTGAGTGATTCCCCCGGGGAACTTGTCGACGGCCATGGGAAGCATACGGGCCATGTCGGCGTTGGCCTGCGCCAGCGTGACGCCGGGGGCCAGGCGGGCCAGGCCCTGGTAGCTGAAGTTCCCAACGGCGATCTCCGACCGATCGAAGCGGAAGGGGAGATAGAATGCCGGATCGAAGTGGAGGAAGCGCGCGTCGGCACCCATGACGCCGATGATCTCGCGCGAACGGCTCTCTACGTTGAGAGTTCGGCCGAGCACGGCGGGGTCACCCCCGAAACGGGTCTGCCAATAGTCGTAGCTCAGAATGACAGTGAGGGGTGTGCCGGGGCTGTCGTCTTCCGCGCTGAAGCCTCGGCCCAACACCGGCTGGAGCCTTAGGGCCCGGAAGGTCCCCTCCGTGACCTCCATGATCTCCGCCTCTTCCGGCTCGTCCAAACCGGTGACCGAGGCGGTCCCATTGTCCCACATCCCTATCTCGGAGAATGAGCGTCCCTCATCCAAATACGTGAAGTGAAGCGCCGGCGACTGGTTTACGTCGTCGAACCCCAGCCCGGGGGCGGTATGCCACACGCCGACGAGTTGGTCAGGCTCATCGAAGGGGAGGGGCTTCAGGAGGATCCCGTTCACCAGACTGAAAATGGCCGTGTTTGCACCGATGCCGATTGCCAGGGTAACAACGGCGACGATGCTGAATAGGGGGCTTCGCACCAGGCGTCGCACTGCATAGCGCAGCTCTTGCCAGAACACACTCATAATAGGATCTCCTGAACGTCTCACATCGCTTGGCCGCGAGCGAACCCACCCGTTTAGGCGGCGCCGGCCGTAGCGCGTCCCGAACCTCAGGGTTTCCAGCACATACCACGCTCGGGCGCGTAGCACCGAGTTCCTGGCCAGGTACTCGACAAACTCCTGGTCCAGGTCGCCCTTGATACTTTCCCCCACCACTCCCGCCGGCAGCGCCAATCTCAGAAAGAACTCGGCGAGACGCGGAGGAGTGGGGACGCCCCGAGGGCTCGGGCCGCGCGGACTCATCCCACCACCACTTCTTCCATCCCTCGCCAGAGGGCCTCGAGTGCGCCACGCGAGTCTCTGAGGGCCGCTAGTCCGGCCTGTGTCACCCTAAAGAGCCGGATCGGAGCCACGCGGCGCGGGCTCTCCGCGGCCATCGGAGCCCACTTCACGAACCCCTTCTTCTCCAACCTGTCGAGGGTGGTGTAAAACGCGCTCCTGGAGACCTTGCGGTTCGCGCTGGCCTCGATCTCGCGACGCACCTCCAACCCGAATGCGTTGTCACCCTGTCGGAGAATCGCGAGCAGGACCATCTGTTCGAATACGCCAAGGTACGCTTTGGACATCATCCCTCGACTATTAGGCCACAAAGTAGACTACCATGCGGAATGGTATCTGTTACGGGATCGACGACCAATTGGTTTCACGGCCGCGCTGGCGAGATTCGCGCGAAGCCGGGCTCGACCCGCCACATATCGATCCGATACGCATCGATCCGGTTACCGCACCTATCGCCGCATCAGCTAACCATCGTCAGTGGTTGGCCGACACCTGGTGTTTCGGGCCCACACGTTGCGACGAATGTTCGAGCGACATATCTCGGCCCAGGACGTTCGCCATGTGCTGGAATCAGGCGAGACGATAGCGGAGTACCTCCACGACCGTCCCATACCGAGTCGTCTCGTGCTGGGTTGGGTGCTAGCTGAGCCGCTGCACGTGGTGGCGGCCGATGATCCGGACGGCGACATTACGGTGGTCATAACGGCATACAGACCGGATGCTGGCCGGTGGCACCCGGGCTTTCGACGGAGGCGACGATGAAGTGCTCCATTTGCCAACAGGAGAATCTGGACAAGGGACTGTTGACTCTGACGTTTGAGCGCTCGGGCACGACCGTCGTCGTCAAGGAAGTCCCTGGCCTGGTCTGTCCGAACTGTGGTGAGGAATACGTGAGCGACGAAACTGCGGCTCACGCTCTCGAGACGGCCGAAGCTGCGGCGGGCGGTGGATCGTCAGTCACGGTGCTCCGTTACCAGGCTGCGTGAAGTAAGACGCGCAGCCACCCAGCGCGGCTTTCATCGGCTGGAACAAGCTGCGGATTCAGTGGTGATCTCGCGCTCCAGCACGCCTACTACGTCCTGCAGCGACGTGGCGAGTGCCGAGTTGGCTTGACGCCTGAGAGACGCTCGGTCGGCGGGCGCCTCGGACCGCCGGCGGAGCTGAGTTGCCGGCAGCTAGCGAGTCGCGCGGCCGGGGCGCCCGCGACCTTGGCGTCTCGACGGCGTAAGCCAACTCGGCACTAGGCATCAACCGCACCACGGCATCAGCCACTTGTCACAGGTCTGCCACCGAGCGAAGCGGTCGGCAACCCGTTCACAGCTAGCCTCGACCTCAGCGGTCTTGCGCCGCTTGCACCACCTGGCGCAACCGCCGCATGCGGTCGTCGCGCTGGCGCACGAACCGCTCGATCCCCCGCAGGATATGCTCCGGGCTGAGGTGAGCTTCCTCGATGACCTCCTCCACACTCCCGCCGGTGCGCCAGCGGTTGTCCCAATCGGAACACATTGAGTACTCGGCCACCAAGGGGTGCGTGACCCAGTCTCGGGTGACCCGTAGCGCGCGGTTCGAGATTACCATCGAGTCCCAACGGTCGGCCGTGGTGATCACGGTTTCACGATAGGCTTCGTCCTGCAGGTCGAACAACTGCGGGCTGATGGCGGCAACGATCTTGACGTTGAGACCGGCGCGATCCAACTCGGGCAGCAGCTGCACCAGGTTGGCCGTCGTCGTGGTACCCTGCACGAAGACCGTCCCCCCCCGCGGTTGACCATCGCGGAACTGCCTGAGTACGTAGGCGCCGCGAGCGGCCTCGAAGTGGGACGGCATGCCGAGTGCCGCTCGGTCCGGGATCTCTGTAGCTGGGCGCGTCAGGTGGAGCGCAACGATGGGCGCCTGCTCTCTGAGCGCGGCGCCGAGCACCACCGGAACCTCGTTGTATTCCCACGGGTGGAGATCAATGACGTGCCCTTCCGGAAACAACTGGGTCACGCCCGGCGCGAAGATACCGAAATGGGTGCGCGAGTCCTCGGCCGTCTCGGGTCCCGAGTGGCCGGCGATCCAGATGACCTTGCCGACCCTCAAGTCACAGTCCTGCGCGAGCTGGCTGAACAGCCGCATCGGGCCGTACTTCAGATAGCTGAACGAGCCGTAAGTCGAGCAGGCACCCCAGAAGCCGTTGAATTGCTCGAAGGGATCCTCCGCCAGGTTCACCGTCGCCAATCCGGTCATGATCCCGGCGTTGGTGAACTCGGTGATCTCCTGCGGCAGGAGACAGCCGCGCGGATTGTCTGCTCGGTGATACCAGCCCCAACCTTGGACGCCGTCGAAGTCGGCGGCAAAGCCGGCGATGTTGGTCGACCCGGCCAGGTCCGCCGAGCAGACTACGAAGAGGGGGCGATCGTACTCCCGTCGCGCATAGGTGTTCACCCACGCACCCCAGGACGCCAGCGCCGCTCGGTTCGGCTTCTTCTCCCCGGGCTTCGCCCAGATCGACTCGGGGTAGCGGCGGAAATCATAGATCCGCTCGTCAGCGAAGATCTGCGCGGCTTTGCCACTCAGATTGAACGCCGCCGGTCGGTCGGGCACCTCGGCCGCGAGTTCGACCAGACGATCCGAGAGGTACTCGAGCACCGCTTCCTGCGAGTGCAGCACGCCCGCCACCGTCCTGAAGTTGTTGGTGGCCTGCCTGCGAACCGCCGCGGGATCGTCTGGAGCAGGTTGGTCCACGCCCTCGTACGAGATCCCGTACTTCTCCATGAACCGCCGGCGCACTTCCCAGAATTTGGGACTGTTCATCTTGTGTGGTACGCCGTGGGACTTGTTGTCATAAACCCCGTATTCCCGGCCCTTACGCGTCTTGACCCACGCCATTGAAGGCACCTTGTCGGGGTTGTCGCTCCGGGCCGCTTCGATTACGACGCGGGCCACCGGACCCCACTCCATCCCCTGCTCCGTTCCGAACACCCGCCAGCCATTGGAACGGAACCAGGCCTCCGGGGTCCCGCTCACGACCGAACTGATGCTGTGGTCGTCGATCCCGAAGTCGTTCCAGTCAACCAGAAAAACCAGGTTGCTGAGACCGAGTCCCCACGCCGAGTTCCTGGTCTCGTACCCGCCACCGGGGGTCAGTCCACCCTCGCCTTCAATGGCGAAGACCTTTACCTGCTCGAGCCCGGCAAGCTTGAGCGCGAGCGCTTCTCCCGCTGAGGGAGGCATGCCGTGCCCCGACGGCCCGGTATTGAATTTCAGGAGCAGAGTCTTCCCCTCCATCTCGGCGTGACCTGCCAAGCCGCCGTTGCGCCGCAGCAGCAGCAGATCCTCCCAGGTCAGGGCCCACCCACCGTCGTCGGGAAAAGCGAAGCGAGGGTCTTGGGTCCTCCGGTGTCGCTCGCGCATCGCTTCGTTGAACACCGCAAGCATTGAGTAGACCAGAGGGATCGTGTGGCCGGCGGACAGGATGAAGCGATCCTGAAACGGTCGCCACGGCCGCAGCAGATCCCACCGCATGGCGCCGGAGAGCAACAGGCTCACCAGGAGATGAACCTTCGAGCGCGAGCCACCGGGATGTCCGCTCTGCCGATAGTTGAGCGAGAGGTCGATCATCTCGTCCATCAGGTCCTTGATCACTTCCCAGTGCCCGAAGGCCTGCTGTACCCCGGCGTACAGACCGGCGACGGTCACATCCTTGGTCGTCTTCCCCCTGCTCGCTGACATGGCTCTCCTTTGCAACGGTGCGTGGCGAGGGCATGCGGCCACCAAACGTAACCAGCCGATGCCAGCGGGGACAATTTCGGTCGAGCGAGTAGCGGTTGTCGGAGAGCGGCGCCGCCGCGGCCCGTTACGAGCGTGGGACCTCGTGCGGTCGTTAGTGCCGAGTCGGCTTGACGCCTGAGAGACGCGCGGTCGCCGGGCGCCTCGGACCGGTGCAATTGAGCGACCTCGACACTCGACAATCGCAGCGTAACGTTATGCGAGGCTCAGGAAGGAGACATTGAGATGCCAGCTATCGCTGGGAAGGTTGCCATCGTGACGGGAGGAAGCAAAGGAATCGGGCGCGCGATCACTGCGTTGCTGGCGGAGGCCGGCGCCAACGTGGTGCTCTGCTCGCGCCGAGTCGCTGAAGCCGAAGCGGCGGCCGCGAGCTTGGCGGTCTCGACATCTTGGTCGCAAACGCCGGGGTCGGGGGCGGCTTCGGGCCGATCGACGAGATTCCAGTTGACGATTGGCAACGGGTGATCGACACCAACTTGACCGGCGTCTACTACTGTTGCCATCTGGCGGTGCCCGAGATGAAGCAGCGAGGCGGCGGATGGATCATCACCATCGGCAGCCTCGCCGGCCGCTACGCGTTCGCCGGTGGCACCGCCTACAACGCCTCGAAGTTCGGACTGGTTGGCTTCACCGAAGCCCTCATGTTGGACGTGCGCGAGCACAATATCCGGGTGAGCTGCATCATGCCGGGCTCGGTGGACACCTACTTCAATGACAGAGAGCCGTCCGGCGAATCCTGGAAGCTCGCACCAGGCGACGTTGCGCGGGTCGTGCGACAACTGCTCGAGCACGAGGAGCGTTCGCTGCCGAGCCGCGTGGAGCTGAGGCCGTTGCGCCCGCAGCGGACTTGACGCTCGAGGCCTGAAACTCACTGACACAAGCCAGCACGAATGAGGTCGACGCGTGAGTAGGTCCGCAGCGCGACCATAGCCGGATCTCTGAGCTGCAGGAAGACGCACACTTCCCTGCACTCGATAGGTGTTCGGTGCAAACCGCCGTCAGCGTTGTGAGAGCGCTTGCCCAACTCGTGCAGCGGTCGGGGAAGGAGGTGTTGATCGGTTAAGGGTCGGTTGCGGGATCCCCTCAGAGGATGGGCCGGTCGGCAAATGGAACGATGGAAGGAAAGGCGGGGGTGGTGCAAGCCGCGCGCGTCGCTAGATCGCCTTGAACAGCTCCGCGAGCTGGATCGTGAGTGGCTCTTCTGCGCCCGCGGGATGCCAGGTCGCTGAGTCGGAAACTGTCAAACGCCACAATCAGCCGGCTCACAATCGCCTGATGCCACAGCCTGGGCGCCGGCGTCACGAGTAGCTCCCCGTGGACGGCCTCGTAGCGGTTGCCATCGTCGGGAAGCGCCCGCACCATGTCTGCTGTGCAGTACACTGGAGCGGCCATGCCCATAAGGTCACCTCGGCTCGGCAGAATCTGCAAGGGTGGCACACCGCGCCATGCTAACGGCTGCGTCCCCGCAGACCGTTACCGTTCTAAGGCCGAGCGCTCGAAATCCTCGCAGGAGACCACAGCGAGGCTATTGTCTGAGCTGCCGTTAGTTGTTTCGGTGCGCCAGCTCACCGCCTTTGATCACAGCAATCACGCTGTCCATGGCCGCGAGATCGGTCAACGGATCTCCAGCCACAACGATGATGTCGGCCAGCTTTCCGGGCTCCAGGGTGCCCAGACTGCCACCGTGCCCACAAACAGTGGCCGCATGCCGAGTGCTCGCCTCGATGACTTCCATCGGCGTCAGCCCAGCCGCCAGGAACAGCTCCATCTCCACCAGTGGCATCCCCGGCTCGACGTTGGGGACTCCACCGAAATCGTTCCCGAGGGCGAGAATGCCACCGAGGGCATGGAAGCGGCGCGCAGCCTCCACATGCACAGCAACCACAATCTGCTCCACCAGCGAGCGGTCAGGATTGGTGAACAGGGTGCCAACACGCTGGTCGAGGGTCGGCACCATCACCGTGCCCTGATCAACGACACGCTGCAGCAATCTCTCGAACTCTGGCGCCACGACATCGAACAGCAGAGTGCGCGGATCGTCGCTGTCGAGAACACGGCTCTCCTCTTCAGGCGTAAGGATTGGAAACGGTTCGTGCTCGATTACGTCCACACCGGCAGGCAGAATGATGTCCTCCACGAGGTATGGTTCGAAAACATGAGCCCGGACGAGGGCACCACGGGCGTGGGCTGCTTCGACGATGGCCTGCACCCGTGCCAGATCGAGGACGGGCCAGGGGTTCCGAGGATCGCCGGGGGCTACAGCGATCTTGATCATGCTGGCCCCGCGATCCAGCAGATCGGTCACCGCTGCACGCGCTTCCTCCGGGGACCCGACTTCGTAGCTGAACTGCGATCCGTAGACAGGACCCGGGTAGCCGCCGGGTGCGGTGATAATCGGTCCGGCCCAGAATCCCCTTGCCGCAGCACCCTCGGGCACCGAGGCTTCATCGAACATCGGAAGTCGATCGAGAGTTGTACCGAGGTTACAAACGGTCGTGACGCCGTCGGTCAAGAACGCGCGTCGGACAGCAGGATCGTGAGTGCTGTGCGTGTGGGAGTTGATGACACCGGGCAGAATGGTACCACCGCCGGCATCAACAACTCTGGCGTCCTCGGGAATCTGGAAGCTATCTGCCTCGCCCACAGCTAAAATCCGTTCGCCGTGGACGACCACCACGCCAGCGACGATAGGCGGTCCTCCGGTGCCGTCGATGACCGCACCATTGCTCACTACCAGGGCATTCTCCGGGATCCGAGTGCCGTTGTACCCACACGCGACGACCGTGATCGCCGCCAGTGACATGCAGAGTCTGTATCTCATTCTCACTCTACCCCTCTCAGTACCTCCAGCGGATTCGAGGCGCCGCCCTTCGCGCCGGTAGACAAACGCCCACCCGAATGGATGCGACCAGCAACGCTGCACCCACCGCAAGGATCAGGGGATCGCCGGGTTGAACTCCGAAGAGCTGACCTTCCATCCCGTCACCATACAACCCGACGGAGCTACTTCTCCCCTATCCAACTGTGCATCCCCTGATAAGAATATGGACAGATGTCTACTTTGTCTACATCGATGTAGACATTGTCGTCATTTCCAGGAGCGGCTAGCGAGAAACGCGGCAAATCTCCGTTAACTTGCTTCCCCGACAATGAACGTGGAAGTTGTGCCCGTAGATGAACGGTGGTATGTGGGCCTTTAACGTCGCTTGAGCGCATTCCTGGAGATCAATGCCACAGATTCGGCTTCTGCTGTTCGTCATTCTCGGCTTGCTCGGCTTGGTGTTTGTCGTGCGTTGGATCCAGCACGTGCGACTGGCTCGCCGTGCCGGTGCTGCGGGGAACCCCGATGACGTTGGCACGTCCGCGCTCGAGCTGGGCATCGGATTCGGGACCAACTTCTTCGACACGCTTGGGATCGGTTCGTTTGCCCCGACCACCTCGTTGTTCAAGCTCAAACACGTGGTGCCTGACGAGCGTATCCCCGGTACACTCCACGTCGGACATACGCCGCCGGTCATCATTCAGGCTTTCATTTTCATCGCCATCATCTCGGTCGATGTGATCACGCTCGCGGCGCTCATCGCGTCGGCGACGCTCGGTGCTTGGTTGGGAGCCGGTGTGGTGGCGCGATGGCCGCGCCGCCGGATTCAGATCGGGATGGGCATCGCGCTGCTCATCGCCGCAGCCACATTCGTCATGGCGAACCTCGGGTTCGTTCCGGTCGGCGGGGAAGCACTCGGTTTGCGGCGCTTGGCGCTTGCTGGAGCGGTCGTCGGAAATTTCGTACTTGGGGCGCTCATGACGATTGGGATCGGCATGTACGCACCGTCGATGATCATGATCAGCGTACTCGGCATGAATCCTACGGTGGCGTTCCCGATCATGATGGGCTCGTCGGCGTTTCTCATGCCGGTGGCTGCGCTTCGCTTTCTGCGCGCCAATGCCTACAGTCTTCGAGCCGCCATCGGTCTGGCGCTGGGAGGGATTCCGGCCGTTCTCATTGCGGCCTTCGTGGTAAAATCGTTGCCGCTGACCGCGGTGCGGTGGCTCGTCGTGGTCGTGGTGTTCTACTCCGCCATCGCGATGCTGCGCTCGGCGTACCTGGAACGGCCGGGAAGCACTGTAGCCGCATAAGGACAGCCGGCGCTGGTCCGATCAGGACCTCACTCCAGGAGCGGTTGGAGGCGGTTTCCGCAGTACGATCCGTTGCCATCTGGCAGTCAGGACGGCGGGGTTTGTTGCGAAGCGGACCGCGACCGCTTGGCGGCCGCAGGTCCACCCACCACCCCCCGACGCGCAGATTGGACGCTAGTAGTCAGCGGTCGATCACGTCGAGGATCAGACGTATGGACTCGCTGGTCTCCCATTCCAGATCGTCTGAGGGCACATCATCTCCGACTCGGACCGCGACGATACCCGCTTCGGGAATCACAATGATTCGCTGAACGTAGATTCCCATCGCCATGCAGCTCTGTTCGGTAACACCTGCATCCCTGTATGAGGAGTGCGCATGTGGCAACCACCACTGGTAGCCGTAGTGGTCCAGGGTGTCGTCACGACTCGACATCCACGCCGTTTACGGAACACCACGGGTCACTGCACGCCTTGCGGGTCCTCCCCGCCCGCACCCAGCGCTGTGCGTAGCGCGTCGATGAACGCGGCGAGCACGTTGCCCTGGTTGCCGCCGAAGACGTTCCAGCTGTTGATGACACCGACGAGATCGTAGGCCGGCAGCACGAGCAGGAACTGCCCGCCAAAGCCCAGGCCCGCCCAGATGTCCGTGTCCTGCGTGTCGAGCCGCCACCACTGGTAGCCGTAGCCCCAGTCGGCGACGCCAACGCTGTCGACATGCCGGGCAGTTGCCTCGGCAACCCACCGCTGTGGCAGGATGCGCCCTCCGTCCCACACGCCGTCGCGCAAATACAGATAGCCGATCTTGGCGAGCTGCTCGGCCTCGAGGTACAGCCCCCCTTCCGTATCGGGGTAGCCCCGCGGCGTCTTCTTCCAGTGGTGGTCGTCGACGCCCAGCGGGCCGAACAAGTACTGCTCGGCGTAGGCGTCGATGTACTCACCCGTCGCCGCCTTGATGATCCCCGACATCAGGTGGCTCCCGCCGCTGTTGTACACCCACTTCTCTCCGGGCGCGGCGTCCATCGGCTGGTCCAGCGTGAACTGGATCCAGTCGTCGGCGTACTCGAGCTGTAAAGTGGTGTTCGTTTCGTCGAGCGGCCGGTCGCTCTCGTGCCACTCGATTCCCGAGCGCATAGTGAGCAGGTCGGCGAGCGTCGCGTTCTGGAGGCGCGGATCGACGCGTGAGAGGTCGTAGTCCTCGAAGAAGGACAGCAGCGGCGCCTCGACTCCCGCGATTTCCCGTTGTGCGATGGCGACGCCGATCAAGGTCGCTGCGACCGATTTCGTCACCGACTGCAGAGAGTGGACATCGCGGCCCTGGTAATACGGATGGAAGTCGGGGTGGAGGTAGTTGAACTGGTGCAGCTCGGTCGAATCCTCGCACGCGTCCACGCCGCAGCCCAGCGGCCCGCGCACGCCACGACTGATCGCGCGATAGTCGCGGGGGAATCGCTCGCTCATGACGAGGTAGCCGTTCCGCACCACGACCATGCGATCGACATTGCCGAACGTCCCGGCACTGATCGAGTCGCGCAGTGTGATGAGAGGGGCGGGATCGAGACCTTGCTGCTCGAGGGACGAAGACGTCCACCCCTCGGTGGGCCACGGCGCTTGCCGGCTCGCGTCGTCGGTGGCGCAAGCGAGCGGGAGCAGCAGCAGCGTCAGTGAGCGAAGCTGCAGGAGCGATGGGCACGAAGCGGACGGAAGCATGATGCGCGTTTCCTTTGCGTGACTGAGGTGCGGTACTGCCGTTCAAGGATGGTCGCTACTGCGGCCGAAGGGAAGGGCGACCGCGCCCTCACGCGTTGGGTTTGACAACCCAGCAACTGGGAGACACCGGCTCGCTCGGCCACTACTCTCGAAGCGGCGGGATGTCAATTGACCTACATTGTCACAGTCACAATCGTATGTGTCGGTCCTGGCGTTCCTGGATTTCCCGGCTGGACCCACGCCGACCGGTCCCTGTCGGGTATCCACTCGAATCTCGGCTGGTGGGGCAAGCGGGACCACACAGGACCCAACCCGAAGTTCGTTGGTTGAAATGCCAACTCAGGAGTGTCCCCAAAATGCACGCGGAGTTGTCAGCGCTCACCAGCCAAAGGAGACCGGGATGCTGGCGTCGATGAGGTACCGTTTCTTCACCTGCGACGTTTTCACCGATCGCGCTTTCGGCGGAAATCCGCTGGCGGTCTTCCCGGATGCACGTGGTCTGAGTTCACAGCAGATGCAGCTCATCGCTCGAGAATTCAACTTGTCCGAAACCACATTCGTGTTGCCGGCCGAGGGAGAGACCGGCACACACGGACTGAGGATCTTCACGCCTACCACAGAACTGCCGTTTGCCGGTCACCCCACGATTGGCACTGCACTCGTCCTGGTCTGGACCGGCGACGTGGCCATTACCGGAGGCGTGGCGCGGATCACTTTCGAGGAGGGCGTCGGTTTGGTGCCAGTCGCGGTCAGCGAGCTGGATGAGGGTCTGCTCTACGGGCAACTGTCGGCGCCCAGCACTCCGGAGTTCGGCCCGAGTCCCCCAGCGGCCGAGCAGATTGCTCAGGTGTTGTCGCTGGACAGCTCTGATCTGCTCGGTGGGGACAGCCCGCCACAAGCGGTCAGTTGTGGTGCGCCGTGCCTCTTCGTGCCGCTCCGGGATCTCGCCGCGGTGCGTCACTGCCGCTTGCGCTCCGATGTGTGGGAGCAGTTGCTGCAGAACTACTGGGCACCGCACCCGTATGTCTTCAGCTACGAAACGGAGAACGCGGCATCGGACATTCACTCCCGCTTCTTCGCACCGGGATTTGGGATCGCCGAGGATCCTGCAACGGGAGCAGCGGCGGCATCTTTGGCAGTCTATCTTGCCGCACGCGATCGACGCGAGAACGCACGCCTGCAATGGATCGTCGAGCAGGGAATCGAGATGGGACGTCCCAGCCGGCTCACTGTGGAGGCAGACAAGCGCGACGGTGTGATCTCGGCGATCCGTGTAGGTGGCAGTGCCGTGATCGTCAGTGAAGGCGAGATGGAGATTCCCTCCGTCTAGCAGCCCCTATTCCGGGCCGGGGGGTACCGACCCGGCCACCGGAGGCTCACATGTCCCAACGGCAGGATGGCGGTGAAGCCGATACCACACTCCCGATCGTGGATCTCCACTGCGACCTACTGGGTTACTTGACGACGGTGGAGGGTGCGCGGCCGGAGGATGTAGCTGCCATAGGATGTGCCATCCCGTTCCTGCTCGCAGGCAATGTCAAGCTTCAGGTACTTGCCGTCTACACGGGTACCGGCGCGGACAGCCCTCATCAGGCGGCAAAGCAGTCGCTCCGGTTTCGCCAGCTACTCTCTGCCAACCATCCGAGCCTGACGAACATCACGACCCTCCGACTCGCCCGGGAGACCGTCAACGCGTCGGGGATCGGTGTTGTCACCAGCATCGAGAATGCGTCGGGGTTATGCACCGAGAGCGAACCGTTGGATCTGGCTTTTCGGAGACTGGAAACGATGGTCGACGAAATGGGGAGAATCCTCTACATCACGCTCACCCATCACACCGCGAACCGATTCGGTGGCGGCAATCAGACTCAAGTGGGGCTCAAACAAGACGGCAAGGCTCTACTCGAGTTCCTCGATGGCAAGCGGATAGCAGTCGACCTGTCCCACACCAGTGATTCCCTGGCTCACGGCATATTGAACCACATTGACAAGCAGGGTCTGGACGTACCAGTTGTTGCGAGCCACTCGAACTTCAGGGCCGTGTTCGAGCATCCACGCAACCTACCGGATGAGATTGTTCAGGCCGTTGTGGAGCGGGGAGGGTTGATCGGGATCAACTTCGTGCGGGCCTTCGTCCATCCCGAGGATCCGTCATTCCTGCTGAAGCACATCGTGCACGGTTTCGAGTGTGGCGCTCAAGAGGCCCTTTGCTTTGGTGGCGACTTCTTCTATTGGAGGAGCCATCCCGACCCGAGTAGAATCCCATTCTTCTTCGACGAGCACGCCCACGCCGGGAAGTACCAGGAGATCCTCCGGTCGCTTGGCGGTGTGTTGGGTGCGAGTGAACTGAGTGCACTTGCGTACGGCAACGCGCTGCGGTTCCTGGAGCAGTGGTGGGGGTAGCTCGTCAAACCCGCAGACGGTGGCCCTGGACAATCTGGAGCACATCTCTCTCCCCTTTATGCAGCACCAGGGGCTTCACGCCCTCGCCATGGTTCGGTACTTGGGGAACGCGGACCTGACCGAAACGAAAGCCCATACCTGCCAACGGTCGTCAGGCGTACCCGCACCGACGCACAGCGTACGAGCGTAGCGTCCCCTGGCCCACAGGACGAGCACGTCGCCGCACACGACGACCACCACATCGGTGCTTCGTTCAGCATCGGCTTCGGCTCAACTGTCGCGTCGTGGATGCGTGTAGCAGTCGAGTATGTCCGCTTCTTCGGCGAGGTCCATCGCAAAGCTCACCCGAGTCGCTGGACACCTCTATCTCGGGGCAGCATACTTGGCAGCGCGGAAAGCAGAGTTCCTATCCCGAGCGAAGGGAGATCCGGTATGCGCATCTCATACAGAAGGACCGTCCTGCTTCTGGCAGCGGCTCTGCTGTTCTGGTCGCCTGCCGGAGGCGCCCAGCAGACCGTGGATCTTGTAGTGCTCCACCTCAACGACACCCACGGGAGCCTCGAACCTCATCTGAACTCCGACTCGGCCCAGGTTGGGGGGGTTGCCCGCGCAACGACGCTCATTCGGGATATTCGCAGACTGAATCCTGAGCGCGTCCTGCTGCTGCACGCCGGCGACCTCTTCTCCAGAGGAGATCCGGTCACGTCCTGCTTGGGCGGCCGGGCCAACCTCGAGATTCTCGAACTGATGGGGGTGGACGCGCTCACGCCCGGGAACGGCGACTTCTACTTCGGCTTCGAGAACCTGGTCGAACAGACGTCTCGCGTAGGTTACCCGGTGCTACACGCCAATGTGATGCACAATCACACCGGAGCACCGTTGTTACCCGCCTACACGATACAGGAAATCAGCGGCGTCCGAGTGGCCATTCTGGGGCTTGGGTCTGTCCGGATGGGCCACTATTCGGCTCGGGATCTGGAATGGCTCGATCCGGTGCAGGTGGCCAGACAATACGCCCCGGTTCTGCGGCGGCAGGCCGACCTGCTCCTTGTGCTCTCGCACCTGGGGGCGAGGGGCGACAGCGCCCTCGCGGCTGCCGTTCCGGAGATCGACCTGATCGTCGGCGGTCACAGCCACACCCGGCTCGACAGTCTGATGCGTGTACCCAGGCCGCCGAACCCGGTCGCGATCGGCATCGCACAGGCACAAAGCCGCTACGAGGTCGTCGGCCGCGTGGACGTCCGAATGCGCAGATCGCAAGGCGGCTACATAGTGGATCGGCTGGAAGGCCGTCTGCTCCCGGTCACGGCCGACGTGCCGGACGACCCTGAGGTCGAGGCGGTACTGGCCGACTATGCGTCGGCGCTGGATGCAGTCGTCGGCACGCTCGAGTCGCCGCTGGCCTCAGCGAGAGAGGGATCCAGCCCGCTGGGCGATCTGGCCGCCGAGGCGGTCCGCTCGGTCACACGCTCCGACATTGCGATGGTCTGGCGATGGTCCGCTTGGCCGTCGCTCGAAGCAGGCCCGGTCACCGTGGCCGACATCTGTCGGGTTCACGGGGAACGGCTGCCCATCCTTACGGCCCGAGTCAAGGGGACGGCGATCGGGGATCTCGTCCGGACCCCCAACGTGCTGTTCTCAGGATGTGAAGTTGAAGACTCGACGGTCGTCCGCATCACTGGCGTTCCTGTCGACACTGCGGCCTTCTACACGGTGTCCGCTCCCATCTCAGCGTTCACCGCGATAGCAGGCTTGCGCGACCTGAGCACGTCCCGCACAGGATATCGTGTCGACACGGCGATCGAACGCTACTTGCGACAGACGGGCGTCGTGCGACCCAACTAACCTCGTGCACCGCTCGGTCGTACCGCTCCGACCAGAGGTAGCCGCCCTGGCTTCACTTCGGCGCTGCGCCGAGATCCGGAGCCAAACACCAACGATTTGACAGCGAGCTGGATTGCTGTTACCATAGCTAGGTATGCATAGCTAGATAGGTAAACGTGGCAAAGCAGAAGAACGACATCCTCCAGGGCACCTTGGCACTCCTCGTGCTCCGCACACTCGAGGCGCGCCCCCGGCTGCACGGTTACGCCCTCACCTCTCACATCCAGACGGTGTCCGACGATCTGCTGCGAGTCGAAGAGGGTTCACTGTACCCGGCTCTCCATCGCATGGAGCAGGCGGGGTGGCTGCGGAGCGAGTGGGGCACCACGGAGAAGAACCGGGAGGCTCGGTTCTACTCACTGACGGCCGCGGGCAAGAAGCAGCTACACCAAGAGCGCGAGAGCTGGGAGCGGTTGACCAAGGGCGTGAACCGCGTACTCAGGAACGCGTAGTTCGCGGTGAGCCAGCGAGGAGGACGTCCCATGGCGTGGCATAACCGACTGCTCCGTCTCTTGCGTCACGGCCCACTCTGGAGCGAGATCGAACGCGAAGTCTCGTTTCATCTTGCCGAACGTACTGATGATCTGATGGCGCAGGGCATGAGCAAGCACGACGCAATGCGCGAAGCGCGTCGTCGGTTCGGCAACCCGACCCTGCGACGCGAACGGACGTACCGGACGGAAGCGCTGTTGTGGTTGGAGTCGGTGCTCGCCGACGTCCGCTACGCAGCCCGCTCCCTGCGTCGCAGCCCGGGCTTCGCGATTGTGGCCATCCTGTCGCTGGGCCTCGGGATAGGCGCCAACACCGCCATCTTCAGCCTATACAACGCCTTGGTTCTGCGCACGCTGCCGGTGGAGCATCCGGAGGAGTTGGTGCAGGTGACGTTCGGGGACGGTAGAGCGGTCTTCACGAATCCACTGTGGGAAGAGCTGCGCGAGCAGCAGGATGTATTGTCGGGCGTCTTCGCCTTCGGAAATCGCAGTTTCAATCTGGCCGATGGCGGCGAAGTCAGGAACGTGCCCGGGTATTGGGTGAGCGGTGATTTCTTCCGCACGCTCGGCGTGTTGCCCGTGCTGGGCCGCGTTCTCGACAACGGCGATGACTACCGCGGCTGCCCGGCCATTGTCGTCGTGAGTTACGGCTTCTGGCAACGCGAGTTCGGCGGTACGGCCGACGCGGTCGGCTCTACGTTGATGCTGGACGGTTATCCCTTCGAGCTGATCGGGGTCGTCAACCCGGCCTTTTCGGGTGTGGATGCAGGTAGGGCGACCGAGGTTTATGCACCCGTCTGCGCCTTTACCATCGTCTATCCCGAAAGCGATCAGTTGGACGCGCGGAGCAGCTGGTTCCTGCACGTACTCGGCCGCCTGGAACGAAGTCAAAACGCGAAGCAGGCAAGTGTGCGTCTGGCAGCGCTGTCATCGGGCATCTTCGGCGCGACGGTCCCGCAACTTTGGGACCGCGAAGGACAGGACAGGTATCGGGGATACACACTTGCAGTGCGGGCGGCACCGAACGGCGTGTCCTACTTGCGCGGAGAATACGGCCCCGCCCTGTTGGCGTTGATGGGAGTAGTGGCGGTAGTGCTGCTCATCGCGTGCGGGAACGTGGCAAACCTGTTGCTGGCTCGCGCGACGCGGCGACAGCACGAAGTGGCCATCCGGCGCGCAATCGGCTCGGGGCGCGGGCGACTCGTCCGGCTGCTCGTGACGGAGAGCCTGCTGCTGTCGCTCCTGAGCGCGATCGTCGCCGTCGTCTTTGCGCGCTGGGCGAGCGCGTTCCTGGTTGGGATGCTTTCCACCAGCGGCAACCTATGGCTGGATCTCGGTCTGGATGGCCGGGTTCTGGGCTTCACTCTTGGCGTCGCGACTGCCACGGGGGTTCTGTTCGGTCTGGCTCCGGCGTGGCGAGCGACGGGTGTCGCACCGCAAGCGGCACTACGAACGGCGGGGCGAGATGTCGCTGATCGCTGCGGGCGCTTCGCAGCGGGCAAGCTGCTCGTGATCGGGCAGCTCGCCATGTCGTTGTCTTTGATCGTGGGTGCCGGCTTGTTGATTGGGACCCTCACCCGGCTGCAAACACTCGACACGGGCTTCAACCGTGACGGTGTCTTGCTCGTCCGTATGGATCCACACAACGCGGGCTATTCTACGGAAGAATCCAGCCGCACGAAGCAGGAGATTCTCGAGCAACTGCGTGCCCTGCCCGGTGTTCGGTCCGCGAGTGCGTCCGTGATCACGCCGATCGGTGGCTCTAGCTGGAACAACTATGTGGAGGTGGATGGGTACACGCCACTGGTGCAAGAGGACGCGCTCGCCTGGTTCAACAGTACGAGTGACGCGTACTTTGAGACGCTGGAGACGCGACTCAAGGCCGGTCGTGACTTCGATTCGCGGGACGCCCAAGGGTCCGCCTTGGTAGCGGTAATCAACGAGACGATGGCGCGTAGGTTCTTCGCCGAGCCGCAACCGTTGGGTCGGCACTTCAGCGTGAAGCCCCCCGGCGGAGACCCCGAGACGTACGAAGTGATTGGGGTGGTCGCGGACACGAAATACCAATCGATCGATGAAGAAACAAGCCCAATTGCGTACTTCCCGCTCAGCCAGGAACGTGAGCCTTGGGGCACGCTGCGGTATCAACTCAGGACCGATGGCGCGCCGACAGCGCTCATCCCGGCCGTAGCGAACTTGATTGTGGAAGTGCATCCGCGAATCTCAGTTCGGTTCTCGACACTTGAGGATGAAGTGGCGGCCTCGCTCACGCGGCCAAGGATACTCGCCCTCCTCTCCGGGTTCTTCGGCGCCGTCGCTCTGCTGCTCGCGATGATCGGGCTCTATGGTACTCTCTCATATCGGGTAACCAGCAGGCGCAACGAGATCGGCCTGCGACTGGCACTCGGGGCCGCGCGGGGGCGCGTGCTTGGGATGGTACTCGCCGAGGTCGGGCGTTTGGTTCTCGTGGGCATCGCGATAGGCGTGGTCGTTGCGCTGGCGAGCACGCGCCTGTTGTCAGCTTTCCTCTTTGGCATGACAGCCACTGACCCGAGGACGCTCGTCTTGTCAGCGGCCGTGCTCGGCGTGGTGGCCGTAGCCGCCGGTGCGCTGCCCGCGTGGCGCGCGGCTCGGCTCGATCCGATGGAGGCGCTCAGGGAGGAGTGAACGGTTGGGCCGTACCGAATACCCCGGGCGAGCGTTTTTCCTAGGGTGCCTCCTCAGCTACAGCCACGGCAGCGATTCAGCTTGATTTTCGACATGCTATGCGTTGGAAGAGCTCATACGGCGATGCTGGGCCTGCGGCGTCTACGGCCGCCCCGAGGAGGCTGGCCCTCGCGGTTTATCCGCTTGCGAAGTGTCTCGCCCGGCTGGGAGTCAGGCCAGAGTGCAACAGACAATCCCAAGCGCCGCCAGATGCCCGAGGGTTGTGTTCGCTCTCACCTCAGCTGCGAAGGGGTGGGCGATGGCCGACGGCGCTGTCGGTACCGGAGACACAGCGAACTCGACCTGCAAGAATCGCCGCTGCGGCTAACCTTACTCGAGGCTGTCCGTGACGGCGGTGGCACGTGACATCAGGGTTTCACCAGCTCGTATACCCTGACGTATTCGACCTCCGCATCATCCACCTCCCTGCCCAGGATGTAGTCGTTCCCGATCTCGAAAACCTCGAGTCCGGCGGGTATCCTGACGCAACCCAGCCAGACGCCGCGCGGGTCAAACACCGACCACTCCGGTCCTCGCTCTCCTGCCTCGTCGTACTCCTCGACCCAGAGGTTGGAGGAGGCATCCACCTGGATCGAACCGTAGGCCGGGAGAACATCCGGCAGCACCATGTCATCCAGCAAGGAAGAATAGTCCCAACCCGGCTCATGGCCTTTTAGTCTTGCTGCGCGCTCCTCGTCCCAGCCTCGCGCTACATCCGCGCTCACCGGCACCGGTGGATGTTCCTTGCGAATCGACATCTCGAGCTCTGCCGTGGTGGAGAAGACCCAAACCTCATAGGAGTCCCCGGTTGCCACATAGGCTCGGTCGGGCCCGGCCCTGGCCGAAGTCACTTTGCCGAACGGCGCGTCATCCCCGACCATCCCCCGCTCTCCCCACCGGCGCCAGTATTCCTCGCTGCCCGGGAATTCGCCGAGCCGTCCCAACGAGTCACCTTGACCGCCGAACCTCAGGAATCTCACCGTATTCCGGGTGTACCCCTCAACGAAACGCGAGGATGTGTCGGGTCTGTTGAGCCTCATTAACATCGAGCGATCGGCGAACAGGCCGTCGAAGAAATACATCCGATTGGTGTTGCGGAGCCTGGTCGAGCGGACGAACTCACCATCGGGCGCAAATACCGACATTCGTTGAGCCAGCAAGTCCCAGGCAAACAGGCTGTCCCCTTGAACGTGGTCTACACGCCTGAGACCCTCGGCCTGGAACTCACCCGGACCACCACCCACCCGACCCAAGCTTCTCAGGAAGCGTCCGGCTGCATCGAACAACCGGATCTCACTGGTGCTCATATTGGCGACTGCCACCGTACCGTCGGACAGCCGGGTAGCATCTAGCACCCGGAACAACTCGTACTCCAACTCCCCTGTTGCCTCGCCGATCGAAACCAGGAGTTGGCCGACTCTCCACTCCGTGCCGGATTCCCATGACGGAAGCCTGCTTTCGACAATTGCGATACCGGCACTATCTCTGATGCTGGAAGCCTGAGCGGAGGAGTCGCGGGCGTCCGCGTCAGAGCCACACGCCCAGATCACCGCGAGCAGCGGCGGAACGATTGCCTGGCGCCACGACGCGGGATACAGGGCATGCCGCAAACGACTGGCGGGCCGGGAACTTGACGGGGAACAGCCGGGAAGGGCAACGTCATCGCACCGCGGGGGTCCTACCTTGGGCATCATTTCACCTCTTTGTCGCGCGACTATCGAGCGTTGGGACGTCATCGAACGGGATGTCTGCCTGCGGTAGATCGGTGATCATGCTGGGATACTCCATGCTTATCACCACAGTCTTCAGTTACGATGACAGTTGATTCCGACTCATGCGGACACATATGTACTCATGCACAATATATAGTTATATTATAGTCAATCTGGTCAGACGCAATATTTCAAATTGCAGGGGCCAGTTCCCCTAGCCAGTCCTTAGGGCAGGTGTGATCGGGAAACCAAGGAGCCTCCTCTTGCGCGCTTCCAGAGGCAACCGCGTTCCGGCATTCGCCTTGTTGTTGTGTTGGGTGTACCTTCGCGCAGTGTCACTCATCGCCTTCCTCAAAGGTGCCGGTCCCAACGGATTCGGTTACGGCAGCACAGCCGAAGAGGTCACGCGCGGAATCGACCTGTCCGGCAAGACCTTCTTGCTGACCGGCTGCAACTCGGGACTGGGACTGGAAACGCTGCGGGTTCTGAGCCTCAGGGGCGGCTACGTTATCGCCACCGCGCGGACCGAGCAGAAGGCTCGAGCGGCAATCACCGAGGTAGCGGCCGCTGCCGTTCCCCTTCCCTGCGACCTCGCCGAGCCCGACACGATCAGGGCTTGCGTCGCCAGGGTGAAACAACTCGGCCGGCCGATAGACGCCGTGATCTGCAACGCGGGCATCATGGCGCTTCCCAGGCTGCGGCAGCGGTTCGGCTACGAGTTGCAGTTCTTAGTGAATCACATCGGTCACTTCATGCTCGTGACGCAACTGGTGGACGTGCTGGCCGAGGCGGGCCGAGTGGTGGTGGTGAGCAGCAATGCGCACAAACGGGCTCACGAAGAGGGAATTCAGCTCGACAACCTTAGCGGTAAGCGCGGCTACAGTCCGTGGGCAGCATACGGGCAATCCAAGCTGGCAAACTTGCTGTTTGCCAGACAGCTCGCAGGGCGGCTGGCGGGCTCGAACCGAACGGCCAACGCGTTGCACCCCGGCGTCATCCGAACCAAGCTTGGCAGACACATGAATCCGCTTGCGCGGGCGGCCCTGGCCGCGGTGGGGCCGCTGTTCCTGAAGACCGTGCAGCAAGGAGCCGCAACGCAGTGCTTTTTGGCTGCACACCCCGACGTGGCAGCTGTGTCGGGGCGATACTACGCCGACTGCAATCCGGCCCCCACCAGCTCTCGGGGAGCAGACGACGATCTAGCGAAGAGATTGTGGCAGGTGAGTGAGCGGATTGTGGAGCAGGTCAGCTAGCCACTCGATCCGCGTAGCAGCGGTAGCTTGGGCTCGGTACTCTCGCTCGCCACGAGCACGCGCAGGCGCTGTTCCGGTGAGCCGGAGCCGACGGAGGGTACCTGGGGCTCGTTCCCGACTCATCCGCCGCGCAGGTTCCCCCGGCGGGCAGGACTACCGAATGAGGATGGGGCAATGATGCGCAACAGAATTCCGACAACGATCTGCATCACCTTGTGCACGGTTGCCGTGGGACGTCTCTCTGCCCAAGACATCTCCCTGGGAGGGAGACTCGGCGCGGTTGCCGGGGCCGTATGGTTCGAAGACAAAGAGGCCAACGATATGATGCAGCCGATGCTCGGTCTCCAAATCGGGGGCGGAGCTGCATACAGATCGAGTTCTGTCCTTTCAATGCAGGCGGAACTGTGGTACGTACAGAAGGGTTGGACCGAGACCCGGTCCGGCGGAGGCCGACGGTTGACGTACGTCGAGTTACCCCTGTTCCTGACGGCGACGGCTCCGTGGAGGACGGCTCCTCAACTGGTTGCGGGCGCGTCTGTGAGTCTCGAGCTGGGGTGCTCGGTGACCGGCCTGCCCGAAGTGGGCAGCGTGGGCTGTGATGATCCGCGGGTGGAATGGCGACACAAGGCGGCGCAGTTCGGAACCTGGGTCGGATTTGGGGTGCGGAGGCGGTTCGCCGCTAGCCATCTCGACGTACAGCTGCTGGGCAACCTCAATCTGACGAACCTGAACCGTGAGCCTCTGCCCCGGGGCTACACGAGACTACTGTCTGTTGTTGTGTCGGCTGCTTACATGATCCCGCTTGGAGGAACGGCACGATGAGTCCGCGCACACGATCCGCCCCCCGGATCCGGGCCGCCGTCGCCACCATCATGGTCACGGCCGCCGCCTGTGGTGAGACGCCGCTCGAGCCAGTCTCCGTCGCGCCGGTCGAGGGGCTCCAAGGTTTCGAGGCTTCGCTCGACAGCATCCGGGTAGGGCTCGGGATCCCGGGTCTGGCCGCTGCAATCGCCCAAGGAGGCGACATCGTCTGGTCGCGCGGATTCGGAATGGCCGACGTCGAGCGTGGCAGGCCTGCGACCGACACGACGTCGTTCTACGTTGCGTCGGTGACGAAGTCGGTGGCCGCCATCGTCCTGATGCAGCTGGTCGAGGAGGCATCGGTCGACCTCGACGATCCAATCGGCGACTACGGCGTGAAGCTCGAGGCCGACGGTGTGGTCACCGTCAAGCACGTGTTCAATCACACTTCCGAGGGCATCCCGGGCACGCGGTTTCGCTACAACGGGGGCCGCTACATCAGGCTGGGAGACGTGATGTTGGAGGCGACCGGCGAGACATTTGCCCAGCTGCTCACGGAGCGGATACTGCAGCCGCTTGGGCTCCGCCACACCGCACCGGACGTCAACATCCTGGCGGATTTCTATGCAACCGGCCTCCCGCGACAGGCGTTCCTGGCCAACGTCGCCATGCCGTACGAACTGGTGGACGGCCGGGTCGTTCCGCATGGACTACTGCGCCATTTCAGCCCCGCCGCCGGGTTGGTTTCCTCAGTGCGGGACCTCGCGGACATCTCGCTTGCCCTGGATGCCGGTCTGCTACTCAATCCCGCGGCGCAACAGGAGATGTTGTCGCCCTCGATCGAGATCTTCGGGCCAGACAAGACGTACGGTCTCGGCTGGTTCGTGCAGCAGTACCAGGGCGTCAAGCTGGAGTGGCACTACGGCCTGGCATTGGGGCACTCGTCCCTCATCATCCGCGCGCCGCAGCAGGAACTCACGTTCGTGGCCGTCGCCAATACCAGCAGATTGACCGGGGCATACGACATGGGCGCCTCCGACATCATGGTGACCGGCCCCGGGCGGTTGTTCGTGGAGTCGTTCGTGCTGGGAAACGAGCCGATTCCCAGGGCCAGGTAGAACCAGAGCGACGGCCGGTCTCAGGAGCGGCTCTAGCAGGGCAAAGAGTTCGCTCGGCTCATGTCGCTGGAAAGTCGGCCGTTGCGGGACTGGAGCAAGACCTGGAGCGTTACGAGCTCGAGACAGCGATGCCTAAGACCCGAATCCCGCTTGCCCACAGCGCGTGGATACCACCGGGGTCTCAACACAGTTTCAAAGAGGCGAGGCAAGACCACCGCAGAATCAAACAGACCGTCGTCCGCCATCTTGGCACGTTCTTGCTCTCGGCCCGAGGTCTCTAATCTCCCAGACCGCACTTCGAAGCGCCCGACCCTGATCTCGCATCGTTGAACTTAGCCTTAGAGCGATGTGTCCAGAGGCTGGAATCATCGATTCGACCTGAGAATCACCCGTCCCTGGTCTCGAATCGACAAGTCGAGGCCTGGAATCGTCGACTCAAGCTGACGTTTGGAGCGGTCGAAGCACCGCCCCGTCGATCCTAAGTCATTATTTGTCAGTCATATACCTCCATAGAGTGAGATTTCTCCGCCAGCCAGCCGCTTCACGTTCTTCATAATCTTCATGATTCCAGGGGCGGGCTCGCCGACGCTCAGGCGGCCGGTATCACGCCGCACCACCCCAGAGTTCTGCCAGGCTGGCAGTCCAACCAAAGACCGTAGTATCTACTGAAATCGGCGCCGCTGCAAATTCGCGATCTGCTGCGGGAGGCAACACACCATCGGTCACCGCTAGCCGACTTTCGCGAGCGGCGAGACCATCGCTCAATAGGACGTAGCGAGGCACAGCCCCGGAAGCACTCTCTGGTTGAGCTGCAACGGCTCTTCAATCAGAACACCCATCGAAGACCCAGTGTAGGCATTATTGGCAGGAGTTCCTCACCAGGCCCCCGGCGGGTCGTGTAGAGTCCGTCCCCATCTGGATCGAGCAGGGAGTAGCGGTAGCTCCGGATGTTCTCTCGGTTGTAAGCGTTGAAGACGTCAAGGAAGATCTCCAACCGGCTCCGCCCGACCTCGATGTTCCGGGTCACCCTCAGGTCTAGCCTGTGATAGGGAGGAAGCCGCCCGGCGTTCGGAGGGCCAAAACCGCGACGAATGATCTGTGCCTGCTCCCCGGTGTCCCCCAATTCGGTGACCACTACTTCGAGGAAAGACTCCGTGATCGGCCAACCTGTGCGGTACTGCCAGCTCCCACTAAACTGCCATTCTTTGCCCCAGCGGTACGCTGCGTGAAGGTTCACGGTATGAAGCTGGTCCAAGGTCGCCGGGATCCAGGTCCCCTCGACCTCGTGTTCGGCCCAGGCCAATGCGTAACTCCCGGACCAAGACCAGGGCCCCGTGGTCTCATTGGAGAGGTGGAACTCGAGACCTTTCGCACGCCCTCGTTTCGGATCGAGCCGTGTCCGATCACTCTCAACCTCCAGGATAGGGCTGATGTTCCGAGAGAGATTCACGTAGACCGGGCGCGGGTCATCCACCACACGGGAGTATGCTTCGACTCGACCGTGCCACCCGCGGCCAAACTGTCGCTCTATGCCGAGGGCTACCTGCTCGGCGCGTTCAGAGCCTCTGAAGAGGGAATCGCCGTCAATGACGTTGAGCTCGTGAATGCCCTGGGCCTGGCGGTAGTGTCCCCAGCTACCCTTCACACTGGTATGGGCCAGTGGGTCCCACCGGAGCAGCAGCCGGGGCGAAAGGTCAGCGTCCCCCGTGTGGCTCTTGCGATCGAAGCGGACTCCGGCCTCCCAAGTCAGGTTGCCCGGAGCCCGGGCCCGCATCGACAGATAGGTCCCAAACTCAGTTCCGCTAACATCCTTCCTGACGGCTGTGGAGTCCGTGACCGTGACTACGTGGCCGTTCTCATCGAGGTCGAGTCGGTCCACCGTAGCAGAGTAGTCGTATGCGCCGCTGTTGAACCTCAGGTCGACTCCGGTCTTGACGAGCACGTCTCCGGTGAGTTCGAGCTGCCAGTCTTGCTTGATTCCACCGAACCTGGACGTGGCAATGTCGGACACGTCTACACGGAGTGGTGAGAACACGCCGTCGCTTGGGTCACCTCCGCTGCCAATCCGGTCTCTGGTTAGCCGACCACTGAACAGGAGGGTCTCAACCCAAAGCCAGGGCGTGAAGGATGCCTTCCAGTTCACCCACCCATAACTGTTGGCCCAGTCGCTGATGATTCTCTCACCGGATCGGTGGCCGTTCCACTTCACGTCGTCGCCGGCGTGAAGCATCTCTATGGAGAACAGGTGATCGTCGGACAGGAGGTACTGGACCTTCCCGAGGACGTCCCAGAATGACGGAGAAATATCTTCCTGGACACCCACCATCTTAAGAACGTACTCCAGGAAACCCCTGCGGAGAGAAACGAGCCATTGGCCGCGGCCCCCGGAGAATTTCCCTTGATTGATCAGGGACAGAGAGTTGAGACTCACGCCGACTGTGGTCCGCGTTCCGGTCGACGGAGGGCGCCGGGTTCGCATGTCAAACACGGCTCCCCACTTGTCGCCGAACTCCACTGGGAAGCCGCCCGTGATCAAGTCGATACGGCCCAAAGACTGAACGTCCACGATTCCGAACGTCCCGTCAAAATCCTTCAGATGGTAAGGCTCAAACAGCTCCAAGCCGTCGAGTCGTACGAGCAGATTCCGTTCCGTGCTGCCTCGAACGTGGAGCTTCGCGGAGATATCACCTGAGGCGACGCCCGGCATCCGCTTGAGCGTGCGGAAGACGTCATCACCGAACGAGGGGATGGCTTCGATATCGTCCCGGCTAACGGCGGTTCCTGTGACTGCAGGGCTAACGTCAAGGACGCCGAAGCTTCCAGGAGCAATGAGGATTCCAGCCAATGGGACCGGTGTTCGCCGCAGCTCGACGCGTAGTTCCATCCCTTCAATGGGATCCAGAGTGAAGGGGATTGTTATCTCCTCGAAGCCTAATGCGGTGGCCCTGATGGCCTCGCTCGCGGTATCGACGTCCCGAAAGAGGAAGCGCCCGTCTTGCCCGGTAAGAGTAAACCGCCCACTGGGGAGGAGTTGGATTTGCACCCCCGCTAGCGGCCACTCCTGACCCTCCGCCAGGACCACTCCCGTGAGCGTCCCGACAGGTGGAGCCGAAGACCCAGCTTCCCGGGTGGGCCGTCCAATCAGCACCTGACGCCTCGTCTCCCGGTACTCCAGATCCGTTTCGAAGAGCAGGGTGTCAAGCGCAGATCGGACCGTGACATCCTGGCAATGGCACGTTACCCGACGGTCGGTTGGGAGCAGATCGATACTATAAGCCAGTGTGACGCCGGAGGATCGCTGGAGGGCCCGTATGGCTTCCTCCAATGTCACCGATTCCACCTCGAGGTGCGCGGGCCGGTCCAGGAGCGTTTGCAGAGACTGCGCTCTTCCTGGGGCAACAACCAGTATCAGGGCGTTGAGCACGGTTCCGGTCATCACCAAGAACCGAACTGCCCCGAACCAATCCCATTCTGCCCCCGCCCTCGTCATTGGCTGCACCTCCATTTCTCGTACCTTCCTCCGTACGAGGCAAAGGGGTCGAGGCTAACGGCCGACAGTCACCTCACTCTCAGTGATCCTGCAATGTGCACCGGCTATATGACACACCGCCGCGATCACCTCCTCCAGAGTCTCGTATCCGAACCAAGCTGTGATCCGCCGCCTTCCGATCTCCTCATCAATGATCTGAGGCTTGTTCCCGAAATGGCGGCCGATCTCACGCATCACCTGCGAAAGCGGAGTTTCCTGGAACACCAGCAGGCCACCGGGCCAGTCGAGCATGGGCCAGACATCCTCTCCCTCTAGGACCCGAGGGGAAGCCCCCGCCACCAGAAAGGCCACCTGCCCCGCCTTGACCTCCGCAGTGCCTCCAGTTCCCCGCAGAGAGACCTGCCCCGTCCCGTGCACCACGACTTCACCGACCCGGCTTCGGACTACGAATGGCTTTGGGTCGTGTGCCACGGCGAAGAACGCCTTCCCCTCCAGTGCCACTTCACGGCGCTCCCGAGAGGGTATGAATTCGACTCGGGTCTCCTGCGCGAGCCGCAGAATACTTCCGTCAGTGAGACCCATCGTTGTGACGTCCCCTGGGCCGGACGAGGACTCGACGGGGGCAAGGACCGGGCTGGACTCAACCGGTCTTCGGTCGTTCCGAACGCCCAGGACGAGCACCACCAGGGCTGCAGCCGCACCCACACCAAGGCCCGCCCAAGGGGACCTCAGGACGATCTGTCTCCAGGTTTTGGCCCTGCTCCGTCTCCTCCTGGCCTCGGCCTCCGCAATCGCACGGCTGACGGGCGGAGGAGGATCTACGACGGGCCTCTTCAGGTCACTCGTCTTTCCCCAAAGACGCTTGACCTGCTGGAACGACTGCTCGTTCGCCTCGGCAGCAGCGCGCCATTGCCCCAGCCGCCGTGTCTCGAAATCGGTAGCTTCGCCGCGAAGGTACTTCACGATCAACTCATCCATCTTGCGACCCCGAATTGCCGAGATCTCGGCCGACCGCTGACTCCGTGAGGAAGCCCGCAAGCATGCGCCGGAGGTCCCGGTGGGCCAAGGTCATCTGGTTGGCAACGGTCTGATGAGACACCTCGAGTACCTCAGCCACTTCCTGGTATGTGAGCCCTTGAAACCGAACCAGCTCGAACACTTCGCGGCGACGGGCTGGAAGGTTCTCCATCGCAGCCGCAAATCGAGCCTGGAATTCGGAGGCCTCCAGCTCCTCGTCCGGCATGTATGGCTGCAGCTGCTGTTGGAGTCGGCCGGAGTAATCTCCTTTCCATTGGCGCCGAATCTGGGCTCTGCGCTGAAAGTCCAGTGCCACGTTCCGTCCAATTCGGAAAACGAGTGCACGAGCCGATCCGGATTGCCAGTGTTCCCGTCGCTCCCAAAGGCGCACAAATGCCTCTTGGGCAGCATCCTGAGCGGAATCTTGTGATCCGAGAATGGTCCCCAGGTAGAGGACCAGCGAGGCCCAGGATTCCGCCATCAGCCTCTCAACAGCCGCTTCCTCGCCAAGTCTAATTCGGTCGAGTTGGCCGATCGTCCTATCCTCCCTGGAATCGAAGTCGCCCCGCTGACATTCTCCCCTCGTACTGAAGAACGTCTCACACCGCCATGACTACCAAACGACAAGTCGGCGAGCGCCACTACAAACCGTCACCGGACGACCGACTGCTGCGTCGAGAATGTCTATCTGGGTCGCGTGCATGATGTTCCCGCCCAAGTCGCCGGGCTGAGCTCGAGGTCACACCGTCCGCAAGGACCCATTGGAGTGCTGCGCTTGATCCGCAGCTGACTTGGCACCCGCCAGGTGTCAAGCCGGCAGCCGTGTGAGCCAGGTAGCCCAGCCATCGTGCTATCTAACCGCTGGAAGCACGTAGCCGAGCATCATCTCGTGGGATTCCATCAATGGATCCTCCCAGTAGGACCCGCCGGTGAAGACCGCTACCATGTCGAACTCTGGAACAACGATGATGGCTTGGTCTCCCCATCCGCTCGCGGCGAAGGCACCCGCACCGTATGCTTCGCTCTTTGGCCACCACCCATAGCTGTAACCGACGTGCCCCTGCCATTCGGAGTCGAGCGCCAGATACGCCGATGCCGAGGCGTCGATCCATGCGCGTGGGAGGAGCTGTTCGCCTTCCCAGTTCCCCCCTTGGAGATAGAGTTGCCCGAGCTTTGCCATGTCTCTGGGACGCAGCGAGATGTCACCCGAAGCGTAAACGAAATCCGGCCGCACGTGGATCCAGGAAAAGTCCGAGATCCCCAGGAGATCGAACAGGTACAGTTCGGAGAAACGATCGAGGATTAGGCCACTCGCCCGATGAATGACCTCCCCGAGGATGTTGGTGAGTCCACCGTTGTAGCGGAACATTGCTCCCGGATCAGCTACCGAGGATCGCTCGAGCACAAAGCGAACAAGATCCCCGTCATGGACGAGCCACTTCATGAGATCATTCCTCGGGTCTCCAATCGGATAGGTCCACTCGTCCCACTCGAGGCCGGATGACATGGTGACCAGGTGCTCCAGCGTGATGTCGCTCTTCTGTCCGATGTTCAGGTCTCCCAACTCGGGAAAGAAGTCGAACGCCCTATCGTCGACGCCGGCGATGAACCCCCTGTCGATCGCGATGCCCAGGAGCGTTGCCGTCACGCTCTTCGCAACCGAGGACAGGCAATGCCTGGTTTCTCGGCCGTAGGAGATGGGGTCTTCACCGTATGTTGGATGTGTGAATCCATCGAAGTAGACCTCCAAAACCAGTCTGCCATCGACGGCGATGATAACACTGTGAACCAGGTGGCCCGGGCTGTTCTTCAGGGTCCTTACTAGATCCGCAACGGGCTTTGGGTCCATCCCAACTTCGGCCGGGGACGCGGTCTCCCACCCATCTCCGATCCGCTCCGGTCGTTGGTAGATCCACTCGCCGTCGGGATCAAGGGAGGAGCACGAGCAGAGAGCAATAAGGAGCAGTGCGAGCGGAAACTGGTTGCGACGGAGTCGGGAGCACACCGGTTCACTCCCCGCTCGCACCGGCCTCCGAAAACCGTGTTTGCCGGGCCCTGACCAAGGAAGCCACGCCGTGCACACGCTGCATGTTGCCGCTGTGTCGCTGCGCCGCCGTCCTCTAGCGGAAGGCGACTGCATACGTCACACCCGCCGAGAAGATCCACGTCCGAGAATGAGCGGTGTCCCCGGCCGCGGCGCCATCGTCGAGGTCTCTCAGCCCAACGTCATACAGAACGTCGGCGAAAGTTGACCAGGGGCCGAACTGCATGCCGACGCCTCCGCCAAATCGAAGGCTCAGGTCCGTCTTCCGGCGACTCTCAAAGTCATTCTCGGGAGCGTCGCAATCATCAGGCGTGGGAGCCCCTCCCACCAACAAGTCGAACTTGCAGGAGACCTCACGGCTGACTGCACCGCCTGCAAGTAACCGCGGAGCCACCTGCCAGTCTGTGGGCACGTTCACCACTGCAAGCAGGGGGAATTCCAGGTAGGTCATATGTACGGCTCCATCAAAACCGGACCCGCCGATTCCGAATCCCTTGACCGAACGCGCCACTTCGAACTGGAGCTGGAACAGGTCTGAGAGGCTGAGCGATCCCAGCGCACCGATGTGAGGACGGGCCGATGACTCGACCTGGAAGGGTTTGGGCTCACCGTAACTGATCGTTGCGTAGTCCGCTCCAGCACGGATTCCCAGGGCCACCTGCGCTGCGGCTGGATCGATGCGCGTAGCAGCCGTGAGCAGAATCCCTGCGATCAGCACGTGTCTCGTTGTCATGGTCTTGCTCCTTTATGTTGGACCCGGGCGGCCTTGATTTCAGGCTTGGAGCTTTCCTGCAAAGCGTCCCCGAGGCGTCTGGAAGAGAACGCACCAGACCGGCAGTAATACCAAATGCCAGGCTTGCCATGCACGGGTGTGGGTGGCGCAAACCTGATTTGGTCGGACGATGGCTTTGTTTGTCTCATAGGCGATCCGTCGGGAGCAACCGCCATTGTGACCGCGGGTACCGCAGCGCAGCTTTCGGATAGCGTAGGCCCGGGGGGTGTACCATGTCAGAGCGTTCCGCAACTCCAGTTACGTTCTCCCGCGAAGAGATTCAGGCGATCGAGCACATGCTTAGCGAGTGGGAGAAACCCGCTATCTGTCCTCGCTGTAGGAATACGCTCGAGGTCGACGACTCGTTCAATCGAGCCACTAGTGTGCCGTGCGTCGTCCAGTGTGTACGGTGCCGCCGAATGGCATTCATCGCCGCGGGCCTGGACACCCGCCAGCTCGATCCCGACAAGTAACGACCGTCGCCGCTCGAACCCGAACACTGTGTCTGTACGTGTGATTGGTTGTGTTGCAGTGAACCTTAGTGAGGGCAGTGAATTGCTCCCGCGACCCCCTGAACCCCATTCAGTTAAAAACACATAGCAATTACGACATCTTGCCGGCATTTCTGGGCTTTTGGGCGTTGGCAACGACATCTTGCCGTACTTCATGTCGTAATCTGCCGGGATTTACGGGAACGCTAACGGGAACGCCAAACCCCACCACATCTTCTTCTTGAGCCTCTTGAACCGCGTCCCTGCGCGGGACCACTTCCCCTACCGCTCCACCTGCACATCCATCACCCAGATGTCACTCTCGTGCTCTTCCACCGTGATGTAGAGGCGGTCGGGCCCCACGGAGAACCAGGCTGGAGGCCACAATTCCGCACTTTGAACCGCAAGACTCGGTTCACCGCCGAGCAGAGGAATCGCCCAAATCCCTCCAGAACCGTCCTCGTGGTATGCGGACACGTATATCGTCGAGGCGTCCCGGGAGAGTCGGAAAGAGTACCACCTCCGCAACCCAACCGCCTCCAGATCGTAGCGCCACAACTCTTCTCCTTCCCGTGACACTAGCACCATCTCATTAGCCAGCGATGGCGGAACACACAACACACCACTACCGTCCGGTGCCCAATCGGCGGCGGAACAAGAGTCGTTCAACTGAGTAGGCTCGCTCCAGGCTCCGCCAACGGAGTCACGAGACACAATCCAAACCTCGAAGGGGCTGAACAGGTCTGACTGGAATGCAATCTCGAGTCCACTTGGCGACCAACTAGGGAATAAGCCGCTGCAAACCTCGTGGGCGATGCCGCCCTCCGCAGGAACGACCATCACGTACTGCGAATCACCACCACTGCGGACGAACGTAATCTCGGTTCCATCGGGTGACCATCGTGGCCCACCCTCATCTAACGGGCTTTCGGTGATCGGAACTGGACTGCCACCGTCAAGTCGCTTCTTGTAGATGTCCAAGTTGCCGCGGAGATTCGAGCTGTAAACGATCCACTCGCCATCAGGCGAGATATCGTGTTCTTCGGTGACGACGTTGTCGCTGGTCACCGGGTTACCGTCGCGGATTGCCACGGAACCTGACCCGATGGGGTAGGACCAGATGTTCTGGCGCGCATTGGCTCTCGAAAGCGCGAGTTTCCTCCCCTCGATTGAATAGGAGATCGAGTGTGGGTCGGTCGCTCCGGGCACTCTCCGCGGCTCTCGGCGAGGTCCCGTCGATCCCACCTCTACGACGTAGACCTCTCGCAGACCCTCGCGGTTGGAGACGAACAACAGGTGGTCGTCGTCGAGCCAGGCAGGACTGATATCCATGAAGTCATCACCTGTCACTCGCAGCGGCGCGCTGCCGTTGACATCCACTATCCAGATCGACGACGCCAAAACGTTGAAGCTAAACGCCCATTGCGGGTTTCCGTTTACAAAGGCAATCTGACTGCCATCCGGTGACCAAACAGGCGAATGGAGTCCCCAGTTGACGCTGGGCACTACAGCGAGCAGCGTAGTTGCCCTGTCGTTGATCGAGTACGCGACTATGCTGTCAGGCGAAGCGATGAACGCGACGCGAGAGCCGTCAGGCGACCACGAAGGGGACCATGCATTTCCCGGAAGATCAATCGAGCGAGCCGAGCCACCTATCCGCGCCACCTCCCTCAAGGAGCATTGTGTGGGACCGGGACGACAGCTTATGAACCGAACGAACTCACCGTCTGGACTCCAAGCGGGCAATTGCTCCAGACGCTCTCGCAGTCCCTGTACGGGGATAAACTCCTCGCCTCTGCCAATGTTGACTGTGCTGCGAATGACGACTGAGTGCCTGTCGCCGCGACGAGCCACGAACGCGACTTGACTGCCGTCGGGTGACAGCGCCGGTTGCCACTCCAACCCCGGCT
>JBDHKN010000117.1:0-13730 GCA_039586365.1 Gemmatimonadota bacterium | reverse complement strand
TTCCTCATCGAGCTGTATCGCGCCGTCCATATCACCCGATTTCGCCAAGGCGTGGGCCAGCTTCACATACCGCAATGGTTCGGGCTCAATGGCGATGGCTCTTCGATAACTCTCGACGGCCTGGGAGTGCCAGTTGGCGGACTCCATCATAGAACCGAGAACGGAGTAGTAGTTCGCTGTGCCTACCGCGGCTCGGAGAGCAGCAGCGCTCTCGAAACTTGCCTGCGCCGCCTCTTCGTCGCCAGCGAGCAGTAGGGCCAGCCCCAGGGATTCGCGGAATGCGGGTCGTTCTGGATCCAGGTCCACAGCGAGTTGGTATTCAGTGACGGCCCGCTCAGCGTCTCGCAGGAGGATATAAGCCTCACCCAACCTGGCGTGGCTGGCAGGCTCGTCATCTGCGTGTCGACTCGCCTCGAGGTAGGAACTCAGGACCTGCTCAGCTTCTCCTTTCCCTTCGTGCGCCATAGCTTTCCCCACATGAGCCAGAACGTGGGTGGGGTCCTCTTGCAGCACTTGGCTGAAAATATCCAGCGCCTCATTCCAACGCCGCTGCCTGATCGCGGCATTGCCGTCTACGATTGCAGAGTGAGTAATGGGCCTAGTGGCCGCATAGAGCGTGTAGTTGGCATCGGTGTACACCTTGGCGAACATGTTTGGCAGATGCTCTAGCTGGAGATCCAGATGAATCCAGTCCTTGTCAACGACGAGGTAGTCAATGTCATACCGTGCAATGGCGGCCACGACGAGATCGTCAACCATGCTCGTTGAGTTGAAGTGGGAGACGTCATCGAGTCGCTGAAACGACTCAGGGATCTGCTCGACGGGTAGCCGGTTCACGGTGCCGTAACCTCGGAATTCCACAACGTTGGCCAATGCAGCGTAGCCGGGTATGCAGGAATTCACCGACGAAGAAGAAAGAACGCCAAGCGGCTGCTCGTAGGCCAGTTGATCTAGGTGGAGAAGGATGTCCCGGGCTCTTGAGCATGTAGAGAGCTTCTCCGATGATAGTCGTTCGCTGAAGTTGACCAGCCCAGCGGCGATGTTGGGCCAGGCTATCAGGAGGGCCAGGACTACGACGGCCAATGGCCCAACGCGCTGGAGGGCGGCGGAGGCGCCAACCCGGCGCTTTTCTGTCAGACTGGCCAGTCTCCTCACCGCCAGCCAGGCTGCCCAGCCTATGACCAGAATCGAGAACGTCGGCAACGGCCAAGCAAGACGCCACATGAGGAAGGGCGTGGCGAACTTGCTGACGATCGCAAACAGAGGAGGCATGAAGAGAAGCAGAGGTAGGACCAACATCGAACCGACGATCAAGCCAGCAGCACTACTCTTGCGCACGCGCAGCATGAGCAAGGGCAACATGAGATACCCGAGCAAGATGATGGGCCGTAGAATGATGGACGGATGCAGGATGTACCGGCCCCCGTCCAGCAGCCAGAGCCTGTACCTGTTGACAGCTTGGCTGAGCCGACCGAGTTCGACCGCGTCTCCCAGGCCAGCCAGTTCAATCGGCATTCGTTCAACATACCGGAAGTACTGCATGACAGGGATAGCCAGGCATAGGGCCAGGATCAGGGCTAAGATCACGAGGCCGAACAAGGCGCGCTTGGAGCGCTCCAGAGCCAGGTACAGCAGCCCATAACTGCCGCCCAGGATCATCACCTGAATGAGGGAGATGGGATGTAACAGTGCAGCTCCAAAAGACGCCAGACCCCAACCCACCAGATAGCGCCGTTGTCGACTCTCCAAGAACCATTGCATGAACACCAACGCGATGGGAACTACGATGAACCAGCCGTAGAACTTGTCTTGAAAAATCCGGGTGACCAAGTCGCTGCCTGTCCCTTCGACCCTCATGCTGGCCAGCACGTAAACGCACCACAGATTCAGCAGGAACAAGGCCTGGTTCCGGTTCTTGAAGCTCTGGTGTATGAAGGTGTATAGAGCGAGGAAGGCAAGCACGATGAGAATGGGTCGGCTTTTCACCAAGAACAAGCTCGCCGGCACGTCGGCAACCTTGCAGAGGAGAATACTCTGGTATCCACCCACCAGCAGTTCGTTTCGAGGCGTTACGGGCGTCCCAGTGCCGTGAAAGGGCTCCTCGCCGGTGATCCGTCCCAGCCGAAGCACCTCCTGGAAGTGAGCCAGCCCTGCCATGTCGTCACCCGCAGAGGGCCACTGCGATGAGAACACTGCCAGAAGGCCAGCCGCCAAGATGAGGAAACACAGAAAGGGGACCGCTGCGATCTCGAACTGCCCAGGCCCGATCTCGGGTGTATCGTCCAGCGCGTGAGACGTCCCCCGTGGAGCGCGCCGGCTGTCGATCAAGAAGATTAGGACTGTCAGGACGAAGAGGCCGATGGAGAGCGCCAGGAAATGATTAAGCTGCATGTGCAGCAAGATGGCAACAATTGTGTATGGAGTCGCCAGTCCGATTCCCAGCACGAAGGACACCGGAATCCGCTCCAACCAGGACAGACGCTTGAGCAAGACTGAGGATAGCACAAAGCCTGGTAGCATCAACCACAGCCAACTCAGAGCTACCGCCAGCAAAGGAGAGACGTTGGCTACTAAGGGGCTGCCGATGAGAAGTACACAGGCGATTGTGAACAGCCCAATGATTTGCAGTGTGGTCTTCCGTGTCCCCAGCCTGGCAACTTTGCCTGCGAGAGACCTCACAGGACGACCTCTCCCTACAAGGCGACTTTGTAGCAGCCCGATGATCTGGATCGTGGTCTCCCGCAACCGTAGCCCGGCAACTTTGCCTGCGAGAGACTTCACAGGACGACCTCTCCCTACAAGGCGACTTTGTAGCAACCCGATGATTTGGGTCGTGGTCTCCCGCAACCGTAGCCCGGCAACTTTGCCTGCGAGAGACTTCACAGGACGACCTCTCCCTACAAGGCGACTCTGTAGCAGCCCGATGATTTCGATCGTGGTCTCACGCGGCCGTAGCCTGGCAACTTTGCCTGCGAGAGGCTTCACAGGACGACCCCTCCCTACGAGGCGACTCTGTAGCAGCCCGGTGAGTAGTGATTCAGCCCTGCTTCCAATTGAGCCAAAGAAGCCAGTCTGGAACCATGCCCAGCCACCCGGCGACCGGGCACGCTGTACGGAAGTCGTCCCCTTGTCAGGACAGGTATCCGAGAGCTCGCAAGCGGTCTTTGATTTCCTCTTCTTCGTGTTCCGAGAGATCTCTGTCAGCCTCCCCAGTAATGATGCTCTCCGCTGCGACCGACTCGATAGGCCGGGCGCGCAGACATTCATCCCGGAAAGCCTGAACTAGCACCTGACCATCCATGTCATCAGGTACAGGGAGGCCAAGATGATACAGGATAGTCGGTGCCAGGTCCAGGATGCTGGCCCTCTTCAGTTGTACCCCAGTCTGTATGTCCGGGCCGCGTAGGAAGACGACTCCTGTCCGACGATGTGTGCCTGAGACGATTGCCACGTTGTCGAACCACTTGTTGGACACAAACCCCAATCCCATGTCAACGTAGCGGCCATCGTGCGGTAGGCAAATGATATCTGGTAGCTTAGCCAATTCTGGCCCGCTGAACAACTCCTCCTTCCTGTATGCCCTGGCTAGGTATGGCCTGCCGGTCGAAGGCACTGCGACAGTCTCAAGCCGCTGGATGATGTCATCCCGAAGTCCTTCATATTCATCGCCAGGTGAAACGATGCCTCGGAGATCCTGCCCCCGCAGGTTGATGCGGATCTGCCCATACCCGCCTGAGGCGTAGGCCTTCGTTCTCGACCAGTCGATGTCTCGCTCCGACAAGAACAGCCTGGACACAATGCTGGCGCCTTGGTTCCTTGGGCCGAGTCGCCTCCGCAGTTTCCGTCCCCCCAGTCTGACCATGAGCGCATTTGCGAGGGGATAGACGTTGTTGATGGTCACGCCGATGCGGAATAGCCAGTATCGGAGTTGTGAGATGGGTCGGTGGCTGATCTTCAGCAGACCCTGGTCCATCAGCCAGTTGTTGGCAAAGAAGGCCTCGTAGAACCCGCCCGCGCCATGATCTGACATGACAACCGTGTGGGTCTCGTCATCCACCTGCTCCAAGAGGGATTCAACCGCCCTATCTGCTGCCTGGTAAGTCCGTAGAATGGCGTCCCCACAGCGCTCCGCGTCCTCAGGAAGGTGTGACGGGTGCTCTGGGTCCATATCCTTCCAGAACTTATGGATAACCACATCTGTGGCGCTGAAGACGACAATGAATAGGTCCCACGGATGAGTTCTCATCAAATACAGGCTTGCCCGAAGCCGGCGATCGAGCACATCTAGCACGTCTTGCAGGAACTCTTCCTCTCCACCGCGATGGTGAACTGCACCGTGGGCGATACGATAGCCGTCAACTTCGGCGTCCAGCTCGGCCTTTAGGTCAGACGGATAGGTGCAATCGTTCGCCGACGCGGGGGTGAGCAACCCCGTAACCATTACACCGTTTACTTTCTGAGGAGGATAGGTTACCGGAACATTGATAACCGCAACCCTCTTGCCCTCATCGCCGACCATGTCCCATATGGTTCTGCCCCTGATCGATCGGCGGTCTACCAGGGGCAGTTCGGTAGCATCACCTCCCGGCTGAATCCACCACAGAACGCCATGTTTGCCGGGGTTCTTCCCCGTCGCGAATGACGGCCAGTTGGGCACCGAACTGGGCGGCAACTGGACGGCTAGTTCCCCCCAAGCCCCCTCCTCCATCAACCGATTCAATGTCGGCAGCTTGCCCTCCGCCGCCCACGGTTTGATCAGGTCCAGGGTCGCGCCGTCCAGACCGATAACCAACACCTTGCGATTCTGCTGTTTAGACTCTGTCAACTTCCCCCAACCTCCGTACCTGTTCGCCGCATACGGTATTCTAACCGAGGTATCCCAGTCCCCTGAGTCGTTGAAGCACCGCTTCTTCATCCTCAGCCGAGAGTTCCGTGGGCTTGTAGTACTCCGTGACCGTCTCCGGGCTAGTAACGATCTTCAGACTCGCTCTGAAATCATCCGTGAGCAGGTTCTCCAGTACCTGGCCATCCATGTCTGAGGGGATGGGCACCCCCATCAAGGCCAGGATCGTCGGGGCCAGATCGACAATGTTGGCCGAGTCGAGTCGATAGCCAGGACGAACGCCCGGTCCCCTCAATATCAAGACGCCGTCCATCCGATGCCCTCCCGTACGATCAAAGGTCGGCTCTAGCCACCTATTGGACGGAAACTGAAGCAAGCCGAAGGCGCTATAGCGCAGGTCGCGCGGTATACAGAACAAGTCTGGGGCCTCGTGCAGACGTGGGCCTGTGTAGATCTCTTCGCGTCGATAGACTTTCTCGATCATCTGCAGGTTAGTCGCAGGGTCCCGCAGTTGGTACAGGTCCTGCGTCAGTTCCTCCAGAACGTCCTCGTACGCCTGTCCTGGTTCAACGATACCCTCCGGTTCACGTCCCCGCAGGTTGACATATATCGGGCCTACGTTACCTATCGAATAGGCACGCGTTTGGCTCCAATTCACGTCTTCAAAGGATAAGAACCATTGGTCAAGCAAGTTCCGCACATCCTCCTTGCGTCGCCGCACCGTTTGGGCGACGTTGCGAGCCTGGCGCAGTCTACGCAAGAGGCGATATACGTTAAGCTGTGTGACCCCCATCTGGAAGAGAGCGCGCTTGGTCGAGGTGAATGGTGTGCTATTGAAGCGAAGGAAACCCCGTCGCCACAGCCAGGTATTCACGTGGAAATACTTCTCTAGCGGGCCGAACCCATGGTCCGACATAATCATCACGTAGGTATCGTCGTCCAGTGTGCTGAATAGCTCCTTCAAGTACCCGTCTATTTGCCCGTAACAGTCTTGGATGGCGTCCCGCAGAGCCGGCAACGCCATGTCGTCATGTTTGGTGTGCATGGGATCCATGAAATGCCAGAAGGCATGTTGGAGGATATCGGTAGCCATGAAGACGACCATGAACAAGTCCCAATCTGTGTTTTGCATCAAATAACGGGCAGCTTCTATCCGCATCTCGGTCATCTCCCGCACGACGCGAATCAACTCCATCTCGCGGCCGTAGGCGTCGTAATTGCCCGCTGGTTGGACGAAGTAGCCAGGCACCGCTTGGCGGAGTCGGTGGCCGATTATCGCCGGATAGCAGTAGTCCTCGGCGTCAGGGGGTGTCAGCATCCCGGTGATGAGAAACCCGTTAACGGGCTCGGGAGGGTAGGTCAAGGGTACGTTCAGCACGCCCACCTTCTTCCCGGACTGGCCTATAAGCCCCCAGAGCGATGCGCCATGGCGGTGGGTAGCGTTGAATGAGAAGAGTTTGTAACTGCCGGGCCGGCGTCCAAGGAAGTCGAACAGACCATGTTTGCCGGGATTCTTGCCGGTCGCAAAGGCAGTCCAGGCAGGTCCGGTGATGGGGGGGATCGTGGTACGCAATGGCGCCCGCGCCCCTTCGCCCAGCAACCGCTTGAAGCCGGCGAGCACCCCGTCCACGGCCCAGGGTTCGATCAAATCGAGCGTGCCTCCATCCAAACCGACTACAAGAACCTTCCTGCTATTGTTCATTTCTGGATTCACCTTCGTGCCTGCTGTTTTCCTCGTTGCCGCAGACCGTGGCAAAGATGGCCTCAATTGTCGCCACCAGTTGGTCTGGATCGGCTGACTCCCATGTATACACGCCAATGTACGTACCATCCACCAGATCAACTATTGACTGACGATAAGCCAGCCACTCGTCGGCATTGGGTTCGCGGTCAGGAGGCAGCGTGATCTGCGCCCAGATCGAGACGTCGGGATTTCCTGACCTGATCTGAGTAGCAACCTTCTCGACCTCCTGGCGATAGGTTGACCCTGGTGGGTTCACCTGCAGCCTCTGACTCTGGAGCACCCATACGTCCGCGAAAGCCGCCATTGGCGCGTACTTGTCCCGATTCCGGGACATCAGACGGAATCCTGGCCCCATAGCCAGCAATTTGCCATAATGATCGACTAGAGCCCTGGCATCTTGCGTGGATCCGACCAAATCCCCCCACTCTTCAACGGGCGTAGTCTTGCTGGTTTCCAAGCCGTACCCAAGAGCTTCATAGGGTACCCCTGCTTGCTCTGCCCGCTCTGCCTTCTGCTGCAAGCCCGCTAGCGAAGGCGCGCCCAACACCCTGGTCCATCCTTCCAGTTGCGGGAAATGAACCTCTGCCAGTTGGGAACTGGACGCCATAACCAAACCAGCATGTTCTCTATAGGCCACAAGGATCGGAGCGGTTTCCTTACGCAGCCCCGTCCCCAGTGAGCAGCCCGCTGCTGGATGGGTGGACGTCGCCGGGGGCCGAGTGGGTGAGGTCGGCAGATAGGTGGCCGTAGGCGCAGCGAGAGTGGGCGAAGCCGACGTCCATCCAGCCGTCGGCGAAATCGGCGTGGGGGAGGGCGCGAGTGTCGCCTCTCCGCCACACGCGTCCAGTACCCCACTGACAAGTACCAAGAGGATAAGCGGTCTCCAGCTTCGCGCTGTCATTGTATTCCTGTGCGAAATACCCGGTTGCTTCGCTACCAGCCTTTCCTGCGATCCGGAGTCTAGTTTCCACCTTCATGCACGTTCACCCGGTTGGCTGGCGATGGTCCCGAACCTGGCGTCGAGGCACGGTCAGCAGAATGCCTGTAGCTTCGTGGTGGTTCACTGTCCCCCAACTAGTTGCTGGCGAAACCCTCCTACTTGGTCACGAGAGGCAGGTATGCTGCGGGCTGGGGCCAGGTACCGAACTCCACAAACCCAGAATCGTTTAGCGCCCTGTCTCTGGCCCGAAGATAGGCGTTCAGCATCTCCGTCTGCGGTTGCACCCAGCGAGCATCCCATGTCACCTGCAGCCTATGGGACTCATCGTGGCTCACGCTGCTTTGCGCGCAATTCAAGTCGACGAAGCCGTTCGACAGGATTACCGACTCGCCTGGCTCGCACGGCCCAAGCCAATCGTTACCAGTTATGTCGTGGAGAAGGAGCTCTTTCCCACTTCCATCATAGGCCACGTTGAGCCCTTTTGGGTCGTGTAGTCGCCTGCCCACGACCAATTGAGCCCAGCCGATGTCCTGCCAGCCGTTTGGCTCCCAAAACTCGCCGGTGAAGCTGTGCCATTCTGCCGAACCTTGCGACCGCTCGACGCTGAAATCAACTGGTGCGGGAGAGGCGTTACCCAGTATGACGTAGGCCTCTCCCGGCACGTCATTGCGGTTTCTGCCGCCGTAGGCACCAATGAGGATATCATCGATACCATCACCGTCGAAGTCGCCGATCCAGGCGACGTCGTAGCCGGCGACCCCGATATCCGGCTTGCCTACGTAGACCACATCGGCTTGCCCGAGGGGATAGTATCTGCCCCAGTCGGCGGCTGCTCGGCCATAGATCAAATAGGCCGACCCTGCAGCCTCACCTCCTTGACTGTTGTGGGGCGCGCCGATGAGGAAATCGTCATAGCCGTCGCTGTTGACGTCCCCGGCGCCGTTCGACCGCCGGCCGGCTTGATCTCGCCTCTCTTCCCCGATAAACGAGGCGTCGGCCTCGGCCAGCGGGAAGTGCATGCCCCAGTCAGCCTCTGCCCGGCCCAGTATCAGATAGGCTATGCCCGCGTCAAGGTCGGCCTGGTCGTTGAGAGCAGCCCCGATCAGAAAGTCGCTGTAGTGATCGCCATTGACATCGCCTGCCATCGCCACGCGCCGTCCCGATTCATCACCTTCTGCTTCGCCAACGAACGAGGCGTCGGCCCCGGCGACCGAGCAATCGGTTCCCCACCAGTCGTCTGCCTCTCGCGCCCGTCCCAGGAACAGGTAATTCTGCCCAGCATCGGGGGCAGCATAGTCGCTCTCGATTGAGCCGATGAGAAAATCGTCGTAGCCGTCGCCGTTGACGTCACCAACACCCGTGGCTGCACGGCCGATCCGATCTCCCTCCGCCTCGCCCAGGAAAGAGGCATCCGCATCCGCCAGAGGGTAGTCGGTGCCCCAGTCGGCGGCCTGTCTGCCCAAGAACAAGTACACCTTTCCGGTGTCTGTGGTGACTTGAGTGCCAGTAATATCGTAGTGGGTGCTCGTGATCAAGAAGTCATCGTAATCATCAGCGTTGACATCTCCTGCCGTCGACACATAATAGCTGGCAAAATCCCATTCGTTCTCGCCGATGAAGGAGGCATCGGCCTGCTCCACCGGGAAATAGCCTCCCCAGTAGTCAGCGACGTCCGTCCTGCCCAGAAACAGATACGCTTTGCCCGTGAAGTTTTCGCCGCACTTCCAACCGCTAATGAGAATGTCATCGAACCCATCGCCGTTCACATCACCGGGCGTATAGAGACTCCGGGCGGTCATGCTGTTCATTTCGCACCCCAGGAAGGATGCATCGGCCTGCGCGAGGTTCAAAGGATTTGGTGGCCATTCCTGTCGGGGGCGGCCCAAGACCAAATAGCCTACACCCTCTCCTTTGGGCACACCCTCGCATGGGTCCTGGTTTGGGATTGGGCATACCTTGTTTCCGGCCAGCGGCGCTCCTATGAGAATGTCGCCTAGGCCATCGCCATTGACATCGCCGGCCGGCGATGCAAAATAGGCGGCCCAATCTCCAATGTCCTCCCCTACCAACGTCATATCAGCATCAGCCAGATCGATCACCAACGGGTTACCCAATCCAGCGAAGCCCTTGCGCACTAGTACCGCGAGAGCGAGCAGAAGGATTATGGAAGCAATAGCCCAGCGGTTCAAGCTCTTCACTATCAATCTCGCACTCTCTTGACTTGTTCAGGCATTCTACCAAAGAAGCATCTGCAATGGATCAAGAATATTCCTCGCATACATTCCCTGAACTGGGCTCCTTGAGTGGCTAAGGCTAATCTTCGTGCTCAGGGTGGCACTCAAGGATGCGACGGCAACCCGCCTGAAGCAACTTTACCAAGGCGTATCATGCCTTCCCTTGTCATAGTGCTTAACCCGTCATCTTTCTCTGTGAATCCAACACTTTCCAAGTATAGATGATTCTTGAGGAAACTCATCTTGCAGTCAAAACGCCAGGACCACACGCTATCTGGGTCTTTCCTCCAACCCAGTTCAGTTTTGATCGTTGAGAGAATTCTGTCTTCGTTCCATTCGACATAGCGGTACAGGTTCAAGATCGTCTGATCAGGATACAGCAACCTTTGAATGCCTTCAATATTAAGATTGAAATAGTAGAGGTACTCTGCCACGTACACAGCCATAGTCCTGGGCGTCAAATAGAAAGGGTTCTGAGACAACTCATACAGGAGACCGAGCAAGAGTGCAAGCTGTCGGTTTTTCCTCACACGCCTGCTCAGAGGATTGTCGGCGAAGAACCCCCACTTGAGGTTGGCTCTCTCTACTGGAGTGTCTATCCCGACCGCAACCAGAGGGATCTTGTTCCTCTTGGCAAATCCTAGTAGTCCACGAGGCCCACCAAGCTTGCAGCCGCTGCATATCATCGGGACCATGGCAGGCGAAGGTTTGCGCAACCACGCTGAGACGTTGTTCTGCACACACCTCTTCAAGAAGTCCGTCTCTTCAGTGACAAGCTCTACACCCAATGTGTCTGTCATCCGTTTCATATTGGCTTTCGCCACCTCCGGGATGAGACCATGATCGGCGGTGTATGCAACCACCCTCAAATCATATTCCTTCGCCAGATAGTACAACATGTAGGAACTATCTCTCCCGCCACTTATTCCGACTACACAATCGTATCTTTCACCCTTGTTTCGAAAAGGCGCAAGAAACTCATCCAACTTCTGTTTGCCCAAGTAGCTCCATTCCTCGTGGGCAAGGCAATAGTTGCAGACACCCTCCTCGTTGAACTCTATCCTTGGGTAAGTGTCTGGCAAGACACATCGTGTGCACCTGTCCACAGCAATCTCCCTTCTCTTGAATCCTTCAGTCCACGTGCTTCGTTCAGCGATTTCGCATAGGCGTGTTGACGTTCGTTACCATCCACCCGTCCAGTCCGTTCGCCGATGGTTCATGGTGCCGCTGTTCAAGAAGGGAAGGCAGCGACCACGCGACAGCAATTCCGCCTAGTCGGCTTTCAACTGCTTGATCACCTTGGCTGGAACCCCAACGGCAACAGAATCGGGCGGTACATCCTTGTTCACAACGGCGCCGGCCCCCACATATGCCCCTTCATGGATAGTCACGCCGGGCAGCAGTATACTACCAGCGCCCACGCCTGAGTAGCTTTTCAGCCTCACCGGAGCCACAAATCCGTGTCGACTGTCGAATCCGGGCCTTGCGGACCCATTGTGATCCGCCTTGGCAGCAACGCTATCATGGCAGATGATGACGACGTAGCGAGACGGCCCACTGTGATCTTCGAGAAAGATCAGCTCTGGAAAATGGTCGTCCAGATAGCAGTACATCTCAACGACGCAATCCTTACCAATGTTCACGCCCATTTGACGGTAAAGCCAGAGCCTAAGCCCTGGGTGAAGCATAGCCCGAGCGATCATGTTAAGCAGTTTTTGCTTGAGAAACGTGAGACGGCCGCGTGGACGCAGCCTCAGGTACTCGTTAAATGACATGGGCATCCGGTCCAACATCTCTTCGTCTGGAGGTCGTACCGGCATCGATGTTCCTCCTATTTCCGATCCTGACGGTCTACACTCCGAAACGCCCGGACAATGAGCGAAATATCTTCTTCCTTCAGATAGGAATGGGTGGGCAGCGTCAGCAGGCAGGTGGCGAGCCGCGAGGCTCCGGGGAAGTCTTCGTCGCTAGAGCATAGCGTGTCGGAGAACAGGTCAGCCAGCGTGCGCCAGTACGACCGGCTCACCCCGATCCCCTCTCGCCAGAGCAGCTCAAAGAGCTTGTTTGCACGTTCCTCTCCGTCTACCACCATCGGCAGGCGCAGGAACACCGGTTCGGCGCCTGGTGAGATCTCCGGCAACGTCACGAAGTCGAGTTCGGTCAATTCGTCCATCAGCCTTCCCGCATTCTGTCGGCGGGTCTTGTGTATCTCATCCAGCCGGGCAACTATGGAAGCGCCGATCCCGGCTTGGACTGCCGACAGCTCAATCAAACGGATGGGAGGCAACTTCCGAAGGTCCATCCCTTTCTTCGCTGGATTCAGCGGGGTGCGAACCACGAACCACCATCCCCGCGGACGGGTCGCCAGCCCATAGCCCAGAAACAAGGCCAGAGACGCGATGTCCCACTCGGGCGCGTCGTGGACTATCTCGCGCACCACTTCTGAGATAGCAGTTGCGCACCGTCCCCGGGACACAATTATCCCCCCGTGCCCGGTCGGAAGGCATTTGCCCCTGCCCAGGCTATAGAGTCCCGCGTCGCCCCAGTTGCCCACCATTCGCCCGTTCAGCATAGCACCGAACGCCTGGGCGGCATCTTCGATCACAAAAATGCCAAACTCTCGTCCCACCGCGATCAGATCGGTCACGTCTTGGGCCAACCCGTACAGGTGAACGGGGACGATGGCCAGCAGATCGCTGTTGATGAGGTGGCTCAGTGCTGCCCGGTCTAGGTCCAGCGTGAGCGGGGAAACATCGCACAGCACGGGTTCAAGGCCTGCTCTTAGCACGGCCTGGGGCACCGTTGGGCAGCCATAGGCCGGAACAACGACTTGGGAGCGTTCTGATAGGCGCTTCAGAGCAAGCAGGATGACGGTCAATGCCGCGCGCCCCGAGGAAATGAGATAACAACCTGGGCTGCCCGTCTGTTCCGCCAGGAGAGCGTGGAACCGAGCCACCGCACCGTTGGAATTCAAGACAGAGGCCAACCCGCTCCACAGGTCGCTCCCCTGAATCGGGATCGCAGTGGGAGGCAGGTGGCGAAAACGATGTCTATTCTCTAAGTCAGCGGTCTCAGCGCCAACCATCGACGACTCCTTCAGCGCAGCCGGTGCACATACGGCATTCTCCAGATTAAACTCAGGCCCCAGACCAAGCTGACGATTGCGCCCAGGCCAAGGGCCCAGGGTGCGCTGGTGACCTCGGCCATCGCGCCCACTCCCAGCGCTCCCATGCGCGACATGCCGTTGAATACGAGATTGAATACGCTCATCACTCGCCCACGATACTCCTCTGCCGACGTGAGCTGGATCAAGCTGTTCGCCAGCGTCTGTCGTACTGCGTTACTGGCACCCACCAGGACGACTAGGACCAGACTCACAGCGAAAGACCCAGACAGGCAGAACAACAATAGGCATAATGGTCCCATGATGTTGCCCCAAGTCAACCACCTCCCCCGGCGTCCCGGCTGGATGTTGGCCACCCCTAGAGCGCCGGTGATGGCCCCGATGCCCACCGCGGTCATTAGGAAGCCCAAGCCTTCAGGTCCTGATCCGAGCACATCGCGGGCAAAAACGGGCATAAGGGCCATGTAGGGCAGCGTGAAAAAGCTGGAGACCGCTACGACGATCATCAGTGCCCGAATTACCTTCGCATCCCACACGTATCCTAGTCCTTGGCCCAAGCTTTCTGTCACTCGTAGGGGGCTTCTGGGCAGGGTCTGGGGCGGCAACCGGACGGCGAACATGGCGAGGATCACCGCCAGATACGTCACAGCGTTGACGAAAAAGCAACCGGCTTCTCCTATCCACGCCAATAGCAAACCAGCGATGGCTGGCCCGACGATACGCGCACTATTATACATAGAAGAGTTCAAGGCCACCGCGTTGGTCAAGTCCTCTTTGCCAACCACGTCTGCAACGAAGGCAAGCCGGGCCGGTTGTTCCACAGCGGCGGCCGCTCCCAGGACAAA
>JBDHKN010000047.1:0-36846 GCA_039586365.1 Gemmatimonadota bacterium | reverse complement strand
CGCTGTCGCGAAGACCGTAGGCACAGGGCTCATCGATCTATCGGTTGTGGACCCACTCGTGATTCTGGCCGCATTGCTCGGGGCCATAATCTGGGATCTGGTAACGTGGTACTTTGGGATACCGTCCAGCTCTTCCCACGCACTGATTGGTGGGTATGGCGGGGCAGCCGTGGCCAAAGCGGGAATCGGGGCGCTCATCGTGAGCGGATGGGTGAAGCCAGTCTTGTTCATCTTCATCTCACCGATCCTGGGCGGGATGCTAGGGTTGTCGCTGATGGTGGCCACGGCGTGGGCGTTGCGACATGTAAAGAGGCGTGCTGTGGACAAGTACTTCCGCCGCTTGCAGTTGGTATCAGCAGCAGCGTACAGTCTGAGCCATGGCACCAACGACGCTCAGAAGACCATGGGGATCATAGTCGGACTGCTCTTCGCGTCGCAGGCTTTGTTCGAGGATTTTCCGATTCGAGCCCTTCACGTCACCGATGCTTCGCAGATACCATGGTGGGTCATAGTCGGCGCGTACACGGCAATTGCGGCCGGGACGATGGCTGGAGGCTGGCGCATCATCAAGACAATGGGTTCGCGACTCACCAGGCTGAAACCCGTGCATGGTTTCTGTGCGGAGACGGGAGGTGCCTTATCCATATTCGTGGCATCGTTCATGGGAATCCCCGTCAGCACCACGCATACCATAACCGGTGCAATCGCCGGCGTTGGGTCTGCGAGGCGGTTGTCGGCTGTGCGGTGGGCCCTCGCCGGCCGGATCGTATGGGCGTGGGTATTGACGATCCCGGCGTCGGCTGGAATCGGCGCGATCAGCTATTCGCTGCTCCACGTATTCATCCGCTGAACGGCGAGCGCGGGTATTGTGACTGAATAGCCGGCGCCGTACGGTTGTCTCACCCTGACCGGAAACGGCAGCCGGCGTCGATCCGGTTGAGTCGTTGAGGGCGGAGTAGTCCTCGCTGGCACCACGGCGATCCGCGGTACATCTTATGGCTTGACCCATCGGGAGCCGTCTCTGATGGCCGAGCAGTCTGAACGTCCTGCCATGCGACGCCAGGCATCCCTCCTGCCTCTGCCGCGATCCGTGCGACCCACAGCCAATGACGCCAAGACGTGTACTCCTGGTCGATGACGATGCCGGTGTACTGACCTCGCTCAGCCAGGGCCTGTCACACCTGGGCGTCGAGCCGGATCGTGCGGGCAGCGCGGAGGAAGCGTTAGCCAAACTCGGACGTCATCCACCCGATCTGATTCTCTCGGACATTCGCATGCCCGGCCTCGACGGTATCGAGTTGCTGAAGCTCGTGCGTGCTCGGGCACCCTCTGTGGACGTCGTGCTCATGACCGCATTCGACGATATGTCCACCGTTGTGCGCTCGATGCGTGAAGGGGCGTTCGATTTCTTGGTGAAGCCCATCGATCTTGACGAACTGAATGTGGTACTGAAGCGAGCCTTTGAGGACCAGCGTGCCCGTGAGCGGGTCCGCCGCGCGGCGGAGGAGGAAGCCGAACCTTATCGGCTGAACGAGCTGGTGGGTCGAGACCCGCGCATGATAGAGGTATACAAGCTGGTCGGTCAACTCGCTGCAAGCCGGGTGAGCGTCTTGGTGAGAGGAGAGACCGGGACCGGCAAAGAACTCGTCGCGCGGGCCATACACTTCAACTCGGCAGACGCGCCCGAACCGTTCATCGCCGTCAACTGTACGGCGCTCACGGAAACGCTGCTGGAGTCCGAGCTGTTCGGTCACGTGCGCGGCGCGTTCACGGGCGCGGTTTCGGACCGCCGGGGACGGTTCGCCCTGGCGGGAACGGGCACGATCTTCCTCGACGAGATCGCCGACACCGGACCGGAGTTCCAGGCCAAGGTCCTTCGCATCCTGGAGGGCGGGGAATTCTACCCTGTGGGCACCGAGCATCCCGAGCGCACGGAGGCGAGGGTTATCACCGCAACGCACCGTGACCTGGAGGACATGGTGAGGGAAGGCCGGTTTCGCGAAGACCTCTACTATCGTCTGCGGGTCGTGGAGATCGCGCTTCCTCCACTCAGAGACCGTCCTGAGGATCTCCCCCTCTTGGCGCGCCACCTGGTGCAAAAGGCGAGCGCGAAGCTGCACCGCGCAGAGCCGACGTTGCCCGACTCGACGATCGAAGTCCTGCTGCGACATGATTGGTCCGGTAACGTGCGTGAACTCGAGAACTGTCTGACGCGGGCCGTCGCCCTGGCGACGGGTGGAGTCATTCGGCCAGAGCACCTCGGTCTTGCGCAGGAAACCGGGGCGTCACTACGACCCTTCAAGACCTTGGAGGAGACTGAGCGCGATGAGATTCGGCGCGTGCTCGCTGCGACGGGTGGCAACAAGACCCGAACGGCAGACATCTTGGGGATCTCCAAGCCGCGGTTGTATCGGTTGATCGAGAAGCACGAACTCGGCTGACGCCGCCGCATCATGCGCACCCCAGCATCCCTTAGTCTCCGCAGTCGATTTCTCTCGCTCGTGTTGCTCGGCGTGATCGTGCCGCTCGGCCTGGTTGGCGTGTGGCTGTCCCGCTCGACCCGGCAGTCAGGGGTGAATCTGGTGCGGGAGCGCTTGGAAGCTTCACTGCTGGATGTCGTGAACTCGATCGGCCTCCAATGGGCGGCTCACCGCACGGCTCTGCTGGATCTGACCGAGGACCCTGCGGTGGTCGCCGCGTTACGCGATGCGCGGCAGGTGGAGGAAAGCCAGGATGGCCTCGCGCTGCGAAACCTCGAGCAGGGGTGGGCCAGAGTGGCCCAAGTCGCGGCCGAGGTGCGATTCCTGAACCTGGCAGGAGAGGTGGTCGGCCGTCTGCCACGTGTTGCAGGCTCGGGAACGACAGGGACAATGGGACGACTGTCCTATGGTATCCCAATTCACGATCCCGGCACGGGAGCGCTGTTGGGGACGTTGGAGGTGCAGCTCCGCACGGAGCAGTTGCTCCCCCCGGGTCTGTTGACCACCGGTGTGAGCGGTTCTAGGCTCGCTGCCTTCGACTCCCGCACCGGTCAGCCGCTCACGCCACTCGCACTCGAGCCCGAGTTGTTTGCGCGGTCTCGCTTCACCTGGATGGGCGAGGCCTGGATCGCGGTCGAACGCGGGTTGCGGGAGCCGCCTATGCGCCTCGCATTGGCGGGACCCGTGGGTCCGTTCGCCGGGCCGTTCGAGGCTGCCGCGCGGCGAGGGATAGTGGCTCTACTGCTCGTGGCAATCTTGGCCCTTGTGCTCGTCACCCTGCTGGTCAGGCGGTTCACGCGATCGCTGCTTGACCTGAGTGAGGCAGCGCAGGCCGTGTCGCACGGCGACCTCTCACGCAGAGCGAGGGAAGAGGGCCCGCCCGAAATCAAAGGCATGGCCGGGGCGTTCAACTCCATGACCGAGAGCCTGAGCAATACGCTGCGGACGCTCACGCAGCGGGAGGCGGTGGCGGCGGTGGGCGAGTTCGCCGCGTCATTGGCCCACGAGGTGCGGAACCCGCTGACGTCGGTCCGGATGGATCTTCAACTCACGCGCGCGAAAGTCGATGAACAGCCGGACGCCGTGGCGCTCGTGGACCACGCGCTGGCGGAGATCGATAGGCTAAAAGCGTCGGTTGATGGCTTCCTGCGTGTGGCAAGGAGCGGGCGCGCCTCGCCCGCCCGGATCGATCTGCGGGTGCCGCTCGAGGCCGCAGTGCGCGCAGCACAGCCCCGCTTCGCCGAGCGGAACGCTCGGCTCGAATACTCGGCGCGCGACATCCCCATCAGGGTCACAGCCGACGGCGGTGCATTGGAGCAGTTGCTGCTCAACCTGCTGCTCAACGCGGCCGAAAGCCTGCAATCGGGAGGACGTGCCGGCGTTAGGGTGGAAGTGCGAGACGAGAGGGTCGAGATCGTGGTGTGGGATGAGGGGCGAGGGATAGCTCGCGAGCACCTGGAGCGCATCTTCGAGCCGTTCTTCTCGACACGAGACGATGGAACCGGCCTCGGGCTGGCGGTGGCGCAGAGAGTCGCCCGCGCACACGGGAGCGAGCTTAGGGTGGAGAGCGAGCCGGGCGTGGGGACGACCTTCCGGTTTTCGCTTCCGCTGGAGCCCGGCGACAATCCCGCACCGGCGTAACGAACTTGCTTTCCAATTCGTAACGATCCGTAACGGCTCCGGGTGCAGCACATTCCGGGCCTGGCGGCTATCCAATTGTTGGCAAGGGACTTAGGCAGTGGTCCGACGGTCGGAACGCGCCTTGCCCCTGCTCCCGCTGGCAGAGATCGATCAGAGATCCCTTTGAAGGAAGGCACCCCATGTACAGGATCGCCCTGCACCTCTCGGTCATTATGCTCCTCGCCCTGACCGCCTGTGATACGAGCTCTCAGCGTGCTGCCGACGAGGTGATGCTGCAGGCGGGATTGGGCATCACGCCGGCCGCTATAGTGGATCCGCCGCAGGACACGCTTCCCGCGTCGATGCGCAGGGTATGGACCGGGTTCAATGCGCACTGGCTGATCTCGCCGTCTCTGGACCTCCGGTTCGTGGCTCTCACGGATTGGAGCAACGGTGAAGTGGCCGTACGCAACATGGAAACGGGGGAGATCCGCCACGTCACGAACGACGCTGACAGCTACGGATCCGGCTTTGCGTTCCACACGCATCTCTCGCCCGATGGCAGCCAGATCGCCTACGGGTGGTGGCACAACGAACGAGCTAGGTTCGAACTCAGACTCGTCGACTTCGATGGCGGCGAGCCGCGCATCCTGAAGAGCGACGGGTTCACGGTTCCCTACGCGTGGTCACCGGACGGCAGGGCTATTCTGGCGTCCTATTCGGAGAACCGTCATGACCCACCCGACGCCGTGTTGGTCGCGCTGCGTGACGGCTCCGTCACGTCACTCGGATCGTTCGGCGTGTCTTTCCCTCAGATCGTCGCGTTCTCGCCGGACGGCCGGTTCGTGGCCTACGATCAACAGGGCAGGGAGCAAGCAGAGGAGCGGGACGTTTTCGTGCTGAGGCTGGATGGTCGGGAACGGATTCGCGTAGTAGACGAACCGTCCAATGACTACTTACTGGGGTGGGCTCCCGACGGGGAGCACATCCTCTACTGTAGCGACCGCACGGGGACACCGGGCGTCTGGCTGTTGCCCGTCAGAGAGGGGCGCCCGGCGGGAGATCCCCAACTGGTGTTGCCGGACGCATGGGGCATCTATCCGGTCGGCTTCGTACCGGACGGCCGGTACCTCTACGGGGTCGGGGCGGGAGCCCAACAGACCTACGTCGCAACATTGAGTGCCGATTTGAGGAGTGTGGCGGCGCCGCCCACCTTGGCTACTCCTCGCCGCTTGGGGCAGAGCAGCTACCCGGCCTGGTCCCCGGACGGGCGCTACCTGGCTTACATCCGAACTCGTGGTGTCGCATCGCCTTCGGGCAGCCTGTTCATCCGGTCCCTGGAGACAGGCGAGATCCGGGAACTCAACCTCGGCGGGCAGATCAAACCCGTGTCGACGCCTCGGTGGGTACCCGACGGGCGTTCTCTGCTGCTCATAGGCGGCGACGCCACTGGCCCAACAGGCATTTACAGAGTCGACGTGCAGGCCGGAAGATCCGAGGCTCTGGTCAGCGAACGGATGTGGGACAACGGTGATGGTTTCGACCTGAGTCCGGACGCGCGCTTCCTGTACTATCGGACCCAGGTAGAAGGCGAGGACAGCTACCCGGAGCGTGTATTCAGGAAGGACCTAAGCAACGGTAGCGCCCAAGAGGTCTACAGAACACCGGCCGGGCTCATACGCAATGTGGCCGTCTCGCCCGACGGCGCGAGCCTGGCGGTCTCGCTGCAGGCAATGGCGGACCCGCCCCTACACCATCAGATCTGGGTCTTGCCGGCCGAAGGTGGTGAGGCGAGGCCAGTGACTCCTATGTCAACGGGGATCTTCTCTATCGCGTGGACGCCGGACAGTGACGCCATCCTCTATTCCACGTATGCGAGTGAGGACTTGACCGACCAGCGGACGAGTCTATGGCGGGTGGCGGTGGACGGCGGCGAACCCGAGCCCGTCGGCCTCGACACGGATTCTATGCAGGACCTGCGACTGCATCCCGATGGCCGGCGACTGGCATTCGCGGCGGGGGTCAGGTCGATCGAGGTGTGGGTGATGGAGAACTTCCTGCCGTCCGGCAACAACTAGACATCCAGGACACCAGCCATGCGGGGGAGAACTATCATGAACAAGTCTCGCATCAAGCTAGGAGTCTGTTGTTGCGCTAGCCTCGTCCTGTGCTCTGCGTTGGTCGCTTGCGGCGATGTGGCTGATTCCGTCATACCATTGGAGCTCGCCGCCGCCAAGGTCAAACCACCGGCGCCGCCTCGCGAAGGTGTGAATGTCTACTCAATGGCGATCACACTCGAGGACAGGGTGGGCGACGCAGTACTAAGCGACGGCGCCTGGACCTACGTGCATGGCGAGGGAGCCATCGTCGAGCTGCAGGACTGGGAGATGTCGGACGATCAGATGTACGTGAAGAGTGGCGCCAAGCGCCACTCGCGTAATGGTCGAATCGTGCTGGCCGGACTCGATATGGAATGTGGCAACTTCCAGCTCAGAGTCTACTCCTCCAGCGAGTTCCTCGACGTGCCGGTAGGTGACGCGGTACTGGCCATCGGACTGGTGTTCTGTCGGCCTCTGGGCACTGGGTGGAAGGACCAGTACCGCATCGACATCGGCGAATGCGTTGCGGTACAGCACATTGCAGAAGACTCGTGGCGTGTGGTCTCCGAGGTCGGGTGCGTTGGTCGACTCAGCAAGTTCAAGGAGACGATCGGAGACTACGACGTGCCGTTTGCTTTCGAGGGTGTTCTGCACTAGAGCGGGTGCACGAACTTCGTCACTTCGACGATGCTGCGGCTGAGGCCCTGTTGGGCTTGCACCTCGCTGCCCGAGTGACATCTTAGCGTAGATCAGCATGCCGTCGGTCGCCTCCCGGCCGCCGCCGCCGCAGTAGACGCCGCAGTACGACGCCCGCCCGACGACGAAGACCGCGAGGTTCCAGACAGGGAGCAGGCGTCATGAAACCCACCTCTCTGGTACCAGTTCTGGCAGTTTTCAGTTTGTCACTCGGCTGTACCGATGAGCCACTCAAGTCGGTCGTATCCGGCACCCTCGTCGGATATGACGGCCGTCCCATGGCCGTCGCGCACGTTCACCTCTTGCGGGCGCCGGCTGTCGGACCCTTGGCGTCTCTCGACCTGGCGGGTGACTCTGAGTTCGAGTTGGAGACAACAGAAGCTGGTGCACTCGTCGTGCGCTTCACCGGGGTAGGGCACGTGTCTGAAGACGTACCTCTGTATGTTGAGTCGCCTCAGCACATCGAGGTAGATGTCCGGCTGGGCACTCCCGACTACAAGGACGACTTCGGTGCTGTCGTAGCCAGTGGTGCCTTCAACGGGTTTTCCAGCACACCGCTCGAGTTGCAGCCCGAAGGACGCATGACGGCAGTCATCGAGAGCCCCGATCCGGAGGTGACCTATCACTTGGCGGGCGCGACGAAGACTCCTCATGCTCCCTGGATCCCTGGCACGGACTCCGACGAGTTCGGGTACGACTTGCTCTACGGATATCAGTCCGTCATTCCCACCCGCGAGGGCAAGGCCACGCTGGTGTTCGACCCGAGCAAGCTGGTCCGCGGGTCGCAATCAGTCGAGGTGCGTTTTCGCGACCCACAGTCGCGTGCGGCAAGGCATTACGCGATCGCCGCGGAGGTCCGAAACCGGATCATTGCTCACACTGCTGCGCAATGGGCTCATCTCGAGGGCCCCGATGCTGCTCAACCGTTCCAGTACGACTGGACCTCAGAAATCGCAGATCTCGACGCTCGACTCTCGAGCGAGGATGATCCGGTGCTACGGCAGATACTGCTCTGGAGCGTGCTGGGCATAGCGGACCTCGACGGAGAGATTGACCCGGTGCTCATACATCAGGCCTTGGACGAGATCGCGGCGGATTCTCCATTGTGGTCCTATGCGCCAGACTTCCTGAGTACGGCGTTGAAGTGTGCCGAACAAGCGGATACTACGGGCCGACCCGCCGAGTACCTCGAGCAAGCGGTCGACTCGCATCCCGATCCCGCTGTCCGTGCCAGCGTGTTGTCCTCGGCAATGTGGAGCGCCGATGAAAGAGGCGATGAGGAGAGAGCACGCGGTTACTACGATCGTCTGGTGACGGAGCATTCGGAGACGTGGCAGGCAGAAGTTGCCAGGACCGGGTTTGCCTCGGACCGCAAGGTCATGGTGGGGAAGACGATCCCCGACTTCGCGCTCACGTCACTGGATGATGCAGAGACGATCTACACCCCGGATGGCCTCCAGGGCTCGGTATACCTCATCGACTTTTGGGCCACATGGTGCCTGCCGTGCGTGCAAGAGATGCCGAACATACACGAAGCATATGAACGGTACAGGGAACGCGGCTTCCAGATCTTGAGCGTTGCCCTGGGGGACACCAGGCATAACGTCTCCGAGTTTCGCAGAGTCCGTTGGTCCATGCCGTGGCTACATGCATTTCACGGGTGGAATGACGCGGCAATCGCGGCGTTCGAAGTGTGGTCGATTCCGAAGGCCATTCTCGTCGACCGAAGTGGCAGGATAGTGGGAGTGGACTCGGACGTCCAAGGAGAGGGACTGCAGCAGACGCTCGCGCGGTTACTCGGCGAACGTGACTGAGGTTGTTGAGGGTTGCTGGTTGCGCCGGTGTGATCTCGCGGTCGTGACCCACCCCGCCAAATCTCTGTTGAGGAGCTTTGCCATGCGGACCAAGACTACGCACCTGGTGATATCTGCCGTGATCGGTGCAACAACCTCACTCTCACATGCGAACGCTCAAACGGCAACAAACCCGGATCGCGTGATCGTGAGCTACCGCGACAGCACGGCGGACATCTACCGGGTGAATCTTGACGGCACACTCGGCGAGAACCTCACGCACACACCTGAAGGACGCGGTAGTTGGATCCCCAGCTTCTCGCGGGACTGCGGCAGGATCGCCTTCGCATCCAACCGGGACGACGGAGGCGGCGCAGCGATCTACGTCATGAATGCGGACGGGTCAGACATCAGGCAACTCACGAAGCGTGGTGGCCGCGACTGGGATTACATGCCAATCTTCTCGCCCGATGGCAACCGCATCCTCTACATCGCAACTGTAGGTGGCAAGCGAAACATTAGGATCATGGACGCTGACGGCTCCGATCAAAGGCGATTGACCGACACACCCGGGGAGGACTGGTACTCCGTCCAGGATCCGTGGTCGCCTGACGGTACGAAGTTTCTGTTCCACTCGACCTGGGAGACCGGCGCGGTGGTGCGCTATCAGCCTGAAGTGCAACTCGGTGGCACCGATCTCTTCCTGGCAGATCCCGATGGCTCAAACGTGAGGCGTTTGACGCAAATAAAGGACACGACCGAAATGAACTCGGGTGGCATCTGGTCCCCGGATGGGACGAAGGTCCTGTTTGAGTCGGTCAGGAACGGGGTCTGGGCCACGTGGATCATGCAAGCCGATGGCTCCGATCAGCGGCAATTCCACGCGTTGAGCTCACCAGCAGCATGGTCGCCTGACGGTACGGAGATGGTGTTCAACTCGTCTCGCCAGGTGAACGGCAAGAGCGTGCCGTTCTCGGAAGATGTCTATGTCATGGACATTGACGGGGAGAACGTCCGCAGGCTGACGACGACCGCCGACGGCGGTGGGTGGAGCAGGGCAATGCGCTGGTTGGCAAGCGGGATCGAGCTCTTTTCTACTCCTGATGGTTCGCGTGAGAAGTTGAGCACTTTCGTCATGGATCCGGACGGCGCGAATGCCCGCTTACTTAGTCCGGCGGGACACGATGCAGTGTGTCCGTGGCGTTGAGGTTCACAGCAGCGCAATTGACTGGGGGGTGAGATGATTCAACCACATGAGCGATGTTTGCTCGTCTGGCTTCCAGTGCTGGCGCTCATGGCGCCGCAGCTGTCGGCGCAAGCATCCAGGGTCGTTGATGTACCCAGTGGGCGCGCGGCGCCGTTCTCGGTGTCGCCAGACGGGAAGCTCTTCGCCGAAATGGCTGCAGGGATGACGTTCGGGAACCTCAGCATCCGCGACGTGGCCACCGATGAGGCCCGCAACCTGACCAATGCACAGTTGCCCCAGGTGGTGCTGGCGGCCGTGTTCTCCCCGGATGGCGAACGAATCGGCTACGCGTGGCAGAATGAGGAGGGCTACATCGACATTCGCGTGGTCGAAACCGGCGGTTCGGAACCTCGGATTCTCTACCGCAACCCGACCGTGCGATACACGGTGCCTAAGGCGTGGTCACCGGACGGACAGCAGCTGCTGGTCGTTCAACTGCGGGCGGATTCGAGCGGTCGGATTGGATTCGTCTCGGTGGTGGACGGATCGTTCCAGCAGCTGCTGTCGATCCCCGTGAAACCGCGGCTGCAGGGTCCGTCGAGTCCGGTGTGGGGCGAGTCTCCCCGAACAATGGCTTTCTCTCCCGATGGTCGCTTCGTGGCCTACGACGTATCCGTGCGTAGCGACGCTCCGAACCATGACATCCACGTCGTGAAGGCAGATGGGACCCAACAGGGCATCCTCATGCAGCGCGCCGCCGATGATCGCCTCCTGGGCTGGACTCCGGATGGCGGCGGCATCGTGTTCGCCAGCGACCGCTCGGGCAAGGTGGACCTGTGGTGGATACCAGTCGCAGAGGGAGAGGCGCAAGGCGTACCCGAGATGCTGGCCGATGAAGTGGGTCAGCTGGAGCCGCTCGGCTTCACTGCGGACGGCTCGTACTACTACCTCGTCCGCCGCGGACGGTGTGAGCTCTATCTGACAGAACTCGATTCGGACTCGACGGATCGGCAGTACACACCGCAATACGTAGCTCCTGCGTTTCACAACAGCGGCGTCGACTGGTCGCCCGACGGCAGCCGGCTCGCGTACGTATCCCCGGCTGGCGGCGTGTCGGCCAACGCCTGGACCGTGACCGTACGGTCGGTGGAGACCGGCGAGGTGCGGACCCTGCCGCAGGACGTGGATATCCTGCATCGGCTGTACCCACGGTGGTCCTCCGACGGTCGCTCTCTCCTGGCCAACGGTTGGGATCCTCTGGCGCCGCCAGGCGAGCTGGTGTACAGCATCGATGTCGAGACGGGAGCGCGCACGACCATCACGAGCACCCGGTCGCTGTGGGAGCGGATGATCGAGTGGGTGGGGTGGGCGGGTGAGGGCGCCGCCGTTACGTATCTGGTGCCGCAGGCCTCCGGCACCGCGAGAGTTGTTCGGTTCGATCCCGAGTCCGGTCAGGAAACAGAATTGCTTGCCCGCACGGTGCCCCCGTACATGTACGGGTACGAGATGTCGCCGGACGGTCGCTACCTGGCGATCGGGCTCTATAGCCAACAAGGACGATCATCGAAGCTGGAGATCGTGTTGCTGTCGGGCGAGTCACGTGAGGTTCCCGGTGCTTGGGGCCCGCCCCTGTGGTTCCCCGACTCCCGACAGTTCCTGTACTTCTCAGAAAACGACGTCTGGTTGGCGTCGGTGAGCGGGGCAGAGCCACGCCATCTGGGGAAGATTCAACTCCCGACGGAGATGCCTTACTCCGCTGGTAGCGTCAGTCCCGATGGAAAGCAACTCGCCTTCATTGCGGAGGAGCCGTTCCACTTCGAGGTGTGGGCGATTGAAGGTCTGCGTCGCTAAGCGATAATCCAAAGTGATACCACGCTGGAATGAATCCTGTTGGTGGCGCCGTTGCCCGTCGAGGATCGTCGGCAACGGCCCGGCCTTGCGGGGAACCAATAACCCTGTTGAGTAAGCTGGCCTCAAGGCCGACGGCCGATTATAGTTTGGCGCGTCGGATCAGCGGAGTCGCCCACGTCGGACCATTCATTGGACCGTCTCCTGGCGGTCCTCGGTGATCGCTATGCCTTAGAGCACAAGCTCGGTGAGGGTGGCATGGCGACCGTTTACCTGGCACGCGACCTCAAGCACGATCGGCCGGTCGCGCTCAAGTTGTTGCGCCCGGAGGTCGCTTCCGCGCTCGGGCAGGATCGGTTCAGGCGGGAGATCCGGATCGCAGCCAACCTCGCCCACCCTCATATCCTCCCGTTGCACGACTCGGGCGAGGTCGACGGGCTGGTCTACTACGTGATGCCGTACGTTCGCGGCGAATCGCTACGCCAGCGCTTGGATCGCGAGCACCAGCTCCCCCTGGAGGAGGCATTGCGCATCACCCGCGACGTGGCTGACGCGCTCGGGCATGCACATGATCACGGCATAATTCATCGTGACATCAAGCCGGAGAACGTTCTCCTGAGTGGGAGCGACGCTCTGGTGGCCGACTTCGGCATCGCCCGGCCGGTCACCGCCGCAGGTCATCTCACCGAGAGCGGTGTGGCCATCGGCACGCCGGCTTATATGAGTCCCGAACAGCTGAATGGACAGCAGGACCTCGACGCCCGCACGGATGTGTACGCCCTCGGCTGTGTGCTACACGAGATGCTCGCAGGTGAAGCCCCCTTCACCGGTTCAAGTGTGTATGCGATCGCCTCCCGGGCGATGACGGAGGCACCGCAATCCATTCACTCGCTGCGGCCAGCGGTGCCAGCGGCGCTCGACGGTGTGATAGCCAAAGCGCTCGCTGCGGCTCCGGCGGATCGCTATGCGTCGATGGCGGCTTTCAGCCGGGCCGTGGAGTTGGCAAAGACCGCCGGAACTACCGCCTCGGTCGGGTCCGCGACGGTAGCTGAGCGGCCACGTCGGCAAAGACGTGTACGACGAGCGCTGCAATTCGGATTCGTCGCTGCGGTAGGGGTGGCAGCGCTTTTCCTTCGGCTCGGCAGAGGTGACACGGTCTCAGGCGAGGGGCCGATGCATCTCGCGGTGATCCCCTTCGAGAACCTGGGAGCGCCCGAACAGGACTATTTCGCGGACGGCATGACGGATGAGGTGCGGGGAAAGCTGGCAGCCCTGCCCGGAGTACTGGTGATAGCGCGCAGCAGCTCAACACCTTTCAAGAAGAGCACGCTGTCCCACGGGCAGATCGCCAGCGAACTCGGTGTACAGTACCTGCTCACTGGCACGGTGCGGTGGGATCACTCAGCTACTCCCGCGCCCAGGGTGCACGTGAGCGCCGAGTTGGTCTCGTTTGCGGGGAGTGGGGCGCCGACACTTCGTTGGCACCGGCCGTTCGATGCCACGATGACGGACGTCTTCCGCGTGCAGGCGGATATCGCCGGACAAGTAGCGCGGGCGCTGGGTTTGGCACTCGGGGAGAGGGAGCGGCGCACGCTGACGAGTCCTCCGACGCAGAGCTTGGCGGCCTACGACGCCTTCGTGAGGGGCGAAGAGCTGTCCGGGGGAGTCTCAGTGCTGAATCCTGCGACGCTCAGACGAGCGGTGGCGTACTACGAGCAGGCAACTGCCCTCGACACCGGATTCGCGGCGGCGTGGTCGCAGCTGGCGCGCGCACGGGCGGCTATCTACGCCAACTCCGTTCCCTCGGAAGCCGCAGCCGAAGCGGCACAGCGTGCGGCCGAGCGGGCACATGCTCTCGGTGGTCGGGGGGCCGAGGGACCGCTCGCACTCGCATCCTACTACCTGGCCGTGGAGGGGGACTATCGCTGGGCACTTGCGGAGTTACTGGAGGGGCAGCGCCGGGCGCCGAACGATGCTGCCGTCCTGAGCCAAATGTCGGTCATCCAGCAGGGGCTGGGCCAATGGGATTCGGCGCTGGTCAATTTGCAGCGGGCTCAGGTAGTCGACCCCCGGTCGGTGACGACAGCCCGGCGGCTAGCCACCACGCTGCTATATTTGCGTCGCTACCCGGAGGCGATGGAGGCCGCCGAGCGCGGTCTCGCTCTGGCGCCGGCGAATCTGGATTTACTGCAACGAATGGCCGCGGCTCATTTGGGACGCGGTGATTTGGGGATGGCACGGGGGGTGATCGCGGCTGTGCCCCGCGAGGTCGAGCAGACCACGCTGGTGGCGTACTTCGCGTACTTCTGGGACCTGTACTGGGTGCTGAATGACAGTCAGCAAGAATTGCTGCTGCGACTGTCGCCCGCGGCGTTCGACGACGATCGTGCTGCCTGGGGAGTCATCCTTGCAGGGACGGCCTGGCTGCGCGGTGACACCGCGCGGGCCCGCGTGTATGCCGACTCCGCGAGGATTGCCCTAGAGAGTCAGTTGGCAGACGCACCCGACGACGCTCAGCTGCATGCGACCCACGCTTTGGTGCTCGCCTATTTGGGTCGCGGGGCTGAAGCGATCAGCGCGGCCGAGCACGCTGTCTCGCTCGCTCCTAGCAGTCGCGATGCGTACAACGGGCCCTATTACGAGCACCAGCTAGCGCGCGTCTACTCGCTGGTTGGCGAGCGGGCGCGGGCCCTCGAGACGATACGGTCGCTGCTGTCCACCCCGTATTTGGTGTCACCTGGCTGGTTGAGGATCGATCCGAACTTCGCGTCCCTGCAAGGGGATTCGGCGTTCGGGCGCTTGGTCCGTGGAGTGATGTGACTGCTGACGACGCTCGCATTCCGCGGGGTCGCCGAACAGTCGCTGGTCTTACAGGAGGTGGATCTTGAGAACACTCACATGCGTCACGACCGTGGTCGTGATCGTGTTGACCGGCTGCGCTGGGGAACAAAATGAGGAACTCTCCAGGCTGAGAGAGGAAGTGGCCGAGCTTCGAAACATGGTGGGTCCACCACCCAGCTCGCTAGACAGTCTCTACCCACCCGTCGCCCCGGGACCAGTAATGCTACAGCGGATGCTGGAATTGGGCGAAGCCTTTAGCGGGATCGCGGTCGACGTGTTCGAGCAGGATGTGGAGCACGCCCGCGCAGGCCTGGAGCGTTTCAGGAACGAGTACGTGGCGGTGTCGCGGTTAGTGCCCGAATGGCAGGCAGGCTATCCGGCAGGTCCGGTGGACACATTGGTGGCTGCCGTGGAATCCGGCGACCCCGAGCGAATCGGCGCGGCGTTTGAAGGCGTGGGTGCGGTTTGTCACGAGTGCCACGTCGCCAACATGGCGAAGGTGCACTACCGGTATCGGTGGGGCGACTTTGCGAAGATCCGCCTGGTAGATCCCTCTTCGGGCCGGGAGTTGAGCTACAGGCAGCTCATGCAGGAGATGGAGACTGCCTTCGTTGGAATAGGTGCTGATCTTCGCCAGCAGCAACCGGACAATGCCCGCACGCAGTTCGCGACGTTCCAGGCGAGGTTCAGACTGCTTGCGACCGCCTGCGTGGCCTGCCACGCGACGGAACGGGAGTACTTCATCGACGCAGGCGTGCAGCAGACGGTGCAACGGCTCGGTGCGGTGCTCCAGAGCGATACTCCCGATGCAGCTGCGGCGGCGGAACTCGGCCAGCAGATTGGTATGGAGAGCTGTGCCAAGTGTCATCTGGTGCACGGCCCGGCTGCTCTCGCAAAGGCTCGATGGGAACACTGGTCGACCGGACGGTAGCGGTACGCCCGGACTGATCCCACGCCGGTTCTGCCCGCAGGTCGCTGATCTGGGGCGCGGAGGCTGTCAGGCTCCCAGGGTCTTCGGAGCGTCGGTGCCAGGACTAGCGGCGCCGCTGCCCAAACAGCCACCGAGTGTTCCTATGCTAAGTAGGTCGCTGCGGAGCCGGACTGCTCCAGTGATTCGCGTCACCTCGCGCAGCGAGCTGGAGCCGTACCGTTGCCTCAGTTTGGGGTGTCGCGTCTTCCACGTATGGGTGCAGTCGCTCGAGACAGCTTCACAAAGATCGAGTTCACCCATCGGGCGATGACGCCAAACCAATTTGGAACGCCCGGCTCAGAGGCTAGGCCGTTGACCTGGAGACCCAATATGCGTCCAGCGAACCTCGTGCTCACTGTGCTACTGATCGTTCTACCGCTAGCGGCCACCGCATCAGCTCAGGACGCTGGACGGGGGAAGCAGAAGAGTTCAAACCCGGCGGCGCAGGTGGCGTCGGGATTCTCCTCCACTGAGCGACAGGCCATAGCCGACTACTTCACCAGGCATGCCTACACTGTGGAGGCACTGCCTCCGGGTATCGTCAAGAAGCTCGCCCGTGGCAAGCCGCTGCCTCCCGGGATAGCGAAACGTACTCTGCCGCCTGATCTCGTCACGGCACTTCCGGCCAGAGAGGGGTTTGAGATAACGATCTTCGGGGACCGTATCGTGTTGCTTGAGGCCAGTGGCCTAATTGTCGACATCTTAGAGGGGATATTCCACTAACCTCCAAGTTCGGAAGACACAGGTTCCGAAGGCGAGGTCGTAGAGGTCAAGCGACTCCGTCTCCCCCGCTCCCAGTCCTTGACGCGTCCTTGACCGCGTCGTCCTACTGTTCGCCTGGCTTCTAGGCGGAAGGTGGGCATGCGGACATTCCCGGATGCATTTCGGTTCGCGCTGTCGGCCGGGATCTCGGCGCTGGCGGGCAGACGTGTTCTCTACTGTCTGTGGGAGTTGACCTACAGGTGCACGGCCAGGTGCGCCATCTGTGACTATTGGAAGGAACCGAGCCGGCCCGACCAGGAACTGCAGTTACCCGAAATCCGCAGGGGACTCGACAAGCTGTACGACCACGGCTGCAGGGCGGTCAACTTCACGGGAGGGGAACCGACCGTGAGGCGGGATCTAGCAGAGATCGTCGCGCATGCGTCGGGCCACGGCATGTGGACGTCCGCCGTCACCAATGGGAGCTTGCTGACGCGTGAGCGGGTCCGGGGGCTCAAGGAGGCGGGCTTGGACAACCTGCTCGTTTCGCTCGACTCTCTCGATCCGGCTGTCCACGACCGGCAGCGGGGTATCGACGGGTCCCACCGCAAGGTCCTCCAGAGTGTTGAGTGGCTGAGGGAGGAGTTCCTCCAAGGCCACCGCTCGGGTGGCATCATGTGCGTCGTGTCGCGCCTGAACTTGCGGGAGATAGAGCGCATTGTGGAGTTCGCTGGCGACCGCGGCGTCTACGTCGTGCTACAGCCGTATCACGAGAACAAGACTGGGAATCCTGATTTCAACGCTCCAGTAACTGATAGTCTAGTCACAGGACTAGTCCGGTTGAGAAAGAGCAGTCGCAACATGCTGTCATCTGAGAGCTACTTGCAGGGATTTCGGTCGTTCGGGGATCGCTCGACGCACCCGACCTGCAGCGCCGGCCGCAAGTATTTCAGCGTTGATCCCTACGGGTACGTTCACCCCTGCGTTGACATGCCCGCCGCCGGCCATCTGCTGCACGATGACCTGGCCGTGGTGAGGTCGCCAGAAGCTATGGCGCAAGTGGACCAGTGCCGTGGATGTTGGTACGCCTTTAGGGGGGAGTCGGACACCACGATGTCCGTGAAGGGCTGCTACGAGAAGTTGCGCCTCGGGCTATCGGTACTCGCGCACAACCATGGGCGACGGAGACACGGCCTGAGGGGAGGGCGGCGTGAAGCTGGGTAGCCTGGAACTCATGGGCGCCGGAGCCGCGGCTGCAACTATCGGGGGGCTCATCTTTGTCACCGACCCACTGCCGGTGCTCCAGATGGCGAGCCCATCCCTGCTAGCGGGGGCGGTATGCTGCTCCGCCCTTAGCCTTGTCTGCTGGAGCGGTGTATGGGTTGGCATACTGAAGAAAGGGAACTGCAACGTGCCAGCTCGACCCTCACTGGCATTGAGCCTGGCCTCACTCGTCGGCCTGCTCACCCCCATGAACCTTGGCACCGATCTGCTGCGCTCGCTGTACGGTAAGAAGCACCTCGGACTGGCCTATGAGTCCACCGCTGCCGCCTCCGTGGTCACCCGGACCTTTCGAGTGCATGTCACGCTGCTCTGCATGGCAATCACGGTTGCCTTCGCCTCTGCATCTCCTGGCAGCCTCAAACAACCGGTGACCTTGGCAGGCATGGTTCTAGTGGGGCTGCTGGCGCTCCTCTACTCGTTGCGGACTCGACCGGCAGGGCGCCTCGCCCGCTACGTGAAGATTGGTGACGTTGCCAGGTCGATCGCCCGCATCGCAACGCGCATCTCGCTGGCCGAGCGATTGGCCGCATACACGATTCTCATGATGGGGTACGCTTGCGAGTGGTTGGCACTGCATCTCAGCTTCGTGGCACTAGGAATTGCAGTGACCGCGGCTGATACGATGCTGCTGTTCCTGCTAGTGTCTGTTCTGGCGCGGTCTCTGGTAATCCCTCAGGGATTCGGCGTGGTAGAAGTGAGCGCTGGCGCTGCACTTGCGTCGATGGGCCTGCAAGCGGCGGTGGCGGGTGCCATTCTCGTGCTGTGGGCTCTGTTGCGGGCCGGTGTGCCGCTGACCGTGGCGGCGGCGTCCTCCCTCCAGCTCAGAGCGATGCGTCGGGATAGCCAGCCGGCAGGCCTGGAGGTGATGCCCTAGAACCTCTCACGATCCAGTTGCAGTGGGGATCCGTCTGTCCTGCTATGCCTCGCCTTCCGCGGGTCCTCACGGGACACGATGTTGGCGCCTTCCGACCCAACAAGCCAGATTCTAGCACACCCGATCCCAACGCGCACAGATATGTCCTTGACCGTTCGAGTACTCGCGGCCCTCGTGGCCGGCCTTACGGGCGGTGTAATCGTCTCATGGACCCAGCACCCCACGCTGCTCACTGCGACTGCTGCCGTTGAGCCGATTGGCACCCTCTGGGTCAACGCCATCCGCATGACGGTGGTCCCGCTCGTCGTCTCGCTGATCATCACCGGTGTCGCCTCCAGCTCGGCCGGCGGGGCGGCTCGCATTGGAGGCCGCGCCGTCGCTCTCTTTGTCCTCCTCGTCACGGGCGCTGCGCTGCTCGCCGCTGTTGCGGGGCCGCCGCTGTTGGCACTGACTCCCTTCGACGGCACGGCCTTTGCCGCTCTGAGGGAAACGACGTCCGCCACGCAGGTGGAACTGCCTCCCTTTCGTGATTGGGTCGTCAACCTGATTCCGTCCAATCCCATTCGAGCCGCAGCGGACGGCGAGATGCTGCCTCTCGTCGTGTTCTCCGCCATCCTCGCGCTGGCCGTCACCCGTCTCGAGAGCGAACAGAAACAGACCCTCGTGAACTTCTTCACTGCCGTGTCGCGCGCGATGCTGGTCATCGTCGAGTGGATTCTGATCGTTGCCCCGATAGGCGTGTTCTGTCTGGTAATGCCATTAACCGCCCGCACGGGAGCCGACCTGGTCGGTGCGATGGGAGTCTTTCTCCTGATTGCATGTGGCTTGGTGTCGCTGGCACTCGTCGCACTCTATCCGGTGGCGGTGCTGGCCGGGGGTATTTCCCTGCGACGGTTCGCTCGAGCCTGCGCACCGGCGCAGGCGATTGGATTCAGCACTCGGTCGTCTTTGGCGTCGTTGCCTGCCATGCTCGAAGCGGCCGACCACGACCTGAAGCTGCCTCCACCGGTGACTGCGATCGTACTTCCGGTCGCCGTTGCCCTGTTGAAGTACGCCTCACCAACCGCCCGCGTCACCGGGACGTTGTTCATTGCTCAGTTGTACGGAATCGATCTCGGCGTGGTGGAAATCGTTGCCATCACAGGGGCGCTCGCCGCTCTGAGTTTCTACTCGCCCGGCATCCCGAGCGGTGGTCTCCTCATCATAGCCCCGATCTACATGGTGTTCGGGCTACCCATGGAAGGGATCGGGTTGCTCATTGCATTGGACCTGGTCGTAGACATGTTCATCACCGCCGCGAACGTCACCGCCGACATGACGGCGGCTGTCGTCCTCGCTCGCTTCAGTGGTGGCGGCGATGCTGTTTCTGGCGCACCAGGCTAGGATGTGTTCTCGGTCGGGTTGGTACGCTCGTTCAGGCCCAGGAGACGTCTGAACAGCGCCCGTCGGGCTGCATCGTTCCAGTCTCTGTCGCCGATCTCCCACCGCACGATCACGCCGCTGGAGTCGATCACGAAGCTCTCGGGCACGCCGGTTGTCTGGTAGAGTTTCTCGATGCGGCGCGTGCGATCCTGAAAGACGTCGAAGGTGAGATTCCGATCGCGCACCCACTCCAGTACCTGGTCGGACTCATCGACGTCGACACTCACGGCCAAGATCTTCAAGCCGCTGTCGCTCAGCGCCTCGTGCAGTCGCTGAATCGAGGGCATCTCCGCCTCGCAAGGCACGCACCAGGTAGCCCATATATTGAGGAGAATCACTTGGCCGGCGAAATCTACGAACTGGACCGTGTCGCCCGTGGCCAGATTCACGGCGGTGAAGTCAGGGGCCTGGCTGCCGGGTCGGATTGGCTTGAGTTCTGGCATGAGAGCCATTCCTGCGAGAAGTGCTGCGGCCAGGAATCCGACGATGGTACCCACCGCAATCCACTGTCCTCGTGCTGCCATGATCCCACCATTGTGATACGGTTCACAGGAACACGCGCGCTGAACTCAATCGGCTCGCCGGACGGAACATAACAAGATAGCCGGCGCCGGAGCTGGATCTAGTGGTACCGTCGAAGGCTCCGCTCAGAAGCGCAGACCCGCGCTCGCGACGAACTGCCTGCCGCCACCCGTCGTCAGTCTCCCTTCGACGAACGGCCTGAACCGACCGACGTCGAACATCAGACCGCACAGGACGTTGAGCCCGTTCAGGATCTCGCTGCCCGAGGCGTCGATGTCGAGCACGCGCACCGATGCCTTTGTATATGAGACGTTGAACCCGCTGCCTACATACGGTGTCACAGGCTGATCTGCAATGTCGATTCGGTAGACCAGATTGGTGTTCAGCTCCCGGTAGGTAGCTTGAGCCCCGTGGCGAGTGCCGGGGAAGAAATAGTGAAACGACCCCACCGTTTCCAGACCCTTCACAATAGCGCCGAGGTCGAAAACGGTTTGGAATCCCACCCCGACCCCCGTGTCGCTGCCCCAGTCGGTTTGAATGCCAACCGACACCTGCGCGGCGGCGATACCGCCATTCACGCCAACTCCCAGGACGAGGAGCGCCACCGATTTTAGAATGAGATTGTACGACATGGCTTCAGATCCTCATTGAAGTGGCACACGGTGGGCCAGTGGTAAGAGCACGAGAATATCGTATTGTCGCTTGGGAGCAGCCAGGTATATCGTCCCCTCGTAGTTGATGGGGACGCCGCCTGCCGCGAAGACGGGGTCATCCAGCGGCAGAAAGACCGCCCGATCCGGCCAGGCCTCGTTCATCAAGCGCCAGAGCTCGTTAGCGGGCGAGGCATCACGGATGTCGAACAGCGTGGTCGCACCTCCCGAGCCGGTCACTATCCGCGCCGGGTTGATGTTGAGGACGATCACCGATCCTCCGACCGCAGCACTCTCGTGCACGAGGTAGTCGCCCAGCCACTGCTGATCGGTGCCCTTGAGGTATTCCTTCTGAGCATGGTTGCCGCCGACGTTGATCAGCGTGCCGGGGGCATACCCGTCCAGCCTCAGGTCGGCGAGGCGCTTCATGACGCTCTCGCGCAGTCTCACCGTGAGATCGTAGTGGTCTTGCCTCATGGCGCGGATGCTCACGCTGGCCAGCTCCACCTCAACCATCTCGGCCACGGTGTCGTACCAGTACGCTCCCCAGGAGTCCCGTAGGTCAGCTCGGTCGGTTCGCAGTGCCTCTTGCAGGGTCTCGATTGCTACCGTTTGCCTTGCGGGCGTGTCGTAGCCGTCCTGGAGTAGCTCGGCGACGGGTCCTGCGCTAGCGAGGTGGCGTGCCAGCCTCCGCAGCAGGCCCTGGAAGTCGCGGGCGCCGCCGTAATCATTGAGATTCACGTCGATCCCGCGCACGTGGACCCGCTCGACGGCCGGCAGCGTGCGGTTGAAGTCACGAATCGCAGTGATCAGGTCGCCCCCGAGTGAGACCGGAGGCTCCCAGTCGGGCTCGTTTTGCAGATCCTCGACGAAATCGGTGAGCAACCAGTCCGCCATATGCGGCCATTCCAGCAGCAACTGGCGAAAGCCCCGGGCGTGCAGGTCCCGCACGAGCCCTGTCATGAGTTCGCGATGTTCCCGAAGAAAATGCGTTTCGCCGACCAGGACTACCTGATGGGGCGAGATCCGATCGAGGATCTCGCCAGGAATCGCCTGGACGGTGAAGGGTAGACCGTCGCGCGCGACCACCACCGCCAGATCCGGGGACGCGACCTCCGTTATCTCGGAGCAGGCCGGCGCCATCCCGAGGAGGCTGAGGATCACCCCAGCCCGTCGGACCCGGTGAAATGCATTCTTGCGATGGTCGCCGTGACCGCTATCTCCTGCACACTTCATTACTTCCTCCGTTGGTGACTTGTCGCGTTGTGACGTGCCAGGTCCGAATGCTCGGCACCCAGAATCGACCGGCTTTCGCTGGGACACTCGCTACACGAAATACGTAGTTGGGTTATACCAACGGAGCCTTGAGCCGGCCCCGGCACCGTGTCGGTGAGCTTGAGCTACGCGCGGTTCGAGGTGTGCTGCCGGTCAGATCGCATGGGCGATACGCGCCTCACTCTGACCGCAGCAGGTCCACAGGATCTGCAGCCGATGCTCGCGCACTCGGGACCAGGCACGCAAGCAGGCCGACCGCCACCAAGCCCGTGCCGGGGAGGAAGAACGCCATAGCATTCAGTGTGTTGACGTCGTACACCTGGCTCTCCAGCAAGCGCGTGGCGGCCAGTGACACGCCTATTCCCAGGGCGATACCGCTGAGTACCGGTCGCATGCCCCGGAGCAACGCGAATCTCCAGATTCCGGCGGGCTGGGCGCCCAGAACCATCCGCAGTCCGATCTCCTTCATCCGCTGAGCCACCACAATCGAGTGCACCCCCAGGATTCCCACCGCGGCCATTAGAGTTGCGAGTATCGCGAAGAGTGACGTGAGCTTGGTGCTGAGCCTGGATATCCTGAGCTGACCAGCGATGATCTCCTCCCCGGTCTTGGTGTCCGCCAGAGGCAGATCCGGATCGACCGTTTGCACCGCCTGCGTCACGGACCTGGCCAACTCATCGGGCGGGTTTCCTGATCTGACGACTAGATGGCCCCAACCGGAGGGCACCTGGAGCATCGGCAGGTAGATCTCCGGTTCTGCTGCAGCGGTGAGCGCCCGGAAGCGAACGTCGTCGACTACTCCCACGATGGTGAGCCAATCCGTTTCGTCCGCGCTGGGCTCTCCAGGCGAGACTCTGACGCCCAGCGGGTCATGACCCCGGAGATAGCGATCGACGAAGGAACGGTTGACGAGGGCAATCTGCTCGGAGTCCTCCCTGTCCGCGTCCGAGATCAAGCGGCCGCTCAGTAGTCTGATGCCCATCGTCTCGAAGTATCCCGAGGTCACGTTGCGCATGTGGGCCATCGCGATCTGGTTGGATGGGTCGGCGACCTCGGCAGAGAGCGACCAGGACGTGGGAACGCTGCCCATCTCCATGGGGATGGGCGTGACGATCCCCGCCGCCTCGACGCCGGGTATGCTCTGGATGCGCGACAGGGCGTCACGATAGAAGGCTCGTTCCGCAGCGGGGTCCGGATACGAGGAACCAGGTAAGTCGTAACTGAAGGTGAGGAGGCTGTCCGGAGAGAAACCAGCGTCAACCCGGCCGAGGGTCCACAGACTCTGTGCCAACAGAGTTGCCCCGATGAGGAGCGAGAGCGCGAGTCCCACCTGCGTGGTCAACACTGCCTCCCTGATTCGGTGGGCGCGGGTGGGCGCCGTTCGACCGGGTCCGCCGGCGCGCAGGGTCTCGCTCAGATTGCGGCCCCCTGAGACGAATGCGGACAGGAGACCGAGGGCTAGTCCCACCACGGCGGCCGCGGTCAACGCAAAGACGAGACATCTCGTGTCGACGGTGACCTCCTCTACTCGTGGGAGTGCCGTGGTGGCGAATGCGGGGGTACCCCAGGCGGCCAGTAGCACGCCGAGAGCGCACCCCGCCAGCGAAAGCAGCAGCGCCTCGGTAACGAACTGCCGGGTGATTGCAGGGCGACCAGCACCGAGAGCCAGGCGGACCGCAGTGTCCGTCTGTCTTCCTGTGCTGCGGGCGATCGCCAAATTCGTGGTGTTTCCGATGGCTATGATGAGTAGTAGGACCACGGCCACCGCCATCCCCACGAGAACCGGACGAACGCGGCCCACTTGACGGTCCCTTAGCCCCGTAACGTCCGCGCCCCAACCCGAGTTGGTCTCCGGGTGCTCAGTCTCCACCTGGCGCGAGATCCGCTCCAACCCGGCCCGTGCATCCTGCAGGCTGGAGCCGGGTCGCAGGCGGCCGAGCACGCCCAGATAGCGAAAGTCGCGCATCTCCCGGCTGTAGTCGGTCGCCGCCGGAATCCAGTAATCGCCGCGGGAAGGAAAGTCGATTGAAGGGCTTGCCACGCCGACGATTGTGTATGGAGACCCGTCTAAGGTCATGGTCCGGCCCAGAACATCGCGATCCGAGCCGAAGTGCTGACGCCAGAACGCGTAGGAGATGACTACGACGCGCTCGCCGCCCGGTAGATCCTCATCAGCAGTGAACCCGCGTCCCAGGGTCATACCCACGCCCAGCAGGGGAAAGTAGTCCTCCGAGACGGCCCAGCCTCTGAGCATCGCGGGCTCGGCGTCGCCGGTCCAAGTGAACAGATTCAAACGGTAGGAAGCGATTCGCTCGAAGTGCTCGCTTCGCTCCTGCCAGTCTCTGAAGGTGAGTGGCGACACCCACCCCTTACTCCCATCCGGGCCGGGACTGACCTCGCTCAGCACGGTGATCTCGTCGGACCTCGGATACGGCAATGGGGAGATTAGGATTGGGTAAGCGACGCTGAAGATCACGGTGCACGCGCCGATTCCGAGCCCCAGAGTGAGCATGGAGGTGAGTGAGAAACCGGGACTGCGGGCCAGGCTGCGAATAGCGTGGCGCAGGGTGCGAACCAGTCTTGATACGTGCTCTGGCAAACCTAGGTGCGGTACCGCCGTGAACTGCGGCCGGTATTCGCGGAGAGTCGCTTTGCTCCTCCGGTAGTCTATCCAAGCTCCTATCCCGTTCGCGATCAATGCCCAGTAGGTCCGGCACCAGAACCGCGTTGCCCCTAGTGCGGTGTTAGCCCCAGCGCGCTCCTGATAGCTGTCGCTGAGGAAGCGACGCATCTCGGGGCCAAACCGCGCACGAATGGTGCGAGGGTAGATCAGCAGGAAGATTGAGAAGAGAGCCCGTGCCAATGGCGGTGGGACCTTCCTCCGGCGGCTCATCACGCCGGCTCGGGGCTATCGATGAGATCCTGGCCTCTGGCGCAGTCCACCAGTCCTGCCAAGCGACGAGCTTCCGCGGCCACCAATTCTCTGCCGAGAGTCGTGAGGCTGTAGTACCGACGCCGGGCGTCGCTCACTTTCGTGCCGGAAAGCGCCGCTATTTGCTCGATCAGACCTTGGTCGAGGAGTTGGGCAATCGACCGGTACAGGGACCCGGCATCGAACTGCACGCTGCCACCGGATCTTTCCTCCGCCCGTTTCTTGATCTCGTACCCGTGCGCCGGGCCTTCCGCGAACGCGAGGAGGATCATGAAGGTCCTTGGGTTCAGAGGCAGAGACGAGACAGTAGATGGGTCCTGGGACATTGGTGTTTCCTAAGAATAGAGGCACTTGACATATACATGTTATCAATATATGTAATACGCCTCGTTCTGCAAGGCGGGTCGGCGGTCTCGCTTGCTTCCGGCTGCAAGCTTCGACGCCACTCTTTCAACGTGTGGATCCCTGTGGGACGCGTGAGGAGATGTGAGCGCTATCCCACCGTGACAGAGAGATCGTTGGGGCCTCGGAGACAGGCTGCAATCGGCACACTGCGTGGCTAACGTAAGCGACCCGAGCGTCCTCAAGCGCACACGAAGTCTCGTAACCACGGTTGTCTGCAGGGGAAGAATACCTCGCCTGCAACATACACTTGACGCAAATAGATTTACTACATATATATATATTCCATACTATTCCGAACAGTATAACCCGTCACATGAGTTCGTTCAGAGAGGCAACCGTATGCGGAACAGCGTGACGAGACCGATGTGGGGTCGCCGGCTCCTGACCCTCTGGATCGTGTTTGTAGCCACTAGCTACGGATAGTCAAGCGTGGCGCAGGGAACCTCACTCGGTGTGCGGGGTGGGCTCACGTTTGGGGGGGTCCTGTGGCAGGATCCGTACGCCGCCGACCAAATGGGTGTACGCAGCGGGCCCCATGCGGGCGTCCTGCTCGCATACGGGATATCGCGGTGGCTAGAAATCGAAGTGGACGCCCTGTGGAGTCGCAAAGGATTCGACGATCGCGGAGGCGCGCACTTCGGAGCGGTCGAGTCCGACTACTTAGTACTTCCGGCTCTCCTGAGGTTCCGCATTCCAGCACGCGTGTCGCCCCATCTCATGCTGGGTCCCACCGCCGCCGTGCAGCTTCGCTGCCGGGTAAGCGGCGTGGCGGGGATCGGTGCGGGCAACTGTGACGATCCGTTCATCGGCACGAGCCGCAGAAAGCTGGATCTTGGGGTGGTTTTGGGATTGGGAGTGAGCTATCCGGTGGCTTCGGGTTCGTTATTTCTGGACGCGCTAGGCGATTTGGGACTACTTGACTTCAAGAGGGACCCACTTCCGCCAGGCTTCGCCAGAAACCTTGCCATTCACCTGTCGCTGGGATTCAGCGTGCCAGTAGGCCGACAGAGCAGGGAGCGGCTCGCTACCGGCCGGAAGGAGCGTGACCGATGAAGTTGGCTCGAATCGTAATCGAGTGGACCGCGCTGTGTGCGGCCGCGGCGCTGGCGGGATGTGGCGACTCCCCTGTGGCTCCACCGATCGAACTGCCGGATATGCCCATGCAACGCGCCGACGGATGGCCGGTCGGTACGCTCGCGGACCACGGCATCGACCCCGACAGAATTGGCTTGCTGCAGCGCGAGATCACGCACGGCGATCTCGAGGAGATCCACACGTTGTTGATCGCGCGCCACGGGACGATAGTGTACGAGGGCTACTTCCAACCATACGTCGGGATCGACAGTCTCCACGTGCTCAATTCCGCCACCAAGAGCGTGGCCTCGACGCTAGTGGGCATCGCGGCACTGCAGGGGCTGGTCGGCAGCTACGAGCAGTCCATCGCGGACTTCTTCCCGGACCATGCGGATATGTTCGAAGCCGATCCTCGGAAGCGTGACATCCGGCTCTCTCATGTGCTGACGATGACGGCCGGTCTCGAGTGGGACGAGGGAAGGCACCCGTCGGAGCTGGACACACATGGCCGCAGAGTGCTCGAGGCAGCCGACCCCGTGCGGTACGTGCTCGAGCGACCGGTCGTGGCGGAGCCTGGAACGGAGTTTCTGTACTCGGGTGGTCTGTCCAACCTGTTGGTCGCGATCGTCCGCAATGTGTCGGGGCAGCCGGCGGACACGTTCGCCGCGCGGGAGCTATTCGAGCCGCTCGGCATAACCCGGTACGACTGGCTGCACATGACCAGCGGTCTCACGATCGGTGACTACGGACTGCGCCTCACCGCACGGGGCCTCGCCAAGATCGGGCAACTCTACCTGCAACGCGGGCAGTGGAGTGGCCGGCAGCTCCTGCACGAGAACTGGGTTGATGCCGCGGTCCGCCCATGGACTAAGTCATACCAGGCTATGACGTGGTACGGATTCCAGTGGTGGCTCAATGGACTACAGGACAATGACGGCAGGATCCCCAATCGGAACGACATCTGGGTCGCCAGCGGGTACGGCGGTCAGAAGCTGTTCGTGATCCCGAGCCTGGATTTGGTAGTGGTGTTCTTCGGTTGCAGCGGGACATACGAGTGCGGCATGTCGGACGCCGTCCCACACCTCGCGCTATACAACTACATCCTCAGGGGAGTGAGCTGAGTTGCAGGCTCGAGAGCAGAGCAATCATTAGCAGGATGTCCTGAGCCGTGCCCGCTTACGCCGACGCTAACCAAGGTCCCAAACCGGCGTTCACGACGCTAGCGACACCAGTGCACGGCGGAGGATGGGTGACCGGGGCCTGGCTGCCCTGACCAAAGCGGCAGCTCGTTCAGCAATGGCGATCAGGCTGTGCGCCTGGGCGATGATGCGGCCTCCGTCGTCAGGAAGATGGCCATTGCGGGATCCCTCAGTCGTTTCTTGCCTAAGTGCTTTACTGACAACTACTTTACATTTCCAGGCGCGACATCGTTCAGATGAGGCGGTGTAAGCAACACTATGAAGTAAGCTTACATTATAATAATGAGAACATGATAAGGAATATCTATGCAGCTCATCGTACTAACAATTACATAATATAACTAATAAAATCTAGTAACTAAATTGATGAGAGTACAATATCAAACGTCTAGAGCACTCTGGAATCATTTGCTTGCTCCCATCAATATGATGTAGCTCGCTTGACCGCGAACTGTCCCGTCAGGTGGCCGAAAAGAGGGGGCGGGAGATGTCGCGCAAGGTGAGATGTTGTGAGTTGGGTGCTCGGACCGGGCGCCTGAGCGCAGAGGAGCGTGCATCAAAGGTGTCGGAGTCCAGCTAGGCCATTCAGATCGCCTGGCGAACCTGGCCCGCCGCGAGGGTGTGGCTGTCGTCCGCGTCACCATCCGTTTGAGCTCGCAATTAGTCCCCTCACCTCAACAACACGTCCGGTCCCGCTTCTTGACAGGTTTTAATCAATCGATTTATTTAATCATGCAGCTAGCAATGCTGCAAATATAGCGTACGTATGCATAAAGGGCTGCCGTTGGGCGCCGTTTCTCGATGAAGTGGCGGGTGACCGCGATCTCGGTCCCGGTATCGATCACGGGGAGTCAGGAATGCAAGCAAGTACAGAGCGCGACAAGGACACCAAGACCGCGATTCTCGACACCGCCGAGCGGCTCTTCTCCCAGCACGGGGTGCAGGGGGTCTCGGTTCGTAGGGTTCTGGTAGAGGCCGGCGTGAATGTGGCGCTCGCCCACTATCATTTCGGCGACCGGGACGGCCTGATCCGCGAGGTGCTGCGCCGGCGTGTGGAGCCGCTCAACGAGAAGCGCTTGGCTCTGCTCGACCAGGTGGAAGACGCTGCCGGCCCCAACCGCCCAGCGCTCGACTCCGTGCTGAGGGCCTTCTTCGGTCCGATCGTCGATCTGTTGGACGAGCACCCGGACTTCGCCCGCCTCATCGGACAACTGCACGTGGCTGCCGACCCGAAGATGAAGCAGTTCTTCCTCACACTGTTCGGCGATGTGATTGGCAGGTTCGCCGCGGCGGTCCGGACGGCTCTGCCAGCCGAGCTTGGAGTCGCTGAGCGGGCCTGCCGCACCCTGTTCACGTTTGGCGCGATGATTCATACGCTCACCAACCAAGCCGACATGGAGCTGCTGGTGCGCGGGCGCTGCGAGGTTCCGCGTGGTGAGTTGCTACTCCGGGAGCTGGTGGCGTTCTGCACGGCGGGCCTGACCGCCCCCACGTCCGTGCCGGGCTCTGGAGGCACGCGATGATGGGAACGGACACAGCGATCATCAGTATCGACGCTGACACCCCGTTGCCGGACGAAGCGGGCGGCAAGGCCCGTGGGCTCAGGCTCATCGCGCGATCCGGGCTCCCGGTTCCGCCGGCGTGGGTGATCTTACCTGACGCGACGAGACAATCGATAGTGGAGTTGGCGGCGCAGCTCCAGGCCAACGGCGTCGGGTTGCTCGCCGTGCGCAGCTCGGCTCAGGGCGAGGACGCTGAGCACACCAGTTTCGCCGGCATCCACGAAAGTCTGCTGGGGGTCAGGCCCGCGGAGCTGGCGACCGCAGCCAGCAGAGTGGCGCTGTCGGCCCTGTCGGATCGGGCCTACTCCTATCGGGAAGAGATCGGTCTACCGCCTCCCTCGGGTCCATGCGCGGTCGTCATTCAGCAACTGATCCGCGCCGAGTGTGCCGGCATTGCCTTTTCAGCAGACGATAGCTCCGCAACTGTCGTGATCGAGGCGGTGGCTGGACTCGGCGAGACCGCGGTGAACGGTGCAGCCGTTCCGGAAACCCACCTGGTTCAACGGGGCAGCGGTGGTTGGACCACCAACGGGCGCCGGCCTCGCACGCAGCTCATGGCGACTACCGTGACCGTGGATGGCATCACCCGCGTGTCGCTGCCGCCGGAGCAGCGACACCAGGACTTGCTGGACGATTCCCGCGCCAGCGCGATTGCCGAGGCGGTGGCACTACTCGCAAGGCACGCCGGCCGACCCGTCGACGTGGAATGGGCCTGGGCCGACGGTGCTGCCTGGATGCTTCAGGCGCGGCCGAGGACCCGGCCGCTGACGGACGCGGTGCCTCCTGGCCAGACCTGGACCAGGGCCAACATCCGCGACGTGCTGCCGGATCTCCCTTCGGCATTTTCTCGCTCTGTGACGGCTATCTGGCTGGAAGAGGGGGTGCGCACTCACCTGAAGGAGTACGGCGTCCGCCTGGACCCGGACGTTCCAGTGGTGACGTTCATTCACGGCCGCCCCGTCTTCAACGAGTGCATCTACAGAGCGGGGGATCTGCTGGGCGTTTCCCGCGACGGCATGCAGGCGGAGTTCGGGGGAACGGCCGCAGCCGACAACGGCGTCCCAGTGTGGGATCGGAGCAAGGCGCTGCGCCATCCGATGATTCTGTTGCGCGCAACGGCAGTCGCGCTCGCCGCACCGCGCAGTGCTTCCGCCTATATCAAGCGCGTCCGGACCATCCGCACCGAACTCAATGGCCTGGATCTCCAGCCCATGACCGACGGCGAATTGGTGCGGCGCATCCGAGATGTCTCGGCAGAGGTCGGCGTCGATCTCGCGCGCAACGCTCTGGGAGTCGCGGCAGCGGTCGCCAACGCGCAATACCCCGTGCTGAGCGCGTTGCGGCGTCACCCGACTCCGCGGGCCGTGCTCGCGCGCCTGGTGGCCGGCGGCGAGCCGTCGGTGTCGACGCGACAGATCGACGATCTCGTCGGGATAGCTCAAGTTATGCGGGCCTGGTCCGGAGCGAGCGACTTCACTCGCACCATCACTGCTGAGTATTCCTCCACGCAGTACTGGCAGGATCGGCTGCCGCCCAAGCTGTGGACCATGATCCGTAGCTGGCTCGCGTTGTACGGTCATCGCGGACCGTTCGAGAGCGATGTCTCCTCTCCGCGGTACGTGGAGGATCTGGGCCTGCTGGCCAGTTCCCTGTTCCCGCTGGTTACGGACTCCGAGCCGAACGCTCTGGCTGGTATACTCGAGCGCCGCCGCACTGAAGCTGAGCTCGCGTGGCAGGAGGTGGAATGGCTCTGCGGCCGGTGGCGCCGCCGCTGGATGGGGCGGCAGGTGCGGTCTATCAACCGCTTGCAGGCGCTGCGTGAATCGGTGCGCAGCGAAGGCATCGCCGCCGTGGTGCCGATCCGGCGGATGGTGCTGGAACTCGGCCACCGTCTCCAACAACGCGGGAGACTCTGCGAGAGCAGCGACGTTTGGCATCTCTCGCTGGAGGAGCTGGAGCGCGCCGTCGCACAAGCGGAATTCGCCGTCGATGTCGCCGTCGTCAGGGAGCTGGCCAGGCGTGCGGCATGGCGCCGGATCGAGGTGCCCAACTGCTTCACCAGCGAAGAGGTGGCTTCCATCTCCTTCCACTCCACTGCTGTCGACGCCACCGCCACGACCTTGCACGGCAACGGCGTGAGCCCCGGCGTCGTGGAGGGCGCAGTGTGTGTGCTGCAGGCGCCCTCAGAAAGCCACCGCTTTCCTTCGGGAGCAGTACTAGTGGCACCGGCTACTGATCCAGGCTGGACACCTATCTTCGCGCGCGCGGTCGGTGTGGTGGTCGAGTTGGGAGGCGCGCTGAGTCACGCGGGGATCGTAGCGCGCGAGTACGGCATCCCGTGTGTGGCCAACATTGATGGCGTAACGCGCACGCTGCGGGATGGAGACTTGGTGCGGGTCGATGGCTCGGCGGGTCTGGTGAGCATAGTGTCCCGCGCTCACTCAGTAGAAGCATGATTGTCGAGAGGTGGCCGATCATGAGTGCGGTGAACGTTGCTCGCGCCTGGTAGCCGCGCTCGGCCGCGGCGCGAATCTCAGCTTGGGATTCTCTCGCATCTGGATGGCGATCGATGAGAAGGGCAGGCTGTATCTGACCAAAGGCTGAGACGGCTCGGATGCTGTACATTACAGCAGGGCTGAGTCTATATCGACTTGAGGTAAGGAACGCCGGATACCGCGCCGGAAGGTAGGTGCTGCCTCGCAAGGCCTTGCCCCCAACAGCGCTGAGCCACATTTCCCCTGGAGGGTCGACATGGCATCTGTTGAGATGATCCCGGAAGAGGAAGCCACTGGCAGGGTCAAAGAGCTCTATGACGAAATCAGGGATACGCTCGGGATCGATTTCGTTCCCAACATGTACAGGGTGATGGCGCCCAACCCGGCATACCTGGAGGTCAACTGGAACAAGATCAGGACGGTCATGAAACAGACAGGCAAGCTCGATCCGCTGACCAAAGAGATTATCGCCGTGGCTGTTTCAGCCGTCAGCGGATGCAAGTACTGAATTGAAGTACACACTTCCGCGGTGCGGAAGCTCGGGCTGGACGATGAGGGGGTGCTGGAGCTCATGGCGGTCGTCGATGTGTTCGCAGGACTGAACAAGTTGCTTGACGGATTGCAGGTGGAGGTAGACGAAAAACCATGGTATGGCTGAGGCTAGGACCATGAATGCCGTGCGCATTCCACGATCAACTGCACGTGATGCGAAGAGGGGCAATTCTGGCAAGGGGGACCTTGAGGTTACGAGCGTGTGGACACCAGGCTCACTCACGGGTGTCTACTGGATTGCCGAGTCCATCGCAGCGAAGGACCGGAACAACCTGTACCGCGCGAGCTGTTACTTGAGAGAGGAAGAGCGGTATCGGGCGTTCTGCGCGAGCTATGCGATCATGCGCATCGTCGACGACCGTGTCGACGGGTTGCTGTTCAGACCATACGCATCGGCCGAGGATCGCGCGCGGGAGTCCAGCGTGGTCGAGGCGTGGCATCAGGTGATAGCGGCCTGTCTGACAGGTGACACGCCGGCGCCGGGTGACGCAGCGCGAACTGATCAACCGTACATTGGCGAACTGCTTACCGCGTTCGCCAGGACAGTGGAGCAGTTTCCCGTCCCGCCAGAGCTGTGGGATGACTTCTTTGCAGCCATGCATCAGGATCTGCAGCGGGGCCAATTCGCGACGTTTAGCCAGTATCTCGATTATGCGGCAGGCGCGTCGGTCGCCCCGACGACCATCTATCTTCACCTGATTTCTGGAGAGCCCTCTGAGGAGCAGGGAGTTTTCCACCCACCGCAGGACTTCGACATCGTGCGTTGTGGTCGGGCACTCGGCCGATTCGCGTACATCGCCCATATCCTGCGCGACCTGCGCGAGGACCTGACGACTGGTGAGCGGGGGCTGCTGTACCTCGCGGCCGACGACATGGCGGCTCACGGTGTGACCGTGGAATCGCTCCGGCGTGACGCTGCGGCTGGAACCGCGAGCCCCCGACTTCGAGCCCTAGTACGCGAGCTGGTCGAGCGAGCATTGACGCTGGCACAGGAGGGACGGGCTTGCCTGTCGACGCTTGACGGCAGACTCAGTGCCGACCGGCAATTCCTTCTCGAACTGATCGTCGGTATCTATGAGGGCGTGCTCGGCAAGATCACCTCGTGTTCGCATGATGTGATGGCAGAACGCCACCGGCTGACGAGCGCCGAGAAGGGAAGGATCGCAAGGCAGATCGCCACGTCCCGGGGGATCCTGTTGACTAGATGAGGTCGTGGTTCGGGCTGGCCAACACCCTCCGCCGGTTGCTGCCACAGGCGGTTCCGATCAGGGCTTCCTGGCTTCGATCAGCGCCGACACCACGTAGTCCTCGAGGTTTCCTCCAATCGACCACTCGCGAACCAGCTCGCGACTCGCGTCTTGCGGCCTGATGCTGATGTCCATGAAACCTGCCTCTGCCAACATCGACTCGACTTGCTCCGCCTGGGCGGCTCCCGAGATACAGCTTGTATAGGCCTCGATGTTCCTGTGAAGCTCCTGCGGCATTGGTGCCAGCGCGATCACGTCTGCCACGGCCAGCCTGCCACCGCTGCGCAGGACGCGGAACGCCTCGCGGAACACCTGAGGCTTGTCGGGAGAGAGGTTGATCACGCAGTTGGACATGATGACGTCCGCAGAGTCGTCCGCTACCGGCATATGCTCGATCTCCCCCAGTCGGAAGCTCACGTTCGACACCCCAACCTTCCGGGCATTCTCACGGGCCCTCGTGATCATCTCGGGCGTCATGTCTACTCCGATGACCGCGCCTGATTCGCCCACCTGTCGCGCGGCGAGAAAGCAGTCGAAGCCGGCGCCCGCTCCGAGGTCGACGACTGTCTCACCTGGCTGCAGCGATGCAATCGCGTGGGGATTGCCGCACCCCAGCCCCAAGTTCGCACCCTCAGGCACGTCAACCACGTCCGTGCTAGAGTATCCCATTGCGCTCGCCAGCGTTTCGGGCGAAACGGCTGGATCGTCACCGCAAGAGCAGCCGCAGCCCGTCTTTCCCGTGGTGACAATCTGGCCGTAGGTACTCCGCACTGCTGTCCGGATCTCATCCGGTGATGCATTCTTCGTCACAACTCCTCCTTGCGCTCGTGCTACTCGGTTCGGCGATGAAGCTCGTGAAAAAATCGCCCAGCTTGCGCAGCACTTCAGGTTCGACCCAGCAGCGGATCTCCCGACCACAGCGTTCGGTGGCAATGAGCCCCGCACGGGTCAGCTCCTTCAGATGGTGCGACACGGTCGATGGGGCGATGTGCAACTGTGCCGCCAGTTCTCCCACGCAGCGGCGAATACTGTTGTCGTCTCCACAGGCAGTGCCCGGGACGCAACAGGTGGCCAATTGCAGGAAGATCTGCAGGCGGTGTGGGTGCCCCAACGCTTTGAACGTGTCAGCAAGCATGTCCCCTTGAACAGTTCGATAGTTCGACATGTATAGAACTATAATCCTCTGTATCCTGCTCGGCAAGTGGCTGGCCACAGCTCTCTTATAAGGCTATATGAGATAATGGATTAGGTGTGCCCTGCCGCCCGCGAATCGATGTCGGGAGGCAGTTCGCCATCCCTAGATCCCATGATCTCATGGGGCATATCTTAAATTGAATCAGTTGCCGGGGTCGTCACCGCTACAACTCGGAGACCAACATTGGCGTTTGCCGATGAGCTGGCGAAAGCAGCCGAGAAGATCAGGGAATCACAGCTGCAACATCCTTTCGGCCCAGCTGACTCGGGGTCCTCGCCTTCCGCCGCAGGATTGACAATGTGGCATACCTATATATATTGACAATCGTCGATAACATAGATGACAGTCGATTTAATAGATGAGGCAATTATGACTGCCACCAGTAAGGAGTACTTCGACAGCCTCGGGGCCGATTGGGACGAACTCCGAGCAGGCTTTTTCTCTAACCGCCTCCGGGAGGAAGCGCTGTCGGTTGCCGAGGTCGAGGAGGGTGGCGTGGCCGCTGATCTCGGTGCCGGGACCGGCTTCATCACCGAGGCGCTGCTCGGCAGGGGCCTCAGAGTCGTGGCGGTGGACCAATCACCGGCCATGCTGGATGCGTTGCGCCGCAAGTTCCCCTTCCCGGACAGAGTGGACACCCGGATCGGCGAGGCCGAGGATCTGCCACTCGACACGGCGTCGGTTGACTACGCCTTTGCCAACATGTACCTGCACCACGTCGAGGGTCCTGCGACCGCCATTCGTGAGATGGCGAGGATCCTGAAGCCGGGTGGGAGGCTGGTGGTGACTGATCTCGATACCCACGACTTCGAGTTCCTGCGTACGGAGCAACACGATCGTTGGCTCGGTTTCGAGCGTGAGGATGTTCGGAGGTGGTTTCGCGGGGCTGGCCTGGATTGTGTCAAGGTGGACTGTGTGGGTGAGAACTGCTGTACCGAGTCGGCGGAGGGACAGGACATTGCCATCAGCATCTTCATCGCGTCGGGCACGAAGCCGGCGGCTTTCGAGAAGGAGACGAACCGATGCTGCTAGACCTCCGGGTGCCAATCCTTCTGAAACCTGGGGTGCGCCAGAGCGCGCGCCACTATCCCAGAGGGACGTTCACGATCGAGTCCCGTGCGGCAGGAGCGAGGGCTTCGGGGGTGGCGCTCGAGCGGGCGATGCTCACCTACTTCTGCGTCGAGCCGCACACTCGTTGGACGATGCACAGCCACGAGAGCGAGCAGATCACGCTGGTCCTCAAGGGAGAGTTGTTCTTCGACCTGGGTGGGGAAGTAGTCGCGGTCAAGGAGTGCGAGGCGATCGCCATACCGTCGCGTCTGCCACACGCGGTGTTCACTCGGGCGAGCTGTGCGGAGGCGGTAGACGCCTGGTCGCCGGCGACTGAGCAGTTCACGAGAACCGTCGCAGCGACGAGTCGAGCATGACTTCCCGTGCCGAGCGGGCGGAGAGAGCGAGGGGCACGCGTTGCTGTGACGGCGAAGCACGGCCGACGGTGTCGGCCAACGAAGCGGAGACGCTGAGCCGCGCGTTCGAAGTGCTGGCCCACCCGGTCCGTCTCCAGCTACTCGACGTGCTCGCTCGCAACGAGGGCCGCGTGTGCGTGTGCGATCTCGAAGCAGCCATGACGGTGAAACAGCCGACCGTGTCCCACCACCTGAAGCTCTTGCGAGAGGCGGGAATAGTCGACAGTGAGCGACAAGGCGTGTGGGCATACTACTTCGTGAACAGGGAAGCACTGGAATCCTTGAGGAAGGACGCAGACAAGTTCCTGGATGGCTTGGGGTGACCCGATGGTGACAAAGACTGGTGGGGAACTCACCGGATATCGCTACAAGGGCGCTCGCGCTCTGGTGCTGCTGCACGAGAAACAACTGAAACGCTTCGTAGAGATCTGGAAGACTGCAAGGGACGGGGGGATCA
>JBDHKN010000116.1:0-15673 GCA_039586365.1 Gemmatimonadota bacterium | reverse complement strand
TCGGCGACCGCGACGCTCAGGGTCATGTAGCTACCGGGTCTGAACACGGCCTCCCCTTCGTCAGCATCCTCGAATGTTCTCAGGTTCCCGGCAAACACCATGCTCATCGTGTCGATGGCCAGCGTGAAGTGTGTGCCGCCGTATCCGTCTGGAGTGCGAATCGGATCCCGTGCCAACTCGAAGGCCAGTGCCCGAGCAACGATGGGGTCGACATCGATCCAAACGGAATCGGCCCCGTGGTTTACCGTGAGGTAAATGCCCCGCTCACTCCGCGTATGGACATCGATCGATCGCGCCCCGGGGATCACAGTTATGCCACGTACAACCTCTCCATTCAGTGCTTCGACCCGCAGTTCAACGCTGTCCCCGGGGAAGAGGGCACACAACTCGCTGGTCACGTATGTGCCGCTTGCTACGATACCGACACCCCCGAGTTCGACTGGTGGCCGTTCGTGCAGTATTACTGTTGGCTGGTCACATGACCCGGTGCCGTGATACGTGAGTGTCACGTATGCACCTTCAATCGGGATTCCTTCCCCTGCGGGAGCCGGAGGCACTGGGCCAGACGAATAATGCAGGGATGAACGTCCCGTGAGAGATTGCTCCAGGATGACGAACTGCATTGGTTCACCGACGTCGATCACGCCGTGCACCACAACCACTGGTTGAGCCTGGGGGATCGTTATCTCATCCAGCTCGCACGCCAGCAGGACGAGACACGATACAAGCGCGCTCAGCGCGTGACGCGAAATCACCATTTGAACTCGACTCCGAACGTGGGAAACAGCGGAACCTGGGCGACCCCTGAACGGGTAGCGGGACGGGAACCGTAGTCGAACACGTACAGGAACACGTTGCGCCTGTTGTACACGTTTGCCACCTGGAGGTAGGGGCTCCACTGAATCCCCCACTTGGCGAACTCCCAGTGGAGACCCACGTCCAGCCGCGAGTAGCTGGGAAATCGCTCGGCATTGATGGCCGTGCTGATCGGCTCGGTGTCTCCACTGCCGAAGCTGTGCTCTGACAGCCGATACGTGCGATGGGACCATTCCCCGTTCAGTCCTGTGTAGGGAAGTGGGGAGCCCCACCCCCAGCGGAGGCCAAGCTCGCTCCCCAGTGGCCCGGGCGCGCGCAGCACGAGGTTGATCGTGTGGCGCCTGTCGTGGGCCGGAGGGAAGGTCTGCCCGCCGGCCCGTCGCTCCGTCTTGTTGAAGCCGTAGCCGATCCACCCTTGTACCCGCCCAGTATGGCGCCGCAACAACACGTCCACGCCCCACGACTCCCCCTCCATGAGCCGGTATTGATTCCCGACATCGCGCAGGCTCTGAGCGCTGTTGGGAATCACCAGATTGCGGAACGTCTTGTGGTAGCCTTCGACATTGAGTTGGAAGCCGCGGCCGAACCACTGCTCGTAGCCCAGCACCGCGTGATCGGAGCGGGCCACCGGAACGAACTCGTCGGCTCCAACCCAGAATTCGTAGACGGTGATGGGGAATTCCTGGTCGCGTAGCGAGTGGACCGCCTGGTGGTAGCGGCCGACTGACCCGATGAGGGCCCTGTCGCGGGTGAGAAACAGCTTGAACGATGTGCGCGGGGCCACACCGGTGAACCCGGCCTCCGGAACATGCTCCAGGCGAACTCCGGGGCGCAACTTCAGCCAGGAGGACACGTCCCATTCGTCGTCGGCGTGCAGAGACCAAACCGTCGGGCGGTAGTCGGTATTGAACAAGGGGACGACACCCCCATAGTTGCCAGGCTGCCCACCGAACTCGAACAGTGGTGACACCAAATCGTAGGTCATGTCGTATCGTTCGGCCCCGGCCCCTATGTGCAGTTGATGGCGGTTCCATGTGACGGTGACGTCAGAGCTGGCCGCCAGCAGCCGAACGTTGTTGTTCCAGCGAGCCATGTCGGGCATGATCGCGAAGGTGGTGAAGAACTCCGTCACGCTGGCTCTGGTCTCGACAACTGCACCGCCCAGCGGCTGGCGCCAGGTGAGCCCCGCCAGCCGGTTGCCCCAGTTGAACACCATGTCGATGGGCGTCCGGGGTTCCGCCGTGGGATTCTCCTCGTCGAGGCTCGAGACGACGTTGACGTCCAGATCGTCCCGGCCCCAGTAGCCGGTCAGCGCCAGGGACCCGCCGGACCCGAGCGGGAGCTGGAGTTTCGCCACGGCGTCGCTGAAGTAGTAGGGCATGGTGTGGCGCGTGAAGGTGGCGACGACCGCGTCTGCATACGTCCGCCTCGCACCCAGGAGAATCGAGGCTGGCCCCAGCGGTCCTTCGAGCAACAGCTTGCTGGAGAGCAGTGATACTTGTCCACCTCCGTGCCAGCCGTCGCGCCTGCCGTCCCGCAGCGATATGTCCAGCACACTGCTCAGGCGTCCGGGATACGATGCGGGGAATCCGCCCGTGAAAAAATCCACGCGATCGACCGCGTTGGCGTCGAACGTGCTGAACAGCCCACCGAGGTGAGACGGGTTGAACACGGTCACCCCATCGAGCCGCACCAGGTTCTGGTCCCCTTCACCTCCGCGCACGTTGTAGCTGATCGAATAGTCGTTCTTCGCAATCGTCCCGGGCAGGAGTTGCACCGCGCGAATCACGTCCGACTCGAACATCCCGGGAATGTTTGCGATTTCGGCCGGCTGAATCGTGATCGCGCTGATCTGGGTCGTGCTGTCGAACCGTGACCGAGCCAGTGCTCGTAGGGCGTCGGCAGTTATCATGACGGGTTCCAGCTCTACCGCCTCCCGATTGAGGGCCACCGTCACGTCGTGCTGAAGCGGTGTGACAGTTACGGTGTCGGTCGCGAATCCGGTGGCCGCCACAACCAACTGGACCGGCCTCGGTGGGACGTCCTGGAGCACGAACTGCCCCAGTTCGTCCGTGTTCGCTCGACTACCGAACTCGAGACCGCGCACGAGCGCTGTGACAACGGGAGGGCCATTTTCGCCTGCGACAATCCGTCCGGAAACTCGCCGCAGCTGCTGAGCATCGGCCGCACCCGTGACAGAAAGGCCGCTGCCAAATCCCGCTGTGTCGACGGGTGGACCCACGACTACATTGCCGGCCATCTCCGCGTACACCAGCCCAGTGCTGTGGAGCAGTGAATCGAGAGCGTCGCGAACGGTTACCTCCAGGCACGAACAGCTTACCAGTGCTGGACCCCTCACAATGTCAGGACTGAAGGCAATCGGTATCCCTGATCGGAGTGAGAGATCCCGCAGGGCAATCTCGAGCGGCAGCGCGTGGACATAGAGGTTGGCCGGGCGGTTCAGCAAGGAGCTGTCAGCACCTTGTGTCTGACCAGATGCACTCGCTGCGGGCGCAACAATAATGGCGGCGACTAGTGCAAAGGTCCTCACGTACCCACCTCAGCTGCGTCACCGAGTCGGCAATCGACGCCCAATACCGCGCATAGGGTCGTCACGACTTCCTCGAACGACTGATCTTCGAACCAAGCCGTTACCCTCGTCTTTGACAGCTCGGCATTTCGCAAGATGATCGGCCGATCGAAGAACGCGGCGACTTCCTTGACGACCTGATCGAGAGGAGTGGCCTGGTAGATCAGGAGGCCTCCGGGCCACTCGAGGAGCTGCCACACATCGGTCTGTTCGGGAGAGGAAGGGGCCAACCCGGCGACAATCCTGCTGACCGCTCCGTGATCCACTGTCACGTTGCTCCCGTTGGCTGACAGGTTCACACGTCCCTCGACAACTACCAGGCGAAGCGAATCAGCAGCGGCTCGAACTTCGAAGCGCGTACCCTTCACTTCCGCAAAGCCGACCTCGGTGTGCACCATGAACGGAGTCACTGAATCCGTCGCTACAGCAAAGAACGCGCTTCCCTCCAGGTGCACCGAGCGCTGGTCCGTACCGCGAACTTCTGCCCGGCTGGCGGGACCCAAACGGACAATGCTACCATCTGCCAGCTGGGTCGTCGCTGTCTCCAATGGTCCGGTCGACAGCACCAACAGCGGTTCCTGGACCATTCTCGCCACGCCAACACCTACTGCTATCGCCATGACCGCGGCTGCAGCCCACACGAAACGCAGTCGGCGTGGATTCCGCGGCCGGAGCAACGGAATCACCTGTGTCCTGCGGCGTTCGGCTTGGGCGGTGATGCGCTCGAGCGGCGGTGGGGACGACACGATAGCCGCAAGCCTTCTGTCCTCGCCGAGCTCCCACACACGTACGAATTCCTGGAAGGTTCGTTCGTTCTCGGGCTTGGCACGACGCCAGGCTTCGAGCTGGCCTTGGCCGCGATCGCCAGCCACGCCTTCGAGAACCCGGACGATCAAGTTCTCGATTACGGTGTCATCAGTCATGGTCACCCAATACACGAGTGGCAGTTCGGCATCTACCAACGGCCTGGACGACTGAGATTCGCAGTTATGGCGTTCCTGGACCGATTGTGAGGCGGCCGTCACTCAAGCCAGGTGGAGTCTGGTTGGCCCATCCTCGTGGTTTGACGAGTCTGTCGGGGAACTGGAGAGGTGGACTGCAAGGGCCTCGCGGAGATCAATGAGTGCGAGCCTGACATGATTCGCGACGGTCTGCGGTGACAGGGAAAGTGCCTGGGCTACATCTTGGTGCGAGAGCCCGTGGTGACGCACCAGCAAGTAGACTTCGCGACGTCGCTCCGGAAGTGCCTTGAGTGCGTGGGAGTACGCTCGGTCAAGCTCAGTCCCAATGAAGTGCTCTTCTGGTGACGGGAACTGCGACACACCTGAGCTATATCGCACGGCACGAATGTGAGTTACATCCCTCCTCAGCTCATCGAGGCTGAGATTACGAGAGATCATGAACAGCAGACCGCGCAGGGAGCCGTTCAGTTTCCATGTCTCGCGGCGCTCCCAAATGCGAACAAAAGTCTCCTGCGCAATGTCCTCTGCACTGGTGGTGCTACCGAGGATCGCTGCGGCATGGCGCACGACTTGAATCCAATAGCGTTCAAGGATGATACCCAAGGCTCGCACGTCACCCTTGCGAATGCGAGCCAACAGATCAAGATCTGAGTCGTTGGAGGGCATGTGTTGATCGGGTCTCCCAGGGCACCCGATCGGCCCAGACACCGGGCCGACCTGCCGGTGACAGGCACCCTACTCCGGTGGTCTCCTTAGCTTCCTGCACATCGGACCACCCAACCCACCGTATCGATATGTAACATAGCTATGTTCTGTACTGATGCCAAGGGTCGGCTGCGAGACGACGGGGCGGGAGCCGATTACGAACCGTGAGACTTCGCGCGCGGTCATTAGTGCCGAGTTGGCTTACGCCGTCGAGACGCCACGGTCGCGGGCGCCACCTAAGTCGCCGCGGTTCCGCCCCGCTCCGTGCGGCAGCACCAGCGCTGCGATCGCCCGCCAGCGCGCCGATGGCAAGCAGGGTCGCCGTTGTCGAGCCGGTTGCCCGGATGGCGCGACCAGGGCACGATTGGTAGAAGTGCCGGCTTGTTTCGTTGTATGAGTAGCGGTGGTGATTCTGTCCAGCCGTCACTCGAGCCCTGGCCAAACAGGGCGTACTCAGGGGAGCACAATGACACAGGACAAGTGCCTGCTTTCTCGGCGGCTGACAGGGATGGTATGTCTTGCCCTTTCGCTTCTTGCTATCGCGACTCACGCCCGAGCGCAAGACCGATCATTCCCGTATGTGCTAGGGGAACAGGAGCTGGTGATAGTGCCAGTGTCATTTGGCTTATCGCTATGGGGCGAGTCTTTGCGGGATGGGTATGAGCCCATTACACGGACCGAGATAAGCGGGCTCGGTCGTCATGATGTGAACTGGTTCGATCGTGTCGCTACGCACAACTGGTCATCCGACTGGAGTGACCGAAGCGATGATTATCGAGACTGGCTGGTACGTGCAGCTCTGTTACTCTCGGGCACTGAAGCCACATACTGGCTGCTCCGGGGCAAGCTGACCGCGCCCGTCGTGTTGGCGACGATGTTTGGGGAACTGTATCTGTGCACCGTGGGCGTCACATACATGGCGAAGGGCGTAGCCGGTCGCAAGCGGCCCTATGCGTACAATACGTCGCTGAGTGTCGACGAGAGATACTCAATCGCAAGCTCGAGCGAGAATGACGTGTTCTTCTCCTTCTTCTCAGGGCACGTCGCTGCCGCCTTTGCTGCAGCAACCTTCACATCCAAGGTGTTCATGGACATTCATGGAAACTCAACCTGGTCCTATCTCATATGGGGCTCGACGCTTTCTCTTGCGGCGCTGACGGGATATTCCCGCGTGAAAGCCGGCGTACATTTTCCTTCCGATGTAATCGCTGGCGCGCTGGCGGGCGGTGCTGTTGGCTATTTGGTGCCCGCGTTGCACAAGAGGAGTGCGGCCGACCGGTTGAGTCTCAATGTCTCGCCTACTCGGTGGAGCCTTCAGTTACGCTTCTAGCTGAAGACCTCAGGGGTTTCGGGCCAGCGTCAGGCTTGTCACGGGTTCCGAGTAGCTTACCGACATCAGAGCCAGGAGTACCACAATGGCTCACCGACGCTCCAAGACCCGCTTCGTAGCCGGCTGCCAGCGCCACGATCTGTCGTGGTGGACGGTACACGAGCCGGACACACCCGAGCTGGTGCCCGACATCTGACACGCCACCTGATCGCCATGGGAGGAACCTCGCTAGACCTACCGAACACGTTTCAACCGAAGCTTGGTGCCTCCTCGATGCAGGATTCAAATCCCTAACGCGAACGGATAGGTTTCCCCGCTTAGGGACGTGACTCGGGCTGCGCTTACGTCGCAGCGGAGCGCGTGACCCAGGGATTTTTCGTGGGACAGCTATCTGGAGGGGCCGTGCACCAGAGTAGATCCGTATTGCTGTTGCCGTTACTGTTCGCCCTCGTGAGCGTCTCGCCGGTGCGTGCGCAGGCGTCGATCGAGTACACGGTATTGGGGACCGTGAGTCTCGAGAACCGCGAAGAGGACGTGGTTATGTGTTCGCTCACCGATGAGGCATTCCTCGTCCGTACGCTCGGGGAATGGATTGTCTCGATCGAGACGGACACCAAGAGTCCGGGCGAGCACGACGCCACCTTCATGGTTGCAGCACCCGACTCGCTAGCCGCCCTAAACGACTTCTCGGTAGACGACCGACTCAAGGGCGAGGGCAGCGTCATCATCGAGGACGGCGGTACCGGCCAGTTTGGCCTCCCGCGGATCTCGCTGACGTACGAGGCAGCGAGCCTCACGTCCGAGGCGGGCAAGACGATTGACATCAAGGGCCGCTTGGTGTGTGACGTGATGTAGGGTCCTGCCCGTGGTCCGGGCGGTCGCAGAGGTGCTGCGGTTGATAGCAAAGGCTCCTTCACCCAGGCCCGCGCGGCCCGCCTACGAGGTTCGCACCGCGCCGGGCTCGCGCGGCAACGGCGGCCGGTGACCGCGCCTTTCAAAATCCCGGGCTGCGAGCGCGATCCTCCGCCATGCCGGGGTCAGTGTCGCTGAGCTGGGCACGTAGCGGGACGTCCTTGCTGCGAAATCCCCGGGCGCCACACGGGGTCGGCGGGGTGCTTGCGACCGTCACGCAGTCGGGGTCGCGGGTAGTTCTTCCCCTCCTCCAGGACGAGTCGGAAGCGCTCCAGGACGCCCAATCGATTCGACTGCCAGGTCAGTATCCACCATTGACCATACGGGTGGCAGCGCTTTGCTAGGCGGCCTACACTACTGCAGGGCTTGCTGAACTACCACGGTATCCGTGTGCTGGTCAAATGACACCACTTTCCCATTTTGAAACTTCCAGACATGGACAAAAGGTGCCTTGAACGATTTCCCCGTCGCCTTGTACGCGCCGCTGTATTCACCAAGGGCTACAACAGTATTCCCCTCCGTCACGAATTCATGAGCAACGGCAGCGTACCCGTCCCATTCCGTACCGAGCTTCATGAACACGCCTTGTAGGACAGCGTCTGGACCGCTATAGGTGCCTCCGTACGGGAAGCCCTCCGCCTCTACCCAACTCACCTTCGGATCGAGCACGGAAAGAACCGCCGGTATGTCCCCCTTTGCAAATGCGGCATAGGCACCGCGAATCGTATCGGTAATGTCGGCCATGTATCTCCCCTTTTCGGATTCTTAAACGCAACTGACTTCTCTCGGCAGCCAGACAACCGGGGACTAGGTTGCCGGTTGCACGTTACTGTTCAGCCGGAACATGTTCATCGGATCGTAGCGGCCCTTGACCTGCGCGAGACGCTGGTAGGCGGGCCCGTAGTTCCCCGCGGCCGTCGCGTCGATATCGTACTCGATGTTCTGATAGTAACCGCCCGTGAACGGCTCCAGATGGTTGTACCAGTCACGGGTGCCCGCGATGGCTTCCTCGTCCTCGGCCGGCTCATTCCACAAGCTGACGAACACGAGCATCGTCTCCGCGTTGCGATGGGGGAACGCAGTGGCAAGCTCGTCGACGCGGCCAACCGCGCCGCCGGCCGTGTGCGAGAACATGGCGATCCGGGGATCGGGCCGATACGCTTCGATCATCGCGTCGACGAAGGCCGGCGTTGTCTCCTTAACCATACCGTTCTTGGCATACGATCGAATGCCGTGATGCGCTAGCGCGTCCTCCTGCGTCTGCATCACCATGTAGTCTTTCAGATCGACGCCGTTCTCGATCGGTCGGCCGACGCCCAGCAGGGGTGCGAGCTCCTTCTCACCGGTGACGGGATCGCCGGCATACACGACTTCCATGCCCAGCACGCCCTGGCCTTCCGGAGTCGTCATCATTGCCGGGCCAACATAGAGCTCGTCCGACAAGCCCGCATACCACTCGGCATAGAAGTCGAGCACTTCGCGCGCCTGCTCGATGGGCCAGACGACGGTGCCCGACAACACTTCGAGCGGGAACGGATGCAGTTGATACTCGAACTCCGTCACGACGCCGAAATTGCCGCCGCCACCACGGATCGCCCAGAACAGATCCGGCTGCTCTTCCTCGCTGATCCTGCGGGTTTGTCCGTCCGCCGTGGTAATCTCAGCGGACTTCAGGTTGTCGATCGTCAGTCCGAACTTGCGGTTGAGACGACCGAAGCCGCCGCCGAGCGTGAAGCCGCCGACACCGGTATGGGAAACTACGCCAGCGGTCGTTATCAGCCCGTGCTCTCGTGCGGCGGTGTCGAGTCCGTTTAGCAGGGCGCCGCCCTGAGCGTACGCGCTCCGCCTGTCGGGGTCTACCCTGACGCTATTCATCTGCGACAGGTCGATCATCATGCCGCCGTCGCACACCGATTTGCCCGGCCAGCTGTGGCCGCCGCCGCGCACTGCGACGAGCAACTCGCGTTCGCGCGCAAACGTCACGGCATGACTCACGTCTTCCACGCTCAGGCAGCGAGCGATGAGAGCCGGACGTTTGTCGTGCATTCCGTTCCAGATCCTGCGCACGGTGTCGTATTGAGGATGGCCGGCGAGCATGACCGGTCCCGAAATCGCTTCTCCCAGCTCTCTGACCGCAGCACTCTCCAGCTCTATCTCGCTGCCGTCGAGCGATACGGCAGCGATGCTCGCGTCCGCCTGCCTGGCAGCAGGCGCTCTGCGTTCACATGCTGAGAGCCACTGAGCAGATCCGGCAACGCCGGCGGCGATAGCTGAATGAACGAATTGGCGACGGTCCACGAGATACCTCCTTGGCAATTATTCTTCGAAGCCCCTTGGGCGGCGAAATACCCGTTTCAGGAACACCAAACGCAAAGCTCCCGTCGACGCATTACCTACGCTCGCGCGGGTCGACACACTCTCCATGATGGAGAGGAGCTAACCAATGCCAATGAACATCCTGCCTAGACGTCGGGTGGGCTACCTGATGCGGAGGGCCTCAGTTTGACGGCGTAGGTCTGTAGTTCACTGGTGACTCTAAGGGCGACCGGCCAATATGGGAATCTCGGCGGGCTTGTGCAAGGCGAACATTCTGCGAATCGGCAAGTCTAAGCCGGGGAACTTTGTGATAACGTTCACAAGCATCTCGTAACCATTCAAGGGCCTTGGACTTGGGCTCTGCAATGGGGAATGGATTGAGGAGAAATGGTGTCAGCCGGCTCATTCTTCCGGACCTAGTCGAGGAGACAAAAGCTGTTGCGTCGAAATCCCCGGGCTGCCGAGACTGTGTGAAAACTCTCTCGTTGGTTGTGTGATGTGCCCGTCAGGTTGGCTGACGGGGGCTTGATACTATGCACTACATAGAGTGTTCAGACCGAGACCAGCAGGTGCTTTCCCCGGAGGTATTGGACGATTACGTGGGTGAGGATAACCCGGTGCGGTTCATCGACGCGCCCGGGTGATCTGTTGCGGCTGTATGTGTACGGGTACCTGTACCGGATTCGTTCCAGTCGCAAGTTAGAGCAGGAGACGCATCGCAACGTGGAATTGATGTGGTTGTTGCGCAGGTTGCGTCCTGCTTCGCCGCCCCCCGTTCGGTGCAGACGTTCGGGCGGCAGCGTTCCCCTCGTGGCCATTATCCGCAGACGATTACGTCGTACTCGGCTCCCGGTACCCTGAACTGCGCCGGCAATCCGGCAACGGTCGCGGATACCTCAACGGCCCTCCCTACACCAGCTTCATTGCATCATCCAAAAGAAGGCCAGCATAACGGCCATGACGTCATCACCGGTATACGACAGCTCCCAGTCTCCGGTTCGCGTTGCACCCGGATAGAAAGACCCGTTATGCACGGCTGCCTCGCTCTTCAGTTTGAGTACCAGCGTGTAGGGCGGGTCTAACTTGTAGGGGGTGTAGCTGCTCAGGTTGCGGAGCGCATGCTCCACACCAGCACGGATCCTCTCACGCGCCACCTCCGGATGCAGACTCAAAGCGGCAGCGCCGATCCCTTCCTTCACCGCAACCGTCTCAACCTCACCAAACAGCGCCTCCACTTGCTCGCATACGGCCCGGTCACCTGCCACTAACGCGACCGGCACGTCATGGTGGCCGGCAATCAAGGCATTGAAGCCCGCCTCCGGCAAAGACACGCCATTAACTGAGACATCCGTGACGCCCCCACTCCACGTATGGTCGATCACCCCGTCAGGAGTGCCGGCTCTGGCATGATAGCCAACAAAGATCACGGCGTCGAACGTGTCATCGATCCCTTCCATCATACCCATCGGACCACCCGACCAGTCACGCAGCAGGCGCGCGTTCCGGTCCAGCAACTCCGGCAGGATGTTTCGCCCCGAGCCGTGCGCATCGCGCACCACTATGTCGGTCGCGCCAGCCGCAAGCGCGCCCTCGATCGCCGCATTCGTTTCCTTAGTCATCACCGTCCTGAAGTAGCTGTAATCCTGTCCGGACCGGCTCGTCTCCTCTGGATTCACCAGACCGGCTATCCCCTCCATGTCAACCGAAATGAAGACCTTGAGACCGTCTCCCGACTGTGCGTAAGCCGCAGGACCGACTAGTGACAACAAGAACAGTGCAATGGTCGCTTTTCTCATCTTGATCTCCCATCTCTTGAGGAGGTCCCAACATCGGACCGGCACCAATGTTTCGCGGGCGGGCCACCTGGCAACCCAGACGATTCGATACGGCAGTTAGGCATCACTGATGTCCATCAACCGCTGTGCGGGCATACAATCGCCTGGCCGTCCCATGCTATGGTCACGCTACATCCTACAATACGCCCCAGTACGAAGCCTGGCCATTGGTGTGCCGGGACTCAGGCTCTAGGAGAGGGCTAGCTCTCTTGATGCTCGCTTGACCTGGCACTGGCAGAATGAGCTTGCAGCCGCCGCTAGGAGACAACCATGCGTAACATCTTCGCCTCTCTCTTGTCGGTCCATCTGCTAGTTCCTATGGCTAGCCTTTCAGCTCAAGCGCCACTACCGCTCGAACTCGGTGCACGGGTGCGGATTACGGCTCCTGACTGCGGGTTTGAAAAACAGGCTGCAACGTTCGAGGCGTTGGGCGGTGGCATGTTGGTTCTGGGCGCGACCAACTGCCCACTCGCATCCGTAGCCAGACTCGAACTTCATGCAGGTCGCAAGGTCAGTGCAGCTAGGGCGTTGGGTTTCCCGGTTGTGGGGCTCCTGGTCGGCGGTGTAGCCGGAGGCCTGGTGGGCTACTCCACCTGTGCGCCGTGCGATTATGAGTTGGAGGGGCTTGCACCGGCTGTTGGAGCGGTCTTGGGTGGAGGAGTGGGTTTTGTCGCGGGCCTCGTGGTGGGTCTGCTCCCCCGCGACCGCTGGCAGACGGTGCCACTCGAACCGCTCCGCGTTACACCTATCGCCTCCGCTCGGGGGCGGTTCGGCCTCGCGGCGTCGGTGCGGTTCTGACGAAAAGCACGCGCCGAGTGGTCGGCAACTGGCTAGTTGTGGGGCTTCGGCAACCTGCCACCGTGGTAGACGACTATCCCAGCCACGACTAGAAACACCCAACCCGGCTGTCTGAGCCAGAGAGCTAATGCGGCCCCGGCAACTGCCAGTACCACGCCTATTGCCTTAGGTGAGTTCGTGCTCATGGATCGCATGATAAGTACGTGGGCAGTCTCGCGTCGTCGCTGAGCCAGCAAGAAGGCCGAGCCAAGCGGCTCGGCCCCAGCTCAGATGGTTGACTATCCATTGCGGCACTTCGTGCGACAGTTTTTTGCCGTCGGCAAACGGCGCACACCATCGTCCGTTGCTTTGTACCTCCGCTACTTCCTATCCATATGGTAGATCTTGTTCACAATCTTCCATTCGTCGCCGACCTTCAGGAGCTGCATGTAATCCACAAAGGTGACACTCGGATAGTCTAGCTCCACTCTGGCGATGGCTGCGCTCCCGTGATAGTCGATCGACGCGATCTTGCGCTTGCGTTCGCTCTCGTCGGAGGCAGGCTGCCCCTGCATGCCACTCAGATACTGCTCGATCGGGCGGATTGCGACCTCGCCGTTGCTGATGGACTGGAGCCGGGCGCTCGGGTGAAACGCCTGCTCCATGATTTGACGCTGACCGGTGGCGTGGCCATCGATGTAGAACTGCACGGCGTGGCGGATGGCTTCGGTATCGTCGCCCTCTTGCTGAATGGCAAACGCCATCAAACCCAGCGCCCCGAGAGGTAGTGCTGCTAGTAACGCTCGGTGCTTTGTCTGCATGATTCCTCCTCGGATTCAGCCGCTGTCATTCCGCAGCTCGCGAGAACAGCTCGGTTCGGCGGTTTGAGAGTCGGCACAGGTAACAATCATCGATACTCGACCCTACGGTCCGCCGTGGGATTTTGTTTGGGAACTGGTGTACGAGACCGCTACCGGGAAATGCGGGATGCGCAGGATTCATAGCCCCCTACAGGCGGTTCTCCGCCTGCGACGGACCGTATTGTCTGATTCTCCCGCCGGTCCAACTCTGCAGTCGAGGCGGCGGGTCAATACCCGAGTGCGAACATCTCCCGACGCGGATCGGCGGCGGCCATGAGGAACCCCGTCGCGGGATCCCGATACGTGATCGTGCCGTCGCCCGAAGCGTAGCTCCACAGGCCCCAGTTACCGACCGTGTGGCCGAGACGCTCGAGCGCCGCAAACGTTGCGGCAGGGATGCGCCCCTCGAGGTTCAGGCGACCCGGGCCCGTGTTGATCTCATTACCGGTTCCCGGGAAGTTGTAGCTTCCGAGCCGCGGATGATCCATCGCCTGCTGGGGAGTCATCCCCCACTCGACGATGTTGAAGAAGATCTGCATCAGCGCCTGCGCCTGCAGGTCTCCGCCGGCCAGCGACAAGCCCAAGAATGGCTTGCCATCCTTCATGATAATGAACGGCGTGTTGGTGTTGCGCGGCCGCTTGCCGGGACCCACGACGTTGGCGAGACTCGGGTCGAGGTTGAACTGCCCTCCGCGGTTGCTGAGGCCGAACCCCCAGCCCGGGATCAGCGGCGTCGCCAGATGCCCGTCGCTCTCGGTCATCGAGAACACGTTCCCTTGGGCGTCCATGACGTTCAGGCAGCTCGTATCGAACGTGTTCTGCTCGAGCATGGGGTCGACGCCGCCCGAAGACGGCGGCCGGCTCGTGCTGGTGAAGACGGTCGGGGAGTTCGGGTGCAAGGCCCTCATGTTCTCCGGGTCGCCCCAGGGGGGCATGTCCTGAAACGCGCTCTCCATGTCGATGAGCGTGATTCTCTCTTTGGCGTATTCCTTCGAGTAGAGCTCCTCGGGAATGTCCACGAAATCCGGATCTCCCAGGTACTTGTGACTGTCGGACATTGCCAGGTTGATGACCTGCGAGATCAGGTGGATATACTCCGGGGTGTTGTAGCCCAACGCCTGCAGGTCGTAATTCTCGAGCATATTGAGCATCAGGATCAGCCGTGGGCCCTGCGACCAGGCGTCGGCGGTATAGACGTCGTAGCCACGATAGGTCGTGTGCAGCGGCTCGTCCCACGCGCCCTCGTAGCCTGCCATGTCCTCGTAGGTCATCTGGCCGTCTACGTGTTCGGCGAAGAACCTGTCGACGGCGTGGGCCGGTTCGCCCTTGTAGAAGGCGTCGCGCGCCGCCTGGATGCCTTCGGAGCGCGTTCCGCCGCCCGCCAACGTTTGCTGTTCGGCCTCGATCATGTAGCGGATGAGCTTGCCAAGGTCTCTGTTGACGATGAGACTGCCGAGTCGCTGCCTGCCCTCGCCGTTCTGCAACCAGTACTCGGCGTTGTAGGACCAGCGTTTGACGCTCTCTTGTCCGCGGTCCATCGAGTACTTGAGTCGGTGGTGCAGGTGGAAACCGTTCTCGGCGATGTCGAGCGTGTACTGAGCGACCTCTGCGAAGCTCTTGGTCCCGTACCGGTCGAGGGCGGCGAGCCACACGTCGACGTCGGCCGGAACGATCGCCGAGTGCGCCGGGTCCTTTCCATGCGCGATGTAGTTCTCCAATGTGGCCGCGGCGGGCGCGGTGCCCGCACCGACGCGGGTGATGACGCGGTCCTCCTCGGCGCTATACAGGATCAACGGGGCGACACCCGACCAGCCGGCAATATCGAAAGTGGTCGCCTTGACGGCCATGGCCGCGGCTACTCCGACGTCGAACGCGTTGCCGCCCTGCTTGAACTCCTCGATCCCGATGAGCGTGGCCGCGTAGTTGCCGGTCGCGACGACGCCGTGGGTCCCGAAGATGTCGGGCCGCATCGGCTCGACGTTGTTCTCGTCGTAGACGGTGACGTAGCTGTTGAACGGCTCGATAAGCCCGATGGGAGCGCCCATGTCCTGCTTCTGCTTCTGCTTCTGCTCCTGCTCCTGCTCCTGCTCCTGGGCGAGGACCCCGGCGATGGACACAACGGCAATGCCGGCGACCAGCGCGGTGACGAACGCGGTCTTCTTGTCGCGCATCGGACGATCTCCCTTTCGTAGCTAGTGCACCCAACGGAACAATCGAAAGCGTCTGGCCGGCTCTCGCGACCGAGGCGCCTCAAGAGCCGACGGCTTCGTCCAGAACGCCGGTCATCACGATGGCGTCGGCCGGGGCTGCGCTAAGGTAGGGTCCTCAACAAAGTCCGGCTAGAACGTATGTGTCTGTCCCGTCGCCGCCGGGGCTGTGAAGGCCCGCGGTATCGTTCTACATTCTTCCCTCCCGTGCTTCATCCAACGCTCTACCGATGCGCTCGAGGCCCTGCCGCAGTTCCTCTGCTGTCCCTCCGTAACCCAAGCGGAAAAAGTGGTTGTCCAGCTCGAAACAGCGACCGGGAATCACGAAGGTCTTGTAGTGTTCGACCAGGCGGCGATAGACGG
>JBDHKN010000046.1:0-37321 GCA_039586365.1 Gemmatimonadota bacterium | reverse complement strand
GGTCAAGGTATTGTGTGAATAAACGGTGTACGTATCCTTTTTTCGGGTTGTCTGTTAGGTAGAACTGCGATATTTCCAGCAAGAAGCCAAGTGCGAAGAATCAAGTCAAGCTCGGCGAAGCTGTCGGAGTTAGTACACAGAGCGTCCAGCGTTGGACGAAGCGCTCCGACTGGCCATTTGGTCCTGAGGGTCCGTACCCAGTTGGTGCCGTTGTTGCGTGGCGGATGGCCCATCTACATTGGCAGCATGACGGCAAGGCACCTGAGCCCGATGGCGAGCGCTACGAAAAGTGGATGCGACAGGCCGGGCTGGCCCGTGAGGTCGACCCACCGAAAGATCCGCAGGCTATCAGCAAGACGGAGGCGGATCGCCGCAAGACCATCGCTCAGTGGCGTAAGATCGAGTTTGAGAATCAGGTTGCGGCCGGTCTACACATCAAGCGGGCCGACTCCGACGCTGAGTACCACCGGATCATGGCCGCTGTCCGCACGAAGGTCGAGCAGTTCGTCGGCGCCATGCCGGAGATGTTCCACGGTGCTACTCGCGAGCGTATCGCGAAATTGGCCACCGATCGTTACGACCGGATCTGTCGGGAGATCCACGCACTGGAGCGGGCGGTTGGCGTCGCGCCGGAGCCTGACAGCGGGAAGGACAAGCAGAAAGCGAAGGCCGTCAGCCGGCGGCACAATAGGAGGAAGGTGTGAGCGAATTCATACGGGAAGGCTTGGTAAAATGCGACCACTGCGGTGTGCTGGAAACCGAACCGGAAGGCTGGCTGATAGCCGCTCGTGGTTGCTGGTGTAGAAAGTGTGCGGTGGGGCTGTGTGCCACCGGCGTCGACCTGCTTGAAGCATGTAAGGCCGCTGTGGGGCCGTTGTCGGAGCTAGTTGCTAAGCTTCAGGCCGCCATTGCCGAGGCGGAAAGCAAATGATCCTTGCCCCGCCCAGTCGCGAAGCGAGCCAAATGGTAGCTAAGACCCCAACCGTTCAACATCCCCCCCGTAACGCCTGGGCTCCGCGCGAACGCCTATCGGTGACCGAGTGGGCCAATAAGCACCGCCAGCTCACGAGCGGGAACATGCCCGGACCCTACGATGTGCGGATCACACCGTACCTCCAGGGCGTAATGGACGCATTCACCGAGCCGGGCGTGGCGATCGTCGACTTTGTGAAGTCGTCTCAGGTGGGTGGCACCGAGGCGGTCAACAACATGGTCGCCTATTCGGTCGACCACCAACCCGGACCTGTGCTCTACACGTACCCAACGGAAAAGGACGCGCGCGAAGAATGCCGCGACCGGATCATCCCGATGATCGAGCAGAGCCCCGCATTGGCGCGGCATATCCCCGGGCCCGGTTGGGACACGCTCGACCAGCTTGATCTGGACGTGATGCGGTTGCATATGGCGTGGGCGAAAGCCCCGCGGACCCTGATCCGCCGTGCCATCCGGTGGGCGTTCTGCGACGAGATCGACAACTGTGACAAGCAGGCGGGGAACCTGGGCAATACGCTGAAGCTCATCTTGAAGCGGCTCACGACGTACAAGGGTCGCTGTAAGTGCGTCCTGAACAGCACGCCGACGGTCGAGCACGCGACGGCTTGGCAAACGTGGCTTATCAGCGATCGGCGCGAGTACCACGTTCCGTGCCCGAAGTGCGGCACTTATCAGGTGCTGCGGTTTGACCAGATCAAGGTTGCGGAGAAGGAACGCGATCCCCAGCGTATCCGCAAGCTCGACCTTGCGTGGTACGAGTGCGAGTCGTGCGGTGCGAAGCTGAAGCACACGAAACACCAGCGATGGATGGCCGAGCGCGGCGTGTGGATCACGCACAGTGAACGGATAACCCAACAGCTCCCATGCTCCCGGCGGCGGGTCGTCGAGCGGGCCGTGTTCGATCACCCTAACCGGTGGTTGCCGGCCATCGCAGGCGATCCGCCGCTGACTGATATCGCGGGGTTTCACATCAACGCGCTATACAGTCCGTGGCGTGACTGGTCGGACATCCTGGCCGAGTGGTTCGAATGCAAGGACGACCCGGAGTCGTTGCGCGTGTTCGTCAATGCCACGCTGGGCGAGCCGTGGAAAGAGGCGATCGAAGAGGTCAAGCTGTCGGAGCTGGAGGAAAAGCGGGAAGCGGGGCTTCCGCGGGATCTCGTTCCGAAAGACGCGCAGGCGCTGGTTCTATATGCCGATGTGCAGAAGGACCATATCTATTACGGGGTTCGCGCCTGGGGCTTCCTGCGTGAGAATTGGCTGATACGTCACGGGACAGTGATAACCTTCGAAGAGCTGATGGCGGTAGCGACACACGTCTACCCGCGTGAGGACGGCGGCCGAGGGTTGTCGCCGCTGTATCTTGCGATTGACTCTGGCCACCGAACGAAAGAGGTTTACGAATTCGCCCGTGCGAACCGCGGCGTGTACTGCTGCAAGGGCCAACAGGACCCGGTCTATAGCGTTCGGCCGTCGTCGGTGAAGTATCAGATCGGCCGATCGACGACGGTTCGCGAGGTAATGCTGTTTCACGTCAACACATCGATGCACAAGGAAATGTTACACCGGATGATCCACACGCCAGCGGGTCAGCCGGGCTGCTTCCATCTATACGCCGAAGCGGAGGACGACTATTGTGTGCAACTGACATCGGAGCAACAGGTATGGAAAACCGTAAGCGTGGGACGCGCAAAAAGAAGAGTGGCGGTGTGGGAGCCGAAGACGGCGCACGCACCGAACCACTATCTGGACGCAGAAGTGTACGGCCTGGCGATAGCGGATCACCGGGGACTCTTGGCAATGACCAAGGAGTCGGTGGCGGCGCAAACGGCGGCAACGGCCCAAACGTCGGAACCCTCGACGAGCCGACAGCGCCAACCCCGCCGGATTGGCAGGTCGACGTTGGGATGGCGCCCGAGAAAGTTGATTTCCAGGTAAAGATCCCGGTCGTGGAGTTCAAGCAGTTAAAGTGCCCCTACTGTGACAGCCCGGACCACATCGAGATTTACGGACACAATGGGCCGAACATCCGGTACGCCCGCTGCAAACAGTGCGTATACCCCGGTGAGCGTGACCCGGAACTGGCGGGCGATTACACTCGGTTTAAGGTGTTGTTGAAATGAGAGATGGTCGCGAACAAGCGTTTCATACGGCAATGGAAGACGTGCTGGCGGGCCTCGGTGTAGTCAAGGCCAGGGTACGCGTGCTGGAGATGGCATGGGATGAAGCGAAGAAGATCCGCAATCCAGAGCCGGGACTGGTGGCCGAGCTTCAGCGTGTGCGTGTGTTCCTGGATGCTGTAATAGAGTATTGTCAAACATGGTAGGCCCCTTCCCCGTCCTAGTCCTGAGCCCCGGCCGTAGCGGCTCGTCAACCGTTGCCAAATGGCTCATTGACCTTGGTGTCAACATGGGATCACGGTTCAGGGCGGCCGACGAGACGAACCCCGACGGCTACTGGGAAGACCTCGACTGGCGTGACCTGAATGACGCGTTGTATCGACGGGCGATATCAGCGAGGTGGTACTGTTGGATCGCAGAGCGGCTGTACGGTTCGCGGATGCTGAAGGCGAAGAACGCGGCGGAGTATGTGGCGAACGAATGGGGCATTAAAGACCCGCAACTGTGTGACGTGTTGTCATTGCTTCAGGAGCGGGTGTTTCCGATCTTCGTTGGGCAGCAGCGATACATCCGCCTGCACCGCGATCCCGTGGACGTAGCGGCGTCGATGGTCCGTTGTTACGGCGTCCCGCGCGAAGAGGCCATGCGGATTATCCGCTTACGTACTGACCTGCTTGACCAATCGCTAGAGGGTAAGATGGTTCTCGACATTCGGTTTACGGACATTGTCTCGGGCACGGCCCGCAGCGCCATCGAGGAGTGGCTATGAAACGGGTACTTTTGACAGTCATGCACGGTGGGTGGATCTGCGACGATACGGTATCGGCACTGCTGGACCTCCGCGTCGAGCGGCGAGTGGAGCTGACGATTGAACGACCGCAGACCACGGCGAGCCGGCCTTACGTGAGCGTCCTGAACGCCACGGCTCGGATGATGGTCTCGGAGGGCTTCGACTTCTGGATCAACCTGGACGCGGATAACACGCCGCGCCGAAACCCCGTCGACCTCATCTTCTGTGATAAAGATGTCATCGGCTGCCCGTACCCGATCTGGATCGCCGACAAGGAGCCACGCCCCTACCTATGGAGTACATTCGATCACGCGCCGGACAAGGGCGAGTACGAATACCGGATGCACAAACCGCTGGCGAACGAGCTGGAGCAGGTTGACGCGGTGGCCAGCGGGTGCATGGTCGTGGCCCGTCGGGTGCTGGAACATTCCGAAATGAAAGCCCCCTTCAATCGCATCTGGGACGAATGGGGCGAGGTCGTGTGCGGCACCGATTTGGCGTTCTGCGGCCGAGCCCGAAAGGCTGGGTTCGAGGTCTGGGCGCACTTCGGGTGCCCGTGTGAGCACCTAAAAGAAATCCGGCTAACCGGGGCGGCGATGGCGATCGAATCCACCCTGGCTGGCACGCAACGTGCATCCGAGCCCTAGTTCCATGCCAAACCCTCTCTATTTTCAAGACTCTTGAAAGCTACGCTTGCACCACTTTCCCAATATCGTAATATTGGGGTGTGGCGTACACCGCTACAGACCTGGCAAACGTCGAAACCGCGATTCGCAACCGGATCAGCGGCGGTGGGGTCATTTCGTACAGCATCGGCAGTCGCTCCCTCCAGTATATGAAGCTATCGGACCTGCGCGAGCTACGTCGGGAAATTGCAGCCGAACTGCAACGGGCAACGTACCCGACCGGTTCCGCGCTGGCTACATTTCGGAGGCCAGCGTGATGCAAGAGGTCATCGATACCCCGAAAATGTCCAAGGAGGACAAGGCCGAACGGCACCTCTGGGCTCTCCGCTGGAACAAGCAGCACGGAGCCTACGCGGTCGAGCTGAGCCGGAATGGGGCGCTATCGACCCGCCTAGATCGCGACTGGCCGGTCGCGGGATCTAGCTTCCACGATTCAGGCGGCTTGTCCTATTCCATGGCGAACTACCGGACCCGGGCGCTGGAACTGGACGCCACCAACGCGATCGCGAACGGCATCCTTGACCGTTGCGTGGATAACGTCGTCGGGACTGGCATTCACTTACGGCCCAATAGCGGCGACCAGGGCTGGAACCAAGCCGCACAGGACATGATTGAGGAGTGGTCATGGTCCCGTGCCGACGTTCGGGGCCTTCAGGACTACTTTAGCGACTTGCAATCCGTGTGGTTCCGCGAACGGATGATGGGGGGCGATGTCGGGATAGTGCTCCTTGCCGACGGGTCACTTCAGACCATCGACGGCGCGGACATCGAGACTCCGCCCGGCAAGGTGGCTGACGATTCGATCATTGACGGCGTACAGGTCGACCGGCTCGGTCGTGCCGTAGGTTTCTACGTGGCCGCCGACGAGAACGGCGTGAAGTACGAGCGGGTAAACGCCCGCGACTTCGTGCACTTCCCGCGGCCATTGCGGCCGAAGTCTGTTCGGGGCGTTACGGCCTTTCGGCAGTCTATCGATTCCAACCTCTTCGACATGATGGACGGTTACCTGGAGGCTGTTGTTGCGGCTGCCCAGATGGCCGCGATGTTCGGGCTGCTGTTCGAGACCGAAGAGGGTGCGGGTGCTCTAGGCTCATTAGGTGCAACGACCGACGCGGCAGGTGATGCTGCCAGAGAATTCGCGCTAGAACCGGGCCTGATCAAATTCCTACGCACTGGCGAGCGGGTCGTTCAGGTCAAACCGGAGCAACCGACACAAAGTGCCCCGGACTTCATGGCGATGGTCTGCCGTTATCTGGGACTGCCCTTTGGCCTACCGCTCGAACTAGTCCTGATGGACTTCAGTAAGACGAACTACAGCAGCGCGCGGGCTGCGTTACTCCAAGCGTACCGGGTATTCCGTAAGGATCAGGGCCGGATGGTCAATACCGTCCTCCGCCGCATCCACCGTTGGCGGATCTCGAAGTGGATCAAGGCCGACGAGTTGCCGGCTCGCGACGATGCCTGGGCTCACACCGTGACGCTACCTGGTTGGGCGTGGGTAGATCCTGAGAAAGAGATCAAGGCGCATCTGATCGCGGTCGACGCGGGCCTGGAGACCCTAAGCGAGATCGCCGCAAGTGTCGGCAAGGACTTTGGTGAGATAGTCCAAACACGCCAGCGTGAACGCGAGGCGATGACTGGGGCGGATATCCCGCTCATTCACAGCAACGCGACGCGAGATGAGGGTGTTACTTCCGAGCCGGCACCGCCTGGCGGTAACAACGAAGGAGATGAGTGATGGTTAGGCAGATCCCATCCCATGCGAAGATATGCGAGGGTGAGACGGTCGAGTTCAAGGCCGACGACGATACGAAGTCCGGCAAGCGCGCGTTCAAGATGCGGGCATATACCGGCGCGCCCGTGACAACGATGTTCGGGCCGATGATTGTCGACCTGGACGGAATGCGCATCGGTCGCCAGAAGAAACCAATCGACCAGAACCACGACGCATCGCGCATCGTCGGTTATAGCCGGTCTATCAAGAGGGACGACGGCGAGCTGCATATTGACGGTGCGGTCATCGACAAATTGGACGCGGGGCGCGAGGTGGCACTGGCCGCGGACAACGGCTTTCCGTGGCAGGCGTCGATGGTGTTTGACATCGACAAGGTCGAAGAGCTGGCCGACGATGAAACCCGGAAAGTCAACGGCCGGGATTTCTCCGGTGGAATGGTGGTTACCAAGTCGCGCCTGCGGGGTTCATCGTTTGTACCGTATGGCGCGGACTCAGATACGTCGAGCATCGTGCTCGGTCACAATGATGACGGCCTCGTCGAGGTCGAATGTTCCAACAAGGAGACTGATATGGCGGACAAGAAAGAGACGGACCCCGCCCTTTCGGCCCAAGACGTGGCAAAGCTAAAGGCCGAGGCGGCGGACAGTGCCGTAGAAAAGGAGCGGGGCAAGCTCGCCGCGCTAAAAACCGCGTTCCCGGATCGACTGGAGTTCGCGGTTACACAGTTCGAGAAAGGGCATACTGTCGAGCAGGCGAAAGCCGCGTTGTGCGACGTGGTCGTGCAGGAGCAGGCGGCCGACAAGGAGGCGCTGGCTGAACTGAAAAAGCAAAACGCCGAACTCAGCCAGAAGGTCGACGCCTACACGACCGACGGCCACATGGGTGTGACGACGAAACTGGGCGGTGGCGACAAGCCGGACACGAGCAAGATGGGGCCCATCGAACTCGCCCGACACAACTGGGCGCATAATGTCGAGGGGTGCACGGATGAGTTCGAGTCCTATGAGTCCTATGAGATGTTTGTCGTCGACGACGAGCGGCATAAGGCGGAAGCTGCCGAACGCTCGTAGCGCGCTGGTGGTCGACGCTGTCAGCAATGCAAAAGGAGAGTAATTTATGGCAACGCGAACAAGTGACATCAAACGCGATTTCGACGCCAGCGTAGACCCGTGTTTTGAGGAATGGGGCGTGGTCGCGTCGGACATCATCTACGAGGGCTCGGCAGTGGGTATCCAAGCCACCGGCTATGCCGCGCCGGCGGCGGTTGCCGCTATGTTCGCCGGGTTCTGTGCGGAGAAGGTCGACAATAGCGCAGGCGCGGCTAACGCGAAGCGCGTGAAGGTGCGCACCCAGGGTAAGGTCAAGCTCCCCGTAACGGGCGTAACCGCAATCACCAACCGCGGAGCGGCGGTCTATCTCGGTGATGATGACACATTTTCGCTAACCTCGACTTCCAAGAAGCTGATTGGCAAAATTGTGCGCCACATCAGCAGCACAACGTGTTTGGTATATTTCTCGGCGGACTTCCTCGATCCGTCGCGGGCGGTAGTGTGATTCGCTAGGAGACTGTAACCTTAGCGCAGAGAAACACGGGCAAGCAGTGGGGATAAGCTCCCGCTGAGTGCTGTAACCACGGTGCTCGTTACAGGGGCATCTGGCTAAGACGTAACCCGTCTGCCAGATGCCCCTTTCTTTGCGCCAAACCACGGAGTCAGAACTATGGGATATCCAGTCCTGGACGACCGGAACATCCGGCGTGAGTTTTTCAAGGCGTATAGCATCGCCGAGGCGGGTAGTTGGGCGTCGCGTATTGGGGTCTTGCTCAATTCGGACCGCGGTACGGAAGAGTACAAATGGCTCGGCGGAGCGCCGATCATGCGCAAGTGGGTCGGTGGTCGACTCGAAAAGGGTATCCGCGATGAGGCGTATACCATCAAGAACGAGCCATACGAGGCGACTCTGCCGGTGTTCAAGAGCGACCTGCGCCGCGACAAGACGGGTATGCTGAATTTGCGTATCGCCGAGATGGCGGGCCGCGCAGTCACGCACTGGGAGAAGCTGCTTAGCGATCTGATTATCGCGGGCGAGGCTAGTGTATGCTATGACGGGCAGTTTTTCTTTGACACCGACCACGTCAGCGGCGATAGCGGGACTATCACCAATGACCTGACGGCGACGGAATGCCCGAGCGCCGATGTGACGACGACCACGGCGCCGACTGCTGCCGAACTGGCGGCCATCTTTGTCGAGATGATACAGCGTATGTATCTCTTTAAGGATGACCGCGGTGAGCCCATCAACCAGAACGCTCGCGAGTTTATCGTGATGGTTCCGGCGACGTATATGTCAAGCACGCTGACGGCCCTATCGGCGCAATACCTAACGAACGGCGTATCAAATCCGGTTGTCGCCAATGGGTTCAGCATCACCCCGCTTATCAATCCGCGCCTGACCTGGACTACGAAGCTCGCAATGTTCCGGGCGGATAGCGTGATGAAGCCGTTCATCATGCAGTCTGAGACCGGCATCGAGACCGAAGTCCTGGGCGCCGGATCTGATGAGGCGTTCAAGAATGCGCGTTACCTGTTCGGCATCAACGCTAATCGCGCTGTGGGGTACGGCTACTGGCAGCACGCCGCGCTCGTGACGCTTAGCTAATACGCGATGGCTCTGTCGACCCAAATTGCCGCTGACTTTGTCAGCGCGATGCTCAATACGGATGAGTTCGCGCAGTCGGTCACCTATCTGCCCGCAGCGGGTGGAAGCGCCGTCCGTAATGCGGACTTCCAAGAACAGCCGCGCACTGAAGATCGGGATTCTCATGGCCGTCGTGTGGATGTGCGTAGCGGCCTGTTGTTTATAGCCACCGATGCGACGAACGGCGTAGCGGCGCCCGCCCTCGACGACGAGGTGACGATCGGTGGTGAGAAATGGGACTTGGTGTCCTTTTCTACGCACGGCGGCGTACACGAGATGACGGTGCAGCGGACGACCCTACTCGACCGCGGTGCAGCTGGTTACCGGTTCCAGAGGTGATGAATGGCGACTGTACCTGCCAATGTCCAGGCGCTTCCGGCGCTGCACTTGCGGCGCCTGATTGCGTCGTCTGCGCAGTTCCAAACCTGGGTGGGTGCCGGCACCGAGCAGAAGGCGTTCGATGACTCGGTGTTTTACATCGACTGTCCTACGCGGCCGGGTAACGGAAAGTTTGCAGTCATCAATCCGCCGCAAGACGAGGAAGATTCATTCCACCTCTCGCCGCGCGGAGCACCGAACGACTACGCCGTGGGTGGTCGCCTGGAGTTCGTTTTGTGCGGCCCGCGCACGACAAGCGACACGATCGCCGATCAGGTGATGGATTTTTGGAACGTGTGCGGACAGATCGTCGAGGAAATGGTCGCGAACAGCGGGACAACCGGAGACCTCGGGGCGCGGTTGGCGTTTACGGAGCTAAGCGGCACCGGGCCGCTGTGGTCACACGAAGACGAGGACCAGGACGAAGCCGCCTACGTTATGGCGTTCTATTCCGTGGCCTATGAGGCCGGGGTGGTGAGCTGATGCGTTTCTCAATGCCACAAGTCGTCCTGTTGAACCCGCCGCAGACGTTGAAGCGCGGGTACGCCAAGGCGATGAAGGCGGCACTTACCAAGGCCGTCCAGCACTGGCACACACGCTTTCTACCGCGGCACTTCCGGGCGGGTGCGTTTGCGCGCTACGGATATAAGAAGCGGTATCACCGTGAGTCATCCTTGACGCGGTCACAGCGGCGTATGGGCAAGGTGTTCACACATAATCCCGTGCCGCTCGTAGAGACCGGGCTGCTACGAGATCAGGCCACACGGTGGATCTACGCGCGCGGTACGTCCAAGATGATGACCGGCCGGATGACGGTCCCGTGGTATACACCGCTGAAGGGCTGGCGTGGCCGCGGCCCCGACAAAGTCAAGGAACTACTGACGACGACGCCGGAAGAGGCGGCGCAACTGCGCACGCTGATCGGTCGTCACATTAACCGCGCCATCGGCGCGCGGCATCACAGAAGGGTGGTGACACTCTAATGCCAGACGCATACGCACTGTCGGCGGTACGTATCGATAAGACCGCTGACGTCATCATAGATCAGATAACGGATTGCAACCTGGACCCCGGCGTCGAGGAGCTGTTAGAGGGTGGTGGGGGTGCCATCGATGCTGAGCACCTAAGCGTATCTCGCCAACGGCCGATTATCACGTTTACCACTACCGCGCTTGAGACGGCGCTGGGAACATGTGGGCTCGGTGGCTTAGTGCTCAACGATGGGGAAACGACCGGCCTGATCGAGTTCCATTTCCGCAAGCGGCTCATGGGTTCGACATTCGCAGGCGCGAGCCAGCACATAATCCTGACAGTGAAGCTCGGGTTTATGTATATCACGGGCGTGCGTGCGACTCACCCGAATGCGGCGCAAGCAACGTTTGCAGTGGTCGCCATCTACGACGGGACGAATAACCCGCTGACGATTGTCAAACTACAGACGTTGCCCACGCTAACGTCACCGGCGGATGGGATATGGACCGCTGGCCCGGTCTACATCAACGGCGTAAAGTACGACGACGACATCCGCGACTTCAGCCTCAATCCGAACATCAACCTCGGATACGTTGAGGGCGCGGGGAACATCTGGCCGGTCAATATCTACATGCAGTCACGTGACGCAAGTATGGAATACGGTATGGGTGACCTTGTCCTGTTGGACGACGCAACCGGCCTAGGGTCGTTGGGTATCATTCAAAACGGCGTGACACGCGCCTACCTGCGCAAGAAGGTGGCGGGCGCCGCGGTCGAGGCCGACGACGCGGCCAAACACATTCAGTTCGATATGGCCGAGGGGCGCATCCGTGCGACACGGGCGGGCGGCGCCCATCAGGGTGATGTGGGGATGACCGTCAACTGCAGGGCGACGTGGGACGGCAGTAACGATCCGATTGCAATAGCGGTAGGCGAGACAATCGACGCAGCGTGACTTATGGCAGGCTTTCTCTACTACATCCCGAAAGAACGCAACCCGACACGCGAGAAGCTTGCGAAGTTAGGGTTCCCGTTTGCGGAGTGGGCGGCTGTCCCCGGTTGTGGCTGCGACAAAGGCCCGGACGGTGGCGTGGGTGCCGTGTTTGTCTTGTCGTTGCCTGTCGGGTCACAACCCACGGTCGGCCACTACCCCGACACGCAACACTGGGAGAATAGATTCGGCGGGGATCTGTGGGTGGGGTGGGAGCGGGAAGCGCCGCCTCGCCCGTTGGATCTGCAATGGGAACGCGCTGTCCAGGGTAAGCCTGTCAAGCTCTTGGATGGGAATACGTGGATAGTCCCCGCGATCCTGAACCCGGACCAGACGCTCGCGGTTGAAGCGGTACTACGGCCAGGCAACAACGGTACGATACGGCGCGACGAACCGGCACCGCAGTATAAATCACTGTGGACATTCATCAATCGCATGTTGAACACGCACGGCACGTCCGTAAAGCCCACGCAAGAGGAGTGTGTGAACGGCATCGCAAGCGCGATGAGCATGAACTATGCCGTGTCGCCCTGTGAGCTGTTGACGCTCGGGCTACTGACAGAGGTCAATATGTTTCTCGTGTTCGGCGCCATCGCGGGCATCCCCGAGGAGGCGTGGGAATTGAAGCAGCGCGCGCCGATGGACTTTGCGACATGAGTTTTCGTCTCGACTACAAAATAGCCTCTGACCCCCAGAAGTTCATCGACGGTATAAACCGCGCGATGGCCAAGCAGGAGGAGATGAATCAGGGGGCGAAGCGGTTCAATGAGACGGGGAAGCAGGGATCAACAGTATGGGACGGGATGACAAGCAAGCTGACGGCGTTCCTTTCGGTGGGTGCCGGCCTAGCGGGTATTACGAAGTTGGCGCGCGACTTCGCTGCGGCGAGCGGTGAGGCCGCCGACAACCTGAGTCAAGCCGAAGACAATCTGCGAAAAGTCGTACAGATTTCACGCACGCCGGAGGAATATACGGCAAGTCGTGCAGCGATGACGCGCATGATCCAAGAGCACGGCCTGAGCCTCAACGAGGCGGCCGCGATGTACTTCCAGGGCAAGTCTCTAGGTTTCGCAGATGAAGAAATCGTTGCGGCTGGGCGGTTCCGCCGCTTTGCACCTGATGCCAGTGTACTGTTGGAGGCCACTGCGGGCCTTGGGGCCGCTTTTGGGCCGGGCGCACTTGGTGGCAAGACGGACACTCGGGTCAATGCGCTCCTCGCTGCTGCGGCGGAGAGCAAGACGGGCGTCGAGGAGATCAGCAGGCTTGTGCTGACGCCGGCGCAAAGCGTGAAGCGGCTACGGGGCACAGCGGAGGAAACCCTTGCTGCGCTGAGCGTTATGACGGTGGCACTTGCCAGCCCCGAAGAGGCGGCGACCGCCTTGGGGCGATTCTCTGATATTGCGGCCCGCGACGAACGATTTAGGGGAAAGGGGCTTACGGGAGCAATTCAAGTTACGGCTGGCATGTCCCACGAAGAGCGCGAAGCTCTGTTCGGGACGGCGGTGCGCGCCTACAAAGGTATGGGTGTGTTGGTGGAAAACCAGGACAAGTACGCCGAGACCCTACGCACCATTACGGCAGCGACGCAGGAGACGGGTACTGCGCAATCGAGGATCAATACCGCCATACGCATCGCGGAGAAAGATCCGTCGCTGGCCTTATTGAGCGTGGCCGAACGTGCCGAGGAAGCACGCAAGTTGATTGACGTAGAAGTCCTGTCGCCGCGCGAGTTGGCCTACAAAACGATACGCGAGGCCAACAAAGCCATGATGACGGATGCAGGGGCAGGATACTCCGCCCGATGGACAACGGATCTGCTATTTGGAGCTATGCAAACATTTGGCGCGCCACCTGAAGCAGCGGGGTGGCTGGCCCGTTCTGGTCTTGAACAGTGGATGGGAAATAGGGTGGCGGAAGGTCACATGACAGAAGAACGAGGCGAGGCAATTGTCGGACGATTGGACCGGCTTATCGAGTTGGCAGAGACGAAGTACCGGGCCGGCGGCGACATTATCAATCCCGGGCCACTGGAGTAATGAATGCCCTCGATAGGCGCACTCAGTTTTCTGCGGGTCGATCGGGCCAAGCGCAAGCCCGGGGAAGTCGTGCGCCGGGTGACACGACCGAACGTGAGCGGTGTGGCGCTACAGAAACTTGGGACGCGCGGACAAGCGTTCCGCATAACTGCGATCCGCGACTACGTGGACGACGCGGCGTTACAGACTGCATACGGGACGCTTCTCGACTATCAGGGGACGACGCAAACGATTGTTAATAACTTCGGCACTAGCTTGACGGGAATTGCCATCCTGAACGTTAGTCCGCGTGAGTCGCAGCCGATGAGCGGGGCTGTTGGCGGACTGGAAGGTGCAAGCGGAACAGTCATGGGAATGTTCGATGTGGATTGCGTTGATACGGGAGTTGTGTAAGTGACGGTCAGCCTTGGCGAGCCTGTACAAGTGGGCGCCAACGCATGGGAGTTGCGCTGGTCGTCGGATGCCGAGAGCCCATTATACCGGGTCTATCGCAACGGCACGCTCATCATGCAAACGCGCACGTGTTCTGCCGTGTTTACCATACCGGAGAATGAGGCGCATGCCATTGAGGTGTTGGATAATGCGGGTGTCGTCGCCCGAGCGTTCGGACGACCCAATGCGAAGCTAGGCTGGGCTGCAACGGCGGGCGCTATCCATTATATCGTGGAGCAGTACACGGGTGGGGAATGGGTGCTTGTGGGCACTGTGCAGGAAACCGGCAAGCAGCGCTGGCACGCTTATATTGCTGCGCTCGGCGATGATGCCACGCATCAGTTTAGAGTGACGGCCGTGAACAAGGCTGGGGCCGGCACACCGGCGACCGTGACTTATACGCTTGTGCGGATGCCCGATCCGCCTCACGTGCAGATGGTGTATGACGCCGGAACCGGTGACGTTGTTGTCGCCGCGGCATAGGAGATAGACGGATGCCAGACGAAAAAACCGGATGTGACAGCATCCGTTTCTACAACACGGGTGCCGCGGCCGATGGGAATGCACAGACTGATCCGGATGCGAGTCTCGGGAACTTCCGGTCTGGAACGGAGGTCACGATGCTCGCGTGCTCGGTTCAGAACCCGATCAGTAACATCACAGTCGACTATGTGGGCGGCGCCAATGGCGAAGGCAGCGGAACACTCACGGCGACGGGTGACAATGATCTGCGGTACACTCCGCCGGGCGGTAGCCAAGGGCCGACGGTCACGATTGCCAACGGCGAGACTAAGATCGTCGAAGGTGGGAGCGGTGCAACAGAGAAATACGTCCGTGTGACGCGCACATCAGCTACGGCGCTTACGGGCACGGCTACCCTGGTATTGACGCGATCACAAAACAACGTAACGGCATTAGACGACATATCTTCGGCGGAGGCGACTGCGGGTGATGACGAATACCGGTGCATTGCGATCAAAAACGATGCGAGCGCGACGGTCAAAGACGTTAAGGTCAAGCTGAAGACGTTCGGTACGCAACAGACGAGCGACGCCGGGCAATTACCAGCAAGTGGCGCCGGGACGATCACGACGAGCGGGACGTTTGCCGACTGGCCTGACACCGGCTATTGCGCTATTTACACAACAGGCGGATCAGAGCGCGAGATTGTGTATTACTCAGCGCGCACGACGACGGTCCTGACGGTCCCTGCTGCTGGCCGTGAATTGCTTGGAACGACCGCCGCTGCGGGCGCTGCCACCGATACAGTCGATGCAATACCCGGCATTGGCATTGGCAAGGATGCGCCGACAAGTCAGCCATCGGGGAGTTTCGTTGACAATACGGGCGCTGATGAGGATACGGCACCGAGCGGCATCACCTTCACGTCCCCTATCCTCGACGGTGACGCGGTGGACATTGGCGACCTATCGGCGGGTTACATCTATGGCGTGTGGATACATCGAGAGACGCCTGTCGGCGCAGTCGGGCAAAGCGGCATGGTGCACGATTTAGCATTTGCTTTTGATGCGGCGTAGGTAAATGGCCGAAGTGACGTTCGATTACGGCTTTGAGATCATCGCCACTAAAGACTTGGAAGCGGTTACGCCCGGGGATCGGTTCCGCGCTTTGCTGACGATGACGAACTTCGACTTCGATACGGACCGGAGCCAGACGGATTTGGATGATTGTTCACTCGACGAGATGGACGGCAGTGGCTACGCGCGCAAAGACATGACGATGAGCGTGGCCGTCGACACGACGAATCACAAAGTAAAGATCACGCAGGCCGGTCACCTGCTGTCGTTGGGTGCGCTTAGCAACGGGACCCGGGCGGTATCCGGTTTGCTCGTGTATTACGATCCCGACGGCACTGACACGGATACGCAGAATGTTCCGGTCTGGTGGTTCCCGCTGGCGTCGTCACAGAACCCCGGCGGCGAGACCATCGTGTGGAAGTTTGTTAATCCAATGCACGTACTGAAGGATCTTCCGGCGACCTAGCGATGGCCGAAACGCACTACTTTACAGATGACGCGGGGGCCAGCATCAACGATGGTGCTACGAAGTACCTGATGAAGTCGTCCGCCGACGCGGAGAATGATTCGGATACGTTCGGGGGAACGGGCCATTCGTGGAATTATCAGCGTTCCCCGGCAACGGTCATCGTAGCGGGGACGTGGACGGTCACGGTATATCTTAAACGGGGTTTCGGTACGGGGACCAAAGCTACAGTGGACCTGCGGCGGTATAACTCCGCGGGCGCGCTCCAAGAGACGCTATGGTCGAAAGAAACACCAGTCTTGACGACAAGTATCCTCGAATACAACCTTCAGGATTCCGTCGGCGACGTGGTCATGGACGACGGGGATTACATCGTCGCCTTCATCTACCGTAGTGCGGGCGTTGCAGTAATTACTATTCAGTTCAACCAGACGGCGGGTTCGTATAGTTCGCGTCTGACCCATCCCGACGAGGCGACTACGTGGAATCAACAGAATACGCTCGAATGTGTCGGGCATCCGCTTGCAGCGATTATGACACCGTTACTTCCCATCGCGCGATGGGCATCGCCACCCCACCAGCGACTAGAAGAGGATGCGACGTATACGTTCGGCGTTGCCGCCTTCTGCGCGAAAGAGGGTACGCTAGGCGATCGCATTGAAAAGGTAGAGTTCCGCCTGGAGTGCGAGGAGACAGGCGGGACCTATGACGGCGACGATCCCCATAACTTTACGGCGGTCACTAGCCGGAGTGCCAACGGGCTATACGAAGTGACGGTGGATGAGTCGCTATTCAACGCGGCTGCCGAAGGCAAGTTCACGATGTACGCCAAGGTGACGAGCCTTGACGGTGGTGTGCGCGATGAGAACTGTACCGGGCCGAACGGTGAAATAGGTTTGCCTGGTCTTCAGTGGGTAGTGGATACGGGGACCCTTGCCCGGCGGTGGGCCTATGTCAGTTCTGTCAGTGGTGATGATGGTACGGGCGTCACCTACGCGACTGCCCAGGGAAGCCCCGCGGCGTTCGCTACGCTTGGAGCTGCCTTCAAACAGGCGGCGATCGACAAGGGTGACGCGAATGGGCTTATGATCTGCATCAAGCCGAACGAAGACAACAAATTCGAGCAGGCAGACGCGACGGAACGGGTGAACAGCCAGGAATGGGCAACGATTACCTCATGGGGCGGCGACAAGACCAATACCTGGATCAATCTTCAGGCCACGACGCCGATGACCAAGGCGAAGCTGATTCGGTTCTACGATATTACGATTGGCGACACGACGACGCCACGCACCGCGTGTCTATATAGCGACGTGCTGACGGACAACAAGTGGTTGATCGAGGATTGCGTCCACGAAGGCTACACGTATCCCGGGCTGGTGCATCCGATTGGTGGGGCGCAAGCCGTCAACGGCATCGCGACGGAATCCTTCTATGTGAACACGCACTCACAGAACGTGCGAATCGCACACCGTGGCCGCAATCACGATGACGGGCGCCTAATGCTGGTAAGGGATTGCACCGCCGAAGACATCGCGGAGGACTTCTGCGTGAACGGGATTCGGTGCGTTGTCAACTGCTCCTGTGACACGATAAATGCGGGGGCCTATACCTATCATACCGACTGCTTCCAGATCCAAGGAGTGACACCGACACATGCCTTCGAGAACGCGGTGATGATGAATTGCGCGTTCACTAATGCGCTGGCCCATCCGTTCTTACTCCGGCGGACGACGCATGGTCAGGGCGTCATTGCCAACGTGGCAATGGTGAATGTGTACTTTCAGCATCCTGACAATCCGGTGGGCACCAGCTCGAACTGTCTCGCACAGCTTCAAGGGGATGCTTGCCACCTGATTCTATGGAATGTGACGCAACGATGGGAAGCAACAGGCGAGGGGCTGGAAGGGAAAGTAACAACTACGTTCGGCGCGCGCCATCAGGCCGGCGAACCTCCATACTGGCGGGATTGCGCATGGCTGGCCACGACCGTTGTGGGGTGCAACTTTGCGGCGGTGAACATCGCATCAGATGACTATCGCGACGCACCGGTCGGAGACTTCGCATACGGCGGTGCGAACGGGCTGTTCACGGACTGGCAGCACAACAACTATTTCTGGCCGCCGGATGGAACCTCGTTTAATGACACGCCGGGGTCGAACTATACGACGGCAGATCCGGACTGGTCACCGAACGGATACCCGGGGGGGGCACTGGGCCGGCGAATCAGTCCGCCGCTTGTGCCGCGGGATCTCGACCAACGTGTGCGCCTCGACCCCACAGCGGTTGGGGCCTATGAACAGAAATTTGCACCCCTACGTCGGCGGATGGAAGGTTACTGATGAACCCAGTGTATCTGCGAGAATATGGAGTTGCAGCGACGATCGACTTTGCTCTCTATGAATTGGATGGCGTGGACCTGAAAGTGGACGCGGCGCACGCGGCCGGCGACACTAAAATAATGAAGGACGAGGGCGCGGAGGCGAATACCGCGAACGCCTTCGTAGATGAGGGGCAGGGCTACTCGCTGGCACTGAGCGCCACTGAGATGGAGGCGGCGCGAATCGTCGTATACGTCGTGGATCAGACCGACCCCAAGGTCTGGCTCGACAAGGTCTTGCTTGTCGAGACCTATGGGCACGCCAGCGCCCAGCACGAGGAGTTCCCGGCGGATGCGGTCAAGGTAGGTAGTTCCAAGCCGACCGCGGACAACCTGGTCTCGATGTATACGGGGGTCTGCACGTTCGGCGCCGTCAACGATGGGAGCGCGACGACTACTGACTTTGATACCGATCTAACCGAAGCCTCGGACGACCACTACAACAACGAGATTCTCGCATTCATCGACGGGGTATTGAAGGGGCAGTACCGCAAGATCACGAATTACACGGGATCGAGTAAGAATGTCGAGGTGTTGGCATTCACAGAGGCGCCGGGGAACGGCGATAAGTTTGTAATTCTCGGCCTCCAGTAAGGAGAGTGGGCTATGAGTCAAGCATCGGACTATCTGGAACTAAAGATCCTCGACCACATCGTGGGTAAGACGTCGTTCACAATGCCAACGGCATACGTGGCGCTGCTCACGTCCGCGCCCTCGGACGCGGATACCGGGTCGACGATCACCGAAGCCAACTACACCGGCTACGCTCGTGTATCAACGGCGGGTGCTGACTGGAATGCGGCTGCGGCCGGCGCGATCAGCAACGCGAACGACATCACGTTTGGCGAATGCACCGGCGGGTCAAGCAACTGCACGCATTTTGCAATTGTGGACGCCGCCAGTGCCGGCAACATGCTGGCCTATGGGACGCTTGATACAGCGATGAACGTGGTGACCGGCGTGACACCGAAATTCGCAGGCGGAACTCCGGGCGGGCTCCAGGTCACGATGGCCTAAGCCGCAGCGCTTGGGGTACAGCCGATGGTCTCGTTTTTCTGGATACAGGCGAGCGGCGAGATCGCTGGTACGTCGGTGCTCGCGCTCAGCACATCCGGGGCGCTTACCGGCACCGCGAAAGTAACCGGTACGTCGGTTGTGACCCTTAGTACGTCCGGTGCGCTCACGGCGAGCGCGCTGTTGACCAGTACGTCATCGTTGACATTAGGCACGTCGGGCGCCCTTGAAGCAACCGCAAAAGTCGGCGGCGCGTCGGCCTTGGTACTAACAGCGTCGGGTGTGCTGGCGACTACCGAAGAAACTACCGGTACGTCAGCATTGACGCTGAGCACTGCTGGGACACTGGCCGCGATTGCGAAACTGACGGGCACGCCGGTATTGACGCTAAGTACGTCCGGCGCGCTGAAAATGATCGGCAAGCTGACGGGCACGTCAGCGGTGTCCCTGAGTACATCCGGCGCGCTGGAAGCGACTGCCGAACTAAGCGGCGCATCGGCCTTGACGCTGGCGACGTCCGGCGTCCTAGCGAGCGGGGAAGAGTTTACGGGCACATCGAGCTTAGCATTGGGCGCATCCGGGATGCTTACCGGCACCCTGGTACTGACGGGCACGTCGGCGCTGGCACTCGGTACGTTCGGAACACTGACGTCGACCGCACAGCTAACTGGTACATCGCCGCTGGCCTTAGATACATCCGGGGTATTGGAGGCGACCGGCGCGCTTAGCGGTACGTCCGCCCTGGCGCTGATGACATCCGGCGTGCTGGCTACTATAGGCGAAATGGCCGGCACGTCGGCGCTGAGTCTGAGTACGTCCGGAGCGCTCAGCCCAATTGCGAAAGTGACAGGCACGTCGGTACTAACCCTGAGTACATCCGGAGCACTGAAGCCGATCAGCAAGGTGACCGGTACGTCGGTGTTATCGCTGGGAACGTCGGGCACCCTGGAAGCGGCGGGCGAAATTGCCGGCGTTTCGTTATTGGCGTTAGGCGCGTCCGGAACGCTCACGGCGATCGCACAACTGACCGGTACGGCAGCGGTGACGCTTGGCACAACAGGCACGCTGGGTGTGCTTCCCCCGTCTGATATCGCTGGCGAAAACAACGCGAATACCCTATTGTTATTACACTTCGACGAGGACTTGGGAGCTACGACGTTCGTTGATCGGGCCGTAGGCGGTACGGCGAAAACAATCCTAGCCGCTGAAGACACCCAGATCGAGCGTGTTCCTAAGTGGAACTTCGGCGCGGTCGGGATGCATGGAAGCGGGTCGTCGGTGAGAATCAACCCAACGGACGACTTCGATTTCGGGACAGAGGATTTTACGGTCGACTGGTGGGCACGGCTCTGTGATGCGCAGCGCCCGCATTTGCTTGGGCTAATTGCAGATAGCGCTGGCAAGCCAGATGTTGATAACGCTTTCACATTGGAACGCGCCAACATCCAAGGTGACGCGATTAGTTTCCGACTTCATTATCGGCGTGCTGGAGAGGATCTGGTGTCGGCTGCATCGGCTCTAATCCCTAGTCTCGTCGGCGCGTATCATCACTTTGCAATCGTGCGCTCGAGCACGCTGCTGACGCTCTATGTGGACGGGCTTCAGGAGATTCAGGTCAGCGCCGTTGACGTAAACGAGGCGCCGCTGGATATCGATTGCAGCGAGTGGAAGACGTACATCGGAAGGTCGTTTGAAGGCGGCGCGCTTCGGACGGCCGACGCCTACTTCGACGAGTTCCGAATCCAGGCCGAGGCGGCATGGTCGAGTGACTTTACCGTCCCGACTGGGCCGTACACGCGCCGCATGGAGACCCGGGCGATCGGCACTCACACCATACGCACGCGGCATGAAGGCCGCGCGGTGGGCCAGCATGGCCTTGGCATTCGGCGGCATGAAGGCCGGGCCGTTGGCGCTCACAGCGTCTATAACCGCCATGAGTCGCGGGCAGTAGGTGAGCATGGCGTGCAGCACCGGCATGAGGGGCGCGCAGTCGGTGTCCACGATATGGTTGTTCACCGACATGAAGCGCGGGCGGTCGGTACGCACGTTGTGCGCGTGAGCCATGAAGCACGGGCAGTGGGCGAGTGTCGCATTCTGACGACGCGGCATGAGGCGAGAGCGGTGGGCGAGTCGACGATTCGTAATCGATACGAGGGCCGCACTCTTGGTGAAAGCCGGATTCTTGAGCGGTACGAAGCGCGGGCAGTCGGCAGGCATCGCGTGGCCGAACTGGCGGCGGATCGATACGAGGTCTATCACGGGATTGGTGGCGCGGACTTCAGTACGCCGCTCGTAACCGGCCCGACGCTACCGCTCGATGCCCCGATCAGCGGTCAGGGTGTTCATCACCTCGTGGTTCGCAAGCGCAATCAATATGGTGAACTCAGCGAAAACATCAGCGCGACGCAAATCGAATTGGATGCGTTAGGCGATGAGATTGACGTGGCACCTTCGGCACCCGAGTGGATCGAGGCGGACGTTGCCCCCGGCTACACGCTACGCATCAAGGCGCATTACGTCTACGCGATTGACGGGGACCTAGCGGCGGATTCATTCTACATCATGCGCAAAATCGGCGAGGCCGCGTATGCGTACATGGCAACCGTAGCAATGGCCAAAGCCGATGGTCTGGCCCGCCTCGACTGGACATCGTCGGAGACATTCGAGGGCGTCAACGTCACTGCGCGTGTATATGCTCTACGGACTGCGGATTCCCGAATCAGTGATCCGATCACGAGCGACTTGGTGAACTATCTGGTCGCCGGTCCGGTGCCCGGTCCGCCCGCGGCCGTTCAGGTGGAGAGCTGGTGATGGCACGAGCGATGCTAGGGCCACCACCCACAGCACCCCGGCCGGACCCGTCGCCGTGGGGACCTAGCGGTGCGGGCATCGTCTTCGGCAAGGCGTGGGCTCACGCTTACGTCCGCGATGGCTGGAACGGCCCCTGGCGACACGTTCCCTACTTGCAGCCGCTACGTTCTGTCGAAGCCGCGTTCCCCGAGCGTTCGTCTGCCGAATTCATCTACCATTACGGCGATGTAAAGCGGGAGGACCGGATAGATATGGCGCACTGGCTCCCGGCCGAGGGCTTGGACTTATATGTGTGCATCCGCGTGATTCCCGAGCAAGGGCGCCCGTTCATCTCGTGGGTGGGCGTCATCCCCGCCGAACAGCTTCAGGTGTTCGGAACGACTGTTGACCTGTCAGGCACGACCCATCCGGCCGGCGATCAGCCGATGACGGCCTACGGGCTGGAATACCTGCTCGAGCGTCGGCAAGTGCCGGGCGCGTGGGTACGCAAGGACGACGCGAGCGCCAAGTGGATCGGGTGGTCGCCGACATTCAATCAGCGCTATGTGTCAGGACTTCAAGAGCTAGGCAACCGCTCGGCAGAGAAGATCCAAGAGAGCGGGACCGAGGTCGCGTATGGCTTTGGCGGTTCGTCGGTATGGTCACACCGGGACATCGTCGAATACCTGCTGCACTACTCCAATCCGGACGGCCCCAGCATCACGGAGCCGGATTTCTACTTGGCGCCGGTAGCCGAAACCGAGGACCCCGAGATCATCCGATTCTTCGATGCAATGCAGACGCGCGTTCCACATGAAGGCCGGAACGTGTCAAGCGTGTTGGCATCGCTTGTCGACCGGTCCCGTGGACTCGGCGCACAGGTGAGGTGGTCGACGTTGCCCGGGAGCGGCGGCGGTGAAGCGGGCTTTCCTAGCGGTGTTGTCGAATTCGAATTGGTGTCAATGGCCGATGCGGCTATCAGTGTCGGCGACGTGACACTACCGCCGAACCCTATGCGTGAATATCTATCATTAGATCGTGGGCTCGAAGTGCAGCACAGCCTAGTCACCGTCGACGCGATGGCGACGTATGACCGGCTCCGCGTGCAAGGCGCACGGGTGCTGAGCTGTTTTTCGGTAGCCACTAGCGTACTGGATATAACCAGCGATCGCGTCCTTATCGAACCTGACTGGCTTGCGGCGACTCAAACCGCGTATATCGCGGCCGATGATGTTGCTCGGACCAGCCCAGACTTTGAGCGCGTCTGGCAACGATTCCGGCTACCAGCCTCATTCAATTGGCGGACGGTCTACTTTCAGGCGCTCAATCCGTCGTTTAGTGATAACGCGGTAATCGATTTTGCGTCTTTCGCCGAATACATGAACACCGGCCATTCATGGCGACGACAACTTCCGTTCGTAGTCCCCGGCGGCGGCGCAGATGACGAGCCTGTGTATATGGCACCATTTGTCCTCATGCGCATCTTGGAGAGCGGCGACGATCAGTACAAGTGGATGATGGGCAATCGGCCAGCTCCCGACCACAAGCCGTGCCAGTTTAGCCTTATAGATCAAGGTCTTGCACTAGATATTCGGTACAACCCCAACCACTACGCCGCAAAGAATCACTTTACGGCGGATAGTGCGATCACGGCTAAGCTGGATTACGATCAGATGGTAGCTACGGTGTGTCTGGAGACTGACACTCGCCCGGCGGTAGACGTGCTGCTTGATGCGCCGGGTGTTGGCCGCGATCGCACCTTGACGATCACCGTGCCGGATGTCGAAGTATGGATCATTGCACAAGGTACTGTTACGGGGGTGGCATCCGATGGCAGTCTTTCCGCCTATCGCGGTGACCGCGTGCTCCGCGACGACACGGCCCGCCTACGCCACATTGCGGCACTGGCCAAAGCCGTGTATGCGAAACACCGGAGGGCGGTCAACGTGCGTTATCGCGGTCTACGCCTTGACCACCCGCTCGGTACTTACATCATCGCTGCGTGGCAAGATCAGGTTCGCCACGATATCGAGAGCGTAGTGACTCAGCGTGTCATGGACTACGAGAACAACAGCACGGCGATAAAGACCGGGTTCGTCGAGCTGGACTTTGCGAAGAGTGCAGGCTAATGGCTTTGGACCAACAGATACACCAGCTTCAGCGCGATATGCGGGATCTGGCTCGCGAGCTTGCCGAAGTGCGCCAACTGCTAGAGCTACGTCCTGCACGTTATGCGATCGGTGGTGGCGGAGAGGGTGACGATAGCGGCGTGCGAGCACAGACGGGTGTGCTCGCGTTTGGGGGTATAAGTCTGCGGCTCGGCTCTCGCACTCTGAGTACGTTGCTTTACCATCCGCCGACGCAAGCATGGTCCGCACAAATGGATATGATGGGACCACCGCTCTCGGGGATGGCGGCGGCGACAGCTTCGACGGATGCTACGGCGGGCAATATGGCCTTATCGCTCGGCGGCACCAAAGGCGGCGCGACTCCCGCGACCAACTGGAATGATCGGTTTTTTAACGAAACATGGTCCGAACGTTTGCCCGTCCACGCTGCCGGCGTGGCTACCAACCGCTGGGATTGGGTAGCGGTTGGCATTGAAAACACAGATTACACTTATGTATTCGGCGGGGCTGACACGGGCATCAGTCACACGCGCACGCATCGACGCTACACTTACAGTTCCGACGGTTGGATCGGGCGCATGTCACTACCGGACGACGTGGCCCGGCATACGGCCTTCGGACTTGCTGGCAAGGTCTATTCGTGTGGCGGCGACCGCTTGAACATCATACAGCGCACAGTGTACAAGTTCGACCCGTCGCACAATACGTGGTCTGAGGTTACGTCTATGAGTATCGGCGGCGACACAACAGGTTATCGGGAGAGCGCGGCGGCGTGCGCTATCGATGACTATGGCTACGTGTTCAGCGGTGCTCGGAGTGGCAATCAGGATCAGTGGGCAACAAAGCGCTACGATCCCGCAGGCAATTCGTGGAGTAATAAGGCCAACATCCCCGTGCCTGCCCGATCGGACCACGGTGGCGCCGCGTTCGGCGGCAAGGCGTATGTGTGCGGCGGCATTGCGGGTGCAAACAATGACACTGGCGGCGGCGATCCCCTGACGGACACGGACGTATACGACCCCGATACAGATTCATGGAGTACGGGATTATATATGCCAGGCGCGGGGCGGTATGCCCACGGAGTAGCTGCGATATGACAGTAGACGAGCAAGTCACGGAGCTGCTGCGGGACTACGAAGAGGGCCATAGCAGTTTTCAGATAGCGCACTTTATCGTCGGCGCAGAAGGCCCGACCGCCTGGGGCATGTACCAGCAAGCGTTGCGCGAACTGAAGAAACGGCAAGATATGCTCGTGGAGATCGAGCTGGATTTGGACCTCGCAAGACACGGCCGGCGTTGCTGGCGTAGGTTTGACCGCGTGCTCGGTTGGCTATGGGTGCCGTGGCGCATTCGTGCCAAGCGAGCGGCACGCCGCTACGCGGGCCTGATAGATACGCGCGAAGATGTCCGCCGCGAGTTCGAGGAATTCCTCGGACATGCGGAGATGCTGAAACGGCAGCTTGGCAAGGTCGACCACGCTGTACTGGAGGCCCAGCGCTGGCGGGCCAAAGCTGTACTATTAGCGACCGTCGACCTTGAAACGCACCGGATACTCAGTCCGCGGACCGTCGATTTTATGTTGAATCTACCGCGGGAGATGCGTCAAGAAGTGTGCCACGAACTAGGCAGGCGATACCAGAACGCACCCAAGGTGTTGCCATCGGAGTCGCAACCATGACAGACCCGTTAACTACCGTCGGTGTTCCCGGCATCTTAGCCTACTTACTAATACGTGAAGTGTTCGGCTTTGTGAAGCGTCGGAACGGTCGAAGCCCAGAAGATACGCAACAGCAACACGCTACAATATTGGCAAAGCACGATCAGGCCCTTAATGACGTCGTGAATCGCCTAAAGAATATAGATAGGCGGCTCGGTCGGATTGAGGAGCACCTGATGAGGTCGGACGGTTAGCTATTCGAAATCCGTTAGTGCTCCGTCGAGGCTTGGGGCCAGAACCCATCCGCACTTCGGGCACGTCTTGACATCGTCGAATGTGTGGGCGTGACATTCTGGGCAGATGATCGGTTCTCGTTTCACGCTGGCAGGTGTCGTTTTTTTGGTCGCAAGCTGCGCCGCCAGCGTGTCGATACGCTCCCGGATCTCATTTAGCCCGAGCAAGAGCAGCCCACCAACGAACATGACGACCCCGCCAACTAGGGTCGGGCCAGGGCGGTTGTCCATGCCTGATGCTTCAGACAGCCACACGCAGCCGCCGAACGTCACGGCGCCGCCGGCGGTCAGTAACAGTATGGCGATGACCATCATCACGTCTTGCCCCGCTTGTCCGCAAATGCGACACCACAATTTTCGTAATTTGCGTACACGGCGTGGGAATTTCCTCTATACTGGGTAGGCGCGGTCAGCGGGGACTGCTTCACGTTTTCGCACCAGGATCCGTGAATTCTCATCACATTAAGGGGAATCATGCCTACCAAACCATCGCCAAACGATCCAGTGTTTGCGTTCGTTAATGGTCGTCCGTTCAAGCCTAACGTCGACCTCGCCCGGCAGATCCGCGAGGCTGAGGCGGCGGCTCGCGAAATGTACGAACGAAACGCCGCAGCGCCGCCCAATCCTCCAGCGAAAAATCCTCGGGGACCGTCCCGTATCCGATGGGCGGCAGTGGTATAGTATCGTCGAACAGCACCTCGGCCGTGATCGGCCGGCCGCTGATTTCGGTCAGTGCCCGGGCCAGAGCGATTGCTTTGTCAACACGCGGCCGCGCACCCTTGGCCATCGCGCCAGCAAGCGTTTTCCGCTTCCACCCGGCCAGTTTCTCGATATTCGTATAGCTGGCAGCAGGCGTAAGCGCCTCCACCTTCTCGGCCCAGTTCATCCGACGTGACCCTCTCCGCAGTGGCTTTTTTTTGCTCATAAGCCACTACCATCTATAAGCTTAGCACTACATCCGCACTTAGTCTAGAAATTGTCCGGCTTTTGTTTGCACGGCGACGGTTTTTCGGGTATAATGACGGTATAACCCGTAGTCAGGGAGGACGAGCTCCTATGTCGGCGATCAAGAACCTTCGAGTGCCCGAATCTGTTACGGCACTACTTACGGACGAGTTACTACCCGACGAATTGAAAGGCGCCGATACTAGCCGGATCGGCATTTGGGCCTTCAAGGTTGCTGCTGCTTGGGCGCGGGCCAATCCAGAATTGGCTACCGCGAACATTCTCCCGCAGGCAGTAGAAAGCGCACCATGACCCGTTATCTCAAAACCAGCACGGTTGCTGACGAGCTTGACGTGTCTCCGGGCTATGTCCGGCGGCTACTCGAAACCGGCCAGTTACGTGGCGTGAAGCTGGTGCCACCGGGGCGCGCGGGGCCTACCCGCCAGTCCCGGTGGCGCGTTTTCGCCGACTCGGTGCTCGCCTACGTCGGTCTTTCCGGCGCGGCGCCGAACCGGCAGTCCCAGCGTCATCGGCAGTGGGTTGCGTCTGAAGAGGTGAGACTAGGGCTGAAGCGACCTGGCGCGCCCGAGCGTCGCGGACCTGGGCGTAAACCTGAACCGTGCGGAGATCCCGATGCCCAAGCAGCCTAGCGACATCCTCGAGCGGCACGCCCTGGTCAAGCCACGACTGGGCTGCGGTGTGACGGAGGGCGTAGACGCTGTTGATACCGCGACGGCGGAGGATGCTGCGAAGTCCGGACGGCTTGTACGGTTTGCCGCGTCGGTTCACGAAGACGTGGGCGCGGTCCCGGGGCTGTTCCTTGAGGATTCGCAAAGCGGCTGGCGTAAGGTAAATCGTCCGGGGTTTCCCGGTTGCGCTGCCGGTCTTATGCGCGGGGAGGATGCAGACCGCTCGTTGGAGATTGATCTGGTCCCAGCGGATCCGGCAGGCCTCAGAGGGTCGACAGCCGGTTGCGATCATAAACGAAAGGATCCGCCAGGCACCCGTCGGCAAATCGTCAAACGCGGCTTGGAGGATCCGCGGATCCACATCCCGGGGATACTCCAGCGGCTTGGCAAGTTTCGGCCGCTTGGGTATCTGGGTAAGATACCCCTGCTCGACCGCCCAGTGACAGACACGGGTGGCGTAGCGGACGTATTTCCGGATAGTGGCCGGCGCCAGACCGCGGCGTTTCAGGTGGCGGGCGAACCGCTCGAGACTATCGACCGGGAATTCCTCGAGCAGAACGTCCTCCACGAAGTCCCACCAGGGCTGCAACCACGGACGGTCAGCCGGATGCTCCTGGAGCCATGCCACGATGAGTCCGTGGGCCGTTTCCGGCCGCGGCGTGTCGATGCCCTGAAGCAGCCGCGCCGCTTCCCGGTGAGCGGCTTGCGCGTCTGTCCCAAGATGATGCCGCTTGCCGCGCACCTCCAGCGTGTACCAAGGCGTTCGGCCTTTGCGGCGGACAAGGCGGATCTGGGGCACGCGGCTCATCGTTTCACCAGCGGCCGCAGGAATTGGAGCAGCTTTTCGCGTATCCAATCCGAGCGCGACTGCTTGCCTTTCGCCGCGTCCAGCGCCTCGCGTTCGGGTTTCGAGAGGCAGACCTGGACGGTTTCGCCGCGTTTCTTCGATTCGTCAACTGTAGGGCGGGGCATTCATTCGTCTCCTTTCCGGCCCGGAGGCCGGGTGGGGTTAACAAATATGTTCGATGCGCAAATATGGGTCATTGGTTCGGCGTCGGCAGAGTACGCGACCACCGACCTGAGCCCCGTCCAGCACACGAAGACAATCCTCGCCATGGCCGAGCGGGAGCGCAAGCTCGTCTCGTGGCGAACGTCGTACACGCACCACCAAGCTATCCCAATTGATCCGCCTGATAGTGGCTGTGACTTGCCTGCCGTTCATGATCTTTCTCCGTCCCCCCCGGACGGCCGGGGGCGGGTGGGGTTAGGGTTAGCGAAGCAGGGGCAGCCAAGCGGTTTTGAATTCGGCATCGTCCGCCGCGTCCTGCTCCAGATTCTTGATCGTGATCTCAAGGGCGGCTGCCTTGCCGATCCACCAGTCCAGATTCTCGGCAGCGTCGCGTTTGCGGGCATTCCACTCGGCGTAGCTGTTGTAGGCTGTGCGATATTCGACAACCTTCGCATCGGCGTGGGCAGCATTGATTCGGGCAGCCGACAGCTTGCGCTGTGTTTCGTCGCCACCTTCCGATGCCCAGCGATCCATCGCCGAAGACTCGCAGTCCGCGATATGCTGGCGGATGTTGCGTTTATCAGCGTCCACGAGCTGTCCGCACTGGCTACTCGGATATGCTGCGAGGGCTTGCTTCCAGAAGTCGGCCGCCAGGCCCCAGTCGCAAGCCGTCTCGGCCTCCATCGCCAGCCCTCGAAGCGTTCCGCATGTTCTCTTGTCGGTTGTCGTTGTCGTCTTCATCGTTCCGCCCTTTCTCGTTTGGTTGTTTTGGGTTTCCCTCATCGCTCTACATATATTATACTATGTTTTGGCGACGTGTCCAGCGAAATCCGGAATAAATCTAATATCTTTTTCCGATTCAACGGGAAGTTGTACGGACGTGGGACAGATGGAACCGTGGGCGCAAGCCCCGGAAGCGTGGGCGCAAGCAAGCGGGCGAATTCGGACGCGACTATAAGTGCTTACGAGACAAGGGTTTACGATGGGCGATGCCGGACTCGAACCGACGACCTCCTCCTTGTAAGGGACCGGGTCTACAACGCGCAATCCCTTGTCAGACAACGACTTACATCACCGTTGCGCCCCCGGTTGCCCAGCCTGAATGACTCCGAATACGGGCCTTACAGCCGCCAAGCGTGGGCGCACAGGACGTCGCTGGAGACGTTCTCTGCGTCGCTGTCGCATTGTAGCGGATCGCTTGGGCTCTGGGACCCCGGAACAGGAGAAACGGCGTGGGGGCTGACCAAATGACCACCGAACGCGAACCGATCGTGATTGAGTTGAAGGACGGGGAGACGGTCGGAATTATACTACGTTCGCAGGATCGCCTCGCGCGATGTAAGGCCGAAGCGTGCTTGTATCACGGCGCTGGCCCGCGGTTCATCGTAGCTCTACCGGATATTGTTAATGAGGGCGGCTACAGAGCGCACCATATCGCGGCCGAGCCCGACCCCGACCCCATCCGCGCCGCGGAGCTGGCGGAGCGGGAGCGGTGCAAGGCGGCGGTTCGGCAGACGTTGTCAGGCAAGTGGGGTTCCGGCAAAGCCGATATTGACGCTGTCCTTGCCGCCATTGACGCCGAACCGGAAGAGGTGAGCGAGGCGAGCGAGTATGAAATGGGCGCGGCGGCCATGAAACAGCGTTGCTGGGCCGTCGCAAATTGGCACCGCAACAAGCAAATTAGCGAAGGTGATTATCCGGGCGGCTCGGCTTGCCGCGACGTCGCCGACGAGATAAAGGCACTTTCCCTTACGGAGCCCCCCGATGCCTGAGCACATGATGACGATAGAGCACGCCTGCGGATGCCTAGAACACATGCGCGTCACGCTGCAGCTGGTCTCTGGTAGTCGTTGCGTGGCCCATCACGCTCCGGACGCCAAGCTCGCCGCCGTCGAGGCCGAGCGGGGCACGCTACGAACCCTGATTGAAAAAGCGTTTGTTGAGCTGAATGACCGTGATTTGCCGGACAACCACCCGCTGCGCGAAGAACTCGAAGCAGCCCTGGAGCCGATGGAGTGAACTATTGCGAGTTTCACAACTGCCGAGTCTATGGCCAACGGCGACGAATGAGCTTCATGGCTGGGCGTTTCTGTGATGCACATTGGAATCGCGTGCTCGCAGCCGCGTGGCCGTATTGGCAACGAATACTTAATGATATTGGCGCAGCCACGGACGGCGGGACGTGCCCGCCCATCTCAAACGGAGTTGAGCACCATGGGCGGGACTAAATTCCCAAACGATGACGAACTGGTCCGGCTGCAAGACGCATGCGAGCGGCTGACGGTGCGCCTAGATCATCTAGTCCTCGCAGTCGACGCAGTCTTGAACCATCTGTCCCCGGGCGATGCTATAGCCAAGCGGGCGTTTATACAGCGGACACTTACAAAACCGGTGGAAGCCGCACGAGTAGAGTGTCATGAGCAGAAATGCAGGCAATATCCTGATTCCTAACGGACTAATTCGCGGAGGCCAAGGGCGTCGCGGGACCGACTGCCTGTGGTCTGCCTGTTGTGTGTTGGGCCTATGGCCCTTCCTGTTTGTGACCCCCTTATTGCGGACCTCCCCTCCGGTCCGCAAAACCACGAGCGCCCGCCCTGGATGCCCAGCAGCAACTCGGGGCGGGCGCGATTTTCATTCCGCGGAGCCGGACGGTGAAACAGGAGTAAGTGATGCCCCGAACGCATGACGAATATCTTGGTGACGGCGTCTATGCGTCTTTCGACGGCTATCACGTATGGCTCGATCTGCGTGGCCAAGATGATTCGACGCGGATCGCACTTGAGCCGCCCGTCTTCGAGGCGCTACTGCGGTACAAAACGAAGATGGACAACGTAGCCGCGGCATTAGAGGAGACGTGCCATGACTGACACCGCAATCGAGAAAAAGGAAGCCGCGCCGCTGGCGCAGTTCAACCCGGCGAACCCGTTCCTAGCGACCATCGAAACGGCTATTGCTAAAAAGATCGGCGCCGAAGAGCTTAACCGACTTCTTGATGCCGCTGAGCGGGTTGACAATAGACTTGCGAAGCAGGCATTCACGGACGCACTTATAGCATTTCAGGCCGACTGCCCGCCGATACCGAAAAGCTCGACAGCTACGATTGTCACGCAAAAGGGCACGTATGCCTATGACTACCCGCCACTGGAGGACTGCGAACGTATTGCTATGCCGTTTTTGCACAAGCACGGGCTCGCCCGGCGTTACGGGGACGTAACAAAGGACGGCGAGAGTGTGACGGTGGCGTGTATCCTCGACCATCGCGGCGGCCATAGCGAGGCAACGAAGTATACGGCCGATCGTGAAAGTCGTGGGGGTCTGAGTGGCGCCCAGAAGGGCGGCGCCGCGGAGACCTATGCGAAGCGTCGAGCCTTTATCAACGCGGCCGGCTTGCGGATCGTTGGCGAGGACACCGACGGCGCGGGCGATGCCGAGCCCCCCGAGACCATCACCGAAGAGCAGGCCAACCAATTGAACGATCTGATTATCCAGGTGACTGATGGCGTTAAGGAGAAGGTTGAAGCCTGGAAGACTAAGCTGTTAAAAGCTACTGGCGCTTGGGATGATAGCGTACACGGTCAGATCGATGGACCGCTATCACTCGCCGATATTCCCGCCGTGCGCTTCGATGAGTATGCCGGCAAGATTCAAAAGGCTATCGACGATGCGCGAAAGAAAGGCACATGACCGAGCATGACTGCAAACAAGGTTCTGAACAGTGGTTTGCGCTGCGAAGCGAGGTGCCTACGGCGTCATGCTTCGATCGCATCCTGACGCCGGTGGAATTAGAACCGTCCGCGGCGGCGTTCGGTTATCTATGCGAAAAGATAGACGAGTGGGACGTTGGCGGGCCGCTGACCGAGGCGACCGCACAATGGATGGGGCGCGGCCACGAGTTTGAAGACCAAGCGCGGGCCTGGTACGAGCTAGAGCACTTTACCGAAGTACGGCAAGTCGGGTTCGTTACCAATGGCATAGCAGGCTGCTCGCCGGACGGCCTTGTCGGTGATGACGGGATGATCGAGATCAAAGTGCTGATGATGCTGAATCATACGCGCTATTGGCTATCTGACTGGTATACGGCACTAGAACAAGCATTCGCACCGCTACGCACGAAGAAACGCCGCGGAGAGCCCCGCCCGCCATCGATAGCGCAGGACCACCGCTTACAAATTCAGGGTGGGCTGTGGATCTGCGAACGCCAATGGTGCGACGCCATCAGCTTTCATCCGACCAGCAAGAGGACCGGCAAGAGCCTGCCAGCCGTCGTAGAACGGATGGAGCGCGATGAGACAGTAATCGACAAGCTCGCGGCGGCCGTCGCCGCGTTCAATACACAGCTACACGCCGCGCTCGTTGAGCACGGCTACAGGGAGCCCGAATGATGCCATGCGTATTCAAAACCGGTGGACCCATTACGGCTATTCACGGAATTCCGCGCGGCGAGTGCGGTGAGCGGGCGTGCTATGCGGTCGAAGAAGAGGGCGTCGGGGCCATTGTCCCGTGCGATGTTGCAGGAAACGGCGGCTATATGACGTGGTTCCGGGTTGTATACGCAGATGATTCGGACGTTATTGTGTCGCCGTATGACATACACGAAGTTATACGTGATGCTTACAAGGAGCCGAAGTAATGCCAGATCCGCAACCGGGAGACAAGATATGTGGGCGGTGCGATAGCTTTAAGGCTACGGCACAGCGCATTGGCCGTTTCGATCAAGACGGCAAGGCGATAGGCACACCAAGCGATGCTGACTTATGTAAGCGGTGCGGCAAGATCGTTGACAACGCCATCAAGCGAGCAGTGAAGCCGAAATGACCACCGACACGCGCAAGCCTCAGGTCGGCGATGAGGTAGCGTTCACGCGCCGAAGCGGCAACGTGGCGAAAGGCGGCGATAAGCCGGCGACGATGACGGGTATCGTGCGAAAAGTGGGAACGGTCAGAGCGGCAGTTGAAGTGTTTAGTTGTAATGGACGGCCGCATTATGAGCCGTGCCGGTATGTGCGCCTAGAGGATGTGCTAGGAGCCCCCGATGCCCAGTGACCTCGAAACGTATCTGGAGCAGGTGGAGAAGGATATGGCCCCGTCATCCGTGCGTGGTCACGTGCCGACGCTGCTGGCGATGCTGAAGGCGATTCTGCGCTACGATGAGGACGGCCACGCCTTCGATGTGGTCTTGGCGGAAAGCATGCTCGCCGTGCTAGATCGTCTCGCCCGCGAGGCGATGGAGAAGAGCGGTGGCTAACGCGGGTAGTGATTTATGGTTCGAGTCGATATGGTGGCTCGAGGAGGGGGAGTATGGCTGTATGCTATCATGCAAGGATCGGCGTGCTGCGATTGAAGCCGCTCGCGCGGATGCCACGCGCGGGTTCGGGAAACCGGGCCGGGATGAGATCCATATTATCCATGAGGTGACAACGGTCGAAGTATTTGAGCCCGAGGAAGCTAAACATAGCGACCCAGTTTGACGCGGTGATAGCGATCGGCTGCGCCCTGGCCGTTGGCTGGTACATTCGGACCTTTATCTGCGAGCAGCGGAATGGCGATTGAGTTCTTTATCCCGATTGAAGTGCTGCCAAAGCAGAGCTTTCGGAAGGCGCGGCATGGCGGTTATACCGACAAGGCTATCAAAGCTAATGCCGAAGCCCTTGCAGTGCATGCGCGAAAGCATGCGCCACGACCTGCGCTGGATCGCCCGGTTGTCGTGTCGTATACGTTCTATTTCGCGTGGGCAAAGACACACAGCAAGAAGTTCCGGGCGCAGCCAGCGCAGCCAAAGATAACGATTCCAGACCTCGGAAACTTAGAGAAGCAAATGGACGATGTGTTACAGTTGGCGCGCATAGTGAAAAACGACTCGCGGATTTATCGGCGGGAAGATTCAGCGAAGCTCTGGGCTGACAGATCCGGAGTGGCGGTCATCGTAAAGGCCGTGCGGACTTGCTGAGGCGGCCACCTAGCCGCGGAACAATGGCGGAGACGACCATCATAACACCCAAGCGTAAACGGCTGGTAACTCCAGCCGGGCGCCCGTGGCACGCTTGCGAGAAATGCCAGCGGCGGTGGAAGTGCCCTGGCGAATTAGCGTGCAACTGTGGCGGTGGAGATGACACCGGGGAGGGCGCATATGATACTGTAGCCTGTTCTGAATGCACGTTTTCCCTGATGTGCTCAGGGCCGTGTGACGCTGGTATGAACGAACCGAGCAAGGAACAAGCCCTGTTGAACGGCTGGACGGATCTTCAGCCGGATGATTTCGGCTCAAGCTGGACATGGCTTGGCCTATGCCCGGATTGTCGGGTAGAGGGGGAAGCCTAGACGTAGACGGACAAGAGACCTTCAGTTTTGGAGAAACCAAATGTTAGCAACGTGGATAGCCGAATTCGTGGCTGCGGTTACAGCGATTCTTCAGAATGCTCTGATGCAGCTCGGGATCGAATGGGCTGGGTTCATGCTCAAGCTCGGCTTCTAGTTCGTACAGGCCCGCGTGGGTGGATAGCCGAAGAGGGGCCGACCGGCTGGAGTCATAGGGGTGTCGGCCGCGGGCTATTGAGTGCAGCCTGTATTCTTCGCTGAATTGGCTGCGGGCGGGAGTGCCCGAAATGCTCGGCTCCCGCTTTTGCTTACAAAGTCCTAGCGTTCGGAGTCGTTCGCTAGGCCGTAGCTGCTGAGGCCCGCGGCGTCGACCGCGAGGCGCCGCGGGCTAGGGAGAATGGGATGGTAACCGTACAGGACTTGTTGGCGAAAACGATCGGAACGCCGTGGCGCGCTGAACTCCGAGTAAGGCCGCTGGCGTCAACAGGCCGTGGCATACCGGTGACTTCGGTCTACTGGGAACGGCGAGATGACGGGGATGACATTCTCGTTCTAGGGTGCGATACGAAATCGTTGGCGGTAGTCAGTACCGTAGCTGACGTCTCATAATACTCGTTATGTTGCAGAGGAATATAGGACCATGGTGACGCATCGCACGAAGGGCTGCGTGTATTTCGCACTCAGGCGCCCAATGGGTGCCGCGGGTGGTGATATGCCGCTCGTCAAGATCGGAAGCACAAGCGCAGGAGTTGGAAGGCGCTTGAAGCAGATACAGGATGGACAACCGTACACATTGGAACTGTTGGCCGTGGTGGCTTCCGGTGACCGTCTGACTAGGGAACGCGAATTGCAGAAGCGCTTTGATGATTTGCGGGTTGCGTCGAACCGGGAATGGTACCGTTACGTCGATCCTCTTAGGTCGTTCGTGGAAGCGCAGCTATGTCCGCTTGATGGGTTGGGAAAGCAGCCATCGAGGCACTTCTGCGATGGGGTTCTCGGGCACCTGCGCATGTATCATGCGATGTGGACGATTGAGGATGACCATACGTCACTTCTGTTGTTCGCGGGCATGGTATCGCATCTGGTGGATTATGGCATGTTGCCGGATGCCGTCGATCGTGACGGGGTAGAGCACTATGCACGCCTTGGGGCGCACGCGAGCCACTGGGAGTGCCCGCCGATTACCGCCGAAGAAATTCGACATGCACTAAAGCTATGGGAGGACTTCGGGAGCACGAAGCCCGACATGGTACGAGCTGTGCAGGAATCGCTATATGCGGCAACCCTTATGCGCACTACGGATGTTGTCAGGCATGATGGGGTAAGGCGGGCACGGGCAACGTTTGGGCGGCGCTCGATTCCCGATTGTGTGGACTGGGACAATGCTACTTATTGTTGGCTAGAATAGCCGGGTCAATGGGCGAACGACACTGGACGGACGAATACCTTGCGTATCTACGGTCATCAGGCTGGAAAAAGCGGCGAAAGGCGATCATCGCATCCCGCGGGCATAGGTGCGAACGTTGCAAACAATTCCGCTTCGGAAAGGGCGAACTGCACCTGCACCATCTATCCTATGCGCGTTTGGGCCGCGAACGCGACGGCGATCTTCTGCTTGTCTGTTGTTATTGCCATGAGGCCGCCGACCAGGAGCGCGCCGCACGCAGTGCGCGCGCGGCCACCCATGCGTTGTGGGCGGCACGTTTCAATGGGTGGGCAACGGCACGTTACGGAGAAGATTGGGAATGCCACTACGACCCGTGGGAGCTTGAAGAGGAATTTGAGGACTTTTTGGAACGGGTTGAAGGCTAACGCCCTATAACCAGTCTTATGTTGCATTGGAAGGAACCGCAATGAACGGACTCGTACTTACGGCCGCGATCGCAATGATGTCGACCGGCCTCGATTTCGACACGCAGACCTGCCGCGTCGCGCCACCGGTCGAACCAGACGCGCAGTTGCTGTGCAACTACTGTTGGATGTACCACATGCACCCGTCGGAGTGCGACGAATGCTGTTACGATTGTGCGGTGGGCCAGTGCCTATGGGAATGTACGCGAGATGAGTTCGTATGCAGGGAGTGCTACGAACCGCTTGAGGATGCGTGTCTATTGACTTACTGTTGGGATTCTGCTTAGGAGATTCACGATGAGATTCGTAATTACTGTTTTGGCCCTGTTGGCGTTGGGCATCGGACCTGTCAAGCGAGCTGATGTTGGCCGCGATGATGTCAGAGACGCATCCGCTGACTACGGCTCGAAAACGAC